>NZ_CAXAUC010000030.1:0-4058 GCF_963972205.1 uncultured Gilvimarinus sp. | reverse complement strand
TTGAGCAAGAAGCCCTCGCTAAATTGAGTGTCTAGTTTTGATGGTAGGGATCATATGAATATAAGGTTGCAACTTAACGAGTACTTCGCCGCGACGGGGAAGTTGCCGTCAACAAACAAAGAGTTGAATTTACCAAGCCCAGTTTCGTTTTCTGACGAAGTATTGCAAAGTCTAGAGATTCAAGTGCAGGGTGTGATTAGGCTCACTTTTACTGAAAAATCGGGAGTCGAAGGAGGGATGATTGACTATATTCCAACCCCTAGCCCAACGACTAGTTGGCTTGAATGGCGTTGCGTTACGTCGAGTTTTGAAAATATAGAGTCATGGCGCCCAGACTGCCGCTTTGAGTAACCTGTAGGTCGTTCGGTGCAGGAAGATGGTAAATGTCATCCTGCGCTGTTATCAACGCTTAAGTGCTGAATCTGCTAAAGTAGCCTCTTCATTCCTCGCTAATACGTATTGATATGATCCCTTGGCAATTACTCGGCACGGCCGTTATCCCAAACAACGGCGGTGAGCTGCGCCTGATGCAGCGCGATAAAGAATTTTCTATTTCGCTTAAAGGTGTGCGCGGCGAGTTGATGAACAGCCGGATGCATAGCTCGGAGCTGGCGTTAGCCGACTTAGGCTGTGCCCATATCGCAAATGTAGAAAACGCCGCTGTTTTAGTGGGCGGTATGGGCATGGGCTTTACCTTAGCCGCTGCGCTTACGGCGACCACCGAGTCCACCAAGGTTACCGTGGCCGAGTTGGTGCCGGAGGTTGTAGAATGGAACAAAGGCCCGCTCGGCGAGTGCGCGGGTTACCCGCTTAATAACCCAAGGGCGCTTGTGCATTTGGGCGATGTGGCGGAATTATTTAAAGCGCAAAAGCCCACTTTTAACGCGATACTGTTGGATGTGGATAACGGCCCCGAAGGGTTTACTCACGCCGATAACACCAGCTTGTACTCGATGGAAAGTTTGCAGGCCATTCGCAGTACGCTGCACAAAGGCGGTGTGCTGGCCGTGTGGTCGGCATGGCACGATCCGGCGTTTACCACACAGCTCAAAAAAGCCAGGTTTACGGTGGCGGTAAAAACGGTGCGCGCACACAAGGGCAAGGGGAGTAAGCACACGATTTATCTGGGCGTGAAAGGGTAAATCTGGTTTTGCCGACAACGCTGGCTTTGATTTCAGGCCTGTATCTCGGATGCTTATGCCTTGTAAGCTATGCTACATAAACCAACCGACGCACGCTTGCAAACGATAGGGGCACCCCATGACCGATAAACGCAAACACTCGTCCAAAGTAGTCGACGGTATAGAAAAAGCACCCGCCCGCGCCATGTTGCGCGCCGTGGGCTTTAACGATGATGACTTTAAAAAACCGCAGGTCGGCATCGCCTCTACCTGGAGCATGGTCACGCCCTGCAATATGCACATCGACAAATTGGCCGATGAAGCCTGTGCCGGCGCCGACCAGGCGGGCGGCAAGGGCGTGGTGTTTAACACCATTACCATATCGGACGGCATATCCAACGGCACCGAGGGCATGAAGTACTCGCTGGTCTCCCGCGAGGTAATCGCCGACTCTATTGAAACGGTCGCCGGCTGCGAGGGCTTTGACGGGCTGGTGGCCATTGGCGGCTGCGACAAAAATATGCCCGGCTGCATGATCGGCCTGGCGCGGCTGAACCGCCCCTCGGTGTTTGTGTATGGCGGCACCATTAAACCCGGCGCCAACCATACCGATATTGTCTCGGTGTTTGAGGCTGTGGGGCAACACGCCCGGGGCGATCTATCCACCATTGCCGTTAAACAGATCGAAGAAACCGCCATACCCGGCCCCGGCTCCTGTGGTGGTATGTACACGGCCAATACCATGGCCTCGGCCATTGAGGCATTGGGCATGAGCCTGCCGGACAGCTCGGCGCAAGAGGCGGTATCGTCGTCTAAAGCTGAAGACTGCCGCCGCGCAGGCGCCGCTGTACTCGAGCTGCTGGAGCAGGACATTAAACCCACCGACATCATGACCCACAAGGCGTTTGAAAACGCTATTACCGTCACCATTGCCCTCGGCGGCTCGACCAATGCCGTGCTGCACTTGCTGGCTATGGCCCACGCTGTGGATGTGCCACTGACGCTGGATGATTTTATGCGCATCGGCAAAAAAGTCCCCGTACTGGCGGACCTGCGCCCCAGCGGGCAGTACATGATGTCCGAGCTGATCGCCGTAGGCGGTATTCAGCCACTGATGAAAATGCTACTGGATAAAAACCTGCTGCACGGCGATTGCCTGACTGTGACCGGCAAAACCCTGGCCGAGAACCTAACCGATGTTAAGCCCTACCCGGCCGAGCAAGACATTATTCACGACTTTGATAACGCCATTAAAGCCACCAGTCACCTGGTTATCCTTAAGGGCAACCTGGCACCCGAGGGCGCGGTGGCCAAAATTACCGGTAAA
This sequence comes from uncultured Gilvimarinus sp., assembly GCF_963972205.1. Lineage (NCBI taxonomy): Bacteria > Pseudomonadati > Pseudomonadota > Gammaproteobacteria > Cellvibrionales > Cellvibrionaceae > Gilvimarinus > uncultured Gilvimarinus sp. The sequence goes on along the minus strand of NZ_CAXAUC010000030.1, from coordinate 1,610 downwards.
GAGGGGCTGGTGTTTACCGGCAAAGCACGGGTGTTCCACTCTGAAGAAGAAGCACTAGAGGCCATACTGGGCGGCACCGTGGTTAAAGGCGATGTGATCGTCATTCGCTACGAGGGCCCGCGCGGTGGCCCCGGCATGCGAGAAATGCTCAGCCCCACCTCGGCAGTCATGGGCAAAGGCCTGGGTAACGATGTTGCGCTTATCACCGACGGCCGCTTCTCGGGCGGCAGCCACGGTTTTGTAGTGGGCCATATAACGCCCGAGGCTATGGACGGTGGGCCCATTGCCATTATCGAAAACGGCGATGAGATTACCATCGATGCCGAAAACGCCCAGATTAGTATTAATATTCCTGACGCGGAAATTCGGAAGCGCCTGGAAAGTTGGCAACGCCCTGCGCCGCGTTATACCCGCGGGGTGTTGGCTAAGTTTGCTAAGACGGTGTCGTCGGCTTCGGAGGGGGCGGTGACGGATAAAGGGTTGTGATGCGCATTTGCCCGGTGCCACACTTTTGAAAAAGCCAATGATTAATCTTAGGGTACCGCTAACGCGGGCTTTGGTATATAAGCCCGTGTCGCCGGGCGTGGCGAAGTACTTTTCGTTTCGCGACGAAAAGTACTCAAAAGGCGCGCCCCCACATATCCAGCCCTACGGGTTCCCTCATTCTGGCTGATTTTAACGGCACGGATTGACAGGGCGTCCATGCCCTGACAATCCTCTCGCACACGTCCTGTGTGCTCAACCGATAAAATAAGCCTCCATTCGGCTGTATCTACGGGGGAAGTACAAGCGGCGCTTCGTAGTTAGCTGAGTCACCGCGATATCACATTCATTAACCTACATCGTCATGCCGGCCTTGAGCCGGTATCTAGTGGCTTTTTGGCTACGGAGTGCTTTGGGTTGAATTGGTGGGTGACTTAATGGGGTGGCTTACGCTAGAGCCTAATCAGTTCTACGAGCCGCATAGATTTGTTCTGGTTGCCAACTCTCCTGTGCCGTGGCACAGTAAGCCACATAGTGTGTAAGGGCTATGGTTGAACACCAAGCTGGTCAGAAGGCAGGCAGCCATAACCTCAGATTTAGCCAGTCAGGAAGATAAGATAATAAAGGGCGAAGCCCGGTCTACGTTGAAATAAGCTTTCCCCCTCCATTTCTGCTAGCAAAATTATTCGCACAAAAATTAATTAATGAGCCATTGGGTCGTTATTTTGGTCTTTCGTGAAGTGTAAGATTTGACGTCGAGGCTCTTCTGATACGTTGTATATAAGAGTATATTATGGAAATAAAAAAAATTGCCGAGGGGCCAATAAAGAGATCCACTAATTCAGTCTTTGAAACGTTAAATAAGAAAACTGAGTCTCTGGATATATTGCAAAAGTACAAAAGAGCAAACGAATCCTTAGTAAGGTCAAACGTTGAGAATGTACAAATTCTCGGAATGACACAGCCAGTAAAACTTGAGGAAATTTATTCTATACCGAAAGTTTCTGTAATCCCCCCATTTTAAACCGCCGTTAAAAGTAGAGGGTTATGCGGCCTGTAGTAGCCACCGTGGCGAGGGTGTTCAAAACTCTGTGTCAGCCAACTAGCTTCATAGGCTAATGTGTTTT
>NZ_CAXAUC010000029.1:0-4421 GCF_963972205.1 uncultured Gilvimarinus sp. | reverse complement strand
ATGGCCAATTTTAGCAAAAAACACCTATTTTTTGGAGTTTTTCTACAGTCTCAACAGTGTGTGTTGGTGGGACCCTTGGTGGGGTTATATCTGCGACGCTTACCAACCCACCTACGGTGAAGATTCGCTGTCCTACGGGATTGGTGCAGGCGTTCGGTTTGATATCAGCCAACGGCATTTTATACGCGCCGGTTACTACGAACGATGGGTCGATGTGGACAATGCCATTGACGATCCAGCGTTTGGGACTTTGTCCGTCGAGTTTGGTTTTATGTACTAAAAATAACCGGCTACCGCAGCATAATAAGCCCGCCTTTAACGGCGGGCTTATTGTTAGCCAAACAGAAACAGGCAAGCATAGATACCCGTTTAGGCGGACAAGTTGCTTTTATGCACCTTGCAAGGGTTGCCAAACGCCACACTGTTGGCCGGAATACTTTTAGTCACCACGCTGCCGGCGCCAATAGTGCAACCATCACCAATACTCACTCCGGGCAAGATAATACAGCCACCACCTATCCACACATTACTGCCAATGGTGATGGGCGCGGCAACGCCTATGTGCGCATTACGTTGGCCTAAATCGAGCGGATGGCTGGCCGCATACACCTGTACATTAGGGGCAATAAAAACATTGTCGCCTATCGTAACCGGGCAGCAATCAAGCAATACAAAATTAAAATTAATAAACACATTGCTACCAATCGTGGTATTACAGCCATAATCCACCCGAATAGGTTTTTCGATATGAACGTTATCGCCTACTTGGGCAAATATTTTTTGTTGCAGTTGCGCCTTAGCATCACCATCGCGCGCTTTTAGTTCATTAAAATCGTCAACCAAATCCCGCGTTTTAAAACGAATTTCGGTGAGCTCAGGGTCGTTAATCCAATATTCACTACCGGCAAGCATTTTTTCTCGTTCGTTCATCAGGCAATCCAGGTTCGGTTAAAAGATTTTATCTAGTATGGTCTGATAGCGATCAAACGCCTCAAACTGCGGCATATGCCCGACATCGTCAATCTCATGCAAGGTCGCGTGGGGAATAGTCTCGGCAGCTTGCTTGCCCAGTTTATCGTACTGCCCCAACACTCGGGTTACCCCTGGTTTTTTCCAGCCTCTGCCCGGGCCGGTGGTATCGCGGGTACCGATAATTAAGTGAGTGGGCACCGAAATATTGTTAAATTCATTAACGACCGCTCCGGTGAAAATTAAATCGTACGTTAACGCGTTATTCCAAGCCACTTGGGGCCAGTCGGGGCCGTTAATCCAGCCTTTATGAATGGTGGTTAGCGCCTCGTATGCCTCAGACCATTTTCCGTCGTAGTAGTTTTTCTTTTGGTAAGCGATCACCCCCTCAATGGTTTTGTTGAGTTCACTGTCGTAAAAAAAGGCCGGATCTTTGTACTCGACGTACTGTAAGTAATCCTCTAACCCGACCGGATTAACCAACACCAGCTGCTCGACTTGATCGGGGTAACTCAGAGCATAACGCGAGGCCAACATCCCGCCCATGGAATGGCCCATCACAATCAGGTGCTCTAATCCTAGCTTATCGGTTAAGGCGCGCGTATTGGCCGCCAACGCCTCAAACGAGAACTGATAATGCGCAGGTTTGGATGATTTACCAAAGCCAATTTGATCGGGCATCAAAACCCCATAGCCTTTTTGTTGCAACAGCGCGGCGGTTTTTTGCCAGTAATCGGCGGCAAAATTTTTGCCGTGCAGCAACAGCACCGTCGGTTTATCCGGCTTACCAGGTAAGTACATATAGGCCATTTCTAAAGATTGGCGTTGGCTTGTAACCGCAAACATCTGCACCGGATACGGATAATCGTACTGCGATAGCCGGGCGTCAAAGCTGGGGGCGGCTTCTTTTGCCGTCACCACCGCTGCGTTTATCATAAAAAACATGGCTAACCAGTATTTAAAAAATCTCATAAAAACCTCTGCTTATGTGGTACACACTAAAATGCTTCGCCAACACCAAAATAAAACTGCGAGCCGTTTTTACCCACCGAATAATCGGCTGACAAGCTAACTAAGTGCTTTTGTGACAATAAAAACCTTGCCCCGACGCCAGCGGCGGGCAAGTACTCAGAGAAAAAATCACCGGCACTCTCGGCGACCTCGCCCACCCCAGTAAAGCCGGTTAATACCCATTTATTAGACACCCGCCAGCGATACTCGGCCTGGAGTGCGTACATGGTTTTATCCCGATACCGGCCAACATCATAGCCGCGTAAATCGGTTTTACCGCCAAACGAGCTGAGCAAAAAAAACGGCGCTTCGCGCCCGGCCGAACGATAATAAGCCCGCAGCGCCAACACGTCACGATCGGCCATCGCGAGGTATTGATTAGCCGACAAACTGACAATATCGGTATCAAAGTCAGAGCCCAGCGCTTGTCGGTAAAAAGCCGCTGTAGCGCTAAGCAAAGCCCCATGGCGAGGGAAGTACGGCTGATCACGAGAATCGTATTTTAGCGGCAGTTGTACCGCCGCCATGTCCAAAGTGATACTTGGGTCGGGCAAATTCGCTAACAGTGGGCGCTCTGTGCGCAGGCGCACATCGGCTTTTCCGGCTAAGAATCCCAACCCGGTATAGACATTGTCCCACACTTCATACAACACAGAGCCATAGTACAACGGGGACTTTTGGGTAATGTCCAGCGAAAGGCCGGTATCGCCAGCGGCGTTGCCCACGCCCCAGTAGCGGTAATTATAATTAATCTCTCCCGCTGCCAGCGCGACTCGCAAACGGTCCTCCCAAAAATGTAAATTACCACCCACACCGTAAGCGTAGCTGCCATTCTCGGTGGTCATCCCCATTGCTCCCACCACGGAAGAGGGGGTATCGGTTTGCGTTTTATCAATATCGATAAAGTACCCACCGACCAGCGCCAGCTTCCAGCCCAACTCTGGAGAGCGGCCGGGAATAGGCGCCAAGATTAAATCGTCAGGCCACCAGCTCGCCATACTGCTGGCTGGGTTACCGCGCACCGGCGTAGTGCCGCTTTCCATTACCTCATCGGTTAGCGTCGGCACCTCTTGCACTTTGCCTGGCTCTACCGCTTGTGCCAACGCACTTGACGCCAGACTCAATGCCACGAGAATGCCGGCTCGTAATCTGCGTTTTGCAGTGGCACTCGTGCCGCGTAAAGCCCAGCGCGAAACAGCGGTTTCTCTATAGCTAAGCACGATTAAAACCTCACCACTAACGAGCCAATCATCGCCTCGCGGGAGCCAATAAAACCATTGTACTCGGCACTAACCGACAACACCGAACTGATATCCCAGTTAAATCCGGCCAATAAATTCCAGCGATCTTTACTCTCTTGGCGAATACGGTAACCCAGCACCTGATCGGTACCGGGAACGTCAAGCTGGCCATCCACCGTATTCTCACTATCTAAATAATTACCACCCACAAAGAGCGCCAGCCGCCCTAACTCTGAGAGCTTAAAAACACGCCCCACACGCGGGGTCACGGTAACCGAGCGACCGTCGGCAACAGCGTTATCAGGCTTACTGTAGGTGACATTAAAAGGCAGCACGGCAAACCAATCTTGCCAGCCGCCAGCCAACACCGTGCCGACACCATAGGTCGTAGGGTTAACCTGAGCTCGCACCGGAAACTCGACCTCACGCCCGGCTAGTACAAAACACAACGGAGGCCGCAACGCACCCGTGCAATCGGTACCGCTGCCCTCAAGTAAGGTATCGCCATCGAGCGTAACATCCATGGTGATGCTGCCGTCTACCTTGCCGACCATGGCAAAAACATTCATAAACGGAAACAGCCACGCATCAACTTTAATTTGCGTCGTATCCAGCACTGTCTCGGCATTGCCAAAATCGACAAACTCATAGGGAATTTTTTCGGCGCCGTTAAACCCGACGTTTAAATGCGTTAACGACATGTTTTGGCGCACGCTGGCAAAGGTAAAACTGACGCCCATCGGCAAAGGCAAATTAAAGCCGGCATCGACAGCCTCTTGGCCAAAAAACGGCAAGGTATGCGGCCACTTGCGCGGCGCCTTAGCGCCTTGGCTATTAGCGTAAGCCGAGGCGCGATTAGGTATCGTCGTGCCAGCCACACCGGTATCAGTCAAACGACGATTCACCGATACTCGGGTTAGCTCCAGTCCGGCGCCAATGGCAGCACCTGATTGACTAAAAAAGTAAAACTCTATGTCGTTGCTACTGCTGTGATACAGCGAGCCTTCGTTACCCAGCGAGCGGCGGGCAGATGGGTTGAACAACCACTGATCGCGCTGCAACGCATCTAATGCGTCCTGAGTCTTAATAACGGCCAGAAAATAAGTGCCACTAGAGCCAAGTCCAACACCAACCCCAAAGGCATCATGATCCCTACCACTAATACTGGACACATCGTTAAGCGAGTATAATTTATCGTAA
>NZ_CAXAUC010000028.1:0-7115 GCF_963972205.1 uncultured Gilvimarinus sp. | reverse complement strand
CCGCATGCAGGGTGTTGTGGGGGCTGGAGGCTAGACACCTCCGGCTACCCGATTATAGCTAGAGCTTTCATAGTTAAGAATTTTTAGGTACCAGCCGGCATCTTCAAGTTTTTTTGAGAGACTGATGGAACACCATGAAGAATATGCAGATTTGTCAAATATTATATAGTGCTCACCAGCTGATACTTTCTCTGAAAAACGCACATTTTGAAATGTCTTGGCATCTCCTCGAATTATTTCATGAGCCTTCAGTCTTGCTATAATTTCATGGTTAGCATCCCACGGATCGTCATTTTCGACTTTTTTAGACGAAATGATCTCCACTACCTCGCCAACAAATATGTCCTTTGAGTCCTTTACGCTCGACTCTTTGTCCGGGAAAATACAACTCAATGCAAGCACATTATTACTAGTTAGTAGCGTGAAAATTAATACGATATATTTCATTGTAGTATCCATACTTATAACGCCCCGCACAGGGGCAGACAAATAAGCGCAGCGTTTTGGCTGTCCTAGCGACCAACGGGAGCGATTGCTGCGGCTTGTTATGGCTATTTTGTAAGACTTTCATAATGCTGCCTTAGATATGGAATAGCCCTTGATGCTCCATACTTTGCAACTTCACGATTCACAAGACCAATGAAGGTGCGGGCCTTATCAATAGGAAGACCAACTATTTCATATGGAAGCCAATCGGCATCATTGAAAGAGCACTCATAAGCCTCCAGAACACTTAGAAGATAACTGCCCTCTTCGGTTTTCTTGAAAGAGGCGTATTGTTCGCCATTGTTGATGTGTTCAGAGGCTTCTTTTATACGATCAACGCCAGGCGAGTCTTGCGAATCCCACCATGGGGAACTAATAAAATCACCACTGACTTTTATAACTAGTTCATTGAGGTTCATTGCTTACCCAGAGCCATAACAGTATATTAGGCGGAATTTCGATTATACAACACGAACTCATACCTCTTTTTATCGTTTATTTCGCCTAAAACCTTATCAAATTCAATGAATTAAAACACCTTTTTTTAGATTTTATCACCGTGAAAAAGAAGCCATTGTGACTCATGAGACCCCGCGGGGCCTTTTATACAGCCATTTCTAAAGAAAAATTATTTAATTTCATATAGTTACGAAGTGACACAAGGGATAACAGAGACACTTCATTTCAGTACTCATAAGACCCTGCCCTTGCTTTTTCCTATACCTCGATTATAACTGTATATAAATACAGCAGGGGAGCAGCTTATGAAGCGTTCACTGTTTATTGAACGGGTTAGATCCGAACTTCGTACCCGCCACTACAGCTTGCAAACCGAAAAGACTTATCTGTATTGGATTCGGCATTTCATATTATTCAATGATAAACGACACCCGGAGGTGATGGGCAACGCTGATATTGAACGATTTCTTAGTTACCTGGCAGTTAACCGGAAGGTTAGTGCTGCCACACAAAATCAGGCTTTATGTGCCATTGTGTTTCTATACCGCTACATCATTCAGCGAGACATTGAGAACTTGGGCTATGGCTTCGCAAAACGGCCCCAAAATGTGCCGACCGTACTGGCGCCCAATGAGGTCACGGTCATACTAAACCAGTTGAAGGGTAAATATTGGTTGATTACCGCCTTACTCTACGGTTGCGGTTTTCGCATACATGAAGCTCTGTCTCTGCGAATTAAAGATATCGACCCTCATAATCGCTCTATTTTTATTTTCCGGGGTAAGGGCCGAAAAGATCGTTACACATTGTTGCCTGAAATATTGGTTGCTTCAATACAGCATCAAATGCAAGAGGCACAACATGTTCATGAAGCCGACCTTGCTGAAGACTATGGCTCTACTTCGGTGCCGTTAGCGTTACACCGAAAATATGGCAAAGCGTTAACCGATTTCGCCTGGCAATACCTCTTTCCCTCCACCACTCGTTGCCAGCACCCCTATGATAATTATATCTGCAGGCATCATCTACACAGTACCGCCTATGCCAAACATTTACGAAAGGCCGTTAAAGCCAGCAATATTCATAAACGCGTAACAGCGCATACCTTTCGCCATTCGTTTGCCACAAATTTACTGTTAAATGGCAGTGACATACGCACAGTACAGGAGTTATTAGGGCATTCTGACCTGAGAACCACTGAGATATATACCCATGTCATTGGGGAGCGTCGTGCCGGCACTAGAAGCCCTATCGACTCTTTATTTTAGCGATAACACACAAGCGCAAGCGGACGTCTCAAACTTTGCTCGTGATTTAAAATAATCACAGTGCCGCGTAAAGAAGACGCAACCAAACAGGTTGTCGAGCGTGGGGATGCAATAACCGACGTCGCCGATCGATTAGGTGCCTGTCCCCACAACTCTATATCATTGAAAGGCTCTACCCAACCTAAGTCGCGTTGTTCAAACTTATACGCGGATTTACAACTACGCAATAATCTCCGCTAAATTACCTTTTTCTTCCAGCCAGGCTTTGCGGTCTGAGGCGCGTTTTTTTGCGAGCAACATATCCATGATTTGCATTGTGTCGTCGCCGTCTTCAATGCGCAGCTGTACCAAGCGACGAGTATCGCGGGCCATAGTGGTTTCTCGCAGCTGTAGCGGGTTCATCTCACCCAAACCTTTAAAGCGCTGGACGTTTACCTTGCCTTTTTTGTTTTCGGCTTCAATGCGCTCGAGCACACCAGCCTTTTCGCTATCGTCCAGTGCGTAGTAAACGTCTTTACCCACATCAATACGATACAAAGGCGGCATCGCGACATACACATGCCCCTGGGCGACTAACGGTCGAAAGTGGCGAACAAATAAAGCGCACAACAAGGTGGCGATGTGTAAGCCATCGGAGTCAGCATCGGCGAGAATACAAATTTTGTTATAGCGCAGCCCCTCTAGCGATTCGGTTGCCGGATCGATACCCAGCGCCACAGAAATATCGTGTACTTCTTGGCTGGCCAAAATTTGCCCCGAATCCACCTCCCACGTGTTTAAGATTTTTCCGCGCAGCGGCATGATGGCCTGATACTCGCGATCGCGCGCCTGCTTGGCCGAGCCGCCAGCCGAATCGCCCTCTACTAAAAACAACTCACTGGTAAATGGATCGTTGTTAGAACAATCGGCTAATTTACCCGGCAAGGCAGGCCCTTGGGTGATTTTTTTTCGCGCAACTTTTTTACTAGAGCGCACACGCTTTTGCGCATTGTTAATGCACAGTTCGGCAAGCTTGTCGCCCTCTTCGGTGTGCTGATTAAGCCACAGAGCAAACGCATCTTTCGCCACTCCCGATACAAAAGCGGCAGCCTCGCGCGAGCTTAAGCGCTCTTTGGTTTGCCCGGAAAATTGTGGGTCGGCCAGCTTGGATGACAACACATAACAGCATTGACTCCAGACATCTTCAGGGGCAAGCTTGACGCCCCGCGGCACTAAGTTGCGAAACTCGCAATAATCGCGCAACGCATCCAATAAGCCGGTGCGCAAGCCGTTAACGTGGGTGCCGCCCTGAGCGGTGGGAATAAGGTTTACGTAGCTTTCTTGGGTAAGCTCGCCACCCTCGGGCAACCATTGTACGGCCCAATTGACGCCTTCGGTTTTACCCGAAAATTCGCCAACAAAAGGGGCCTCGGGTAAAACTTCCCACCCTTGAGTGTTGCCGCGCAAGTAATCTTTTAGACCATCTTCGTAAAACCAAGTGTCTTTTTCGCCCGAGGTTTCATCTTTAAAGGTAACGGTTAACCCTGGGCACAATACCGCTTTGGCTCGCAGCACATGACGCAACTTGCTGACCGAGAACTTATTGCTGTCAAAGTACGAGGCGTTGGGCCAAAAGTGCGCGCTGGTACCGGTGTTGCGTTTGCCGCAGGTGTCGATCACTTCTAGATCGGATATTTTTTCACCATCGGCAAACACAATGCGATGCACTTGTGCATCGCGCCGGATAGTGACCTCAAGCCGCTCGGATAGCGCATTGACCACCGACACACCCACGCCGTGCAAACCGCCCGAAAACTGGTAGTTTTTGTTAGAAAACTTACCCCCGGCGTGCAACGTCGAGAGAATGACCTCGACCCCCGGCTTGCCTTGCTCGGGGTGAATATCCACCGGCATACCACGACCGTCGTCGGTGACGGTAATAGATTGGTCTTTGTGTAAAATAACATCGATTTGCTTGGCGTGCCCGGCCAGTGCTTCATCGACGCTGTTGTCGATGATCTCTTGTGCCAGATGATTGGGCCGCGTGGTATCGGTGTACATGCCGGGGCGTTTTTTAACCGGATCTAGCCCCGTGAGAACTTCAATATCTTCTGCAGAATAATTAGCCATAAAGTGTCTTTTATGTGTAACGCGCCGTTAACTGTTATAGGGGGTAGCCGGCTTGTCGCCGGCGGGTATCGCTTACCGCGCAGCGGAGAAAGCGCGAAAAAATTCAATAATATCGGCGATGTGGTGCTCAAAGCCAACAAAGCTGTGATCGCCTTCGGGTTCAACCAATTGTCGGCACTCACGGTATTTTTCGACCGCTTGACGATAGTCTAATGTTTCATCGCCCGTTTGCACCATCAGCCAATAATTGTGCGGTCGTTTTATTGGGGTGCAATCAACCGCTTTAATTTCATCTATATGGGCGGCACCCAGCCGGTAGCTATCATCGGTGTGATAGGAGGCGAGGTCAACTCCCAAATACTCTGGCATAAAATCCCAGGGCCTTACCGAGGGATTGATAATTACAGCCGGCACACCGTAATGCTCGACCAACCATGTGGCCCAAAAGCCACCCAGCGAACTGCCGATAACCCACACAGGTTCCGGCTGCAAAAACTCCAGTAAAGCATCCAGCTCGCGACGGGTTTGTGCCGGGTAGGGCGTCAGGTGTGGACAGTGAAAACTCAACTCGGGTGCGTTTTGTGCAATCCAGCTCTTTAACCGCTGCGCTTTGTGCGAGCCGGGTGAGCTTAAAAAACCGTGCAGGTAGACAACTGCGGGCATATTACCGTGTCCTGTTCAAAGGCCGGCAACTAGGGTGAGGTTAGTAACCGGCCGAGCGATAATCGATACGATAGTCTTTATCGGTGACGCGCGATACACCGGTCTCTAATCGGCCATCGGGGTACAAATCAAACCAGCGATACCCCGGCATGGAGGTATCCACGGTAAAGTCGTCACACTCGGGTTTAAATTGTACACAAGTGGACGGGGTGGCAAACAGTGCTTGCTGGCCACGGGTTAGCTCGAACGCCTGGTGAACATGCCCCCAGCTAATCGCTTTTACCTGCGGGTGTTGGTCGATAATGGCAAAAAAGGCGTCGTGGTTACGCACTTGGTATTGGTCGATCCAGTCACTGCCCACCTGGACCGGCTGGTGATGCAGCATGACCAAGGTTGGCACTGCCGTGTGGCTCGCGAGGGTTTGCTGTAAAAACGCCAGCTCGTCGTCGCTCAAGGCGCCGTGTACATGATCGGCAACACTGGAGTCGAGTAGCACCAGCAACCAATCACCCACCCTCATAGTGCGCATGGCCGGCAGGTGTGGATGGCGAAGCTGCTGCATCACCGAGGTGATGTCATGATTGCCCGGCAACCACCCGAGCGGGCAGTCAAAGTAGTCGCGCATGGTATCGATGTAACGCAAATAACAACTGGGCTCTGGGTTGCTGGCGACATCACCAGTACACACCACCGCATCAACCGCGCGCTGCTCGGCCTCGATCAGCACCAGCACATCGGCCAAGCTTTGATCGGTATTGAGTCCCAGCAACGTCTCGCCGTCGGCGGGACCAAGATGAGTATCGGTAATTTGAATAAGCCGGGCGGGAGTGCCAGGAGCTTTATCGGGTGATGCTGTCGGCACCATAGCGTTCGCAAATCCTTCAATCGGGACCATCCATCGTATCGCCAATAACGATAAACGCTTATGGCAACGCGCGCCAGCCCCCAAAGGGCACCATCTGGGCAAAGTTTGATCGCGAACCCACTTTTTAAAGGATTTTTATCGATTTCGATGGGAAATTTAGGTGCCAAAGTGAAAATTGAGGCGACACAGCAAAGATTGCCGACGGCCCGTTAAGCAGAAAAGACTATTTAACCAACAGCGAAATATCGTGCAGTGAATGACCATGCTGCAAACAATGCGTCAGCCACTCCCCCAAAAAGCGATTAAACTGAGCTTTCTCGTCCGCTTGATACATGTCTCGGTTGGGGTAGCTGTAGCGCACCTGTAAACGGCGGTGCCCCTCCCAGGCCAACACCTCCGCCAACTGCGCATCGTGATACAAACGCACAGTCAACTGCGGCAGCTGCAACCAACTGCTATCGCGCTCGTCTTGGCGCGCCACTCGCACCGTGGTGGTGTAGCGCATCCGCTCTGTCACCTCAATGCGCATTTCCCAGCTTTTGCCGGCACGTTCTACGGCAAACTGCCACGCATCGCGCACTGCCAATTCGGGGGTAAGCTTGCTCAGCAATAGATAGTTGGCTTCGCACTGAGCCATCTGCAGCGGAAAGTTAACTTTGTAACGATCTTTTTTTAGGGGTTGCTTCATTCGCTACCCACCTGCTCTAGCGCCGCTGCGCGCAAACGCTCGCGATTTAACTGTAGCCACTGCAAGCCAATTAACGCCGCTGGGTTGTTACAACGCCCCGTATAAAGCTCGGCAAACACATCCGCCGCCGCCAACACGTGTACTTTGATATCCTCGTGCTCTTCCGGCAGCCCAAAAACACCACCCACACCTGTTAGGTCGCACAACCCGCAGTACAGGTGCAGTTTTTCATCACAACCACCAGGGCTGGCTAAGTAGTTACCTATGTAACTCAACTCGACTTGCTCGATGCCGGCCTCCTCGACGAGCTCGCGCCTTGCGACATCCAGCGGCGTTTCCCCGGGCTCGACCATACCTGCCACCACCTCGAGGCACCAGGGGCCCTGCGGTTCATCAAGCGCCCCTACGCGAAACTGCTCAACCAACGCCACTTCATCGCGCGCGGGGTCGTACAACACCACCCCCACCGCCTCACCGCGATATAAAATCTCGCGCCGCATCGGCTCTGACCATTCACGGGTGCGAAACAAACGGTGACGCAACTGCACCGCCTCGGCGTGAAAAAAACCGCGATACA
>NZ_CAXAUC010000027.1:0-7940 GCF_963972205.1 uncultured Gilvimarinus sp. | reverse complement strand
CGCATGCAGGGTGTTGTGGGGGCTGGAGGCTAGACACCTCCGGCTACCCGATTAGATTTATCATTGACATTTTCCGAATCATCACCTTTTAATGTTTTCAATTTCATAGCTAGAACCATCGATATCATTGCGACCATAGTTGCTAATACAACAGTAAAACTTGGAGCAGCGAGATCGAATATTTTAGAAATTCCGCCGTCAGAAGAAATACTCAAGTCTTTAATTAGAGTAACAGACATCGTTCCCATCGCAGCAGTTAAACCGAGAATTCCACTCATTCTTGTTACCAGACGACTTCTATAGTCAGATTCCGAAATTTTGCGTTCTACTTCCTCTACGGTTTTTAGGTCTAGTGCTTGAGAGGCTTGCTCTCTTTCTTTTATTAAGTGAGCCAACGTTTCACAATAGTTTTTTTCGTTTCTGATGAGATGAAACTTGAGTCCAATATTTCTTTAATTAATTCTTCGGCAATCTGTTTTGGCCTAAACACATCATCACGAGCCACTTTGTATTTTCTCGCTGTTGCGTTAATTAAGGAAGACAGTACTTCTTCATCAGGAATGTGGCCCTCAGAAATTCCAGGTCGAAGTGCGTACACAACTTCCTTATTCACCGTGGCGAGTTTTTGCACATACTCCTTGTCATCTTTCTTCGAAAAGATGTATCGGGTAATTAGAGTTACAAGAAGGCCGCTCAAAAGGCCTCCTCCAATACCTACCACCCATGCATTATTAAGAATATCCATAGTTCTCTCTTAAAAATCTAACATTTGTATATCGCGCATGCGCGTTATCATTCCGGTAAAAATTGAGGATATAGACCTAAGCCTTTGGTTTTACAGCGGCTACAAGGGTTATATTGCCAAATCAGGAGGGAGGAAAGTGTGCATGCGCGTTATTATTCTGGTCGCGGTCTTTTTATTTAACCTTCCTAGCTGGCTAACCCGTTGTATTGTGGTCAATTTCCTTTGAGCATCGGTGACAAAGCGTGCGCTTTAAAGTGGTAAATCGTGCCATGGATTGAGGTTAGGAGCAAGAGAGGTGGAAGAGGTGTGATGTTTTACGCAAACCAGAGCCTACTGCGACACTCCGCTTTTGGGCCCCCTGCAGCCAGCCGAGCGCTGGCCTATTTTAGTGGGTAGGAAAACAGGGACAAGGTGAATGGCACGGAGCGACAGAGAGAGCAGCCTATAAAAAGCCCGCGCTAGTGTCCCCCCCTTACTCCCTAACCCGATAAAACAACGCAAACAACACCGGCACCACAATCAACGTCAGGATTGTGGCAAACCCCAACCCCGCCATAATGGTTACCGCCATGGGTTTAAAGAACACATCCCCCAACAGCGGAATCATGCCTAAGATCGTCGTTAACGCCGCCATGCTTACCGGCCGCAAACGGCTCACGGCGGCAAGGGAGATGGCCTCGGACCAAGGCACTTGCTCTTCATCATTAAGGCGCTTTATCTCTTCGACCAAGACAATACCATTTTTAATTTGCATACCCACCAAACTGAGTACCGCGAGCAAGGCGGTAAAGCTAAAGGGCGCACCGGCGATTAACAGCCCCCAAGCGACACCGACAATCGCCAGAGGCACTGTGAGCCAAATCACTAAGGTTTGCCGGATCGAGTTAAACATAACAATATTCACCACGATCATCACCAACACCCCTAGGGGTACAAAAGCAAAGACGGCTTTGTTGGCTTTCTCTTGCGCTTCGTACTCGCCACCCCACTCCAACTCGTAGCCTAGGGGCATTTCCATGGCCTCGGCGGGGCCACGCAATTCGGCATGCAATTCAAACGGGTTGCTGTCGGCGGTCGGATCAGCCAACACCGCGAGTGTGCGTTTTTTATCGCGGCGCATAATCAGAGGGTTTTCCCAGTCGAGCTCGACCGAGCGCACAAACTGACCGATATTTACATAGCCCTGGCTAACCGGACTGTACACTTGCACCCGATCGAGCTGATCGACCCCGTGCCGCTCGCTGGCCGGTGGGCGAATAATAATGGGGAGTAAATCGGCCCCTTGGCGGAACACGCCAATACTAACGCCCTCGACGTTCATTTTGATGGCTTGGTCTAAATTGGTTTGGGTAATTCCCAATCGCTGTGCCGCTGCGGCATCAAATACCGGCCGCAATACTTTAGTGCGCTCGCGCCAGTTTTGCCGAATGTTACTGGCGTGCTGGTTGCTGCTGAACAGCGCGATCATTTGGTCACCCAGTTGGCGCAACACTGCCGGGTCCGGGCCGCTGATGCGCGCCTCAATTTTAGCCGCTGTTGAGGGACCCACCGAAGGCCGTTTAATGCGGGTAAAAGCCTGCGGATACTGGTTTTTTAACAGTCGCTCAATCGCCGCGACCGTACCGTCTATTTGTGCAAAGTTGTCGGTCTCGATCATTAGCTGAGCGTAGCTTGGGTAGGTTTTTTCGGGTGCGTAGGTAAGCATAAAGCGCTCGGCGCCACGACCGATGGTCGCGGTTACTTGCTTAACGCCATCGAGTTTTAACACATCGGCTTCGAGCTTTTTAACATCCGCTTCGGTGGAGCGTATGGCGCTGCCTTCGGGCAGCCAGTAATCCACCATAAACATCGGCAGTGAGCTATCGGGAAAGAACGCTCGATTTACCTGAGTAAAAGCCATTACGGCCGACACTAGCAGCGCGACCATCAGTAACATGGTTAGCGCGCGAAAGTGCAAACAAAAATGCAGCAGCTTGCGGTAGCCGCGATACATTTTACCTTGGTAAGGGGCGTAGGGGTCTGCGGTTTTTGAGTCCGAGGTTGTAGCAGTATCGGCGCCGCGCTTGCCGAGCAATAAAAAACAGAAAAACGGTGTAAGGGTTACCGCCAGCACCCAACTAAAAAACAGTGAAATCAGCAGCACCCAAAATAAGCTGCCGGTAAACTCACCACTGGCATCGGGCGATAAACCAATAGGCGCAAACGCGGTAATGGCAATAACGGTGGCCCCCAGTAACGGCCAGCGAGTGTGCGAGACAATGCGAATAGCGGCTTGGGTTTTACGCATCCCCTGGCGGACGTTAATCATAATGCCTTCGGTAACCACAATGGCGTTATCCACTAACATACCCAGAGCGATAATGAGCGCACCAAGAGAGATACGGTGTAACTCAATACCAAAAATATTCATCACGATAAACGTGCCGGCAATGGTGAGCAGCAAAGTTGCGCTCATAATAATACCGGGCTTTAAACCCATGGTGAACATTAACACCAGCACCACAATGACAACCGCTTGCGCTAGGCTCCATAAAAAGTTACTGACCGACTCATTGACCTGCCCGGGCTGATCGTAAATAGCGGTAATCTCGGTGCCGACCGGCTGGGCATACTCAAGCGCTTGTAAACGCGCTTTAATCGCAGCACCCACCTCGACCACATTGACACCGGAACCAAACGATACCCCCAGTGTTAACGCCTGCCGACCATTAAACCGATACAAATGTGACGGTGGCTCGCGGTAGCCTTTACTGATCGTAGCCACGTCCGTCAGGTACACCAGCTGGCCGTTGGCGTTACCCAGCAACAGTGACCTAAGTGCCTGCAACCCCTCACCGCCGTGCAACACCGAGCTAATGCGCAAGTATTCACGCCCGACCTCTATGTGGCCGGCATCCGATACTAGGTTTTGCCCTTGCAACGCCTGGCTAATGGTATCGACCGAAAAGCCCGAGGCGGCCAATTTAGCGCGGTCGACCTCGATGTAGACTTGCTCGATGCGTCGTCCACCAACAACGACTTTGCCTACGCCATCCACCAACACTAACTCGCGGCGCAGATAATCGGTGTAATCGGCTAACTCATCAAAGCTATAGCCCTCTCCGGTAACGGCAAAAAACATCCCGTACACATCGGCAAAATCATCGTTAATAATCGGGGCCGCGGCGCCGGGTGGCAACGTGCCCGCCATGTCGTTAATTTTGCGTCGCATCTCATCCCAGATTTGCGCCAAGTCATCTTTGCGGTAGATGCTTTTCATCTCTACCTCAACCTGCGACATACCCGCCGTGGTCGTCGAGACGATATGATCAACATAAGGTAACTGCTGAATCGCATTTTCTATGGGGAGCGTCACCTCCTCTTCTACCTCTTGCGACGAGGCGCCCGGGTATTGGGTAACGACAATGGCTTGCTTAATGGTAAATTGCGGATCTTCTAAGCGACCCAAGCCATTAAAAGCAAACACGCCGCCTAGCGCCAACAGCGCGACCACCATCCAGGCAACAGTGCGATTGGCAAGGGTATATTCGGTTAATTGCATGACCGTCTCCTATAGTCCGCGCTCTTTAATTAAGGCGCGGACTTTATCGCCCTCGTGCAAATAGCTAACACCTGCCGCCACCACCGAATCATCCGGCTGCAAACCGTCCAACAAGTAAAGGTAATCGCCCTGTACTTGCCCGACGTCCACAGCAACCCGGTGCACTTGCTGGTTACTGTCAACGCGCCAGACGTAGGCTTGGCCCTCCACCTCAAATACCGCTTCGATAGGCACCAGTACGCCGGTAATGTTTTCGCCGGCAAGAAGCTGGGTAAGATCCAAACTGACCGTCACTGCCATACCCGGCAATGCCGGAAAATCTTGATTGCGCGCCATAGTGTGCACCACGGTATACGAGCGCGTCACCGGGTCAGGTTTGGTTTCGTACTCCTTAAAGCACGCACGGTAACTGTGGTCTGGGTAGGCGTTAAAGCTGACCTGAGCGCAAATATCTTTAGGGTCCACGGTGGGCTTAATACGCCCAAGCAAACTCTCGGGCACGCTGTAGCGCACATCCAGGGTATCCACGCTTTGCAACTCCAAAATCACCTGATTGGCCGCCACTGTTTGGTGGTTCTCTACCCCAACATGCGCAATCACACCGTTAAACGGCGCCTTTAAGGTGGTGTATTTAAGGTTATCGCGAGCGTCGGCCAGCGCCGCCTTGGTGGCACGCACGTTGGCCTCGGCCTCTTCCACCGCCGAGTCGCTGGTGTAATTTTTTGCCAGCAGCGAGCTAATTTTATCGTACTGCGATTTCGCCAGATCGTACTTTGCCTGCCGGTCGGCCAAGTTATTGGCGTACACCGCCTTATCCAATTGCGCCAACACATCACCGGCCTCGAACTTCATGCCCGGCTTTGCCGGTAACGACTCCAGCTGCCCGCCTACCCGAAACGCCAACTCCGAATGCTGCGTTGCCTCGGTCACACCGGGAAAGCTGCGCATGGCGTTAAGATGCGCAGACTGCGCCTGAACAATCTTGGCCGGTTGCACCTGCTCGGCTGGCGCATCGGTAGCAGGTGCTTTTTCGCAGGCACTGAGGGCAAACACAGCGCTCAGTAGCAACACAGACATCGCTTTCATTTCGGGTTCCCAAAAAAGTGGTGAGGTGTAACGGGCTATATGACTCGCGAGCGCTTGCAAGCTCTTAAGATACGGACGGCTCCGCGCTAGAGATCATGTCACCCAAAAAGCAGCTTCTCGCTATTTACATACATTCATGTATGTTTGTATTATACAAAAAGTTAATGACAACACAATCTTTAAAGATAGCTCAGCGCACAAATTTAACCATAGCCGTAAACTCGGTAAATTCGCCTACCGCGAGCACATATAGTAACGGCGCCCTCACCCATTCACTGCAGGCAAAGTAATTGTGGCCAGAAAAACCAAAGCCGACGCCCAAAAAACCCTAAATCAGCTGCTAGACGCCGCCGCTTGGCTGTTTCAAACCCAAGGCGTTAACGAGACCACCCTCAACCACATCGCCAGCCGCGCAGGCGTTACCCGGGGCGCACTCTACTGGCACTTTGCCAACAAAGACGCGGTAATTATGGCCCTGTGGCAGCGAGACGCCGCCGCCCCCCACGCCAGCATTGTGAAAACACTGAACAACACCCGTGGCAATGGGCGCGAATTTAAGCAGCTGATTAAATCTCAATTGGGGGCCACCCTCAACGACGCCGCACTCATGCAGGCGTTGCGGATGATTTTACTGGGAGTAGAACGACTGGAAAACGACAGCGAACTGCAAAGCTTTTTAGCATCCCGCCACCAACAAATGCGCGATAGCTTTAAAACGGCGTTTAAGCAACTGCACGCCGCAGGCAAAGTACCCACCGACACCAACCCCGAAGCACTCGCCACCAGCTTTTGGGCGTATTTAAAAGGCCTACTACAGCTGCACCTAGAACCCTACAACCAAGACGTAGACTTACTGCGCGACGGTGACGTGCTATTGGATATTTGGCTGAATAGTATTATCAGTGACTAAAACTTACTCGGCGGCTCGCTGACGCAAGCGCTCACGGATATTCATCAAAACCTGACCATAATGATTCTCACCGCGCCGGTCGCGGCCAATACCCCAGTAATAATCAAACTGGCTATCCTCCAACAACACCTGATCGCCAGTATCCAACAGCGCCTGCGCCATCTCGGGATAAGTTAAACACTGAGTGTAAAGCGCGCGGCTCATCAATACAGGCTGCTCGGCTTTCCAGTTAGGGCGCTTTTTCTTAAACCAACCACCTGCCAGCTTACGCGCCCGCTCCAATGTTGGCGCCTGCCGAACCGCCTCGCGGTCAGCCTCGCGCTCAAAACGCATAGCCAACACGTAATGCTCAGCCGTCGGCCACTCCAAATCTTCCAATTCGAATGGCTGAGGCGCTACACGCCCTAAAGGCTCATCTGGGTCGTTCATATTGATGCAGTGAGCATCTTCGGCGCTTTGAGTAAAAAACACGGCATCTCCAGTTGGTCACTAACGCCTTACTCCCTGCACATACTGCCAAGAGCATTCTTGTGTAAGATAAGCCGAAGCAACACGAAAAAACGGGGTAGCAGTATGTGCCAACATGCAGAAATTTGTTAGTGTCGCTTATTTATTCGAAAGCTTTAGAAGGGTAGTTCATATAAAGTCGAACAAAAAAACCCTAACATATTGATAAATATGATATTACCTATTTCTCACTCGCCCTAATGTAAAGTTACAATGACTTGATGACATCAAATACAACATACAATGCGGCCTACCTGCATGATTTGTAAAGCTCCCAATCTTCACACTTTTGACAGTTGAAAAAGACAATATTTAAACTGAAAAAGCATGTAAAATGCTTACCTACCCCGACCGTTTAAATTAACATCAAATTACACTGCTTTATATTCAGCCAGCTATACCGACTCAGCATGCCTATGTTAAACACTTTAACCTTACAGCGCGGCACGGGGGGTCGATATACATGACCTTGATAGGGTTGAGTGCGCACGAGAGCTTGTAACTCAGAGACAACGCAGTACAACAATGGAGGGAGCCCGAATGCAATCGAGTGATTGTACTGAGCAATATCCTAAATTGTGGTCAAATTTTCAGTATCAATTGAACCTCGTAACAGTCTCCGACTCACTTTCACTCAACTGTTATTTTTTCAAAGAGCAAATAAAGGACCCGCCTATAGACACCCCTTACTTTAACCATAAACCCGCCAACGCAATCTATATCGGTCCCTAAATATATAACCTGGGATCTACCTGTGGAAGCAACCCACACATTCAACTCGTTTGTAGAAAACAAAAATCCGTCATAATCCTTGACTTTAGACCGCTTGATCACATCCAGTATCTTGGGAACACGTCTATTATTTACAAACAAACAGTGACTACCCCTATAAAAAGGAAAGCTTTTACCATGCGTTCTGAACAAACCCGGTAACACTTCATCCGAAGAACAACTATCTGACTCGATACAATCGAAGCAAACAATATCAAAGTCCCCATCAAGCTTTGAAATCAAATCAAGCGCAACATCGAAAAAATTGGCCTTGAATGCAAAGTCATCTTCTAGAATCACGGAAATTCCGTCCCGGTCCTCTATACTTGATCCCTACCACTAATACTGGACACATCGTTAAGCGAGTATAATTTATCGTA
>NZ_CAXAUC010000026.1:0-9264 GCF_963972205.1 uncultured Gilvimarinus sp. | reverse complement strand
TGCCGTGGTCAACGTGACCGATGGTGCCCACATTGACGTGGGGTTTATTACGTTCGAACTTTTCCTTCGCCATTGCGAGCGCCTCCTCAACTAGCCATCAAACAAGCCGTTTATTTACACACAAAAACAGCCGCGAAAGCACTTCTTTCGCAGCCAGAAAATGGAGCTCTTGAGCAGATTTGAACTGCTGACCTCACCCTTACCAAGGGTGTGCTCTACCAACTGAGCTACAAGAGCTTTAAACCATAGCAACTGGAGCGGGCAGCGGGAATCGAACCCGCATATTCAGCTTGGAAGGCTGACGTTCTACCACTGAACTATGCCCGCTGACTTCTTGCTCCGCGTAGCACTCCTGCAAAAAGCAAAAGAGCCTACTAGCCGCGACGACTTATGTCGCCACCGCACTAAGCGGCAATAAAATGGTGCAGGGGGGTGGATTCGAACCACCGAAGCTTGCGCGTCAGATTTACAGTCTGATCCCTTTGGCCACTCGGGAACCCCTGCCAAAAACAAGCCGGCATTGTCCGGCTCTGGCCTACTACTGTCAACCGGTTTTCCTAAGAAATTCACCTGCTTACAGCAATAACATCAGAGAAAATGGAGCTGGCGAGAGGAGTCGAACCCCCGACCGGCTGATTACAAGTCAGCTGCTCTACCAACTGAGCTACGCCAGCATTTTCTCTAAGCACGTCTCAACGTGGAGGCGGGATTCTAGAGAAACTTTTACGTCGACGCAACACCTTGACAGTATTTTTGTTGTTTCTCGATGCCATTTTCTGACTCCAGCAACTCAACCCAGGCTTTCTCGGCTATTTTTTGACCTTGATTGGCATCCAGCACCACCCAAATCTCTTTATGGGTTCGGGTGATTTCTTTCACTTCCGCGGCGTAACCAAGCTCGCGCATTTCCTGCAAACGGGCCTCCGCCAACTCTTGCCGGGTAAACATGCCAAAAGAAATGCCGTTGGCAAGCTCGCCGCGAGGAATCATATAACTGTCAATCTGCTTAGCCTGAACCTCATGCAGACGTGCGAGCGCCTCCTTACGGCTCGCTTCCGGCGCCAAATACACCCAATAGCCGACCCCCTCGGGGACGTCCAACTCCCGCACCCGCGCGGCCACCTCAAGCGCCTGCAGATGCTCCACAAGGTATTCGGCCTGCAACAGCGCCGGAAACGGCCCAACCATGTCGCACAGAGCGCCCTGCTCAGCCACTCGACCAGAAGCCGGCGCTGCCGGGCCACCCGAGCCCCCTCGACGCCCACTCAGCCGCGCCGGCTCGACGCTGCCCACCGCGGCCTCAGTCAGCAACTGCAAGCGAGCGGCGCCGGTAGCCACCTGGCGCGCGGTCGGTGCATCGGCAACCGGCGGCCGCCAAACCGTCAACTGCAAAATAAATACAGCGACGTTTACAGCCAATAGCGCAAAAAAAATCAACCTCATGACAACCTCGTCGCCTATTCCTTTAATTTGACCACCACACCGCAGCCGCTCGCTAACCCTGACCTTGGGTGAAATAGCGCTCCAAACCAATAAACAATAACTCAGGCTCACTAGAGCCCTCAGCCAAAACACGCTGCCAAAAGTCGCCGTCGCCGCCGGTAAACAACAGCAAAACCGGATCTGCCGGACAGTATTCCGACAAGGACAACCGTCCGGTCTCTATCAAGCCGCGCCCCATTGCAACGAGGGCGGCCTCTATCGCCGTGGCACTGCTATCGCCGGGCGCCACCCGACCACGCCGCTCAAAATTCACCGCTAACGCTTGCGACTTGAGAGCCAAAGACTGCTGCATAAGTGTTAGGCCCGGGGCAATATAACCGCCCCTATGACGACCATCAGCGCCCAACAAATCAACGGTTAACGCCGTACCCGCATCGACCACCACAGCAGGCCCCACAGACAACTGACGCGCGCCCAACAGGGCCAGCCAACGATCGACCCCAAGGGTGGCAGGCACTTGGTAGCCATTCACCACGCCGCCCGCACTCGCCTGCGCACTCGCAAACCGAGCCCGAGGCAAGCCGTAAGCCGCAAGCGCCGCCTGCAACGACTCAGACTCCAGCGCGACTACCGAGCTTACCCATACCTGCTGTAGCGCAAGCCCTTGCAGCCATTGATAGTCGCCATGATTGCCAACTCCTGACTCAAGAGTACGACCCTGACGACGCAAGCGCCATTTAATCCGAGAGTTGCCTATATCAACCTGTAAAATCATGAGCTAGATCTCAAAGACACCTCGCCACCATAAATCAGCTGCTCACCTGTGGCGCTCGCCAACCGCAGCGCGCCACTATTATCCACCCCAATGAACGTTCCATGGGTTTCTTGAGTCGCCGTGAGAAGCTTCACAGGCTCGCCTAAAAAAGCCGCTCGCGCCATCCAGCGCTCTCGCCAATGGGCAAAGCCTTGCGCAGAGTATTGGCTCAGCAGGGCCGCCAGCTTTGTCAGCACGCAGGCGCATAACTCATTACGGGATATTTGCGCCAACCCCTGACGCTGCGCCAATGATGCAACATCAACCCACGGCTGATCGATTTCAGCGGCCGAGGCCTGCGACATCTCTACATTAATACCAACACCAACTACCAAGTGACAGGCGCCAGCCGGATCGCCGCTCATCTCCAACAAAATGCCAGCGAGCTTTTTATTGTCCGCCAAAACATCGTTTGGCCATTTGAGTGTGACACCGCTAAGGCCAAGCGATTCGAGCGCATCTGCAATGCAGACACCCACCGCCAAACTCAAACCTTCAAGTTCCGCCGCGCCACCATCAAAGCGCCACAGCACCGAGAAGTACAAATTGCGCGCAAAGGGGCTAACCCATGTACGCCCACGTCGTCCGCGACCGGCACTTTGCTGCTCGGCAATACACACAGCCCCCACAGGCAGCCGATCGGCCGCCGCCATTAAGCGCGAGTTCGTTGAGTCAACCAAAGGCAACACCTCGAGCGTCAAAGGCGGCCCTCCCTTTGCTAGACGAGCGTTTATCGACTCAGCGCTCAGCAGCTCTAAGCCGCCCGGCAAGCGATAGCCGCGACCTCGACTAGAGTCCAACTCCACCCCTAGCTCTGCGAGTTTTTGCAAATGCTTCCAAACCGCCGTTCGACTGACCCCCAACAATTCACCCAGCTCACTGCCGGAGTGATAGTCACCGTCGGCCAACAGCGCCAATAAATTCTGCAATTGATCCTGCTGCACTAAACAGCCTCCGCCTGATAAATACGACGATAGCGCCCCGCCCGCAAACTGGTCAGCACCTCGTAGCCAAGCGCCTGATTTCGAGCGGTCAAAACATCCAACGTCAAAACATCCGGGTTAATTACCTCAATCGTTAACCGCTCCCCATCGACCCAGGCAGACCCACCGGCCAATGCCGCCGTCACATCAAACACTGCACTGTCCATTGACACCCGCCCCACAACCGGCACTTTTACTCCACGGCACAAACCGTAGCCATCAGGCCCCAGAACTCGATGCAGCCCGTCGGCATAGCCGCCCGCAACAACCGCGAGAACCTGACCTTTACGGCCACCATACTCCGCGCCATAACCCACTGAGGCCGACTCAGTTAGCGTCCGCAGCGCGATAACAGGCAGCGTCAAACGAACCACGCCAGACACCGGCGATGCACTTTCGGGTGAAGGGTTAAAGCCATACAAGGCGGCGCCGGGGCGCACTAAATCGGCATGATAATCTCGCCCCAGATAAATACCGCAAGAGTTGGCGAGACTCAACAAAAGGCCTGGCTGCAACTGCTTGGCGCGCCCACCCAAGGCAAAAAACGCATCGCGCTGTCGTTTATTTTGCGGGTTAGAAGTATCGTCCGCGACAGCCAAGTGGCTCATTAACAAAACCGGTGACAACGCCAGCCAGCGCGCCTCATCGGCCAGCAATTGCTCGAGCTCACCCGCCGCCAGCCCTAAGCGTGTCATTCCGGTATCAAATTTCAGCGCCGCCGGCGCAGCAGTTGCACTCAAGCCCGACTCCACCCGCCAACGGAGCCAGCGCTCAACGGCACTCAGGGAGGACAACACTGGCACCAGCCGATGCCGAACAGCGTCCGCTTCGCCCCCCACCGGGACACCGCCAAGCAAATAGCAGTGAGCATCATCACCCAATAAAGGGCGCACGCTGACCGCCTCGGTGAGGGTCGCAAAAAAGAAGTGCCGGCAACCCGAGCGATAGAGTTCGGGGCCAATCTGAGCCGCACCCAGACCATAGGCGTCGGCCTTGATAACAGCGGAGGTAATAGAGGGGTGCGCATGGGCCGCAATCGCTCGCCAATTGGCGGCGACAGCGGCGACATTAATGGTCAGTATTCCGGTATTTTCGTTCATGGGCACGTCGGCAAGGCCAAACGCGCATAGTTACAAAACTAACCGCTAAAATCCAGCGCTACCGCCCGCATCCTTGCGGACGTGAGTTAACGCTTAGTGATTGGCAAACTCATACAGCGTGTAATAAGCGTGCATCGGCGCTGTTGATGCAGCGTCAAACAAGCCCGCTGGGTTTAACGCTATATGATAAACCCGAGCCGTTTGCTGCGGATGAACAACATTTTGCTCAGTATTGTCCAGAGCGACGGTAAACGATAAACCATCGGCGGCCGGCGACACAGTGAATGACTCATCGCGCTTGTCTAGCTCGGGGGAGCCATAGTCGGGGGCATCGCGGTACACCCACGAGTTAACCGCCAACGCTTGCGATAAGGTATCCACATCACGTTTGTTGAGCTTCTGCGTCAAACGCACCTCAAAGCCATCTTTTGTGGCCGCTACTGTATCGATAGCAACCGGGGTCGTTTTGCCATCCCAACGAATGTGCTGCAGCGCGGCCACGTGCCCACCCTTAGCCTGCCAGCCACGGCCTGTCTGACCAACCAGCAAGCTATTGTCGGGCAAAAACACTCCGCGCATCACGCCCGACGCCAAGCCCGACATAAAAGGCATAACAGCCCCCTGACGATGCTCACCGACCTGCTCGGTGGTAATACGCAACAAGTTGGACTGGGTTTGATCGCCCACCAGCATTTGGCCAGCAAAAGGGCCAAACTTACCGTTAGTGGTATCCCACACAGGGTGCCCCGGGGCGTTGGCCACAATATTGTGCGGCAGCAAAACAACCGCGTCTTCGCGAGTATCTGCAACCTTATCCCATTGAATCTCAGGCGAGTCAGGCTTCATGCCGGGTAAATCCACCAAAGATGAAGGGTGACCGTAGAACTTACCTTTCTCAAGCACAAACAACTTAGAGGTGCCGACAAATTCACCTTGGTTATCGGTATACCAAAGCTTGCCTTCAGGCCCGGTCGCAAGACCCGCCGGACTGCGCAAACCGCTGGCAAATAAATCGAACTCGCCATCGGGCTTAACGCGAACCGACCAACCACTCAAGCCGCCCTGACTACCCATAAAGTTGCCGCCCGCTTTATAAACGGCCTCATCGGCGTGGGCTAAATTAAGGTTGATATAATAGGCACCGTCCGTATCGCGCGCAGGGCCGTGCATATAAGTGTGATAGTTGCCGTGGTAACTGTGCGCATCAAACAAGGTGGTGAATGAATCACCCATACCATCGCCATCAGTATCGGTAATACGGGTCAATTCGGCTTTTTGCCCCACCACTACTTGCAGGCCGTGCTCATCTTCGATTTGTACGCCCAGGCTATCAAACAAACCTTCGGCAAATAACTGCCACTGACCGTCTTTAAGGCGCCAAACTCCGGCAGTGCGCGTCGCCACAACAACGGTACCATCTTTAGCGACGGCTAAGCCGAGCGCCTCAAAAAGCTGGTCTCGCCCATAATTATCTTGCGGAGGAAGGTAATTTTCTATGCTGTAACCTGCGGGTAACTCGGCCACAGCATCAACTGTACGCAGCGCCTGTTGGCGATAATCAAAAGAGGATGGCTCGGGCTTCCAGGCCGTATCAGCAACCAACACCTTGGCAGTAAGTTCGGCATCAGTGGCACCCGCAGGCAAAGTCCAGACGCCATTATCAATAGCGCCTACCGATACCCTAGCGTGCGTCAAAATCTGAGGGTTAATGCGGAACGACTGCGGCTGCTTTAACTTTCCTGCGACCGAAATATTAGCGTCGCCATTGGCCGCAAGCGCCGTGGTCACACTCAGCGTATTTTGCCCGACCCGATAGCGAAAGCTAGGAGCGGCCGTCGGACTTGTCGATGGACGCTGGTAACCTAAAAACTGTGCGTTCACAGCGGCGACATTATCAAGGTGATCCGCATCGGACCAGAGCGACTTTTTAATGGTTTCGGTATCGTGCCAAACAGCATCTTTAAACGAAAAATCGATTAAATTCCCGTCACTATTGAGCGGCGCAAAGAGCAAACCTGAATCACCCAAGCTAATAGCACGCGTCTCGAATCCGGTTTTTAAGCCGTCACCACCACGATTGCGTAACTCTCCCGAGGCGTCCAGAAAGCCACCTTGCCAGAGTTTAACAATGCCCAGCACGCGTGGATCAAAACTGTAATTGATAGCGTTAGGTTGTCCCACATGAATAGCGCGCGCCGACATACCTGCCATCGGCCCACGCTGAATGCGCACGGTATCATCCACTAAGAGCTGTAAGTCATCCGTAAGCGGGTCATATTTTACCGGGCCGCCAGCGTCGACCAACTTAACCGCTGCACCTTGCTCCCACGCACTGTTTAACGTTTTTAAATAATAACCGATTGCGTCGAGCTGTTTATCGGCTAAGGTTTGCTGACGATACGGAGGCATAATAGGCATAAAAGACTCGCCATTTTTATCACCGCCCTCATGCACAGCCAGCTCCGCCGCCGGCGTGCGCACACTGCGGTGCAAATAACTCTCGTCGGCCTTAATCATAAAGCGGTGGTTCTCCCCCGCCTCAATGATTTCCCGGTCTCGCGGCGTCTTTTTAAACAGGCCAAAAAGATTCGGGCCAGTTTTCATAGAGGTATCGTCAAGGTCAACGGCGTGGCATTCTTTACAGCCCAGCGATTGAAAGCCTTTTTTACCCAAGGCGACAAAGTCAACAAGCTCCGCCTCATTGGTTGCCTCACCACTTTTCTCGGGCAATATTAAGTTGGCAAAATCGGCAGGTCGCGTACTCATACCGCGAATAGCCAGCGTACCGCTTTCGACATGAATCATCGTTGGCCCACTGGTAGTCTCCCAAGGATCGACCGAACCGACACTAAAGTTAGGCAGAATGGTGTTACGCTGCACAACCTTACCGTCGATCGCAACTTCCAATAGCAAAGCATTGTCCACTTTGTTTGACGCCTCGTCGTAACGGGGTGCCCGAAACCTAGCTGTCAAGGTATGCCACTCAGTGGGAGACACCGCGACCGATTCGAGCGGCAAGACGCCATCAACCAGCTTTTCCGCGTCGTTATCCCAGCGCCCACTAACAGCCCCAGCACTCTCACTTCCAAGCTCTCCAGCGGCCCCATTGGCGGTTAATTTAATGGCGTAGCGACCTTGCAAATACACACTGGCGTTCGCGCTGGCGTTTACCATATAGGTAAGACTCACCACTGAGTCACCCAGGTGAACATTAGTTAACAAGTTAGCTGGAGAGTCGGTAGCATTAACAACGGCTTGCCCATCACCTTCTTCGATCAGGGTTAATTGCGAACCATTTGCCTCAACGCCGGCGCCTCGACTCCAACTATCGTTATCTTCCAAGTACCGGAAGAATTCACTGTCACTTGCAGCCGCCGACGCGCCTGCAGATGCCACCAAACAAAACAAAGCGATGGCTGATGTAATTATCTTCATGCTGGGCTCTCGTATTCTTTTATGAGTTAAGCTGCCGCGCTGAACGGGCATGTGAATATTCGCCGATCGTTACAGCGGCCTCACCCAAATATTGCGAAACTTAGCGGGATTACCGTGATCTTGTAAGCGTAATGGCGCACAGCCGTGAGCCTCATAAGGCGGGTGGCCAATCCAGGCCGTAGGTCCTTTAATCTCTACGTGGTTTTGCACCAAAACACCGTTATGCAATACCGTAACGTAGGCTGGTTCAAGCAATTTACCGGCATCATTAAACTCAGGAGCCATATAAATAATATCGTACACGTTCCAATCGTTTAGGCTTTTAGTTGCATTCACTAACGGTATATGCTGTTTATAAACCGAGCCGGCCTGGCCATTGACGTAAGTATCACCGCCAAACGAGTCCAATACCTGGATTTCATAACGTTCTTGAAAAAATACGCCGCTGTTACCTCGACCTTGGCCCTCGAGCCCTTCCATATCTTTTTCGGCTGGCGACTGCCACTCGATGTGTAGCTGCACATCGCAAAAATCCTGCTTGGTGCGAATATCGCCACTTTTAGGATTAGTCACCAACACATCTCCTTTAATAACCCAGGGGGCGGATGAATCGTCATTCGCTGACTCCCAGGCATCCAGATCAGCACCGTCAAAAAGGACGGTGGCATCGGATGGCACACCAGCGGCGCTCACCGAAACCTTAGCCGGCACCGGCTTCCAAACTTCTGTCGCCTCAGCTTGTTGCCACGGCTCCTTCTCCGCAGAAACGGCTGCGCATGCGGTTAACGCGGTCAAACAAACCGCAGATAAACGTAAACAGGGTTTGATCGAGAACTTCATGGCATTGTCCTTTGTCGTTATTAATAGAATTACAGGCGAGCTAAGTATAGTTAGCCTCGTCCAGCAAAGCATTTAGAGATACTCGTATTAGCGCGCACAAACATCATATACTCAACACTTTTTATATATAGAATCGTAAAGGCTCGAACCTGCAAATTGTAACCGGTTACAGATCAATTAATAAATATAAATTTCAAACAATCACGTGTTTTTACGATTGTTTGCACAAGCAAGTAAAGGGACTTTAGCAATCAAATACGAAGCAAATAGAAGATGAGATACTGACTTTCAAGCCTGTAGCACCCATAAGTGACCAGCAAACAAACGCTTGAGACTCTTGATAAGAGTTTATTCAGCCCGGCATTTTTATCAGAAAGCACGAGTACTTTGAGGTTGAGCCATTTGAGCCAAAGGGATTCAATAATGCCATGGGCGCGTGCGAATTACTCGAATGTGGGGTGGTAGGACAACGCAGGAGCCGTTGTCGAGAGCGCCACGGAAGGCGCTCATCACTATGACCGTAGGCCATCGGCAAGCGTGAATAATACCCCATAAAGAAAAACGCCCTGCAGGGTTACCTACAGGGCGTTTAGATTAGAAGCTTGACGATGACCTACTCTCACATGGGGAATCCCCACACTACCATCGG
>NZ_CAXAUC010000025.1:0-15636 GCF_963972205.1 uncultured Gilvimarinus sp. | reverse complement strand
AGTTGGCTTTTAACCAATTGGTCACTGGTTCGAATCCAGTACGACCCACCATATTAAAAAGGCTAGAGGATCTCCTCTGGCCTTTTTTATTGGCCGCGTTTCCGTAACGGGTAGCCTTGCCTCATCCGTATTCCCTTTCTCAGGTATGGTAGAATAGCGCGCTTTAGGGGCCTTGGGCCTTTGTAAAAGCCCGCACAAAGCGGGTGCGACCGTGGTAATTAATATGACCCAAGAAACAACGTCTACAGTGCCGCCGCTGGCGTCAGATCGTCAGGTGGTGTTAGATCATTTGGCGGGTATCAGCTCGGACCCCGAGCTTACGCCCGAGCAACAAGACGCGCTTAAAGATCGTATTAAAGCGCTGCTGGTTGAGCATAACGCGGTGCTGGTCGCGCACTATTACACTGACCCTATGATTCAGGAGCTGGCCGAAGAGACCGGTGGCTGCGTTGCCGACTCGTTAGAGATGGCGCGTTTTGGCAAAGAGCACAGCGCCACGACGCTTATCGTCGCAGGTGTTAAATTTATGGGGGAGACGGCGAAAATTCTCACGCCTCATAAACGCGTGTTGATGCCGACCCTTGAGGCGACTTGCTCGCTGGATATCGGCTGCCCGGCGGACGAGTTTGCGGCGTTTTGTGATGCGCACTCGGATCGCACTGTGGTGGTTTACGCCAACACGTCGGCCGCCGTTAAAGCCCGCGCCGACTGGGTAGTAACTTCCAGTATCGCGCTGGATGTGGTGGATTATCTGGATAAGCAGGGCGAGAAAATTTTATGGGCACCCGATAAACACTTGGGCGCCTATGTGCAAAAACAAACAGGTGCCGATGTCCTTTTGTGGGATGGTGCCTGTATTGTTCACGAAGAGTTTAAGGCAAAAGGGATAGAGGATTTAAAAACTTTGTACCCCGAGGCGGCGGTGTTGGTGCACCCTGAGTCGCCGCAAGCGGTGGTTGATTTGGCCGATGTGGTAGGCTCTACGTCGCAGCTGATTAACGCCGCCGAGACACTGCCTAACCGCGAGTTTATTGTGGCAACGGATCAGGGCATTTTTTATAAAATGCAGCAACGCTGCCCCGATAAAATCTTTCATGTGGCGCCCACCGCCGGCAGTGGCGCGACCTGCCGCAGTTGCGCCAACTGCCCTTGGATGGCGCTGAACGCGTTGGATAATTTAGCCGCCGTGTTCGAGCGCAATGACAATGAGATCTTTGTCGATCCGGCGCTGGCAGAGCAGGCTATGAAGCCGCTTGCGCGAATGCTTGAGTTTAAAAAATGACGCTTGTGTCCCCCTCTGGCGGTGCGTAACATGTCGCCAGAGTTTATTGGCTGTATTTCTCGGAGGCCCGCCCCGAGCCGAGAGCGCTAATATGGCGCTCTCTCTACCCTGAGTTGGAGAACCTATGATTCAAGGCAGTATGGTTGCTTTGGTAACCCCCATGAACCCCGATACCAGTGTCGACTGGCAGGCGCTGTCCAAAGTGTTGGATTGGCATCTGGAGCAGGGCACTCACGCGATTGTCGCCGTGGGTACCACCGGCGAATCGGCCACATTGAATGTGGATGAGCATTTGGCGGTCATTAAACATGTGGTAAACCAAGTGGGCGGTAAGATACCTGTTATTGCCGGCACCGGTGCCAACTCAACCTCCGAGGCTGTCGAGCTGACCGAGGGCGCAAAGTCGGTCGGCGCCGACGCCTGTTTGCTGGTAGCGCCTTATTACAACAAGCCTACCCAGCGCGGGTTGTACTTACACCATGAGTACATTGCCAAGGCCGTCGATATCCCCCAGTTGCTGTACAACGTTCCGGGGCGTACCGCTGTCGATATGCAGCCCGATGTGGTGCTAGAGCTGGCAAAATTGCCCAATATTATTGGCATTAAAGAAGCCACGGGCGATATGGTACGTGCCAAAGCCATCATTGATGGGGCCCCGGATGGCTTTAAAGTGATCTCGGGCGATGACGAAACAGCGGTTGAGTTAATGTTGTTAGGCGGTCATGGGGATATTTCTGTCACAGCGAATGTCATACCCGACAAGCTGGCGCAAATGTGCGAGCTGGCCATCGCCGGTAAAGCCGATCAGGCCCGGGCGATTAACGATTCATTAATGTCGTTACACCGCGCTATGTTTCTGGAGGCAAACCCGATTCCGGTAAAATGGGCGCTGGCCGAAATGGGGATTATTAATCCCGGAATTCGCCTGCCGATGACTGAATTGTCAGCGGTGTACCACGAGCAGGTTCGCACCGCGTTACGTGAAGCTGGACTGATTTAAAAAGATTGAAGACGTCAAGATGATAAAAACAACTTCCCTGCGGGGCGTAAGTGTACTGAGCTTGGTGGCCATGTTGTCAGGCTGTGGGGTTTTTTGGGGTGATGAGGCCTATTTTCGCAACCGCGAGGGCGACTACCAAAAAGCCGACAAAATTGAACCGCTAAAAGTGCCCGAGGGCATGAAGAGCGAGAAATTGGGTGAGCGCTACCCGATTCCGCCGGTCACTGAGAGTGAGTTTGACGATATCGCCCAAACCGAGAGCGCCGAGGTACCCCGGCCTCAGCCTTTGGCGACCAACCTGATGCAAGAGAACGTCAAAATCCAGCGTCTTGCCGACGAGCGCTGGATTTTGATGAATGTCTCCCCCGGTGAAGTTTGGCCTCGTGTCAGAGCTTTTCTGAACGAGAACAACGTCGATGTTGCCAGCGCCGATATTGGTCGCGGTTTAATCGATAGCCACTGGCTGCAGTTTAAATCCGATTTAAGCACATCCGATCGCTATCGCGTGCAAATCGATCAGGGTGTTCAGCCCGAGACCAGCGAGATTCATGTTTTGCATCAAAGTGTGCAGGGCGATAGCCCTTCGGGCGATTTAGCGTGGCCGTCGGCGTCTAGCTCATCTGAGCGCGAAGCCTGGCTAATGGACGAGCTGGCAGCCGCGCTCGCCCGAGACGAAACCATCGGCGGCACCTCGTTGCTGGCTCAAGCCATTGGCGGCGATGCGAAATCGGCATTGGTCGTCGAGCAGAACGAGCCGGTCATGAAAATTCGCTTAAGTGAGGCGCGGGCCAAAGCCACGCTCTTTCACTCAATGCGTGAAGACGGCTTCTCGATTTACGACAGCCAGCCCGACGACGGTGTTTATTACCTTCACTACGAGCCGGTTGAGCCCGAAAGCGACGGCTGGTTTAGCGGCTGGTTCTCAAGCGATAAAGAGCTTGTGGCCAAGAGCCCTTATAGTTTGGCGCAACTGTTAACGGTGGTTCCCAAGGGTGACGCGTTTGCTAAAGCGCCGCTATCTAACCGTAAAGCAGAGCAGAAATTCCCTAACGCGCCAGGCTATTTGCTGTTTATGCAAGGCGAGGCCGATAACTACACGGTGCGCCTGCGCGACCCATACGGCAAACGTTTGGACGCTCGCAAATCGCGTGACTTGTTAACGTTGCTGCGCAAAAATCTTATTTAATATTAAGCGCCCAGCGTGGCGCTGGGCTTGATCGAAGGACACGGTATGCGGGTGGCATCTTTGGGTAGTGGCAGTCGCGGTAATGCTACCCTTATTGAGTGGCCGGGCGGCTCGCTGCTGATCGATTGTGGTTTTAGCGTTAAAGAAACCTGCGCGCGGTTAGAGCGCCTCGGTAAATCGGGCAGCGACCTAACGGCCATTATTGTCACACACGAGCACGCCGATCACATTAAAGGCGTCGCGGCGTTAGCCCGGCGCTTTGGCTTACCGGTTTATATGACGCCCGGTACCTTCCACAGCCGGGATCTTGGCAAATTACCTGAATTACACTTAATCGAGGCCTATCAAAGCTTTTGCTTGGGTGAGCTGACGGTAGAGCCTGTGGCCGTGCCGCACGATGCGCGCGAGCCGGCACAATTTATATTCTCCTGCGGGGGCGTGCGCCTTGGGGTTTTAACGGATTTAGGCACCGTATCGCCCCACGTAGAGGACATGTACCAAAACTGCGATGCGCTGGTACTGGAGGCCAACCACGACCCAATGATGCTGGCGAGCGGCCCATACCCGCCATCACTTAAAACTCGGGTGGGTGGCCCCTGGGGGCATCTGAGCAATCAGCAGGCGGCGGGCTTCTTGGCGCGGGTTGACTGTACCCGGTTGCAGTATTTGGTGATTGCCCATATTAGCCAAAAGAATAACTCCCTAGAGCGCGCACGCGAGGCTCTGTCGCCGGTAACGGCCGATATCTCCGAGGTTATTTACGCCTGCCAGGATGAGGGGTTTGATTGGCTGTCGCTTGCTCCTGGGCCCGTGCTGGCCGAGGCTAGTGCTTGAGTCGGCGCCAAAATTAGCTACTATAAAAGAACGGCAAACAGCTCTGCTTGCCTTTTTAGGCGGCATCAGTGCTCGATCGCCTGTTACGCAATAATGGTTTTTTAACGTAAGGAGTCTGCCGGTGATAGAGCGTCGTCAGCACGAGCGCACCAGTCGCAGCATCCGGGTGGAAATGACCCACCCGGCATTTGGCACCCTGATTGGCTTTACCATGGATATATCCGACGGCGGCGCCCAAGTGCAGGTCGAGAGCCAATCTTTGCCGCCGGTGGGTACAGAAGTGGCGGTAATGTTCAAAAAGGTGGTGGGGCCCATAAACTCCGAGCCCGTCGCCATGAAGGTAGTGCGTCAATTTCGCAATACTGTCGGTTTGGTGTTTGTCGCCTAGCGCTTACGGTACCGGTTAACTCGTGTGCTTTTCACAGCTTTTGGGCGTTAACAGCATACCTTGGTTTTCTTTTAGCGCTCGTTCCAGCTGCGCGACATCCCGGCAATCGGCAATCGGGTTTCCCTCTAGGTCGAGTTCCACCAGCTTTATTAGACGCAGCAGAGGCTCCGCACTGCTAATGTGGTTCTCGCCTAACAGCGCCACTTGCAACCGTCCCAGCTTCTCCAATGGTTTGACGTCGGTGATAGCATTGTCACCTAGATCCAGCTGTACTAAGCCGTAAAAAGTCTCGATTCCCGCCAGCGTTACGATGCCTGCGTGGGTGCAGCGCAGTCGTGTTAAATCAACCGCCCGAGTGATTTTGTCGTCACTAATAGTCTGCTTTATGCAGCTGGCGAGGTTGCTGTCGGCAACGTTAACGTCCCGTAGCAAGGGTTTGGGTGTATAAACGACGTTGTCATTGATCGAGACATCGTAGCTTTCACAGCCCGATAGCAGCCCGAGTAATCCGATAAGGGCAATGAACGCGTAGTTACTCATACTGTGGCGGTATGTGTGACAGCCGTTATGGCGCGAATATGGATGATGCATAGTATGAATCCGTATAAATGTGAAAACTTGCGAGTCATTTTGGCGTCCAATGGTATAGCATATTGCTGGTTGGTTCTCAGATGATAAGGAAACCTTGATGAAAAAGTTATTAGCAGCAACGTTGGTATGTTCATTAGCGGCCTGTACCACGAACGATCCGTACACTGGCGAGAGCAAAACCTCTAACTCCACAACCGGCGCGGTTATTGGCGCGGTGGCGGGTGCTGCGGTAGGGGTCGCCTCATCCAGTAAAAAAGACCGCGGCAAAGGCGCATTGACCGGGGCGGTTGCCGGTGGCGCTATCGGTGGTGGTGTTGGTTACTACATGGACAAGCAAGAGACTAAACTACGCCAGCAGTTACAGGGCAGTGGCGTACAGGTGCAGCGCGAGGGCGATAAAATCAGCCTGATTATGCCCGGTAACATCACCTTTGAAACAGGCAAATACGACATTCGTCCGCAGTTTTACGATGTACTCAATTCAGTGGCGACTGTTTTGGTCGAGTTTAATAAAACCGCTGTTAACATTGGCGGTCACACCGACTCTACCGGCTCAGACGAATTTAACCAGTTATTGAGTGAGCGTCGGGCGCAAAGCGTGCGGGATTATTTGGGCGAGCGCAAAGTGGCCTATAACCGCATGAACGCCACCGGTTATGGTCCGCGTTATCCCATTGCCAGCAACTCTAGCTCGGCGGGGCGCGAGCAAAATCGCCGGGTAGAAATTCAGTTGTCGCCTCTGTAATAGGCCAACCGTTTGCTGTTTGTTACTATGTGCGCCCGGTCGCGGTGAGTTCCGCGAGAGTCAAAAGGCGCATACATGGTACAAACGGTAGTTATTGTTAACGATGCTGGCAGCAATTCGGCCCGACGCGCCGAGGCGGCAATAACCGCCCGAGCGCTCGGGGCCGAATTGTTGCTGCAAGTAAACCCCGCCGATCTACAGCAACCTCAGTTCGCCTTAGTGTTTGCCGCCGATGGCGTGAGCCTGCAGCAAACGGGTCGCAAAGTACCAGGGCCCGTGCGGGTAGACTTTTTAGCCGGCGCGGTAAACCACCGGCGTTTATTTGGCGGTGGCAAAGGCCAAATGATCGCCAAAGCTGTTGGTGTTCAGGCGCGGGTAAAACCCCACGTGCTGGACGCAACCGCTGGCCTTGGGCGCGACGGGTTTGTGCTGGCCACCCTGGGTTGTCAAGTGACTATGCTCGAGCGTTCGCCGCTGGTTTGGGCCCTGTTAAACGACGGCTTACAGCGTGCCCACGCGGGCGCCGATGCCGAACTCTCCGAGATTATTAACCGCTTGAGCCTAGAGAGCGTGGATGCGCGAGACTACTTGTGCACGCCCCCCAAAAAGTCTTCGCCGCCCGATGTGATTTACCTTGATCCGATGTTTCCGATACGCGGCAAATCCGCCGATGTGAAAAAAGAAATGCAGGCGTTTCATCAGGTGGTGGGTGCCGATCTCGATGCGGCTGAGCTGTTGGCGGATGCCCGTGCGTTGGCTACTTACCGGGTGGTAGTAAAGCGCCCGCGCAAAGCGCCGGATTTAGCGGATATGACGCCCAGCTACCGCTTAGAAGGTAAATCGAGTCGGTTTGATATTTACACTCGTCAAAAGCTGCCGGCCGAGCTGAACCCTTAGTCTTTAGGCTTTTGCCAAAAAGCTACTAAGCGCCCCAGCATCATGCGTGCTTGGGCGAGCATAGCGATCACAAAACCGAGCGCGCTGATTAACAGGCCGCCAAGCACAGTTAACTCTTGGACAAGGCTTGGGCTAAGCAATTGTGATGCGCCAAATATTGCAACCAACCCGGCAAAAAATATCATGCTGCCGAGCCGAAACTGGCGAAAACTAATCGCCAAGGGCACATCGATATGATGGCGCAAGCGCTGCTTAAAATTCACCTGATACCCCCGTGCAAGTAGCCGCGACTTTAGCACAATGTAAAGCGCTAAAAAACTTGCGTGTTTTGCGCCGCTGACGTATACAGACGGTTTTAGAGGCGCTAGTAATGCTTGATTTGGCAGATCCCAACCACTTCGCGACTGACTCGCCCGATGCGGCCTTTGACGTGCTGGCTGACGCGTTGGTGGAGCGCGGCTATGGGATTGTGAATAACCTTTTTAGCCGCGCCACCATTGCCTCGCTGCGCGCCGAGTTTGACCACCCAGAGTGCCACTTTAAAACCGCCGGTATCGGGCGGGCCGAGGATCATACCGTCGCGCTCGATATACGCGGCGATCGCATTTGCTGGCTCGACGGTGGCTCAGAGGCCTCCACTGTTTTTTTGAGCGCGATGGAGCAATTGCGAGAAGCCATAAACAGGCGTCTGTTTATGGGCCTGTTTGATTACGAAAGTCACCTCGCGTACTACCCGGTAGGCACCTTTTACAAGAAGCACGTCGATGCTTTTAAAGGTCGCTCCAATCGGGTGTTGTCTACGGTGTTGTACCTTAACCCCAGCTGGGCCAAAGAGGATGGCGGCGAGCTTGTGCTCTACAATGAGGCGGGCGATCAGGTGGTGGAGCACATTTGCCCCGAGGCTGGCCGGTTGGTCGTGTTTTTGAGTGAGCGGTTCCCCCATGAAGTGCTGCCCGCGCGCCGTGAGCGCTACAGCGTGGCCGGCTGGTACCGTATTAATACCAATACTCTCGAGCGGGTTGACCCGCCGGCCTAACGCGGCAAGAAAGTGGTATAAGCCGTGCATTAACTCTACACTGTGCTCATTGGGCATCAATGTGACGGGGCGACCGTTTAATGGAGTGGCAATGCAAATAGACTGGCGAGATTACCAAAGTGGTGAGTTTTACGATGAGTTGATCAGCAGTCCGGGCAATCCGCGGCGCGCGGCCCGGGTGCTGGCAAAGCACTTGGCGAGTTTGACCTCAGACGACATTGCCGAGCGAAAATTGTCGGCCGAACTGGCCATTAAAACCATGGGTATTTCGTTTACGGTTTACTCCGAGGCTGGCAACATTGACCGGGCCTGGCCCTTCGATATTATCCCCCGCATTATTCCTCAGCGCGAGTGGCAGGTCACCGAGCGCGGTTTGACCCAGCGTCTGCAGGCGCTTAACTGCTTTATCGACGATATCTACAACGAACAGAAAATTATTAAAGACAAAGTCGTGCCTGCGGATATTTTAGCCGGCTCGGTTAACTTTAGGCCCGAGTGTGTGGGTATGAAGCCGGCCTTCGGGGTGTGGGCACATATTTGCGGCAGCGATTTAATACGCGATAACGACGGCGCTTTTTATGTTTTAGAAGATAACCTACGGGTGCCATCCGGTGTTTCTTATATGCTCGAGAACCGCAAGGTCACCAAGCGCGTGTTCCCCGAGTTATTTGAAAACCACAATATTTTGCCGGTTACCGAGTACCCCGCGCAGTTGTTTGATACGCTTGCGGCAATTTCGCCCCGACCGCTGGAGTTCCCCGAGATAGTCGTGCTGACTCCCGGCATTTATAACTCGGCGTATTTCGAACACTCGTATCTGGCGCAGCAAATGGGAGTCGAATTGGTCGAGGGCAGCGATCTGGTGGTTGAGGATGACCACGTTTTTATGCGCACCATTAATGGTTTATCCCGTGTCGATGTTATCTATCGCCGTATTGACGATTTATTTCTCGACCCCGAGGTGTTTAACGCCGATTCGGTGCTCGGGGTGCCGGGCTTAATGCGTGCGTGGCTTAAAGGTAATGTTGCCATTGCCAATGCCCCGGGTGCCGGCGTGGCGGATGATAAAGTCATTTATACGTTTGTACCGCAAATGATTAAGTACTATTTAGGCGAAGACCCCATCTTGCCTAATGTGCCCAGCTATTTATGTTTTGATAAGGTTCAGCGTGACCATGTGTTAGCAAACCTCGATAAACTGGTGGTTAAACCTGCCAACGAGTCGGGCGGCTATGGCATGTTGATCGGCCCGCAAGCCAGCAAAAAAGAGCGCGAAGAGTTTGCCCGACGCATCAAAGCCTCGCCGCGCAATTATATGGCTCAGCCGTTAATCGCGCTTTCTACCAGCCCTATTATTGGCAGCAAAAACGCCGAGCCGCGCCACATCGATTTACGTCCGTTTGTGTTGCAAGGTCGCACCAGTAGCGTTACCGCTGGCGGCCTGACGCGGGTGGCGATGCGTAAAGGCTCCTATGTGGTTAACTCGTCTCAGGGTGGTGGTAGTCAGGATACCTGGGTTGTCGTCGAGGAGGGCAAATAATGTTATCTCGAGTCGCAGAGCGAATTTATTGGTTGGGCCGTTATATGGAGCGCTGCGAGAGCAGTGCGCGGTTGGTTAACGTCAATACTAAATTGTTGTTGGATTTACCCCGTGGTGTGCGTGTGGGGTGGGGTACATTGGTGGATATTAGCGGCGGCACCGAGTACTTTCAAAAAGACGCCGACTTGGCGGATGAGCGCGCGGTGATGCGCTTTATTTTGTCCGATCAGGCAAACCCAAGCTCCATTAAAAACTCCATTGCTTTTGCCCGCGAGAACGCTCGGATTACCCGCGAGATTATGCCCTCTGAGGTGTACGAATTAATTAACGATTTGTATTGGTACTTAGACGAAAATCTCTCTAAGGGCGGCGCCCGTCGCGAACGACATATCTTGCTGGAAACGGTGATCGAGAAGGTGCAGCAATTTACCGGCATGCTCGCCGGCTGCATGAGTCAAAATGATGCCTACCGTTTTATTCAGCTGGGCCGAAACTTAGAGCGGGCGGACATGACCTCGCGGATTGTCGATGTCGGCGCACGCCGAATTTTAGAGCCCGCCGCAAAAGATGACGACAGCTCTGAGCCGTTTGAAAATATTTTATGGATGAGCGTGTTGCGCTCGCTGAGCGGGTTTCAGATGTATCGCCAGCATGTGCTGGATCGCATTAACGCCGAAGATGTGGTGATGTTCTTGTTTCAAGATCCGCTGTTTCCCCGTGCGGTCGAGCACTGTCTGGGTGAGGTGGCTCATTGCTTTGATACATTGCCCAACGGCGAAGCGGCCACCAGCTTACTGGCGGGTGTGCGGCGCCGAATTAAAATGGCGCAGTTTGCCGAGTTGATCAACCAAGACAAGCTGCACGAATATATCGATGCGGTGCAAACCGACGTGGCCGAGACGCACAAAATCATTGCCACCACCTGGTTCTTGCCCGAAGTGCAGAGCGCCTCGTGATTGATTTTCATTGCAAGTGTGGCACTCGGGTGTTTTTTCGCAACATCCAGTGTCTAACGTGCCAGCGTCTGTTGGGTTTTGATTCCGTTGGGTTTTATATGTTGTCCTTGCGCGCGGCGGCAAACGATCATAAGGTTTTACACGACGAAGACTCGGGCAAAGAGTTTCGTTATTGTGGTAATTACGACGATTACAATGCCTGCAACTGGTTGTTGCCTGCCGCCAGTCCCGAGCGTTTTTGTATTTCCTGTCGTCTCAATAAAACAGTGCCCGACCTCGACCGGGGTATCAATGTCGAACGCTGGATTCGGCTAGAGTCAGCCAAACGTCACACTTTGTACTCTATTTTGCGCTTAGGTTTGGCGCTAACGCCTGCCAATGACCGTCATATAAAACTAGAGTTTGCGTTTTTAGAAGACGGCCGCACCAATGCCGAGTACGCTGATACGTTTGTCGCCACAGGCCATGGTAGCGGTTTGATTACCATTAACCTGGCCGAGGCCGACGCCTCGTATCGCGAGAAAGTGCGCGAGCAATTAGGTGAAAGTTACCGCACATTACTGGGTCATTTTCGTCACGAGATCGGCCACTACTATTACGAGCTTTTGGTTGCCTCGACGGATTGGCGCGCGCCGTTCGAAACCTTATTTGGCAATCCGGATGAAGATTACAACAGCGCTTTAAAGCAGCACTACAATACAGTGGCCGACGATTGGGCCCCCGATTACATCAGTGCCTACGCTCAGTCGCACCCCTTGGAAGATTGGGCCGAAACCTGGGCGCACTATCTGCACATGATCGATACGCTAGAGACGGCGGGGCAGTTTGATGTGATGCAGCTTAAAGGCGAGTCGGCCGAGGGGCGGGGTGTGCTTAATAAGCCGTTTGCCGAGCTGGTGGATACCTGGCTGGAGCTGTCCGTTAAGCTCAATGCACTTAATCGTAGTATGGGCATGCGCGATGCCTACCCGTTTGTGATTACCGACCCGGTGTACGCAAAATTAGATTTTATTCACCGGGTGGTGGGTGCGTCTGTGGCGGCTTAACGCTATCTTGGCATTGCTCGGCTATTCAGAGCTACTCCAGGTCAAGCTCTGTTTCTGCTGCCAGTGGTGGCAGGCGATCAAACGCCTCAATAAGGTTTTGGTTCCAGCTGCGAGTCAGCGAGCGCAGGTACTCATCGTCTTCTTCAAAGCGCATGCGCTCTAAGGCAAAGCTGTCGACGGGGTAAATGCCCAAATCTATCGGTGGCCCCACGGTTAAGTTACTGCGCATGGTCGAATCCATCGACACCAGCGCGCAGCGCCCGGCGATTTCCAGCGAGGTGGCGGCCGTGAGAATCCGGTCCAGAATGGGTTTGCCGTACTTACTCTCGCCAATTTGTAGGTAAGGCGTGTCTTTAGAGGTGGTGATATGGTTGCCTTGAGGGTACACCATCGCCAGACGGGGCTTGTCGCCGCGTATTTGTCCGCCAATAATAAACGACGCCTCAAAGCTGGCCCCGGCATTGGGGCCATCAGGGCTGGCGTGGCGGTCTTGCTCTTGCCGGCTTATCTCACCTAAATAACTCGCCGCCTCGCTAAGATCGGGCATGGTTTTCAGGCTGTTGGGGGCATTATCCCGCAAATCGCGCTTTACCTGGGAGATCACCGCCTGGGTGGTGGCGAGGTTGCCAGCGGATAAAATCACAAACTGACGCTCACCGGGCACCTGAAAATGGTACATTTTGCCGTAGGTGCTAACCTGATCAACGCCAGCATTGGTGCGCGAGTCGGAGCAAAAAACAAGGCCGGCATCGGTGGTAATGGCAACGCAATAGGTCATAAAACAGGTAACCGTGAGGAGTATTAAGGCCGCCTAGATTAAGTTGAGTTCAGCATAGCGTCAAGGCCGTTTATGCCGCAATCTTGTCTTGAGGTTGGCGCATCTTTCCGTATTCGGTTTTTCGTGACCCCCAGGCTGGATGATACAATGGCTCTTTTTAAGGGTGTACCCGTATGTTGGCGTTAACAGAGCTCACGTTTGATAACCGATTTGTGCGCGAGCTGCCGGGCGATGGGTCCGGTGATAACACACCACATCAGGTTTATGGTGCCTGCTACTCGTACGTTACTCCCAAAACCACCGCCAGCGCGCAATTACTCTCGTCCTCCCCCGAGGTGGCCGAGCTTATTGGCCTAGATCCGGCTGCCGCCAGCGGCG
This sequence comes from uncultured Gilvimarinus sp., assembly GCF_963972205.1. Lineage (NCBI taxonomy): Bacteria > Pseudomonadati > Pseudomonadota > Gammaproteobacteria > Cellvibrionales > Cellvibrionaceae > Gilvimarinus > uncultured Gilvimarinus sp. Next base: position 2,979 of record NZ_CAXAUC010000025.1, on the reverse strand, counting down.
AAACCTTTACCCGCGTGTTTAGCGGCAACCAGCTGCTGCCGGGTATGCAAAGCTACGCCATGTGCTATGGCGGTCATCAGTTTGGCAATTGGGCCGGACAGTTGGGCGATGGGCGGGCGATTAACCTAGGCGAGGTGGCCCATAAAGCTCAGCACTGGACGTTGCAGCTAAAAGGCGCTGGCCCCACACCTTACTCGCGCCACGCCGATGGTTTGGCGGTATTGCGCTCATCAGTACGCGAGTATTTATGCAGCGAGGCCATGCATCATTTGGGTGTGCCCACCACGCGGGCGCTAAGTTTAAGCCTGACGGGCGATCAGGTGCTGCGGGATATGTTTTACGACGGCCACCCCGAGTACGAACCGGGCGCCGTGGTGTGCCGCGTGGCTCGCTCGTTTGTGCGCTTTGGCTCGTTTGAGATCTTTGCCAGCCGTGGCGAGCACGAGCTGCTAAAGCAGTTGGCCGACTTTACCCTTAAAGCCGACTTTCCCGAGCTGCTCGCCGGCCGCGAACCGAGCCCCGAGGTTTACGTCGAATGGTTTGCCGAGGTGGCCGCCCGCACCGCCCGCACCATTGCCCATTGGATGCGGGTGGGCTTTGTGCACGGCGTGATGAACACCGATAACCTATCCATTATTGGCGACACCATCGACTACGGTCCCTACGGCTGGCTTGAGGGTTACGACCCCGAGTGGACGCCCAACACCACCGATGCGCAGCACAAACGCTACGGCTACGGTGCGCAGCCTAATATCGGCCTGTGGAACTTGGTGCGTTTGGCCAATGCCATTTACCCGTTAGTGGGCGAGGCTAAGCCTTTAGAAGAGGCGCTTAAAGTGTATGGCGAGACCTTCGCCCAATGCCGCGCGGCGGATATGGCAGCTAAGTTGGGCTTCGCAGCTTATAAAAACAGCGACGGCGAGCTAATCGAGTCGCTATTAGAGCTGCTAACCCAAACCGAAACCGACATGACGATCTTTTTTCGCCAGTTGGCGCAGGTGGACATAAGCCTGCCGGCCGACCAGTTGAGCGAGGCCGAACAGTTGGCGCCGTTAATGGCTGCCTATTACCAAGCGCCTTCGCACAAAGTGATTACCGCTACTTGCGAGTGGTTGAGTGCTTACCGTAAACGTAGCCAGCAGAGCTTACAGGACAGTGGCGAGAGCAATGCCGACCGCCAGCGCCGCATGAATGCGGTAAACCCTAAGTATGTATTGCGCAACTATTTATCGCAGCAAGTGACGGAGCGCGTTGAGCAGGGCGAGCTTGGCGCGGTGGATGAGTTGTTGGAGGTGTTGCGTCATCCTTATGATGAGCAGCCGGAGTTTGAGCGGTTTGCGCAGAAGCGGCCGGAGTGGGCGAGGGCGAAGCCTGGGTGTTCGACTTTGTCTTGTAGTTCTTGAGGTCGTGTGCTGATGGCAGCAGAGGTAAAGTTATTTCGTTTAGGTGGTGAGGTTAAATGACTTACTTCTGTGTGGCCTTCAGTTTGCTTGCCCTCAGTCGCCGGGCGGGCGAGTCCCTTTTTGTAATGCGACGAAAAAGGGACGAAAAAGCGCACCCCGGCATCTCAGCCCTGCGGGTGCCCTCGCTCCGGCCAATTCTAGAGGGCCGTCTCGACAGGCCGTCCATGGCCTGACGAGACTTGCGTGAGCGTCCTGCTCGCTTACCCCCTAAAATAGGCTTGCGCTCGGCTGGTTGCAGGGGACCGCCAAGCGGCACTTCGTAGCTGGTTTGGGTTGGCGGTTGCACTTACCGCTATGGCGTAATGTTCTGCGTTAAACATAAGCTCCATGCGCACTTCTCCCGTACAAAGAGTGGCTAGAAACTTCACGTCTTTTCTGTTATCAATAATGTGAGCGATTTGTTAAGCTAATTTCTACTGAAATAGATTGTCGTGGGGCGGGGCTTGGCAGTGAATTAGCCGTCAGGGCAGCGCAAAATTAATGATCATCGTAATGTCCGCCAATCGCAAAAATATAAATAGAATTTTCATCAAATTTATAAATGAGACGATCTTTCTGAGAAATCCGTCTTGACCAAAACCCTGTGAGGTTGTGTCGAAGTTGTTTGGGTTTTCCTATGCCGCGACTTGGGTCGTCTCGAAGCATTTCTTTTAAATGTTGGCATAGGGCTTTGTGCAGCTTTTTGTCTTTTTGACGCAGTGCTTCGTAGGTCTCCCAGCTTTTACCCTCAAATACCAGTGATCTCATTTAATTCCTCGCTGGTAGGGGTATAGCCGGTTTTACTGTTGTGAGTGGCCAATGAATCAGCGATTTGTTTCATTAGACTACTGTTCTGTAAAACATAGAGGGTTTCCTGTTCTCGCTCCCAGTCATCGGCGCTCATTATCACAAATGCTTCGCCAGCTCTGCGGGTTACCTTCAGCGGGGTATGGTTTGTAACCACTTGTTCTACAAAGGTTTTTAGCTTATCTCTAAACTGGTTTACGCTTACAGTATCCATCTTTATCACCAAGTGTACGGAAGTGCCGTACTATTGTAGTGGGTAAGCCCTAGTAAGGCAATTATTCCGCAGTCATTTGTTACGGCGCTGTGCAGGGCTGGGTTGTTCGCGTTGCTGGGTGGCTTTGTGGGGGGAGGGTGCCGCTAGCGCGGATTTGAGTTTATATGCCCGTGTCGTCAGGCGTGGCGAGTTGCTTTGATTCGTCATCCCGTGCCTTTGGTTAAGCTGGTGGGGTAAGGTTACTTCGCTTTGTTGGCGAGGTTAAACGACTTGCTCTAGTTTAGTCTTCAGTTTGGTTGCCCTCAGTCGCCGGGCGGGCGAGCCCCTTTTTGTAATGCGACGAAAAAGGGACGAAAAAGCGCACCCCGGCATCTCAGCCCTGCGGGTTCCCTCGCTCCGGCCAATTTTAGAGGGCCGTCTCGACAGGCCGTCCATGGCCTGACGAGACTTGCGTGAGCGTCTGTAATCCCCCCAATAATCCACAGCGGTTATTAGTAGAAAATTCCATTAAAATAG
>NZ_CAXAUC010000024.1:0-15658 GCF_963972205.1 uncultured Gilvimarinus sp. | reverse complement strand
GTCTGCGCTTTGCGATTCGCGAAGGTGGACGTACCGTTGGTGCCGGTGTGGTTGCCAAAATCATCGAGTAATAGCTCGGTGCTAAAGGCGGGCTCTGCCCGCCTTTAATTGTTTCTAGGCCAGTAGTTCAATTGGTAGAGCGTCGGTCTCCAAAACCGAAAGTTGGGGGTTCGAGTCCCTCCTGGCCTGCCATTTTTGTCATTTGTTTGATTGGGTTGTGAGCAGAATGAGTACAAAAGCCGAGCCAAAAGAGTATCGCCTTGATGTCGTGAAGTGGCTGCTGGTGATCGCTGTCGTGGCTGTAGGTGTTGTGGGTAACTCCATGTACTCAGCTCAACCGCTGTTGTATCGGGTTCTGGCGTTGCTGGCGCTGGGTGCCGTAGCATTGTTTGTCGCATTGCAAACCGCTAAGGGCAGCTCGCTTTGGCGTCTACTGCAAGAGTCTGTCGTTGAGGTGCGCAAGGTCGTATGGCCGACACCGAAAGAGACAAACCAAACAACCTTATTGGTTGTTGTTGTGGTCGTGATAATGGCGATGATTCTTTGGGGGCTGGATACTTTGTTCGGCTTCGTAGCGGCCAAGATAATAGGGTAGGTGACTCATGGCGAAGCGTTGGTACGTAGTACACGCTTATTCTGGATATGAAAAGAAGGTAGCCGCCTCTCTGCAAGAGCGGATTGAGCGCCACCAGATGGAAGAGTTGTTTGGCGACGTATTGGTTCCCACTGAAGAAGTGGTGGAAATGCGCGGCGGACAAAAGCGCAAGAGTGAGCGCAAGTTTTTCCCCGGTTACGTGTTAGTGCAAATGGAGTTGAATGACGACTCTTGGCACTTGGTAAAAGACACGCCGCGGGTGATGGGTTTTATTGGCGGCAAGGCGGATCAGCCGGCCCCGATTACAGAAAAAGAAGCTCAGGCTATTCTGCAGCGAGTCGACGACTCGATTGAGAAACCGAAGCCTAAGACCATGTTTGAGCCGGGCGAGATGGTTCGGGTCACCGATGGTCCCTTTAACGACTTTAATGGCGTTGTTGAAGAAGTTAATTACGAGAAAAGCCGTTTGCGTGTAGCGGTGCTGATTTTTGGTCGCTCTACGCCGGTAGAGTTGGAGTTTGGTCAAGTCGAGAAGGCTTGATCAATCTTACAGTAAAGTTTTTATTGCCTTCCTTTGCTTTTGGCAGAGGGGGGTTTTTGCGTCCTTGAGTGGTAAATCTGCTCAAGTAATCGGGGAGCCAGTGACGGGCGGTGCAAATTGCCTTGAGGCGTTAACTACCCATTTTTGGAGAGTGGTATGGCTAAGAAAGTAACAGCCTACATCAAATTACAAGTTGGTGCAGGTAAAGCGAATCCAAGTCCACCGGTTGGTCCAGCATTGGGTCAGCACGGTGTAAACATCATGGAGTTCTGTAAGGCGTTTAACGCTCAGACTCAAGGTATGGAAGCTGGCGCGCCAGTTCCAGTTGTGATTAGCGTATACAGCGATCGCAGTTTTACCTTCAGCATGAAAACTCCACCAGCTTCTTACCTGCTGAAAAAAGCAGTGGGCGTGAAGTCTGGCTCTAGCAACCCTAACACTAAGAAAGTCGGCAAAGTGACTCGCGCTCAGCTTGAAGAGATTGCGACCACCAAAGAGCCTGACCTGACGGCGGCCGATATGGACGCTGCGGTGCGTATCATTGCCGGGTCTGCCCGTTCAATGGGTATTGATGTGGAGGGTGTGTAACATGGCTAAATTATCTAAGCGTCAGCGCGCTATCGCTGAAAAAATTGATCGCACCAAGCTTTACAGCGTAGCGGATGCCGTAAGTCTGCTGAAAGAAATTTCTAGCGTTAAGTTCGCTGAAACCATCGACGTTGCCGTAAATCTCGGTATCGATCCACGTAAATCAGATCAGTCTGTACGTGGTGCGACGACTCTGCCTAACGGTTCTGGTAAAGACGTTCGTGTGGCTGTTTTTGCGCAAGGCCCTAACGCCGATGCGGCAAAAGAAGCTGGTGCTGATTTGGTTGGTATGGATGAACTGGCTGCTGACGTAAAAGCGGGCAAAATGGATTTTGACGTAGTTATCGCGTCTCCAGATGCCATGCGTGTAGTGGGGCAGTTGGGTCAAATCCTAGGTCCCCGCGGTCTGATGCCAAACCCAAAAACTGGCACTGTAACTCCAGACGTTGCCAATGCTGTTAAAAATGCTAAAGCCGGTCAGGTGCGTTACCGCGCTGATAAAGGTGGCATTATTCATGGTGGTATCGGCAAGTTGTCTTTTGAGGCAAATGCAATTCAAGAAAACCTTGAAGCGCTGCTGAACGACTTGAAAAAGTCGAAGCCAGCTACCGCTAAAGGTGTTTATTTGAAGAAAATCGCACTGAGCACGACCATGGGTCCGGGCTTGGCAATCGATATGTCTTCACTGGCGGTATAACGCCAGAACGTACTTTGGGGTCTGCGCTTGCGCAGGCCGTCAAAGACCGTAGGCGACTTGTCGTCACAAAGAGGCCGGTCTTAATACCTCAGCCTACGCAGACGGTGGACCCTCTTCGGCTTGGCCGAATGAATTCACCGATTCATGACCACAAGGTGATGTTTACCTTGTGGTAGTTAAGAAAAACGACGGTCATTGACTGTCAAACCCAGGAGAAATCCCGTGGCATTAGGACTTGAAGGTAAGAAAGCGATTGTCGCTGAAGTCCAGGAAGCTGCGAAGGGCGCTCTGTCAGCGGTTGTTGCCGATTCACGTGGCGTAACTGTAGACAAAATGACTGCCCTGCGTAAAGAGGCTCGTGAGAACGGCGTTTGGTTGAAAGTCGTTCGTAACACACTGGCCCGTCGCGCTGTTGAAGGGACCGACTACGAGTGTTTGCTCGAAAGTTTTAGCGGTCCTACCTTGATTGCATTCTCTACTGATCACCCCGGTGCTGGTGCGCGCATTTTGCGTGAACACGCCAAAGTAGATAGCAATCTTGAGCTTAAGTCTGCCGCCTTTGAAGGTGAGTTGGTTGACGTTGCAATGTTGGCAACCTTGCCGACTTACGACGAAGCCTTGGCTAAGCTGATGAGCGTGATGAAAGAAGCTTCTGCTGGCAAATTGGTTCGCACTTTGGCGGCCGTTGGCGACAGCAAAGAACAGGAAGCTGCTTAATAAGCTGCTTACTCAACGTTTAATTGAGCCTTTGGCTCAACACAGATGGGAAATTGAAAATGTCTGTTTCTAAAGAAGATATCATCGAAGCGATTGCTGAGATGTCAGTAAAAGATGTTGTGGAACTGGTTTCTGCAATGGAAGAAAAATTCGGCGTATCAGCGGCTGCAGCTGTTGTTGCGGGTCCTGCTGGCGACGCTGGCGGTGCGGCTGAAGAGCAAACCGAGTTTGACGTTATCATCACCGGTGCTGGTGAGAAGAAAGTTAACGCCATTAAGGCGGTTCGTGAAATCACCGGTCTTGGTTTGAAAGAAGCCAAAGCTATGGTTGAAGAAGCGCCTAAAGCGATTAAAGAAGGTGTTTCTAAAGAAGACGCTCAAGCTGCTCTGGCTAAGCTGGAAGAAGCTGGTGCCACAGGTGAGCTTAAGTAAGCTCGCTTGCGCGCACTACGTCTGACACAAGTGGTTAGACGTCAGGCTGGCGGGTTTCCCCGCCAGCCTTTTTCCGTTTTCGGCCGTTAATTTGGCCGGGTAGCTACAAGGCTACCAACGGCTGTTGAGCACCGAGTTTACCGGTCCGCTAACAGCCAGGATAGTTTAGCGAAACGCTGCGGCGTTTCAGAGGCTTTACCGCCCGATCCGTGAACAAGCTGGGGAATACAGATGGCTTACTCATATACTGAGAAAAAACGTATCCGCAAGGACTTTGGCAAACTGCCACACGTCATGGATGTCCCTTATCTATTGGCGATTCAGCTGGATTCTTACAGAAAATTTACCCAGGCCGATGCGTCTGGTGAAGAGCGTTTTGACGTAGGGCTACACGCTGCCTTCCGCTCTGTATTCCCAATTGTCAGCTACTCTGGCAATGCGGCGCTTGAGTATGTGAGTTACATACTGGGCAAGCCTTCCTTTGATGTTAACGAATGTATTTTGCGTGGTGTAACTTACTCTGCGCCATTGCGAGTAAAAGTTCGACTGATTATCTACGATAAAGATTCAGCGAACAAAGCGATTAAAGATATTAAAGAACAAGAAGTGTATATGGGCGAAATTCCGCTCATGACTGAAAACGGTACCTTTGTTATCAATGGTACTGAGCGCGTTATTGTTTCTCAGTTGCACCGCTCGCCTGGTGTCTTTTTCGATCATGATAAAGGCAAAACCCATTCGTCTGGCAAGTTGCTGTATAGCGCGCGGATTATTCCTTACCGTGGCTCTTGGCTCGATTTTGAATTTGATCCCAAAGATCTTGTGTTTGTGCGTATTGATCGCCGCCGCAAGTTGCCGGCCTCGATCTTGTTACGCGCGCTGGGCTTTAGCTCGCAAGAGATGCTCGACATGTTCTTTGAGACGAGCTCTTTTACCTTAGGTGACGATGGTCAGTTTACCTTTAAGGTTGTGCCGTCGCGTCTGCGTGGTGATGTTGCCACGTTTGATATTAAAGACAAGAAAGGCAAAGTGCTGGTTGAAGAAGGCCGCCGCATTACCGCGCGCCACATCCGCCAGCTAGAAAAAGCCGGCGTTGATGAGATGGCCGTGCCTGCGGACTACCTGCTGGGCCGCGCACTAGCAAAAGATATTATCGACTCCGAGACCGGTGAAGTATTGCTCGAGTGTAATACTGAAATCTCTGTCGACTCGTTAGAGATATTGGGCAAGGCTGGTGTTAACACCATCGAGACCTTGTATACCAACGAGCTGGACTGTGGCCCGTTTGTTTCTGAGACATTGCGCGCTGACCCAACTCGCACGCAGCTGGAAGCGCTGGTAGAAATTTACCGCATGATGCGCCCAGGTGAGCCGCCGACAAAAGAGTCGGCCGAAGCTCTGTTTAACAATTTGTTCTTTACCCAAGAGCGTTACGACTTGTCGGCTGTTGGCCGGATGAAGTTTAACCGCCGCTTAGGTCGTGAAGAAGAGTTCGGCGAAGGCGTTTTGTCTAACGAAGACATCGTCGACGTTATGAAGACCCTTATCGACATCCGTAACGGTGTCGGCGTGGTGGATGATATCGACCACTTGGGTAACCGTCGTATTCGCTCTGTGGGTGAGATGGCCGAAAACCAATTCCGTGTTGGTCTGGTTCGTGTTGAACGCGCTGTTAAAGAGCGTTTGTCCATGGCTGAGTCTGAAGGTTTGATGCCGCAGGACTTGATTAATGCCAAGCCCGTTGCCGCTGCAATTAAAGAGTTCTTTGGCTCGTCGCAGTTGTCGCAGTTTATGGACCAAAACAACCCGCTTTCTGAGGTGACTCACAAACGTCGCGTCTCGGCCTTGGGGCCAGGCGGTTTGACTCGTGAGCGCGCCGGTTTTGAGGTTCGTGACGTACACCCGACTCACTATGGTCGTGTTTGTCCAATCGAAACCCCTGAAGGCCCAAACATTGGTCTGATTAACTCGCTGGCGACTTACTCTCGTACTAACAGCTATGGCTTTTTGGAGACTCCTTACCGTCGCGTCAAAGACGGTCAAGTCACCGATGATATCGAGTTCCTCTCGGCCATTAACGAAGCTGAGTTTGTTATCGCTCAGGCGTCGGCCAAGCTGGATGAAAACGGCAGGCTGATCGAAGACTTGGTGTCGGTACGCCACCGCAGCGACTTCACCTTGAAGAGCCCTGCGGAAGTTGAGTTGATGGATGTCTCGCCGCGTCAGGTAGTGTCGGTTGCGGCGTCACTGATTCCGTTCCTTGAGCACGATGATGCGAACCGCGCCCTGATGGGTTCGAACATGCAGCGTCAGGCTGTACCAACGTTGAAGGCCGAAAAGCCTCTGGTGGGTACCGGCATGGAGCGCAATGTGGCGTCCGACTCCGGTGTGTGTGTAGTGGCTAAACACGGTGGTGTGATTGATCGTGTAGACGCAGGCCGCATCGTAGTTAAGGTACACAGTGATGAAGTTGAAGCCGGCGACGCTGGTGTTGATATTTACAACTTGATCAAATATACCCGTTCGAACCAGAACACCTGTATTAACCAGCGCTCCATCGTCAATGTGGGCGATATCGTCCAGCGCGGCGACATCCTGGCGGATGGCCCCTCGGTTGATATGGGCGAGCTGGCGCTGGGGCAGAACATGCGCATCGCGTTTATGCCCTGGAACGGTTATAACTTTGAAGATTCGATTCTTGTTTCTGAGCGTGTGGTACAAGAGGATCGCTTTACTACCATTCACATTCAAGAGCTGACCTGTATTGCTCGTGATACTAAGCTTGGTAGCGAAGAGATTACGTCTGATATCCCTAACGTTGGCGAGAATGCTCTAAACAAGCTGGATGACTCGGGTATCGTTTATATCGGTGCTGAAGTCGGTGGCGGCGATATCTTGGTGGGTAAGGTTACCCCTAAAGGTGAAACCCAGCTCACCCCAGAAGAGAAGCTGCTGCGCGCTATCTTTGGTGAAAAAGCGTCTGACGTTAAAGATACCTCTTTGCGTGTACCGTCAAGTACCAAAGGTACCGTGATTGACGTGCAAGTCTTTACCCGCGACGGTCTTGAGAAAGATCAGCGCTCACTCGAAATTGAGAAAACTCAGTTAGATGAAGTGCGTAAAGACTTGAACGAAGAGTTTCGCATTATGGAGGCGGCCACGCTCGATCGCTTGCGCTCTGTTATCCGTGGCGAAAAAGTCGCCGCTGGTAAAGGCGTTAAGAAAGGCGATGTGCTTACCGACGAGGTACTCGACACTCTTGATACCGAGCAGTGGTTTAAGTTGCGTGTTTCTGATGATGCGCTTAACGAGCAGATCGACTTGGCGGAAGAGCGTTTGGCTGAGTGTCGTAAAAACCTCGATGAGCGTTTTGACGACAAGAAGCGCAAGTTGTCTACCGGTGATGATTTGGCTCCGGGCGTCCTGAAGATCGTTAAGGTTTATCTGGCGATTAAACGTCGTATTCAGCCAGGCGATAAAATGGCCGGCCGTCACGGTAACAAGGGTGTTATCTCGGTGATTATGCCGATCGAAGATATGCCTTACGACGCTAACGGCGAGCCGGTAGATGTCGTGCTTAACCCTCTGGGTGTGCCATCGCGGATGAACGTGGGTCAGATTTTGGAGACTCACTTGGGCATGGCAGCGAAAGGTCTCGGCGTCAAAGTTAACGAGATGATTCGTGAACAGAAAGCGGTTAATGAAGTTCGCGGCTTTTTGGAAGAAATCTATAACGAGACCGGTGATGTGTTTGCCAAGGAAGATTTGGCAAGCTTCAGCGACAGCGAAGTTATGGATCTTGCTAACAACTTGCGTGGCGGTGTGCCAATGGCGACCCCAGTGTTTGACGGTGCGAAAGAGCACGAGATCAAAGCACTGCTGCGTTTGGCAGATATCCCAGACTCCGGTCAGATGCAGTTGTTTGACGGTCGTTCCGGGGATGCGTTCCAGCGTCCGGTAACCGTAGGTTACATGTACATGTTGAAGTTGAACCACTTGGTTGACGACAAGATGCACGCACGTTCGACTGGTTCTTATAGTCTGGTTACTCAGCAACCGTTGGGTGGTAAGGCGCAGTTTGGTGGACAGCGTTTCGGTGAGATGGAGGTCTGGGCTCTGGAAGCATACGGCGCCGCCTACACCTTGCAGGAAATGCTGACTGTTAAGTCGGATGACGTAGCAGGGCGCACCAAAATGTACAAAAACATTGTTGACGGTGATCACCGTATGGAGCCAGGCATGCCTGAGTCCTTTAACGTATTGGTTAAAGAGATTCGCGCCCTTGGCATCAATATGGAACTGGAACAAGACGAGTAATCGTCCGTCTGATACACAATCGGTAAGCGCGGGGGTTAGGCCCCCGCTCATTGTGCAAATTGCACTTACTGGAGCCCACTGGAGGAAGTGCCTTGAAAGACTTACTTAATCTGCTCAAGTCCCAGGGACAAGTCGAAGAATTCGATGCGATCCGTATCGGTCTGGCATCACCAGAAATGATTCGCTCTTGGTCTTTTGGCGAAGTTAAAAAGCCTGAGACCATTAACTACCGGACCTTCAAGCCTGAGCGCGAAGGCCTGTTCTGTGCCAAAATTTTTGGCCCGGTAAAAGACTACGAATGTTTGTGCGGCAAGTATAAGCGCATGAAGCACCGCGGCATTATTTGTGAAAAATGTGGCGTTGAAGTGACGTTGGCTAAAGTGCGCCGTGAGCGTATGGGCCATATCGAGCTGGCAAGCCCCGTTGCTCACATTTGGTTTTTGAAGTCGCTGCCAAGCCGTATCGGCTTGCTGCTGGATATGACGCTGCGCGATATCGAGCGCGTGTTGTACTTCGAGTCATATGTCGTGACCGATCCGGGCATGACCACGCTTGAGCGTGGGCAATTGCTGACTGACGAACAGTATTTTGAATCGATGGAAGAGTTCGGCGACGAATTCGAAGCACTGATGGGTGCTGAGGCGATCAAGAACTTAATGTCAGCGATTAATCTCGAAGAAGAGATTCAGTTTTTGCGCGAAGAGATTCCGAACACCAACTCGGAAACTAAAATTAAAAAGTTCTCTAAGCGTCTGAAGTTGCTTGAGGCTTTCCACTTCTCTGGTAATGATCCAGAGTGGATGGTAATGGAAGTGCTGCCTGTGTTGCCGCCGGATTTGCGCCCGTTGGTGCCGCTGGACGGCGGCCGCTTTGCGACCTCAGATCTGAACGATTTGTATCGCCGAGTGATCAACCGTAACAACCGCTTGAAGCGTCTGCTCGATCTGAATGCGCCGGATATTATTGTGCGCAACGAAAAGCGTATGCTGCAAGAGTCGGTCGACGCCTTGTTGGATAACGGCCGTCGCGGCCGTGCGATTACCGGCTCTAACAAGCGCCCGCTAAAATCTTTGGCTGACATGATCAAAGGTAAGCAGGGTCGTTTCCGTCAGAACCTGTTGGGTAAACGTGTCGACTACTCTGGCCGTTCGGTGATTGTGGTTGGTCCAACTCTGCGTTTGCACCAGTGTGGCTTGCCTAAAAAGATGGCTCTTGAGCTGTTTAAGCCTTTTATCTTTAGCAAGCTTGAGTTGCGTGGTCTGGCCACGACAATTAAAGCCGCTAAGAAAATGGTTGAGCGCGAAGAGGCGGTCGTTTGGGATATTCTCGACGAAGTGATTCGTGAGCACCCGGTACTGCTGAACCGCGCACCGACCCTTCACCGTTTGGGTATCCAGGCGTTTGAGCCGGTCCTGATTGAAGGTAAAGCGATTCAGTTGCACCCGCTGGTTTGTGCCGCCTATAACGCCGACTTTGACGGTGACCAGATGGCGGTTCACGTTCCGCTGACTCTGGAAGCGCAGCTCGAAGCTCGCGCGCTAATGATGTCGACCAACAATATCCTGTCGCCTGCCTCTGGTGAGCCAATTATCGTACCGTCGCAAGACGTGGTGTTGGGGCTTTACTGGATGACTCGTGAGCGTATTAATGCTCAGGGTGAAGGCATGGTATTTGCCGATATCGAAGAAGTTTCCCGTGCTTATTATGGTAAGCAGGTAGAGCTGCAAGCGCGTATTAAAGTGCGCATCCACGAAACCATTATCGGAACCGAAGGTGAGAAGCATGACGATGTTCGCATCGTCGATACCACCGTTGGTCGTATGTTGTTGTGGGATATTGTGCCCGAAGGTATTCCCTTCGAGATGGTTGATCGCCCAATGGTTAAAAAGGCTATCTCGGCGGTTATCAACCACTGTTACCGTGTGGTTGGCCTTAAGTCGACGGTTATTTTTGCCGATCAGCTGATGTACATGGGTTACGACTTCTCAACTAAGTCTGGCTCGTCTATCGGTGTGAATGATTTTGCTATCCCCGATGAAAAGTACGAAATTGTTGCTCGCGCCGAAGGCGAAGTAAAAGAAATTGAAAGCCAGTTTGCTTCTGGTTTGGTAACCCAGGGTGAGAAGTACAACAAAGTTATTGATATCTGGTCGCGTGCGAACGATCTGGTCGCCAAATCGATGATGGACGGTATCAGCTTTGAGAGCGTGATTAACCGCGACGGCGAAGAAGAGCAACAAACCTCGTTCAACTCGGTTTATATGTACGCTGATTCCGGCGCTCGTGGTAGCCCGGCGCAGATTCGTCAGTTGGCGGGTATGCGTGGTCTGATGGCAAAACCGGATGGTTCTATTATTGAAGCGCCGATTACGGCGAACTTCCGTGAAGGTCTGAACGTTGGTCAGTACTTTATTTCGACGCACGGTGCGCGTAAAGGTTTGGCTGATACCGCACTGAAAACCGCTAACTCCGGTTACTTAACCCGTCGCCTGGTGGATGTTGCGCAAGACTTGGTTGTGACTCACATCGACTGTGGTACCGACGAAGGCCTGGAAATGGCGCCTGTGATTGAAGGCGGCGACGTAATCGAATCGCTGGGCGATCGTATCCTTGGTCGTATTGTTGCGCGCGACGTAGTCCGTCCTGGCAGCGATGAAATTTTGGTGTCTGCTGGCACTATGATTGATGAGGCTTGGGTTGATCGCGTTGAAGGCATGGGTATCGATGAAGTGCTGGTGCGCTCGCCGATCACCTGTGATGCGCGCACCGGTATTTGCTCTATGTGCTACGGTCGTGACTTGGCTCGTGGTCACCGTGCCAACATCGGTGAGTCTGTCGGTGTTATCGCCGCGCAGTCTATTGGTGAGCCGGGTACCCAGCTGACCATGCGTACCTTCCACATCGGTGGTGCGGCATCGCGTGCCTCTGCTGCCGATAACGTACAGGTTAAGCAAGAAGGTACCGTGCGTCTGATCAACATTAAAGTTGTGACGAACAAGGCCGGTAATTTGGTTGCAGTGTCTCGCTCTGGTGAGTTGGCTGTGGCTGATGCCGCGGGCAGTGAGCGCGAGCGTTATAAAATTCCGTACGGTGCTGTTATTTCTGTTAAAGATGGCGAGCATGTCGAAGGCGGCCAAGTAATCGCCAAATGGGATCCGCACACTCACCCCATCGTGACCGAAGTGGCGGGTAAGGTTAACTGCTCCGGTATGGAGGACAACCTGTCGGTACGTCGTCAAACTGACGAACTGACTGGCCTTTCATCGATCGAGGTAATGGACCCGTCAGAGCGGCCGTCGGCTGGTAAGGACATGCGTCCTGCGATTACCTTGACCGACGCTAATGGCAATGACCTGTGTCTGCCGAACACCACGATGCCGGCGCACTACTTGCTGCCCGCGCACGCGATCTTGAGCATCAATGATAATGATGACATTGAGGTTGGTGACGTACTGGCGCGTATCCCGCAAGAGGGCTCTAAGACCCGCGATATTACCGGTGGTCTACCTCGGGTAGCCGACTTGTTTGAAGCGCGTAAACCGAAAGAGCCGTCAATTTTGGCGGAGATATCGGGTACGGTAACCTTCGGTAAAGAGACCAAAGGCAAGCGTCGCTTGGTGATTACCCCTAGCGATGGTCAGCCGCTGGACGATGGCTCGACTCATTACGAAGTGCTGATTCCTAAGCATCGTCAGTTGACTGTGTTTGAGGGTGAGCAAGTCGTGAAGGGTGAGGTTGTCTCTGATGGCCCGAGTAACCCGCATGATATTTTGCGTCTTAAAGGTGTTGAGGCTCTGGCGAGCTATATCACTAATGAGATTCAGGACGTTTACCGCTTACAGGGCGTAAAGATCAACGATAAGCATATCGAAACGATCGTTCGTCAGATGCTGCGCAAAGTTGAGATTACCGGAATGGGTGACTCGAGCTTCGTAAAAGGTGAGCAGGTGGAATACACCAATGTGCTGATTGAGAACGAGCGTTTGCGCGCTGAAGATAAACAGCCTGCACGTTTTGAGCGTCAGTTGCTGGGTATTACCAAAGCGTCGTTGGCGACTGAGTCGTTTATCTCGGCGGCCTCTTTCCAGGAAACGACCCGTGTACTGACGGAAGCGGCTGTTACCGGTAAGCGAGATGGTCTGCGCGGCCTGAAAGAGAACGTTGTTGTTGGGCGCCTTATTCCGGCCGGTACTGGTCTTGCTTACCATGCTGAACGCAAGCGTGTGCGTGATGAGCAGATCGAGCTGGCTGAAACAGGTGTTAGTGCCGAAGATGTCGAAGCGGCATTGACCGAGGCTCTAAAGTCTAGCAGCGAGTAAGATTGGCCCTGCGGGGCCAACAGGGCGGGCTGGGCTGTTGGCCCGGTAGAGTGACTTTTGCTCAATTCCGCCTTGACGAGAGTGGGTGGCGTCATTACAATGCGCCACCCACTTTCTTTGAAGTGGGGGGATGGTAAAGTCATCCTCTATTAACGAGCCTCATTTGAGGCGTTTATATATCTGTGGAGTTTATTTTCATGGCAACGATCAACCAGTTGGTTCGTAAGCCGAGAAAACGTAAGGTTCAAAAGAGCGACGTTCCTGCTCTACAAGCTAACCCGCAAAAACGTGGCGTATGTACCCGCGTTTACACCACTACACCGAAGAAGCCGAACTCAGCACTGCGTAAAGTATGTCGTGTTCGTCTGACCAACGGTTTTGAGGTGACCTCCTACATTGGTGGTGAAGGGCACAACTTGCAAGAGCACAGCGTAGTACTCATTCGTGGCGGTCGTGTAAAAGATTTGCCTGGTGTGCGCTACCACACTGTTCGCGGTTCACTGGATACAGCCGGTGTTAACAACCGTAAGCAGGGTCGTTCTAAGTACGGTACCAAACGTCCTAAGTAAGCTTCGCGCTGACTCAAGACATACGTTTTCGGTGTAGAACCGAGTAAGGCTAAGCGCAGACCACTAAAGTGGAAGTCGTCTTAGACAAATCCTGAAGAGAGGCTATTAAAATGCCAAGAAGAAGAGTTGTCGCGAAACGCGAGATCTTGCCGGATCCCAAATACGGCAATGTTACTCTGGCAAAGTTCATGAACCACGTGATGATCAGTGGTAAAAAAGCCGTTGCCGAGAGCATCGTATACGGCGCTATGGACATTGTGAAAGAAAAGCTTAACCGCGATCCTATCGAAGTGTTCGATGAAGCACTGGATAACATTGCTCCACTGGTCGAGGTTAAATCTCGCCGTGTGGGTGGTGCTACCTACCAAGTGCCTGTAGAGGTGCGTCCAGCACGTCGCTCGGCACTGGCAATGCGCTGGTTGGTGGATTACTCACGTGGCCGGGGCGAGAAGTCTATGCCTCAGCGTCTGGCTGGTGAGCTGATTGACGCTTCGCAGAATAAAGGTTCTGCGGTTAAAAAGCGTGAAGATGTACACCGTATGGCCGAGGCCAACAAAGCGTTCTCTCACTTCCGTTTCTAAGTTTGCAAACGGTGAGAAACGAAAGGCAGCTGTTATGGCTGCCTTTTACTATTTGAGAATCAAACATCGGGGACTGCAGCCGTGGCACGTAAAACTCCAATTGCACGCTACCGCAACATCGGTATTTGTGCGCATGTGGATGCTGGCAAAACAACGACCACCGAGCGCGTTCTCTTCTATACGGGTTTATCCCACAAGATTGGTGAAGTACACGACGGCGCGGCGACCACCGATTGGATGGCGCAAGAGCAAGAGCGTGGAATCACCATTACCTCCGCGGCGGTTACCACTTTTTGGAGTGGTATGCGTAAGCAGTTTGATGAGCACCGCATCAATATTATTGACACCCCGGGACACGTTGACTTCACCATTGAAGTAGAGCGCTCTTTGCGCGTACTCGACGGCACTGTTGTGGTGTTGTGTGGCTCGTCTGGTGTGCAGCCGCAAACCGAGACTGTTTGGCGTCAAGCTAATAAGTACCATGTGCCGCGTTTGGTGTTCGTCAATAAGATGGATCGCACTGGCGCTAACTACATGAGAGTGGTTGAGCAGCTGCGCGACCGCCTTGGCGCTAACGCTGTGCCCTTACAGATGACCATTGGCTCGGAAGACGAGTTTAAAGGGGTTGTTGACCTGGTAAAAATGCAGGCGATCCTGTGGAATCCAGATGATCAAGGGATGACCTTTGATTATGCCGATATCCCAGAGGAGCTGCAGGCCACTTGCGACGAGATGCGTGAGTATTTGGTTGAGGCTGCGGCCGAGGCCGATGATGATTTAATGAACAAATACTTAGAGGGCGAAGAGCTCTCTGAGGAAGAGATTAAAGCCGCGCTGCGCAAACGCACGCTGGCCAATGAGATTGTCCCTGTGTTGGGTGGTTCGGCGTTTAAAAACAAAGGTGTGCAAGCTGTATTGGATGCAGTGGTAGAGTACCTGCCAGCGCCTAATCAGGTGCACGCTATTGAGGGTGTGCTAGACGATGGCGAAACCGTTGAAGCCCGCGAGGCCGACGACAACGCCCCCTTTGCGGCACTTGCCTTTAAAATTGCCACCGACCCCTTTGTCGGTACCTTAACCTTCTTCAGGGTATACTCCGGCACTTTAAGCACCGGCGATACCGTTTTTAATCCGGTTAAAAGTAAAAAAGAGCGCGTTGGCCGCATGGTGCAAATGCACGCGAACGATCGCCAGGAAATTAAAGAAGTTCTCGCTGGTGATATCGCGGCTGGCATTGGTTTTAAAGATGTTACGACGGGGGATACTCTGTGTTCGCCTAAAAGTATCATCACGCTAGAGCGAATGGAGTTTCCCGAGCCCGTTATCCACGTGGCAGTGGAGCCCAAAAGCCAAGCGGACCAAGAAAAAATGGGTGTGGCGTTGGGCAAGTTGGCGCAAGAAGACCCGTCGTTTAGTGTTAAGACCGATGAAGAAACCGGCCAAACCATTATTGGTGGCATGGGTGAGCTACACCTAGACATTATTGTTGACCGCATGCGTCGTGAGTTTAATGTCGAGGCGAATATCGGTAAGCCGCAAGTGGCGTATCGTGAACGTATTTCCAACACTTGTGAGATCGAAGGCAAGTTTGTTCGTCAGTCTGGCGGGCGCGGTCAGTACGGTCATGTGTGGATTAAGTTTGAGCCAGCGGATGACGACAATGCCGAAGGTCTCGTTTTTGTAAACGAAATTGTTGGCGGCTCGGTCCCCAAAGAATATATTCCGGCCGTTAGTAAAGGCATCGAAGAGCAGATGCAAAACGGTGTTCTGGCTGGGTACCCGCTGTTGGGTTTAAAGGCAACCTTGTACGACGGTTCGTTCCATGATGTGGACTCCAATGAAATGGCCTTTAAAATTGCTGCCTCTATGGCGACTAAAAAGTTGGCCCAAGATGGTGGCGCGGTATTGCTTGAGCCGATGATGAAGGTTGAAGTGGTAACCCCCGAAGCAAATATGGGTGACGTTGTCGGCGACTTAAATCGCCGTCGCGGTGTCATCCAGGGCATGGATGAAAGCTCCATGGGTAAGGTTGTTAATGCCGAAGTGCCGCTGGCCGAGATGTTTGGTTACGCAACCGATCTGCGCTCCGCAACCCAAGGTCGTGCTACTTATAGCATGGAGTTTTTGGGTTATGTCGAAGCGCCAAAAAATGTTACCGATGCTGTCATGCAAGTAAACGGCGGGTAAGTGAATAATTGATTCTGATTGATTCATTTTAGAGGATAGTAAAGTGGCTAAAGAGAAATTTGAACGTAATAAACCCCACGTCAATGTGGGCACCATCGGTCACGTTGACCACGGCA
>NZ_CAXAUC010000023.1:0-18517 GCF_963972205.1 uncultured Gilvimarinus sp. | reverse complement strand
AACGGATAACGGATAACGGATAACGGATAACGGATAACGGATAACGGATAACGGAAATATTGCAACGCCCAAAAGAATCTCGTCAAGCGCTTGCGCACTCGACGCTCCCTTAATACGTCAATACCCCACGCACTACCGCCGCCACACCGGCAATGGCCGCAACCGATAAAATAATCGGCCGCAACGCATGAAAGGGCAAACGGTTTACCAGATGGCCAGACAACCAAAACCCGATAAACACGCCGGGGCATGTCATCAACACCAGCTTTAGCTCATCTTTGCCGATATACCCCGCAGGCGCCAAAGCTACAATACTGGCACAGCTGGCAAATAAGAAAAACGCCGACAAATTCGCCCGCACCAAAGGCCCGGTTTCGTTCTGGTAAATCAGTGCGATGGGCGGCCCGCCCACGGCGGTAATCGTCCCCATATAACCCGACGCACCACCAGCCAGCATACTGTTGCGCGCCGACAGGCTCGGTTTAAGCCCCATCACACTCATGCCCACCGCCAGTAAAATAAGCACGCCAAACGCCAGCTCAAAGCCCTGCGCGGTCAAAAAAGCCAGTGTTACTGCAGCCAGCGCCGTACCCACAACATTGCCCACAATCGCATAGCGCACCGGCCTAAAGCTTAAGCTTTGGTGATTGCGTACCAGCATCAGCACAGTCAGCACCACCGCGTTGATAATCATCACCCCCGGCAAAAATGCCGGGCTAATCAAAAACATCAAAGGTGCCGACAGTGTACCAATGCCATAGCCCGCCACGCCTTGCAGGCACGCCCCCGCGATCAGGGCCAAATTGGCAAGAATAAGCTGAAGCAACGTAATATCAGACAAAGAGGGGTTCCCAGTATTCACATTTAAAAATAAGTCGCACCGGCAATATATCATACAATTCTAACGGCGATACGACCTTCAGGCGACCTTTTTTGCAAAACTTTTATCGCCTCGGCATCAAGTATTACCGGTACAACCCAGCCAGCCCGCGCCCGACTCAACACGCAACAAATCGAGCCTAGAGATTCCGCGAATCAGCCCCCATAATAACCCCCAACCGACCCTCTACAACCGGAGCCAACCCAATGCAATACAGCACTCTCGGCTACAGCGGCCTCAAAGTGTCACGAGCCTGTCTAGGCACCATGACCTGGGGCAAGCAAAATAATCAGGCTGATGCCAATGCGCAAATCGAGTACGCCCTAAACCAAGGCATCAACTTTATCGACACCGCCGAAATGTACGCCGTGCCCCCCAGCGCTGACACCTATGGCACCACCGAGACCATGATCGGTAATTGGCTAGCCGCCAACCCATCGCGCCGGGATGAATTTATTCTCGCCTCCAAAATAGCCGGCAACGGCCTAAAACACATTCGCGATGCCCAAGACATTACTGGCGAGACAGTGTTAGCCGCGATAGACGACTCTCTCGCCCGTCTGCAAACCGACTACATCGACCTCTACCAACTGCACTGGCCCAACCGCACCTCGCCGCACTTTGGCAAACACGCGCCCGGCCGTATCAGCTTTAGCGATGTAGACACCGCCGCACACTCAGCGCAAATGTTAGAAATACTGCAAGCGCTGGACGAGAGTGTAAAGAGCGGCAAAATTCGCCATTTTGGTTTATCCAACGACACCCCTTGGGGCATTAACGAATACATCCGCTTAAGCGAGAAGCACAACCTCACCCGCGTCACCGCCATCCAAAATGAATTTAACTTGCTGCAAACCCGCGACTGGCCGTTTTTAATCGAAAGCTGCGTACACCAGCAAGTGGCCTACCTGCCCTGGTCGCCACTTGCCACCGGCGCCCTTACCGGCAAATACTTAAACGGCGCACGCCCCCAAGGCGCCCGCTGGAACTTAATACAACGCAACGGCCTATTTCGCGACACCGAACAAAGCAACGCCGCCGTCACAGCTTATCTGGACGTCGCACACAAACACGGCCTCACCCCAGCACAACTCGCGCTCGCCTGGTGTAACCAAGTCGATGGCGTCACCTCCACCATCATCGGCGCCACCAACCTAAAGCAGCTTAAAGAGAATATCGATGCGTTTGAGTTAACGTTAAGTGAAAGCGCGTTAAGTGATATTGCGGATGTGCATAAGCAGTTTCCGGTGCCTTTTTAACGAGAGGTAAAGTCACCTTATTTTTCGTATTTATATGTGACGAGTAACTACTAGGTGGCGACGGCTTTTACGGTAGTGATTTTTTAGATGCCTGTGCGGCAGCGAACACAGCCCGATTGGAAATAACTGGCTACGAAATTTTCTTAGCTGCCTGTGCGGCAGCGAACTATTAGAAGAATCAATAACTTACGCGTCAGTTTTTCTTAGCTGCCTGTGCGGCAGCGAACTCCATGAGGCGATCCACCACCTTCGCCGCCCATTTCTTAGCTGCCTGTGCGGCAGCGAACTCGGCTGTGTATCTGACAGAGAAAGCTATCGCTTTCTTAGCTGCCTGTGCGGCAGCGAACGGCACGACCACGAGGAATGACCTCGGGCCACTTTTCTTAGCTGCCTGTGCGGCAGCGAACATCTTTGGTAGACCCTTGCCTGTGAGAATGTAGTTTCTTAGCTGCCTGTGCGGCAGCGAACGGCATACGCGAGCGAATTTATTTTCAACCGCATTTCTTAGCTGCCTGTGCGGCAGCGAACCCTTGCTATTACTACTCTGGTCATGGTGGTCATTTCTTAGCTGCCTGTGCGGCAGCGAACGTGGCGGAGCAAATGGCGCGCGCCGGACACCATTTCTTAGCTGCCTGTGCGGCAGCGAACGCCGCCGCCAACCGCTGGCGCGCAGGGGTCACTTTCTTAGCTGCCTGTGCGGCAGCGAACCGTGGGCGTGATAGGTTCTAGGGGTTTGCGCATTTCTTAGCTGCCTGTGCGGCAGCGAACGGGCGGCCCTCGTAGTCCGTGGTGTTCGCTTCTTTCTTAGCTGCCTGTGCGGCAGCGAACATTAACGTCAACAAGCCACAGCGCACGAAAGTTTTCTTAGCTGCCTGTGCGGCAGCGAACACTACGCGGGTTTTTGTGCGCATCACGCTATTTTTCTTAGCTGCCTGTGCGGCAGCGAACAAAGCGCCGCGTTAAAGACGCGGTTACCCGCGGTTTCTTAGCTGCCTGTGCGGCAGCGAACTAGCCCTCGCGCTGGTTAGGGGCGTTGCCTTTTTTCTTAGCTGCCTGTGCGGCAGCGAACATATCGGCTCCGGCTCGGGACAGTCTCGCGGCTTTCTTAGCTGCCTGTGCGGCAGCGAACTTTTTCAGTGGCTTTATCGACAATGGTATAACTTTCTTAGCTGCCTGTGCGGCAGCGAACACTACCCTGTTAAAATCCAGCTACGGGCAGACTTTCTTAGCTGCCTGTGCGGCAGCGAACCACGCTATACGATGGTCATTCAATCCCTATGTTTTCTTAGCTGCCTGTGCGGCAGCGAACCAATTACCTTGACCACCTACCCGCCTGTAAAGTTTCTTAGCTGCCTGTGCGGCAGCGAACATAACGAAACGCAAAAAATTATCAGCGAGAGCTTTCTTAGCTGCCTGTGCGGCAGCGAACGACCACGGCAGGGTCTGCAAAGCGTTCGTGAATTTCTTAGCTGCCTGTGCGGCAGCGAACATGAGATTGACACGGGGTGTGATAGCAGCTATTTTCTTAGCTGCCTGTGCGGCAGCGAACTCTAGCCTAGTGTTTTGTTTAGGATTGTTTATTTTCTTAGCTGCCTGTGCGGCAGCGAACTTGTTAAGCATCCCCGCTAAATCTTAACGTCATTTCTTAGCTGCCTGTGCGGCAGCGAACTTGTTGAGGAGGCACTGGCGTCATCTGACGGATTTCTTAGCTGCCTGTGCGGCAGCGAACCACCTAATCGCCGCCGCGCCTGAGTTGTTGGATTTCTTAGCTGCCTGTGCGGCAGCGAACAGGGTGTAACATTCGAGTGGCACCCCTATTGTTTTCTTAGCTGCCTGTGCGGCAGCGAACACACCCTTTAGTTCCACCGGCTGCCAGTCATTTTTCTTAGCTGCCTGTGCGGCAGCGAACTTCTGCACCTCGCTTGCGCGGCTCACAGTGCCTTTCTTAGCTGCCTGTGCGGCAGCGAACTATCTCCAAGGCCCGGCGGGCGGGGGCGGGCATTTCTTAGCTGCCTGTGCGGCAGCGAACGCATCTTGATCTGTGCCCGCGAAAGGCTGTGTTTTCTTAGCTGCCTGTGCGGCAGCGAACGGTTTCTATCTCCAAATCTTCCATCATTTGCTTTTCTTAGCTGCCTGTGCGGCAGCGAACTGAGTATGATTTTTTCTTCAAAGTTAAGGCGATTTCTTAGCTGCCTGTGCGGCAGCGAACAAATTCGCACCGGCCCCGATGCGTCACAGGTTTTTCTTAGCTGCCTGTGCGGCAGCGAACTTGCTCGCGCGCTTTCCGGGCGCTGCCGTGGATTTCTTAGCTGCCTGTGCGGCAGCGAACCCAACACCGTTTAGCGAGCACGCGCCGTTAATTTTCTTAGCTGCCTGTGCGGCAGCGAACCAACCGTAAAAAACATGGCGCCGTTAACGCTATTTCTTAGCTGCCTGTGCGGCAGCGAACACGTTAGATGTGAATTTAAGCGGATTTTACGCTTTCTTAGCTGCCTGTGCGGCAGCGAACTTTAAGGTCAGCCAGATACGCCTCAGCCTTGCTTTCTTAGCTGCCTGTGCGGCAGCGAACATGGGGGTGGTGCTAACTTTTTTACTTATTCGTTTCTTAGCTGCCTGTGCGGCAGCGAACACCGTTTCGAAGCGCAGCGGTGACACTGTCATTTTCTTAGCTGCCTGTGCGGCAGCGAACTTTAGTAGCTGATACGTTTTGTCGGGCGTGTATTTCTTAGCTGCCTGTGCGGCAGCGAACAACACGGGAAGGATTGCCGTCAATGGTTAATCGTTTCTTAGCTGCCTGTGCGGCAGCGAACTTTTGGCGGTCCGGGTGGGACTTGCCGCCGTTTTTCTTAGCTGCCTGTGCGGCAGCGAACACTCCAAACAGCCTTTCTCGGGCACATATCAATTTCTTAGCTGCCTGTGCGGCAGCGAACATCGCGCTGATCGCTCTGCGCGTGGTGCGGCCTTTCTTAGCTGCCTGTGCGGCAGCGAACTTCGGGGAGGGCATCCAAGTCCTAACTGAAGATTTCTTAGCTGCCTGTGCGGCAGCGAACTTCGACCCGACCGTTATGTATGCGGGCAAAGATTTCTTAGCTGCCTGTGCGGCAGCGAACCCGGAGTAATCTTTGGATGCGTAGTAACTTAATTTCTTAGCTGCCTGTGCGGCAGCGAACGACGCGCCATCCGAAAAACTATAGAACGTCTCTTTCTTAGCTGCCTGTGCGGCAGCGAACTCGACTTGGGGCAGACCAAAAGAAACTCGTTTTTTCTTAGCTGCCTGTGCGGCAGCGAACGTGACCTGCCAGCCGCACTAACAGCGGGAACGTTTCTTAGCTGCCTGTGCGGCAGCGAACGGTCGCAAGCACGTCCGCGTTAGCAGTCCACATTTCTTAGCTGCCTGTGCGGCAGCGAACAACGATGCCGCTGGAATCTATGTTGAGAATAGTTTCTTAGCTGCCTGTGCGGCAGCGAACGGATTCTGGAACAAAGCCTTGGGGGTCTGGGGTTTCTTAGCTGCCTGTGCGGCAGCGAACGCTACATTTAACCGCAACTTAAACAATGCAATTTTCTTAGCTGCCTGTGCGGCAGCGAACCCTAAGCGCGCCGTGTTGCGTGTTAGCCTGTGTTTCTTAGCTGCCTGTGCGGCAGCGAACGAGAAGTGGAAGTTTGTGCCGCGCGGTGAATTTTTCTTAGCTGCCTGTGCGGCAGCGAACCATCGGGTTAACATGTGGCCTCCGGTGGGATTTTTCTTAGCTGCCTGTGCGGCAGCGAACTTTTGGCGTATCGTTTCGTTTGCTGTCTCGCGTTTCTTAGCTGCCTGTGCGGCAGCGAACTTGAAAAAGACCATAAATAAGAACGTCAATACTTTCTTAGCTGCCTGTGCGGCAGCGAACCTGATTGAGATTGAAGATCCCGTGGTCGGGGATTTCTTAGCTGCCTGTGCGGCAGCGAACGGTCTCGATCTCCAAGTCTTCCATCATTTGCTTTTCTTAGCTGCCTGTGCGGCAGCGAACGAGGTTGCGCATAATATGTGGGGAGACTCTTTTTTCTTAGCTGCCTGTGCGGCAGCGAACTTCTGCAAGGCCGGTGCCGTTCGCGTCTTTTATTTCTTAGCTGCCTGTGCGGCAGCGAACTTATCGGCGCCTTACTTGTCGTTGCCGGTCTATTTCTTAGCTGCCTGTGCGGCAGCGAACGGGAAAATCGCCGAAGGCTCCCGAACCGCGACTTTCTTAGCTGCCTGTGCGGCAGCGAACGCAATCAAGAGAATCGGCTTCTTACCCGATACTTTCTTAGCTGCCTGTGCGGCAGCGAACGCCAAATGTATACATGTTGCCATGTTATTTTTTTTCTTAGCTGCCTGTGCGGCAGCGAACTGTTTACTATCGTTAGTGGCTTACCCGGTGCCTTTCTTAGCTGCCTGTGCGGCAGCGAACAAGCCGACCAGATTGTCTGGCCGGTTAACACGTTTCTTAGCTGCCTGTGCGGCAGCGAACTGCCGTGCAGGCGAGGAACCATATTGCGATAATTTCTTAGCTGCCTGTGCGGCAGCGAACGACAAGCCTGTCCAATGATCTGCTGAACCAGTTTTCTTAGCTGCCTGTGCGGCAGCGAACGTGAGCAATTACTCTGGCAAGAGGATATGAAATTTCTTAGCTGCCTGTGCGGCAGCGAACCCAATGATCTGCTGAACCAGTGGAAGCTGCAATTTCTTAGCTGCCTGTGCGGCAGCGAACCAGACAATTATAAAAATAAGTATCTGATTTTTAAAGAACATTAGCGCTTTTTGGCTATTTACCCCTATTTTAAGAGGCAGAAAAAAGCCCTTGAAAAACAAGGACTTAAAAATCACGTGAAAAATAGGGTTAAAACCAAGGCACGGTAGTAGTTTGGCTGAAGCCGTAGCTGTTAAACGCACCACTACCCTTGGCCTCTTGGGCATCTTTCTGCTCAATAAACAAACAAAAAGACTGGCTAGTACTAGCGCTACGGATCGTTATAAAGGGTAAATCAGGCTTCCTTTCAATAGCTTGGGGAATTGCCTCACTCGCGGCTTCATAACTTTCGCTTTTGCGCTTCATGCGGCGCCGTCGCAGCCGCTCGACGTTGGTTTTAAATTGCCGTCGTGTTACGAGCTTGTGCGTTACTCCGCCGGGGACCGGGAGAATATCCGTCACGCCTGTGTGGTCCGTCATGCCCTTTAACCACCCAGCCTTTTGCAGCTGATTAAGAGACTCCTGATCACTGTGTATACGTAAGATAGCTCCTACGCCTTTGGGCTTAACGCTATACTGCGGAAAACTTACGCCGATGTTGGTCGCCGCTAATGCCACTAACGCACGGTGCAGCTTGTTGTATAGCGCACCCATCAGCAACGCGGACGAGAATTCAGGGTCGGGGAGTATGGTTATATCCTGGTAATGATCCATACATCACCCCGCATCACCAAATACGCCACCGCGAATAAGCGTGGCCATGACAAAATGCTGCTGCTCGGTCTCAGGCTCTTTATCTTTAAGAACCCAGCTGTCCAGCAAGTTATAGAAATCCATTTTTTGTTTGGGCTGGCGATAGGCTTTGCCTTGTGTGGTAACAGACCCATAGGGCTCTACCGCAATTGGGCCTAGCTCGCCTGCGCCTTCGTACCAGGTATCAACCGTGCGAATCGCATTACCCAGCTTTTGTGAGTGGATGCCTGCAATACCTTTCACGTGATAAAGGGTTTTGCTTTTGTCACCGCGGCCTCGATCCAAAATCAGTTCTTGCGACGGGAACACCTCTTGCGCTGCACCAATGCGCACGAAGGCCGTTACGTGCAACAATACATGTTGCTCACCGCTCAAGCCGGATTCGATTACCTTACCTAAGGCTTGAACATCCGTCGATAAGTTATCGAAGCTGCGCAGCGATACATCCAAAGCGTTAAAGCTCCATGTCTCACTGGCACTGCCTTTAGTCATGCGGGCCACGTTAACTTTTACCTCTTCGGCCCCTACGCGGTTGCGCCATAAAAACCGGCCATTGGCTAGGTTGGCGGCGTAACGCTGCGCCAGTGTGCTAAAGCCGGCTTGCGATACATACTGGCTTACAACTGACTGAAGTTTGTCTTGATACTCACCGCTATTGCACGCTGAAGGGGTGCCCGCACCGGGCAAAACCCGCAAAGTAAAACTGATTTTTAAGGTATCGGAACCTGCAGGCAACGCCGCTACATCAACCGTTTGCAAGTTTGGGTTTTCAATAGCGGCATCTAGCTTGGCCGGATCTTGATCTTTTGTTTTCAAGCGATTAGAAATTGTACCCCGCACCGATTTTTCAATAATACTCACAGGCTCCCAGTTTTGGCTGTGTTCCTGATCATCCCAGTCGCCGCCGTAAAACAAAGCATCGGAGGGATCCAGTTTGCGCTCAAAAGCTAAAACAGATGCGGTTTTTAATGTTTCATTAGCCATAGTTAATATCCTTTTAAAGTATTAGTCGGTAATAGATTCAAGAATTTCAGTGGGTTGGTAATCATTGCAGCAGCGATAAGTGCCGGTATCCGCACAGGTATTGGCGTACCACAACAGTTGCTCTGGCTTTTGCAAGCGGTGCGGGCTTAGCCATTCGCCAATACCGAACAAGCTTTCCACAAAGCGGAAGGGGGTCGTATTATCGCGGGCATTTACTACGCTACCGGCGTCTTGTAACTCCGTTAGCGCGCCGTAACCTACCGGTATTGGCACCAGCCAACCGGATCGCTTTTTACCCGAAGCGCGGGTAGCGACCCACTCGCCTTTGTCTGCACCGTCTTCTTCTGGTTGCCACGCATAGTCAATGCGCGATAAAGACAAAAGTGCATCCAGCCGCGTGGTTTGGCTATTCAACTGGCGTAGCGCTTCATACTCATCGCTTAATGCATCCTGCCGATCGGTTAATACAAACCCCGGTAATAGGCGCATTTTGAGCTGGTTAAAGGTTTTCTCGCGCCCCGTATAGTCGCCAGTAAAGGCAGCCATATAGGGCTGAGTGCGCCATACCGGTTGATGAGAGGGCACAACCGAGCCACCGGCAATACGCATGGATTCAAGCAGCGATTTCACTTTGTCAGCCATTGCTTTTTGTTCAGCCGCATCGCTTATTAGCTCACAGCCAATGGCAAATACTAAACTGACATCCAAATGAACTCGCCCTTCTTCAGCAATAGCGGCCGTTTTTCCATCTTTACCCACGGGATTTCGAGTTAGGTGAAAGCCGCTAACAAAACCATCGCTTGCCGCTTGCTCTTCACAACCGTGCGCCACCACACCCACGGCGTTAAAGTCCAAGTCCAGCCCTGCAGCTTTGGCCTTGCGCTCCAGCGCCCACATTAAACCAATAAAAGCACTCATGGCCGGAAAGCCATGAGTCAGCGGGCTGGATATGGCATTGGCGTTTTGCACACGTAAATGCGGCACTACTAATAAATAATCAAACTCCGGGCAATCAGACATGAGCTACCTCCTTGCTTGCCTTAGTAGCGCGCCGCTGAATGGTGGCCGACCAGGCAGCATCTACAATTGCCTGCTTCGCCCAGTGCGCGTGTTCGGCATCACCCACCGGCAAGCCCTCGTCCATTAAGCGAGTATTGACCCAGTTACCAAATAAACTGGCGACTTCATCGGGCCAGTCTTTCCACTCGAACGCACGCAGGAACTCTTCGTCCTCTTCTTTATGCTCTTCGCGGACTGGCAGGCTGGCACGGGCTTGATCCAGCCAGATTTTTTCGCACAAGGGTAATCGACACGCCGGATCACGCGTCCAACCAGGTTCCATTTTTGCCTGAGTTTCTGCCCCAAAAGCGGCGAGTGACTGCCCTAAGGCTTGCTCAATAGCTTCACGTTGTTGCCGAGTTTCCATCACCGCATCTGGGTCATTTTTAAGTAGCTTTATCAGTTTATTGAGTAAATCACGATTTTCGCGCTGCTTAAAAAACTGCGCGAACGCTGTATCCGTATTTAACGGACTCCACACCCATTCACGCTTCCATTGCGGCGGCGCCGAGGCCAACAAATAATTCACACCGCCACGCTCGCTGTTTAACTGGCTTATGTTCTGAGGCTTAGTGCCACCCAGCTTGCGCTCAGCCACATTGGTGTACACCCTGTAAACACCATCGTGCGGCTGTTTTTTACTGCGCGCCTGACGGGCCGCCTTGTTAACCTCGCCAAAGCGGGCGTCATTGATATCCATATGCACGGCGTGCGCAAGGGGACTTGAAAACAGTGGCTGCAGCAAATGGAAGCTAGCACCATCTGTAGGGTCGTCTGCCGCGCACCAATAAATCTGCTTGGCCATCGTATGAGAGGATAAATTTTGTGCCGGCCGAACCAGCTCTTTAAAGGCATCCGCCCAAACGCTAGCAGTATCCGCATCCGAGTGGAGGGCACTGATCGCATCGGCATCGTTTTGCTGGAACCATTCAATCAGCCGTTTCCCTTCAACTTCCAGTTTCAGGAATTTGTAAACGTCCAAGGCAGCGGCGTTACCAACGACATCCTCGGCAAACGAATTGCCCAGAATATGGGTGCCGACCTCTAGGCGGTTGGGGAGGGATTCAGGGGAAACATACAGGCTGCTACCTTTAGCGTCCGGGTGGGTCGCCTTGGTAATATGGGTTACCGCCTGAATTTGTGACACACGTTTAGCCGCGCTTTCCAGCCAAACATCGTAGTCGTACTTAGCCGCCACTTCGGCGGCTTTTTCATCGCTTAAACCATTTAACTTGGTATCGCATCGCTCATCGACAAAACCGGTGATCGCCTGGCGAAACACCGCCGAACGCGACGACGATTGCTCGTTATCGTGCATAGTGAGAACTCCTTTTGCGTTTGTAGTCGACTGAGCCGACCTAAAAGCTGTAGAATCCCCACAGCAACATGCTGCAGGGATGTGTAGACCAGTTCAGACTCTTCTGGTCATATGCTGGTCAGACATATCTCTATCCTCCTTAGCGCATCAAACCTGTGCTTGGGGCCGACGATCAACCGGCAAGTTGCATTTAAACCCAACCACTGCGTCAACAGTGGTTGGGTTACTTACTGATCAATATATACCCTAAGTCACAGAAAAAAAACCAGTGCATGACTACGCTTAGAATTATATTTTCCCAATGCTATAATAGCGTCACGCACAGCTCTGCCGTATAGGCAGCTTAGAAAAGTGCATGACTTCGCTTGAAGGTCAGTTACCTGCCGCACAGGCAGCACTTACCGGGCTTCGGCCCGGTTATTTTTTCTTACCCAGCCCAAGCGCCGGGTGATACCACCACTGTTGAGCAACGCCCTTGCTACCCACCATGACGTTCACCGTGGTGAACTTTTTGGCGCAGCGCTCCAGGCTCACCCCCTGCGCATCGGCTTGCTCTTTAAGTAGCGCCAGTAAGTCGAATCTTCCCCAGGCGGTTATCCCCTCGCCCATGGGTATATCAGACCACTCCATTGGCATCACCATATGCGAGGCGCTGACGTACACATCTGGCTGCCCACGTTTACCTTCTTCGTGAATACGGTGGGGGAGCAAACACTCCTCATCTTCATCGGGCAAAAACACCAACGTCATCTCGTCGCCGGTTTGTTTGCGAAAAGGCTGTTGCTGGGGCAACACCCAAGTTAACCCTGCCTGTGGGTAGCGCCAGCACTCGGTGGCGGTTAGTTCTTTCTGCCCGCCTCCTGCCCTACCGCCACGCCGTTTGGGCTGCTCTGGCGCCATAGGCGGCAGCATAAGCGCCTCTAGCCGGGCGTGCTCTAAGTCTACTAAGCTGTTTGTACTTTCAAGAGGCTGTTCGCCGCGCACAATGCGCGGGCAGGCGGTAATTTGCCGATACTCTGGCTCGCGCAATAAATGGCTTAACCGGTGATTACTCAGGCGAAACTTGTCGTTGTGTTTATCTTCAAAACCGGGCCTTACATAAACCAGTTTCGGTGCACCGCTGGCCCCCTGGTGCTCGGTAAAGTGACGCAGATTGGTATCAAAAAGATAAATATTCGCCTGTTCAGGTATTTTTTGCCGATGCCTTTGCACCCTGCCCGCCAACTGAATCAGTGAGCGCATGGAGGAGGGCTCTACCACGGCCCAGTCATAGTCATGGTCGCGCCCGACCTCTGTGACGGGGGAGCCGAGCACCACAAACAGTTGGTTTGGCTGTTCACTCGCATCAATCAATTCTCGAATGTCATCACGCTCGTACACCGCAGTTAAGTCGCGCCGGTTTAGCACGCTGTCCAGCAGGTGTTCAATTTCGGAGCGCAGCAATAGCGGAAAGCGCGCGTGATACACGCACAAGTGTATTTGGTAGCCCTTGGGGGCGCCGTTTTTATAAAGCTCTTGCGCCACGCGAAATAGCGGCTCGATATTTGCCATGCGCACCAAACCAAAGCTCACTTTTTTACCAGAGTTGGGGCAGGATTCATGATTGTTATCGTGAGCGTTGATAATGGCATTTAGCACAGGTTCTGCAAAAGCTTTGTGAATGTCGGCTTTATCGGTGCTCTCTACGCTAGGCAAATCGAGTGGTAGTATCTCGCCTTTGCGGTTAGCGCCTTTGGCTTTAACCGTGCCGGTTAACTTTTTAACCCGCTGCTCGACAAACGCTTTATGCTGAGCCATAAAGTCATTGCTACCGCATGACAGTAATTGTGGGTTAACGCTCTCGTCCACCCACAGGCAGGTCACCAACGGCTCAGAAATATCTTGCCCACCGTGCTCGCCTCGGTTTTTCAAATAGTGCGCGCGGCCTGCGGCATAGGCGTTAAACATACCCTCGACCAATGCGGGTGGCATAGTGGCCGATGATAACAATACCCGGCTACCCAACAGCCCTGCCCAGTGAACCAAGCGTGTGAGTGCGGGTAAATCGTCCATGCCAAAATCATCCAGCTCATCCAGTACTAAGTCGCTGCTCATTAAACGCAACATGGGGGCAATTTGGCGCCCAGCTCTTTGCGCCTCAGTCGCGGGCATTAAATGATCGATGGTACAGACCAACATAGGGGCGGATACCAATGAGCTAATGCGCGGATCGGACATCACCTTGGAGAGCAACGGATGGTCGAGGTGCTGACCTTCGTAGAGCACATGGCTGTCTTCCTCCATTAGCTCTTGAATAGACGCAGAACCAGTACTTTCGGCGAGAGATTCGTAATATTCAAATAGCTCGCGGCTGGCGGCGCCGCCTACTTTAATGGCGAGCTCATCATCATTTAGATGTAAATCTTTGCGATAGCTTCGGCCCGTTTGCAGGGTTAGGGTTCTCAACCCCAGCGCAAATGTCGCGCGCAAACCAAGGTCTGGCGCTGATAGCGCATTTAAAATCCGCGCATTCGCCAAGGTTTTACCGCAGCCGGTTGAGGCCATGTTGACGATAAAACACCCTTCCTCGGCCGCTTTTTCACGAGCGGCCAACGCCGCATCGGCGGCCCTATCTTGCCAACGAAAACGCTCATTTGTACTGCGCTTTTTAAGGCCTTTATGGCGAGCCAATCTTGGCAAAAACCGCTCAAACCCCGGCAAGCTTCTCACAATACCGCCAGAGAACTTGGCAACGCCTAACAAGTGCTCGTCGAGCGTCTGCTTGAGTGTTCGACTGCTATCGGTGTTGGCGTAAACTTTGTAGCTTTTGTCGCCAGAAACACGCTGGTTAGACTCTGCTGGCAAGGCTGAATAATGGTGGTCGGCCAACATCAAACTCAAGCGGGATAAGTGCATCACATAGGGGTTATCCAACCAGCGATAGTCTTGTCGGCGCTCCAGAAGCCGCTGCAATCGTAGCGCCAACCTTGCTGCTGATTCGCGCCATTTAGGCAGGCTGACGGGCAATTGCTGAATAGACCAATAAGTTGCTATGGCATCTTCTGATTTAATTTGCCTTAACTCATTCCAATCGTGCTTCACGCTTTGCAGTAAACTAGGCAACTCGCTTGCGCCAAAATCGGGTGACCGCTTACCCAAATAGTGTTGTACACCTTTCTCGTCCATCACTGGTTTTACCGGTAAACGATGATGGGTAACAACCAACCAAGCGACGGCGGCCGCTAAAGGCGGTAAGTTTTTAAAAGGCGGCTCGCAGTTATCCAGCCCATCGCGACAATAGCGCCCGGCCTGAAGCCAGGTTTTGTCATCGGCGCTTGTGGGTGATGCCAAGCGCTGCAGCCAAGTGGCGTCATCATCGCCACCCACAAACGCTAAAAATAACCGCAGGGATACCCACTCATGGCGATAAAGGTTTTTCTCAATTAACTTGCCTCTTAGCTTTTTTTGAAACGCAACACTGGCCTTTCCTAAATCGTGCAACAAAGCGGACAATTGAGCTAAGAGCTGTATATCTTCACCGGTATGCCAATCGTTTTCAGACTCTGAACGCAGAATATTTCGCTCGGTAGTATTGGTGGGAACCGCCCCTTCACTGTTAAATTTGGACGCGTTACCAACAATCCACATCAGCTCGCTGTGGTCTTTACCGCGAATCCAGTGGCAGGCGATCGCCGAATTACGCCTTGCGGATTTTCTAAGCAGCTTTTTTAATGTGTTTAACCCTTCCATGGTAATAGGTGTTTGCCATGTTCGCTCACCCCGGCGCTCGGCAAACTGATCGAGAATCCTGCGAGTCTCGGCCAGTGCACGCTTATTACACTGAGACACCAACAGTACATTCATGGCTTTGCCTTGCCATCTTGGCCAATGGTGGTAGCAATGTCTTTAAGAGTGTCGATCATAAAATCCAGCGATTCACTGCGTGTTAACGATTCGACACAATTGCGGCGAAACTCTTGCTCATCGTCACCACGCATGGCCGACAAAAAGGCCTGCGGCAGTATTGCGGCGTCTTTAACTAAATCGGCGGAGTCAAACACCAAACCGCCTCGGCGAGTTTTACCGTGTAAAACAGCCAAGCCGTGAGGTAAACCAAGCACCCAGGTTGCGGTTGCCCCCAAACCGTAAGCTAAATAATTGCCATGATCGAGAAAACGATTGGCGGGATCGGTGCCTGTACCGCGCTTGGCACGGGTAAAGCCACCATAACCCACGGTATTCACAGCTAACTTAAACAGCGCCTTGGTCAGACGTGCCTCTTCGGTAAGTAACGTATTGGTATCGAGCGCCACCTCAATGTTGGTTCGGCTTTTTTCTAGCATGGAGGCAAGCATAGTGGGCTCGATCAAAAAACCGGCCTCTTTTATAGCGCGTTTATTCCATTCACTCTCAATTCGGTTTAAACGCGACAACTGCAGGGCTTTGGCGGCCATCAGGCGCAAGTCATCGTTAAACCACATTTGCACCCACGCCTGCATATATTCAGTCGGGCGGTATTCGCTTTGCGGCGAAAACCAAGCAACGTCCACGTCAACCTCATTAGCGCTAAACAAAGGCGTGCCGCCACCGCCGCAAAAACCAACCAAAACACCGGCCTTAGCTAACTCGCGCATCGCCGCCTGAGTCACCGACGTACCAGTGCCCAGCAACACGGTTGTGGTGTTAGCAATGGGGATATTCCAGTAGAGCGATTTTTTACCCTCGTCGGTGACATACTCTACCCGTCCGCCATTTACCAAGACCCGGCAGTACTGCAGGTAGTAAATATTGGCCCGCTTTGAGTGCAATATGGTTTTCAAATCCGATGGCGATAAATCGTCCATTGCTCAACTCCACCTTTGTGATTTTTTATTAGCTTACCCACTCGTCCGTAACACACAATACTGTAAAAATAACCCGTATGAATTTCTGACAAAGCC
Source organism: uncultured Gilvimarinus sp. (assembly GCF_963972205.1). Lineage (NCBI taxonomy): Bacteria > Pseudomonadati > Pseudomonadota > Gammaproteobacteria > Cellvibrionales > Cellvibrionaceae > Gilvimarinus > uncultured Gilvimarinus sp. Next base: position 2,636 of record NZ_CAXAUC010000023.1, on the reverse strand, counting down.
CTCAAGCACACCCCGTCACCATCAAAACAACCACTCTTTAATGTCAGAAAAATTGACCAACACTAACTGCTGGGCCTCGGGCATACCGTCCAGAACCTTGGGGTTGATGCGCATTTCTTGTAGTAGGTAGTGAGCTAAACAGGCGCGAGTGGTAAGTTTTAACTGGCCGTCTTGCATGTCGTAGTCGTGCTCTATCACGTCGCGCTTGGCGGGAGCAAGACGTGGGTCGGGCTCAAATACAAGCTCTACCTGTGTCTGCCAGGCCTTGTCTAGCTCGGCACTTTGCTCGGCGGGGCCGGACAAAATGGCGTCGCCACGAAAACGGCTTAAAACAAAGTCGCGAAATTGCTCTTTGTGTTCGCACCAAGCGCGCAGGTGCCAACGCAGGCCGGTTTGTACCAGCGCATGCGGGACAATAACCCGGCCTTGCCGGTTGGGGTTAGTGAGCGATACATAATCCACCTCTAGCCGCTGATTGTGGCGAATAGCCTGCACAATGGAGCGCATTAAAGGCGCTGGGACGCCGCGCGCGGGTAAGCTTAATGTGTGTATAGGGAGTGTTTCTATGGCCAGCGGCTGGGCCAGCCAAGCCAAGTATTGCTCTGCCAAGCCGGTAATAAACAGCGGTTTAAAGCCCGACTCTGGCTGATGGCATTTACGGCTGGTGTTATAGCTGAGATTATCAGGCGCTAATTCTAGGTAGCGTTTTATATCTTGACTGGCCTGCTGGCGGGAAAGCCCAAAGTGCTTAACCAACAGGCTGCTGTTGGCGGCGCCCTCCCAGTAGGCGACTAATTCGAAGGTTTGTAAGCGCGCTTGCTGCGCATCGCTGATGTCCATAGCGGCGTGTCCTTGTGGTTGTGCGGCTGGCGCGCTGTTCAACACAGCGATAATGACACAGCAGGGCAGACATGCAAACCACCCAACCAATAAGCCACACCTGCGCCACCGGAGCGGTAGCATCTTGCCTGGGGAAGCCAAGTCCGCCGGCCAGGCAAAGGGATCGAATAAACAACGGCTAGGGTTTTCAAAGGAGAGGCTTGAGCGGCTAAAATAGCGGCAATAAAAACACGAGGCGCTAAACACGCCCGATGTTCCCACCATAGCTTTTGTAAATGATCAACCGTAGCCGCCTACAGCATAGCTACCAGCATCGGAAACCTCATCATTCCGCTCTACCCGCAACTGCCCACAAACCGTAACTAAACCTATCGGCCTGTTTATCGATCTGCGTTAAAATTAGTCACACAAAATGTAACGGGATCCTTAAAATGAGTAAAACGGTATCTTTAGAGCGCAAACAGGCTTATACCCGACAAACCCGCACCGCTAACTATGTTGCCAGCCTAAAACTTGAGGGCATTACTGCCCCAAAAAGCTCTTCTAAGCCCACATCTAGAGAAGAGATCATCGCCAAATATACCGCACCGCAACCATAGCTCTTGGCCGAGATTAATAGATACGGCAATGACTCACCGCCGCCCAACCACCCAGAGAAGCCCTACTCTCCGAAACCTATGCGACATTAAGAAATACTCGCCCGATAACGCAGAGCGGGACCGGTGACTTGTGGCGCTAAAAAAACCCAAGCTTTTCTGCCATCATACGTAACCACACTCATAAGACGCACCTACCGATTACTCATCATCGAGCCAGCACTAACAATGCCTTTACTTCAAACGTTCAACCGCCTCTTTCCCCTATGGGCCATTTTACTGGGCGCCCTGGGCTTTTACTTTCCGGCAATGTTTACGCCGCTGTCATCTGCCATTGCCTGGCTGTTGGCGCTGGTGATGTTTGCCATGGGACTGACGTTATCTTCGGTCGATTTTTACCGGGTAGCGCGCGAGCCTAAACCGATTCTGCTCGGGCTGGCACTGCAATTTACGCTGATGCCACTGGCGGCTTTAGCGGTGTCCCGATTGCTGGGGTTAAGCGTTGAGTTAACCACAGGCATGGTTTTGGTTGGCACGGTTGCCGGGGGCACGGCGTCGAATGTCATTACTTGGTTGGCCGGTGGGCGAGTGGCGTTGTCAGTTTCTATGACGTTAACGGCGACGCTGGCATCGGTGGTTTTAACGCCTTTGCTAACGTGGTTATTATTGCGTAACACGGTAGAGATCAACACGTTAGGAATGCTGTGGGGTATTGCCAAAATTGTTGTGGCGCCAGTATTAATGGGCGTATTGCTACACCACTTTTTTGCCGCTGGCATCAAACGGCTTGAGCCGGCGTTGGCCAGTATCGCGGTGATATTAATCAGCGTGATTATTGCGATTGTGGTGGCGTTAAACGCCGGGCGATTGGCCAGCATTGGGGCGCTAGTATTAGTGGCCGTGGTGCTGCACAACAGCATAGGGTTAACGGCGGGCTACTGGCTGGCGCGCCTGCTTAAGTTTGATGAGGCGACTTGCCGCACCATCGCCATTGAGGTGGGCATGCAAAACTCCGGTTTGGCCGTGGCATTGGCGCAACAGTTTTTTAGCGCCAGTGCGGCAATGCCGGGAGCGCTATTTTCGGTTTGGCATAACGTGTCTGGATCGCTATTGGCGAGCTGGTGGAGGAGAAAGGGATGACGGAGGACGGATGACGGATGACGGATGACGGATGACGGATGACGGATGACGGATGACGGA
>NZ_CAXAUC010000022.1:0-29613 GCF_963972205.1 uncultured Gilvimarinus sp. | reverse complement strand
TTGAGCAAGAAGCCCTCGCTAAATTGAGTGTCTAGTTTTGATGGTAGGGATCATCAATATCTAAATAGGTTTGCGTGCCCTCATTGCTGTCCACCAAGAGCGCTACGCCGCTACTACCGCTTACCGGCCCCAACAAAAGCCGATCGTTAAGCCCTATAACATACCCTTTTGACGTATCAATGGCCGCTTGCAGCTTGGGCCTATCGCGCAACATGGTGGCAAGTACCTTTTGCGCCTTATGTTCGAGCCTTGCACGAGTAACCGCAGCCTCTTCCACCGGGTTAACGCTACAGCCGGCCAATAGCAACCCGAGCAATAGCGCTATGGTATAACCGCAACGACTGTTCGATAGCGACATACTCGCCTTCCTTTAGCGAAATCTTTGGGGGTGGGCCAGTACCGCTGGCAAGGCCCGACCAAGATAAAAAAACGGAGCTCAGTTTGGCTCCGTTTTAGGTCTCACTCGTCTATTCTTGCGTCTATCACCTATTTTTTAGGCTTTACAAATTTAAGCGTCATCCGGTCACTTTCGCCAATCGCTTGGTATTTAGCGCGATCGACATCCCCCAAACGGTACGACGGTGGCAGCGTCCAGACGCCTTTCTCGTGATTCGCCGTATCTTTGGGGTTGGCGTTGATATCACTGGTGTCGGCCAATACAAAACCGGCTTGTTTGGCGACGCTTTCAATGACGCTTTGTTTAATATAGCCGCTCGTTTGTTGTTCCGCATCATCGCGATCCTCGGGCAGCCTATGGTCAACCACACCCAACACGCCACCGGGCTTGAGGGCACGATAAAACGATGAGAACGCAGCCAGCAAGCGTTTTTCACCGCCACCGTTCATATACCAGTTGTGCGCATTGCGAAAGGTCAATACCGCATCGGCGCTGCCCACGGGGGCAATGTCGTATTGGTCCGGGGGGTTAAATACCGAGAGCTTTACCTGATCGTAACGCTCTGGGTGCTCGGCCATTTTTTTACCAAAGGCCTCCCGTGAGCGTTTGAAGTAAGCCACGTCACTGTTAGGGTTAAAATGAGCGGCGTAAAAAGTGCCGGAATCACGTAAATAGGCGGCCAAGATATCCGTATACCAACCACCACCGGGCCAAATTTCTACCACGGTCATATCCGGTTCTACACCAAAAAAACTCAAGGTTTCGGCCGGGTGACGATACTCATCCCGCGCCGCTGTATCGGAGCGATAATCGCTGTGCAGCGCCTGGTTAAGTTTTTCATTATCGGTATCGTGCGCGATGGCACTGACTGCGCCCGTCAGCGCTGTTGCGATGACGCCTGCCTGTAACATCTTGACGATAAAGCCGCTTTTCATGGCCATTGTCTGCTCCGTTAGATTACTCAGTGATATTAAACATACGTATTTTGCTGCGACTCGCTCGCACACCAGACGCAAAGCTCCCCTAAACGTACCACATCGGCCGGGCAATGTGCTGCTCTTTAGCGCCGAGATCACCCAAGGGGTGTTTAGTCTTTACGCAACGCGTAAAAGTTAACCGGAATTTCGTCTGTGTGCTCAAGCAGGGTAAAGCCTGAGCGGGCAAATAAAGCGGGCTTGTCGGTTTTGTGCCACGCCATCACAAAGGGCTCGTGAACAAAGCGCGCCAGGGTTTTAAAATACAGGTGCCGCCAGCCGGAGCGGCGCAGTAGCGAGCGCAAGCGCACCCGCTGCAGCTGATTCTCCGAGGGCTCGGCAATCAATAACTGACCGCCGGGACGCAGCACCCGGTGGCACTCGGCCAAAGCCTGCGCGGCGTATTTAGGGGGTAATTCGTGAAACAAAAAACAGGCAACAATGCCGTCAAAACGGCCACTGGCAAAGGGCATTGCCTCGGCTGGAGCCTGCAAATAGGAGACCCCTGGATGATCGGCCGCGGCGTGCTTTAGCAGATACGGCGACACATCAATGCCCCAGACATCGCGCGGCCCGGCGGCACGCACCTGCGCGGCAAGCTTGCCGCCGCCGGTACCAATATCCAGCACCGCGTTGCAGTGCGCTACCCGCTGCGCCATAGCCCGCCGGGCGGCCTGAATCTGCCCCAGCATCGAGACATCAAACCCCGTGATATAGCCACGGGATATCTGGCTAGAATAGTTGCCGTTAGGCAGGTTATGAAACTCCTGCAGCGCATATTTAGGGATGTCGGCAAACAATGGGTCACTGCTATCCACTTGCACCTTTTGCGGTTTACCCAACACCAGGCGCGCAAACTTAAGCAGCCCCGCAACACTCCTAAAACAAAGACGGTCAGCCCACGTCTCGGGCAAGCTCAGGTTAACCCAATCGGGCACGTTCGGGTCTGTCATAACGGGGGGTTGGGTTGTCGAGCGTATATCGCTGGTCATAGGGCCATTTCACTAACGTTTATGGCGCACAGGATAAAAGTCTGGGCATAAAAAAGCCAGCCGTCGCCGCCATTTCGCATCTTTCAACATTATTAAACTGCATACGTATTCAACCTCACTGCATACGTATACATCTTGGCCTTGCCCCTAGGCGCGACCTATGTTGTCTGGCAGTGCCGAGTTAAACCAATAAAGATCATCGCCATCGCCCTAGGCGATTAGCGTTCGGCATTAGCAGGCCCCACCTGCGACTTCTTTTGATGCACCCACATAATCAATAACCAAACTGGGAGTCACACATGAAAGCTATTGCCCTGCCCGCAACACCTAAACGGCTTAAGCAAAAAACCTTTACGCGCCTACCTTTTAAACAGTTCGTGGGCGCCGCCGCGCTTACGCTGGCGGCACAGTCATCCTACGCTGGCACCGCGTTTGTGCACTTATTTGAGTGGAGCTGGAACGACATAGCCGATGAGTGCGAAAACTTTCTCGGCCCCAAGGGCTTTGATGCGGTACAAATATCACCGCCCACCGAACACGTCAAAGGCCAGCAGTGGTGGACGCGTTATCAGCCTATCACCTACCAAAATTTAACCAGCCGCAGCGGCACTGAAGCCGAACTGCAAAGCATGATCAACCGCTGCCACAGTGCCGGTGTAAAAATTTACGCCGATATAGTCGTCAACCAGATGGCCAATCATTTAGTCGAAGGCAATTACGGTGTCGACAGCACTTGGTGGGCACCGCGCGATTACCCCGAATTTAGCACGCAAGACTTTCACCCCGGCTGCGCCACCGATTACTCGGACGCAAACTCTGTATGGAGCTGTGACTTAAGCGGTATGCCCGATCTGGATCACAGCCAACCCTATGTGCGCGATACCGTCGCCAACTACTTAACGCGCCTCACCAATATGGGCGTTGATGGCTTCCGCATCGACGCGGCGAAACATATGCCACCGTCCGACATTAATGGCTTTTTACAAGCCGCCGGTAACCCCTGGGTATTTTTAGAGGTGATTGGCGCCGGCGGTGAAGCTCCAGAGATCCAACCTGCCAACTACACCTACTTAGGCGCTGTTACTGAGTTTAGCTACGGCCCGGCACTGGCCGGCAACTTTAATGGTCAAATTAAGCATTTATTAGAGCTTGGCCCAAACTGGGGCTTACTGCCCTCAGCCGATGCCTTAGTGTTTGTCGATAACCACGACCGCGAGCGCGGCCACGGTGGCGGCGGTAATTTATTTTACAAAGATGGCGCCAAGTACAATTTGGCCAATGTTTTTATGTTGGCCTACCCATACGGTTATCCCAAAATCATGTCCGGTTACGAGTTTGATGAAACCACTCAAGCGGGCACCGACATAGGCCCGCCTGCCCCCGGCGGCTGTGACGCCAACGGCTGGGTATGTCAGCACCGCTGGGGCAACATCGCCAATATGGTGGGTTTTAGAAATTACACCGTGGACGCCTGGAGCCTTGATAATCAAGTGGTGATTAACGATAACGCCATTGCCTTTGGGCGCGGCGACAAAGGCTTTGTGGTGATCAACAACGGTCAAAGCAGCGTTAACCAAACCCTCTACACCGGCATGCCCGCCGGCGATTATTGCGATATTTTACGTGCTGATGATGAATGCAGCGGCACCAACATCAGTGTCGACAACAACGGCTTTGCCAGCTTTAGCGTCGGCCCTGAATCAGCCTCAGCCATTCATGGCGGCGCCCGGCCCAGCGTGAGCAATCAGCTTCCGGTCGCGATTATTGAGGGCGCCCCCGAGACGCTAGAAACAGGTAGCCAAGTAACCCTCAGTGGCGTTAACTCGTACGATAGTGACGGCAGTATTGTCAGCTATTTATGGAGCACCGGTGCCACCACATCAAACATTACCGCCACGCTGGACAACCCCGGCACCGCTACCTTTAGCTTAACCGTGACCGACAACCAAGGCGCCACTGACAGCCGAGAGGTAAGTATTCAGGTGGGTGGCGATGAGCTAATCAGTAACTTTGATGCGCTCTACTTTCGCGGTACGTCCAACGGCTGGGCCGCCAGTCCCATGACGTTGGTCGACGATCACACCTGGCAATTAGACGTTCAGTTTGACGGCCAAGCCAACCAGCGCTTTAAGTTTGATTTAGCCGGCGATTGGAGCCAAAACTATGGCGACAACAACACCCCTGACGGCGTGCTGGACAGTAACGGCGATGACATCAATACCAATGTGACTGGTCAGTACCGCGTGAAAGTAAACGACGCCGAGCTAAGTTACAGCATCAACTCATTGGCCGCAGGCTTTAACAGCAATTGGGACGGTGTTTACGTGCGTGGCACCTTTAACAACTGGAGCTGCACGGCAATGAGTTTAACCGCCGATAATACCTGGAGTGTCAATGTCACGCTCGATGGCGCCGCCGGTCAGCGTTATAAGTTTGACCGCTACTGTGATTGGTCCACCAACTACGGCGATAACAATAGCGATGGCATACTCGATAGCACGGGCAATGACATTACCGATGGCCGAACCGGTAACGTCACCTTGCAAGTAAACGACAACAACTTGTCTTACCGCGCCCTGTAAGCCTTAGCACTGAGACAAAAACCGTCGGCAACCCCGGCGGTTTTTTTATGTCGACACTTTACGCTGAAGCTTTCTGTACCGAGCGTAAAAATTCTTCATGGCTAGCAAGCTGGTTAACGGTACGGCCGTAAATCGTGTCTAAATGGCTCATAAATTCCCCCAACTGCGACGAGCTTAAGCCATCAGCCAAGGTGTGATATGCCTCGGGCTTTATGCCCTGCCCCAGCATTACCTGCTGCCAAGCGGGTTCCGTAAATAGCTCACCGGCGTCAGTAAACACTCGGCCACTCGCTTTAAAAAGTGCAATGCGGTGCACCAAAGCGTCCGGTATCGCCATTGTTTGGCATTCGCGCCAGAAGGGCTCAGAGCGGCCATTTAAGTGGTAGTGCAATATAATAAAATCCCGTATCGACTCAAACTCCGTTTGCGCCTGCCGGTTAAACTCTGTGACATCGTGGGTATTGATCGCCCCGCACGGAAACAACTTAACCAAGCGGGTAATGGCGCTCTGCACTAAATGCAAACTGGTGGATTCTAACGGCTCTAAAAAACCGCTAGCCAGCCCCAGTGCCACACAGTTTTTATGCCATTGTTGGCGTCTGCGACCCACCTTAAAGTGAATGGTTTTAGGCTCCCCCGTCGCCGGCCCGGCTAACTGCTGCTGCAATACAGCTAACGCTTGCTCATTAGTCATAACATCGGCGTTAAACACGATGCCATTACCCGTGCGATGCGCTAACGGTATCTGCCAACACCAACCGGCACGGTGAGCACTCGATCGGGTAAAAGGCTGCAGCTGGGTTAAACGCTCACTTGGCAGTGCGATGGCACGATTGCACGGCAACCACTGGAGGTAATCATCAAACGCCACTCCCAGCGCATCACCCAGCAACAACGAGCGGCCGCCGGTGCAGTCGATAAAAAAATCGCCGCTCAGCGTTTGCCCACCGGTTAATTGCAAAGCCTTAATATGCCCTTGATCGGCGTCAAGCTGCACCCGATTGATGGTCGCATCGATATGAGTAACACCGGCCTTTTTACAATAGCTTTTTAATAGCTCGGCATAGCGGCCCGCATCAAAGTGGTAGGCGTAATTGAGCCCCGGCAAGGGGGTATTGGCAATCTGATCCAACGGGGCAAACTTACCTGCTCGCGCGGCGCGGGCATTTAGCGAATACTGCCAAAAGTCACCGGCTAACCCCTCGGCTTGCGCCCGGTGCCAGTAGTGGTAAAAGCTCGCAAAACCTTGCTCGCGGCCAAAGCTGCCAAACGCATGCAAGTAACTGCTGGCAGATGATGTCCAGCCATTAAACTCAATCGCCAGCTTTATTGTGCCGCCGGTGGCGCGCAAAAATTCCGCCTCGTCGATGCCCAGTACCTGGTTAAATGCCTGAATCGGCGGGATGGTCGCCTCGCCCACACCCACTGTGGCAATCTCGCTGGATTCCACTAAGGTGAGATTGAGCTGCGGCCCCAGTAACCGCGCCAGCATAGCGGCGGCCATCCAACCGGCGCTGCCACCGCCGGCAATTACCACATTAAACTTAGCCAAATTATTAACTCCCGATACAAATACCTGCCGGTACAAAAAAGCCCCTGTTACCAAAGGGTAGCAGGGGCTAAAGCGTGCCGGCTAGGTTTTACCCGACGCCGAACATAAAGCGGAGGAGAGCTTTAAAACTTGTAGTTAACACCCAGCAGGTAGTTAGCCCCAAAATGCTGGTATTTATTGACTTGGCGCGGATCATCTTCAGCCGCCGAGACTGTCTCTTCGTCGGTTAAGTTTTGCCCTTGCAAAGTGATCGTCAAACCGTCCAGTGATTCAATACCCGCTGCACCAAAGTCAAAGCCGATCTGCGCATCGATCAACTCAGCGCCTTGGTCTGTGGTGGGCGTTAACGCTAAGCTAGTACCGTAAAACTCGGTCAGGTACTGGTCGCGCTTGCGGCCGCTAATGCGAATCTCAAAACCGTTTTTCTCGTAAAACGCTGTCAGTTGGTATATCTCGTCCGACAGCCCCGGAATATCAGACTCAACACCTTCGTACTCAATCTGGCCATCCAAGAAAGTCGCACTGGCAATAATGCCAAAGCCGTCTAGCCAATCGCTAAAGATATGGAACGGCAAGCTACCTTGCAGCTCGGTACCTTTTGCGTAGCCGTCACCCGCTTCAACGATAGAGTCGGTGTAACCTTGGGTAGATGCCAGCGCTGGAATATCTTTATCGTGATAGCCCGGCACAATGTACGAGGTAAAGTCTGTCAGCTCACGCGTGCTCAGGTGCCAGTTTTGCAAGTCTTTATAAAAGTAAGCCGCGGCAATATAACCATCGTCGGCAAAGTAATACTCGTAAGACAAATCAGCCTGAATCGCTTCGATGGGCTTCAAGCCGGGGTTACCCGATGAACCGCTCCACGCACTAAACTCTGGATCTGAGCTTAAACGACGCTGCTCGTCAAAATTAAAGCCTATGGTGTTGTTGGGCTTCATGTCGTCCATACGAGCACGCGACATGGTTTTAGCCGCCGCAAAACGCACGACTTGGTTATCGGTAATTTGGAAGTTAGTGTTCAAGCTTGGCAACACTTTGGTGTAATCCGCGCCGCCGGTTACCGGGGTGGCTACCACAGTGCCGTCGGCACCGGTGTAGGTATCAAAACCGGTCGAGCTTTGATCGGTGCTCACCACCTGCAAGCCAACATTACCACTCATAATACCGGCGCTGAAGTTAGCCATACCGTACGCAGTAATAACCTCCTCATCGACACTGTAGGTATCACCCAAACGCGCCGTCTCGGCTTTGGTCGCATCCACTTCACGGTACAAACCATCGCGATACATACCAATGCCATCGTAGGCCAGCATGCCGCCCAACCCTAAGAAGTCTAAGTTCGCGGTGCCTTCAATATATTGCTCAGGTACGGCAATATCCGTCTGCTGATCGGCGGGCAGTGAATCATCGTAACCGGGGGCCACCAAAAAGGCGCCGTAGTTAACTTTAGACTTGCTGCGATCCGAGTAAGCTACACCCACTTCAACACTGTCGAGAATCGAAAAATCGATCTCGCCTTTGGCACTTAAGCGCAAAGTGTCTAGATCTTCTTCAAATGTAGGGTTGTTAACAAAACCATCTTGCGCGTTACTGTTACCACCCACCAGAGGTGCAATGGCGCCGCCCCAGGCTTGTGGGCCCGCCAAGCGAATAACATCTGGGTCGGTATAGTCAGGCATCGAGATAGTAGGGTGAGCGCTGTACTGTACCCCGGTGGACGGGTCCATTACCCAAGTGCGAGCCGCTGGGCCGCCCTGAGTGACCGTGCCTGCACGACCAACACCCGAGTAGCTCTCCATGTTGATCAAATCTTTGGTCGACTCGCTGTGCGCGGCGTCAAAGGTCAACGTCCAATCATCAGACAACATGTACTCCACATTAAAGCCAAAGGTCGACAAGTCGCCGTCTTTCACTTCGCCATCGTTGCGGATTACACTGTGAAAACCATCCCATTGACCGGAGGTAACCAAGCCATCTTCAATTGAGGTCGCGCTCCAGTTGGCGCCGCCCCAGACCGGACCGCCCTCTTCCAAGCCCCGGAATACTTTAGATTCTTCAAAGTCGATATAAAGCGCGTCGACGGTAAAGGTTAAACGGTCGTTCGGTGCAAACTGACCGACCGCCGAGATAGTGTCGCGCTTCATTAGCGCTGAACGTACAAAGGTATCGTGACCACCCAAGACTTTAGAGCCGTCGGGCGCATCGGCGTAACCCCACGCACGCACTTGCTCTTCCTGGCTAGGGGATTCCATTGTGGCAACGGTAACCGCCAAGCCCAAAGTGTCGTCGGCAAAGGTATCGGAATAGGTTAACGCCAAACGGTGACCGGTATCGTCGTAGTCTGGGTTGCCCGACTCCAAACCGTTCATCTCGTAACTGCCGTTAAAGCTAATAATGCGGTCGCTCTCCAGCGGGCGGCGGGTACGCAAATCGACAATACCGCCCAAACCTTGGTTGATCAGGCTAGCATCGGGGGTTTTGTATACCACAGCGCCAGATACGATCTCTGAGGGATACAAATCGTACTCAACCCCGCGGTTGTCGCCAATGCCCAGCAGCTCGCGGCCATTCATGGTGGTGGCCACGTAGTTTTCGTTAAAGCCGCGCACCGAAATACCACTGGTGCGGCCATCGCGACGCTCACCGGCAAGGCCAGGCAAACGGGCCAACGACTCGGCAATACTGGTATCGGGCAGCTTACCAATATCTTCAGGGGAGATCGCCTCAACGATCGAGCTGGCATCCTCTTTAATCGCCATTGAGTTAATCAAACTAGCGCGAATACCGGTAACCACCACCTCTTCAAGGGCGGGTTCCTGTACAGCGTCAGATTGGGCAAAGGCAATGGGGGCAAAACCTGCAATAACGCAGCTAATGGCCGAAGGCAGCAACAACTTTTTGGCTTGTTTCATGATGCAATCCTATTTAGGTCTATTATTATCAGTCATAGCACCACCGGGGTAACAACCTCACAGGTGGCTGACAAACGCTCAAGGTTTCAGGTATTAAGCTTTCGTCATGAACTGTGGTTCAGGTTAGTGCCAGCGCCCATCCCTGCGCAATTCACTGCATACGTATTCAAAACTATTCAAGCGCGATAAACCTTATGAATACGTATGTAATACTGAAACCATAGACCATTAGCATCACATAAGTGGGCACCACCACACCCAAACATTGATTTACCGCAGCCGCCTTAGCGATAATATAAATCCACTCAGAGAAGGAGACTCTATTATGCAAACACCCACAATCCGCCCCCCGCACGCTATCATTGCCGGCATCGCCTTAGCACTGGCCGCTGGCAACCTTCAGGCCGATGAGGTCACCGATGCGATTGACGAGGGTGTCAGCGCCTACAAAAGCGGCGATCTGTCCGAGGCCGCCAACCAGCTAAATTACGCCGCAGGCCTGATTGGCCAACAAAAAGCCGAGGCCGTTAAAGCCGTGTTTCCCGACGCGCTAAGCGGCTGGGAGGCAAGCGAGATCGAGAGCGAATCAGCGGGCGGAATGATGGGCGGTGGCATCTCAGCCAATCGCGAGTATGCAAAGGGCGACGCCGAGGTCACCATCGAGCTGGTAATGGACTCCCCAATGCTGCAATCGATGATGGGAATGATCAACAATCCCTCAATTATCACTATGAACGGCGGCAAACTCATTAAAATTCAGGGCCAAAAAGCCATCTACAACGGCGACGAAGATCGTCCCGAGCTTACGCTTATCATTAACAACAACGCCATGTTCACCCTTAAAGCGGGCCGTGGCACCGCCTTGGACGACCTAAAAGCTTACGCCGAGGCCTTAAAGCTGGATAAACTCTAAGGCGTATCTAAACACCGTCATACCCCTTGTGCTCTGGGCCCGCGGGCCCTACAATGGCCGGCCCTTGGAACTTGGCTGTCATCAGCCTGTCACAAGGGTACGGTTTTGCTGACAAGCTCAGCACCCAGATTTGGGGGCGACTTGGATTCGACGCCGGTGGCAAAACTCAAGGTGCATGTCGTGATGGTAGCGAATCACGTTAATCCAAAGCTGCAATTTATTAGTTGCCAATGACGACAACTACGGTGCCCAATTAGCCGCGTAAGCGGTTGATGAAGCACTTCTAACGGTACGCCGTTAGCGGTCTATGACAAGGTGCCAGTACCGCGTTACAGACTGTCATACAGAACTGGATAGCTGTGTTGTTTTGATCGTGGCAACACTGTGAAACCTAAAGCGAACTCGCTCGCTGCACCCTGCCCGTTGGGTCGCAGATGAGTTAAATCAATTAACGGAAACTAAGCATGTAGAGCCGCGAGCGGAGTGCCGGCGGACGGGGGTTCAACTCCCCCCGCCTCCACCAAAAAGCAAAAAGGCCCCACCCCGAAAGGAGTGGGGCCTTTTTCTTTTTCGGCGGGAAGAGTTAAAAGCACCCCCCGTAGGGGGTTCACTAATTCGTCAGGAACGAATTAGGGCAGCTTCAGCTGCCGCGAAGCGGTGAGGGCTAGGGCCCCAAGTACACTCTTGCGCAGCCCTTTAATATTCACAAGAAACGTAAATACCCCCTTTACCCCATAGGCGCGCTGGATCTAAACCCCAATACCGATTATTGTACGCGCTTCTTTAAACCCCATAGAAAAGAGACACGATTATGCCTCAAGCCGCTGCACGTCACATCCTGGTCAAAGACGAAGCCACCTGTAACGAACTGAAAGCCAAAATCGAAGCCGGCGAAGATTTCGCCAAATTGGCGCAAGATCATTCAAGCTGCCCTTCAGGCCGCAACGGTGGTGACCTGGGCACCTTCGGCCCCGGCCAAATGGTCGCCGAGTTCGATAAAGTCGTATTCAGCGCACCGGTCAACGAAGTCCAGGGCCCGGTCAAAACCCAGTTTGGCTACCACCTGCTGGAAGTGACCGAGCGTCAGGACTAGCTGGGACTAGCCCCACGCCCGATTCGTTATTCAAATCGGGCGTGGGGAACTCGTGAAACCGGGGTTACCTTCAAGCCCCCAAAACAGCTTCTTCCACTTAGAGCGAAACTAAAATTAGACAGCCCACTAATTTAAGTTAAGGGGTAAATTAAAATAGAGTAATGCGCGAGCGGCCTAGACTCTGACGTTAACACCTAGCCTGAGCGAAATTTCTTAAAATTTTCCGCTTGCTCAAAAATTTCTTTGTACACTTCATCTTTATCCACTGGCGGGTACCCGTGCCTGGCAAGTAGTAATATCAGACCGACTTTTAGCTCGGCTTTGATATCGCTACGCTCACTCCAGTCCGTATATTTCGCTTTATCATCCACTAACGCCTTAACGGCTTTTGCGAGCTCCAGCAGTTTCTCTTCGGGGTAGGTAAAATCATACTTTATAGCGAGCTTCTTCAGAATGTCGTAAAAGGCCTTTTCTTCAATATCGATGCCTAAGTCATTAAAGGATTCTTTCTCTTTTTTAAGGGCGGAAATCAAATCGACAAACTCATCGGTAATCTCTTCCCAAACCTCGCCCACATAAGTCGAGTCTTCTTTACGCTCATTGTAGGTATCGACCAACTTTCGAAACTTGTCGGCAAAGTCCATGCCTTTGGTTTTATTGATCTTTTTAAAGTCTTCTATCGCCTTTGAGAGCAATTGCTGAAGGAGCTTAATTTTCGTATTGGGCAGTTTTATTTTTTCAATTTTCGCCAAATAGTCGTCGTCGAAAATATCTGTTTCGCTGGTGTCTCCCTCACCCATTTTAAAGATTTCCTCAACGCCATCGGCCTTTAGCGCTTCGGTAATCATTTCCCGCACCCTAGCGTTCATCTGAGCCGTATCCGGGGCATTGCCACGGGTCAACTTAAAGACTATAGAACGTACTGCAAGGTAAAAGTGAATAAGGTCCTTTTCTTGCTGGCTGATGCGCTCGGAACCACAGCAAATGTCATAGGCAGCCTTAAGACGTTTGACCAGTGCCATAAAGCGCTTTTCCATCTTATCGGTTAGCTGCACATACTCGGCAGCGAGATTCAGGCAGTTAAGTTGCTCTACCGGGCTGCCATCAAAGTAGGCTCTACTGTCGAATTTGTGGAACATCTTACCCAGCAAGTCGATATGGTCTTTTACCACGATTACCGACTGATCAATCTCTTCAATATTCTGTTGGTCGGCTTTGTTGTAGTGGGCCAGGGCCAGGTTCATCTGTTTTTTAATGCCGATGTAATCCACCACAAGGCCCTTATCTTTGCCCTCGAATTTTCGGTTCACACGGGAAATAGTCTGGATCAAGTTATGGCGTTGGATGGGTTTGTCGATGTAAATGGTATCCAAAAATGGTACATCAAAGCCCGTTAGCCACATATCCACCACAATAGCGATTTTGAAGTTTGACTTGGGGTTTTTAAACTGACGATCTAGCTCTTTGCGGTACTCCTTGGTACCCAGCATATCGTAGAGCGCTTTGGGGTCGTCCTTGCCCCGAGTCATAATCATTTTTATGCACTCAATGGGTTTAATCTCTTCCCGAGTCGCTCCCGGCGTCCTGCTTCCCGCGACACTAGTCCCCCTCTGTACGTCGTCCGTTAGCTCTACTCCCTCTTCAGCCTCCAGCACCTCGTTCCATTCGGGCCGAAGCTCTACCACCTGCTGCCAAAAGTCGTAAGCGATTTCGCGCTTGCTGCACACAAACATCGCCTTACCTTTAACGGTAGAGCCCTCAGAAACACGAGTTTCGTAATGGTGGACAAAGTCTATGGCTAGGGCTCGAATGCGATCCGGGTCACCCAATATCGTGCTCATATTGGCGCTAGCTTTCTTGCTTTCCTCAATCTGATAGTCGCTGGCGCCGTCTTCGGCGCATTGGTTGTAGTAGTCTTCAATTTCTTTCAGTTTGTCGTTATCCAACACCACCTTGGCGGCGCGGCCTTCGTACACTATGCGTACGGTAATCTCGTCTTTGACCGATTCGGTCATGGTATAGCTGTCCACCACATCGCCAAACACGTCTAAGGTGGCATCAATAGGAGTGCCGGTAAAGCCCACGTAGGTAGCATTGGGCAAGGAGTCGTGCAGGTATTTGGCAAAACCAAAAGTGCGTTTGACGCCCTGCTCCGTTACACGGATTTTCTGATCTAAGTTAACCTGGCTACGGTGGGCTTCATCGCTAATGACAATCACGTTATTGCGGTCGGTAAGCAGCTGGGCGTCTTCCGTAAACTTGTGGATGGTGGTTAAAAATACACCTCCGCTGTTGCGCCCTTTTAGTAGCTCTCGCAAATGGCTGCGATTTTCTACGCTAACCACCATTTTATCGCCAATGTAGTTGGTGGCATTGCAGAACTCTTTCGAAAGCTGATCATCCAAGTCCGTGCGGTCAGTAATCAGCACAATAGTAGGGCTGGAAAAATCCACGCTTTTCATTAGCAAGCGCGTGAGGAACAACATGGTAAAACTCTTACCACAGCCCGTCGCCCCAAAATAAGTACCACCCTTGCCGTCGCCCTCAGGCTTACGGTGAGCCAAAATATTGTTGTAGAGCTTGGTGGCCGCATAAAACTGTGGGTAACGCGGCAGGATTTTTACTTCCTTTTTGGATACATCAGGGAAGTAAATAAAGTGACGGATCACCTCGCGCAGGCGAGTTTTATCGAACAAGCCCTGCAACATGGTATGCAGCGAGCTAATGCCGTCTTTTTCGATGGCCTCGTTGCCCGTCACTTTGCGCCAGGTGTAATAAAAGTCGTAAGGCGCAAACAGCGAGCCCATGCGCGAATTCACGCCGTCACTAATCACACACAAGGCGTTGTACTTCATCAGCTCGGGTATGTCGCGGGCATAGCGAGTCGTTAACTGAACATAGGCCTCGTGAATGGTGGCCTCTTCGCGAATAGCGCTCTTAAACTCAAACACCACCAAAGGCAAACCATTGATGTACAAAATGCCGTCAGGAATGCGCTTCTCGTTGCCCTCAATTTCCAGCTGATTGACCACCCGGTAAATATTGCGCTCGTGATACTCCGCCTGTGGCTGGCCAATGCTTTCCACCTCGCCCTCTTCCGGCAGCCGCTGCTCGGGCAGGCCCGCGTAATCAATAAGCTGTACATAGAGGTCTTTTTGGCTGCGATCTTCACGCTTAAGTAAAAAGCCATCGGCAACGCGCTTGTGGATGGTTTTATTGCTCTCGTACAAATCCGCCGCTGGCAAGGCTTCCAGCTCGCGGATAATGGTGTCTATTTCAGAGGGGGTGATACCGTCAGCGCGGTAGCGGTTGGCAAGGTAGGTGCGCAGGTCGTCTTTTATCAGTACCTCGGACGGGCCCCGAGTCAGCTCGCCACCGGCTGTATAGGGGTAACCCTGCTCGCCCAATAGCGCGACAATCGCCTGTTCCAGTTTTTCCTCAGTAAACTTGCCCATGCCCCGTCCTTATCTCGTCCTTTTGGCGTATAACTACACTGTCCTGAATACTACCGAAAAACTCGCCTGAGCGCAGGATCAAACCAAATTATTTCATATTTTCATGTACTTAGAAGCTTTCAATGGCTGCTGACATGAGCTCGAAGTACGCCAGACCGCAAAGAGATTCTGTTCGTTGTAGTTAAGCTTGTATATAATCCCGCTCTCTCTGCCAGTGGCAGCAGAGTCCAAAAAGGCTGGCCCGCTGAGCCCGCCTGGCAAATCAGCGGTATACCTACCTCCAATTAAGTTCTTTTTGGTCACTTGATCTCAACCCGTCAATGCAATACATGTAGCAAATCTATCAGCGGGCACTACTGGAAAACTTGCTCAACTACAACGCGGCAGCGAACCAACACCGGAACCAGGCATTGGACGAGATGGCGGGATTACCACAACAAGAGAGACTAGGGGTACTCAGGTATTTCATGGAGGAAGTAATGAACGCCAGAATACAGCCAAATGTAGATCCTAGGCAGTGGCGAATCGCCACAATGTTAAGAAGTGTAAACGCCTGGTGATTTTATAGCTACTAAGCCTACAATATACCCAATACGCCCGGCGCCTCTTCACAGTTATCTGTGTACGCGCCGGCTTTCATTTCTGGCCCCACAAAGGCCATGCCCTCCAATCTACGGTTAACCCGAAGTCTTCTATTGTTACGGCTCCATTCTCAGGTTCCGGAAAACTCTCAATATGCGATATAAGGCGCTCTGCCCAAGTGGAACCAGGGCTAATAACCCGCATAAGCTTCTGAATTAAGCAAAAATAGAAAAATGGACGCGCATTATTCAACGCCTGCCAGAAGGTATTTTCTTGCGGCAGCGCAGAGCGCTCCAAAATGTTTATGTTCCACAGACGGCTATGATGCGCGGAAACATTGCGGATAAAGTTCAGGCTTTTCAACCAAGTGGCAAACTCCGAGCCATTGCGAGCACCATATTTTGCAGCAATTTTATCCTTATCCGGGATTTTCATGCCATCAAACATCTTCGACATCATGCCAAAGTCCCATACCTCAATCGCAACCCAAACAGGCAGGCGGCCGTAATTTTTTTGGTAGTGCTCCACGAAAGGCTCGCGACGAGCGCGGTGTAAATTACGCTGATAACTTTTCAGCCAAAGCTGATGCGCAGTCCTGCCCTTAGCGTAACCGCGCGTTTTAACCTGCTTACTGAATGCACCGTGCAAACAATCTGGGTTTTCGTGCGCGTGTATATCTTTCTTCCCCAGCAAGTAGGCTATATCAATACGCAAAGCCATTTCGATTCGTTCGAGCGCGTCTAAGGCCAACAAACGTAGCTTTTTATCGAACACATAAAGCTCAACTACGTCTTTGAAATGACTACCCACAATAAACTGACCCAGCCGTCGTGGCGAGCCACCGAGCTTAGAGTCGGCATCCAACACACGAAAGGGATACCAGTAACCACTTAACCGGTAGTACCCCAACCTCTCTAAACACCGTAAGGCTGCTGCCGGCTCATCGACCACCAATCCGCGACCTTGCAGAATCGACAGCTGCTCCCGAAATGACCTCCATTGTTTGCTTTGATTATCCATCATGTGTTTATTCTAGCAGCGTTTGCGAACAAGTGATTTTATATGCCCGCCCGGTGGCCAAGCGGTAACAGCTATAAAAATACAGCGTCCAGCACTTACAGGGATAGATAGGCCAAACGTTTAATCTCACACCATTAATCTGTAATCTGCGAAGACCTACCGTAGTTTTTTTACGGCAACTAAAAAAACTGCTATGCTAAACCTATAATTTACCGGAGTAAGGCGCCATGCTGCACAAATTTTCCGTAAAAAACTTCCGAAACTTCTCTGAATGGCTGACTTTTGACCTATCCAGCCAGCAATATGAGTTTAACGGTAAGGCTGTGCGCGATGGCGTTATCGAACACGGTATGATTTATGGGCCCAATGGCGGGGGTAAGTCCAACCTTGGCCTCGCGATGGTCGATCCGGTACTTCACCTTATTGATTCGCCTAGCTACCTCAACACACTGGACACCAACTACCTTAACGGCAAACCTGGTGTCGAGCTTGCCGAGTTTGTCTTTGAGTTTCGTATAGATGGTGCTGCCATTGAATACCGCTACGGCAAGAAATCCGTGGCCCAGTTGGTTTACGAAACCTTAATCATTAATGACACGCCAGTACTCAATATTGACCGCCGTACATCCACTAAAGCCGAAATTCGGCTACCTGGGGCCGAGTCACTAAAATCGGACGTGGGAGATTCCAACATATCGCTCTTAAAGTACGTCCACAACAATGCACTGTTAGACGACACTCCCACAAAACGGCAGTTTGAAGCATTGCTGGATTTTATTGAGGGTATGGTCTTTTTCCGCTCACTGACACCTACCAACAAAGGCGAATACGTCGGTAAAAATATTGGTGTAAAACGCCTGTCACAGAGCATTATTGATGGTGGCTCGGTAAAAGAGTTCGAGAAGTTTCTAAACCAAGCAGGCATAGAATGTACCTTAATCGTCGATGCCAACAACAACGGTGAAAAAAGCATTTACTTTGATTTTGGCAAAACTAAACTAGAATTTGGTTCTGCCGCATCTACCGGCACCCTATCTCTCGGCATATTCTACTTCTGGTGGCTACGTTTTCAAAGTAAGCAGGTTACCTTTGCCTATATCGACGAATTCGACGCTTTCTACCACCACGCGCTGGCTTCAAGTATTGTGGAAAAGGTCGCCCAGTCCGACTGCCAAACCATTATGACCACTCACAACACTGGGGTTATGAGCAACGACCTGCTGCGGCCAGACTGCTATTTTGTACTGGATAAAACCATTCAACCCATCACCGCACTTACAGGCAAGGAGCTGCGCAAAGCGCATAACCTGGAAAAAATTTACAAAGGCATGTCCAGCTAATGGAACGCACTCTGTTTGTATTTGAAGGCATTAAGCCTGAAAAAGGGATTTTTAATAGCTTAGAAAACGCTTTTTTCAGCGGCGATGAAAGCCGAATTTTAATGACCTTTGGCCATGATATATACGAGCTTTATAAAAAGTTAGCGCAGGATGACGACCTCGACCCTTTTTCAATTATAAGCGACTTATCACCAACTATCCCCGACCAAGAACCCCTAGCAGACCTTCGCCGTGATCAAATCGGTCAAATTTACCTATTCTTTGATATGGAACCCCATGACGATCAGTTCGACGGACAAAGCCTGCTTGCCATGCTCTCCCATTTCGACAACGAAACCGAACATGGCAAACTGTTTATCAGCTACCCCATGGCCGAAGCATTGCGAGATATTAGCGATACTGAAGAATATTTAACCCGCACCGTAAACTTGCTCGATTGCACGGGAAAACGCTACAAAGGGCTACATTCAAAGCGGGGCGATCCCGCATTTCAGGATCTCAGAAAAATCGACAAATCGCTCTGGCAAACGTTAATTACGGCTAATGTGCAAAAAGCCAACTACCTTATTAGCGGGCAGCCAATCATTGAACCAGTCATTGACCAGCCACCAATTGCCCAAGCGCAGCTCGAAAATTATCTACCGCAAGGCCAAGTGTCGGTATTGAGTGCATTTCCGATATTTTTAGCGGATTATTTTGGCCAGAAGGTTTATGAGCTCTGAAAACTTACACTTCTAGCCTCGCCAGTTTTCTCTAATGTACCCTTTCACACCAAGCGCCGGATCATAACCAGGATACAGCTTCTGAAAATCCACGAGCGCCGACTCTAAACTATCGGTGTTCAGTATCTTTGTGTGTTTAACTAAATACAGAAATGCTATAGAAGGAGACCTGGACCGCCCTTGGTTGCAATGCAACAGAACTTTCCGCATTGGAAGCTGATTTTTAAGTGTTTCTATCGCCTTATTTACCACTTCTTTTGGTATATAGGCTGGATCGTCAGCATCCACCAAATTCAAGATTAATCGGTTTTCTCGCTCTGCCCAGAAGTACTCGGGGCTGGTCTTTGGCGCACCTCGGCTCCTGTAGCCGAGCGCCTGACGGTGGTAAGGCTCTTTGCAAGCCTGAATAAAGAACCACCCTGGCGAAGTGAGTATTGCGTGATAATCTCGATCATTCCCAACGAATAGATCCTTGTAGACTTCAATCATAAGAACTCCCTTTGTAAAGATTGACGTTTGGGCGAAAGCGCTAGCCCAAGCTTTCGTCATTCCCTTTCGTTTTCTGAACACAGTCATGTTCGATACAGCTAGTTTCAATCAGAGAAGCGAGACTTCCCACCATTGGCTTCAACGCACCAATTTCCTTACCAACCCCAACAATAGCCTCTTCAATTTTAAGAAGATAAGGTTTATTCGAAAATCCGGGCAAGCCGCTAAATTGGCGGACGTCAAAATGGCACAGTTCCGAGTGAACCTGTTTACCACTTAAGCTCTTCCACTCCACTTTTACTGTGAAGGGTTTTAACGGGTTCGGGGTTTCGCTTTTCTCAGCGCCAATTGGCCGAAATAGATTGAATCCGACAGCAAACAGAAAAGAAACCTTCTCCCCCTGCGGAATCAACGATATCGGAGGACGATTAATGGAAGGCTTTAAAATCAAATGATACTTGTCAAAGTCCTGTGCACCGCCTTCAAATGAAAACGTCACATCTCTGGCGGGCCCTGTACCGATGTTGGCTATTGCTATATTCAATCCACCGGTCCCGTCTGGATGGGGCTCAAAATATGCAAAGATTCTCGGCTCAGAGCCAGACTTCCGTAACAACCTATTTTCTCGCCACAGAAATACAGTGAGAAATGCGATTGCAACTGTAGATAAACCACTCAAGATGTCTACCATTCCCACCCAATTCTCCATGTTGCCTACCCACACAATAAAGCTATTCCATATCCCTGACATTTAGACCTCTACAGTTAAATCCCCAGCCAATAATTTAGGAAGCAACCTATCTCTTAGCTCGGCTGAAATATCAGAACTCGCAATTTTAGCTATTCCATTTAACCAATATGGAGCAACCAACTCTTGAAATTTACTTAAAATATCTTCACTAGGAATCACTACTGGGTAAGCTAAAAGGTCCTTTGCGCTTGCTCTAGGCATGCGCGTCCCGGTTGATCGCATAGTCGCGTAGTCCACAAATGCGTCTGAATAGGCAACAAGCGTCATATAAGAATGAAAGCTCTCCAGTCTTGGCCTGAAAATTAAAATATCAGTAGAGCAGATTCCTAACTGAGGGGCTATGCATACTTTGTGGAAATATGGCCTTAGCTTTCCGAACAGAAGATCTCCTTTCTGAAACTCTGATTTATTGCTTTCAACACTTTCACCTGAGGCGTGATTTTCAAGGAAAATTGACTTTCGACCAATGTGCTCAAGACCAACATAACAATTATAGTCGCCGGTATTATCTGCTTTCACATTATTCTTTACGTGAGCTGCGATGTCGCCAAACACGCCAATACCCCACCCCTCCGGAACCCACCCCAACTCTTCGGTAAACACAAAGCTGCTGGGAAAAAGTTGTTTGATCTCTTCCGGTAGCGGCGGGTGGGGGTTGGTGGCGTCGGCATTGGGGCTGGCACTTTGGGTTTGTTGGGCGCGAAGGGCGCGGCGTTTTTCGGCTTTGGCTTCCAGCGCGGGGGGAATGGGGTTGCCCGCCGCCAGGGCATTGTCGATTACCGGATCAAAATCCACAAACCAGCTTTTAAATAAACCCTGCGCTATGGATTCCAGTGTAGAATTGGTTTGGCGGTTTAGTTCGATTTTTTTGTCCATAGACCCCAATATATTCGCGATGTCTAGCTGACTTCTATATGGTGGGAATTTTAAAACTATTTTACGAAGCTCAGACTGCTTTATTCCTTTAACAGTGGTTCCCGTCGCTCGCCCATCTAGCTGATGCTGAACATAGTCTGAAATCATCAAATACTTCAAAAAAGTATTATCGAGTACACCTTGCTTACCCCTCAGGGTTATCACGCGCTGCGCAAGTGCAACTTTACGATCATCTAGCTGGGCAATTTCACCAAGTGGAGCTTCCGTTGTCATTACGACATCTCCGGGCTTGGGAAATCCGCGCCTCATCCAAGTATCATAATCTTCTTCTGCTATGTACTCAGCTACAGGATTGATAGTGCCGGACTTAATTATTTTAGCCGTAACTAGAGGTATACCGGAGGTGGTCTTCTTAGGTGTTTTACCCCGGTAGTCAATAATAGCCTCCATGCAATCTTCCAAACTACACTCGATCCACTCACTCCCCATAACCCAACCCCTCCAAATTCTTCTTAATCACCGCATCTAGCGCTTCGCTCTCTTTCATTTGCCGGTAAAGGGTTTGTGTCAATTCCCGCATTTTTTCTTCAAACACTTCGCCGTCGTCTTCTACTTCGGCAGCGCCTACGTAGCGGCCGGGGGTAAGGACGTAGTCGTTGGCTTTGATGTCGTCTAAGGATGCGCTGCGGCAAAAGCCCGCGACGTCTTTATAGGCGCTGACTTGGCCGATAATTGCTCCTGCATGATCGGCACTTCCGCCATTCTTGGCGGTCGCAAACCCGGCAACATCTTGGTAAGCGTCTTCTTCAGTGAGTTCAGGCGTGGTACCGCCGAGTTTTTCGATACTCTCACGCCACTCGGGGTCGGCCGGTGACTCTTTTGCATCCGACGTCTGACGTCCGACATCCGACGATTCATTCCGCCAAGTATGATAAGTCTCCGCAATCTTCCCAATATCCTCAACCGTCAATTCCTTATGAATCCGGCTGACCATACTGCCCATATTGCGGGCGTCGATAAACAGGGTTTCACCGCGGCGGTCGCGCAGGGGATTGCGGCCATCGCTAAAGGTTTGGGCGTTTTTGTTTTTGGCGATAAACCAGAGGCAGACGGGAATTTGGGTGGTGTAGAAGAGCTGGCCGGGCAGCGCGATCATGCAATCGACTAAATCATTTTCAATAATCTTTTTGCGAATCTCGCCCTCGCCTTTGGTGTTGGTGCTCATGGAGCCGTTGGCGAGTACAAACCCGGCCATACCGTTCTCGCTGAGCTTGCTGATCATGTGCAGTATCCAACCGTAGTTGGCATTACCGGTGGGCGGCACCTCGTAACCGGCCCAGCGGGGGTCATCGGTGAGTTCATCCGGCCCGCGCCAGGCTTTTAGGTTAAAGGGCGGGTTGGCCATGATAAAGTCGGCTTTAAGGTCCGGGTGCTGGTCTTTAAAGAAAGTGTCGGCGGGCACCTCGCCCAGGTTACCGGCAATGCCGCGAATGGCGAGGTTCATTTTCGCCAGCTTGTAGGTGGTGCCGGTTTGCTCTTGCCCGTATATGGAGATATCTTTTTTATTGCCCTGATGGTTTTCAATAAACTTAACGGACTGCACAAACATACCGCCGGAGCCGCAGCAGGGGTCGTAGATTTTGCCATGGTAGGGCTCGAGCATTTCGGCCAGCAAGTTCACTATACACTTGGGAGTATAAAACTCGCCCCCGCCCTTGCCTTCGGTGGCGGCGAAGTTGCCCAAAAAGTATTCGTACACCCGGCCGACTATGTCGATCTCGCTGGTGGCGCGGTCTTTGTGGTGGGCCTCGGCATCTTCCTTAACAATGGTGTCGATGTTGTTGATGGAGTCAATCAGCGCGGCCAGCTTGTTTACATCCAGCCCCAGGCGGCTGAAGTAGTTATCCGGCAGCGCGCCTTGCAGAGTTTTGTTGTTCTTTTCCACCGTGTGCAGGGCGGTGTCGATTTTAACGGCGATGTCGTCTTGCTTGGCGTGCTGACTGATGTAGTCCCAGCGGGCCTCGGCGGGCAGGTAAAACACGTTTTGCATGGTGTAAAACTCCACCATGTCGATATAGTCGCCCTGCCCCTCGGCGATTAGCGCTTGTTTGCGCAGCTCGAACTTGTCGCTGATAAATTTAAGGAAAATCAGGCTGAGCACCACGTGCTTGTACTCGGAGGATTCCACGCTGCCGCGCAGCTTATCGGCAGTGTCCCACAGGGTTTGCTCGAAGGTTTTAGTGGCCTTTTTGGCCTTGCTGGCTTTTTTGGGGGCTTTTTTTGGTTTTTCGTCGATTTTTTGCTCAGAGTTTGAGGCGTCGGCCATGGTATTGCTAGTCCCTGTTATCGGTATTGGCTAAAAAGCGCCCAACTTTGCGCGAGGCGGTTTTATGGAATGAGATACAGAGATTTTGCCTGAAATTGGCGTGTGTGTCTGCCTACACGAGAGCGAGGTAAGCACGTTGAACCCAGGCAGAACAACGCTTGGCAAGCGGGGCCACATGACGCGGCCCTGCCAATAAGCCTTAAAAGCGAGCCGAAACTCCAAGCCCACCGCTTACGGCGACTAGATCATCGAGACTGGGAGCGGAATCTTCATAGTCGCTGGTGTCGCGAACACTAAGCCAAAAATCTAGAGTCACGTAACTCCAGCTATAACCCAGGCCGCCGCCTAAGGTATAACCATTAACGTCTTGCTCGTAACTCCGGCGGTAGACTTGGTACTCGTGGGTTTCGTTGAACAAGCCGAGGGCACCATAGGCTCGAAAGCCTTGAGTGGAAAGGCCTGTACCTAACAGTACCGCGCCTTCAAGAGCGTCGACGCTGTAGTCGGAATCGTCTGTTTCTTCTTGCGCAGCATAGGTTATGCGAAAGGCGACATGGTCGTTAATAGCGCCAGTGGCGATTAGTGCCGGGCCACTATAGGCATCGCTGTCATCGTCACCATTATCGCTATAACCAATTACCGTTGCGTATGAAGCAACACCAATTGAGAAGTGCTTTTGAGGCTCAACCTCTTGTTGAGCGAAAGCCAGCGTAGGGGCAATAAGCATGGAGGTAGCAAGGAAGGTTTTTACATTCATTATCAGTCAAACTCCGTGATATTCATCGTAAGGCTTTCCGTAAAGCCTGATCGTCAATTTACCCATCTAGCGGAAGGCAAATTGGCGCGAGAATCTACCAGAGTGTGTAATGAAATACCATTCTTTCCTTTGGTTAAATTAACGATGCCGATTGGGACGTAATGAATCGATGCTTCTATTCGATTAACGGGTCTTACCCGTGACATCTTCGCAGACGTAAGCCTTTGTGACAGAGAATACCTAATCAAATCATGTCCTGAGCCGAATAATTGCGGTATTCGGCTCAGAATACAGGCGTAAACCTTTAGCGTTCCACCCACTCCTCCATCCCCATAACCTCAGCATAGGCAAACGCCAAAGCCGCCATAGACGACGCATGCACTTGCGCCGCCGGAATATTCACGCCGTTAAATCCCAAAGCGCTATTACCGGCCTTTCGCGCCCAAACTTAACCACGGCGATAAGGCTATTTTAACCGTGCAGCACTGGCTAATTAACAAACGCTGCTGTGCGACGCCAGGCAAACAGCACCCGCCGCTTGCGCGCTCCGTTAAGCATTAATCCAATAATGCTAGCGCGCACCAGCACGTCATACAGCAACAAGCACACAGCGATGGTAATGCCAGAAATCAATATTAACTTTACCCCCCAGGGCCAAGGGATTTCGGCAAACGCAATTTGCAGCCATATAACAATAGGCAGATGAATTAAATACAGCCAGTAGGATGAACCGGCAAGGTAGCGCACCGTTTTACTGGGGCGGTTAAACAAACGTTTAAAAGCACCGATGGTGAGTGCCACCAGCGACCACATCATAACCGCGTAGCTGAATAAAAAGAGCGCTTTAATCAGCGGATATTGTGGGTGACCAGGCTGCCCCTCAAACCCCGATAAGAGTACGGCGGCCATACTAGCAACTACCCCGAGAAACACTTTGCCAACACTAATACGGCCAAAGGCCTCGATGACATTACCTTGGCGATGCAGCAACCAACCTAGCGCAAAAAAAACGCCGTAAATAAACAGTACCGGCCATTGCGGCACGAGAGATTTGTCGGGTGTATCCATGCCCCAGTGGCCCATAAACCACAGGCAAGCAACAGTAGGTATAGCGGCAACGATAAACGCTAAGCGCGAGTGGGCCAACCAATGTACGACAGCATCGACCCGCTGGGTAAGCGCTCGATAGCTGCGCGGATGCCAGACAACGATCTGGCGCATTAGCAAAACAGCGGCGGTCGCCAACAACAAGTAGTACAAAAACCATAGGTGCGTACCGGTAAAAGCCGCGTTTAAAGAACCCAATACCACGTTAAAGCCCTCATTTAATGAGGCGATAATAGCAACCTCCCCACGCAAGCTTTGCATGCCCATCACCCACCCCGACACTAGCAGCGGGCGCAATAAAAACCAGCCAACCACAAAGGGAATAACAATGCGGATAAGCCGCGATTGTATAAAACCCGTAGCGCCTTTGCGATGAAACGTCATATGGCTAAAAAAACCGGCCACCAAAAAAAATAGCGCCATCCGAAAAGAATGGCTAATCAGCATAAACGTGCCCACCAGCGCGCTGGTGGATATATCCATTATCGCCCAACCGATATACACCGGTAAGAACGATAAACTGGCGTGAAAAACGATGCCCAACAACAACGCAAACGCGCGCACGGCATCAAGGTAATCTAAGCGTTGAAGCGCTTGGTTTGACGTAGTCATGGCAACGGCCCGTAGTAAGAAGTGTAAGTATGTTGCAGAGCCGCCCACTGGGCGCCCCGCTACATGCCCAGTTACCTGTTAATAAAAACTGACTGAATCCAGCGCGACATCAAAGCGCTCTGGCTGCATGGCATACGCAACAATACTGATACCATTTACTGTCGTGGGGTTGAGTGGAGTCTGCTCGGACCAGGCGCGCTTTAACGATGCAAACGGCACCTTTACCTCGTGAAACTCGCCATCTTGAGTGACCGTAATGGGGGCGGCGTGATAGTCAAAGTTAGTGACCTCAGTGCTGTTAACAGAAACCGACAAGTTGCCTTTAGTGAGCTTTACCCGTAACACCAACCCCTCATAAGGGCTAGCGTCCTGTGCGCCTCCCTCTATGTCGAGCGGCAGTACGTAGCTCACCCAACCCAGTTGGCCACGGGCGGGCACAATCTCGCCCTGAAGGGTAACCACGCCCCTCTCTACACTTTGCGTTGCACTGGACCCACCGCCCATCACGGCATCGGTGAGCAGCTGGCGCGGCAGGTTAAGTTGGTTATTGACGACATCATCAAAGGTATCGACGTGAGGCGCGAGCGGTGCGGCAAAGGCGCTGCTGGCACAAACCACAGCGGCCATAAAAGTCAGTTTTTTAAGTATGGTTACCTTAGCTGGTTTAAACCTTGTCATACTGTGTGCTCCTAATGAAATAATGGGTGGCTCGGAATTCTCCAACGAGTGCGAGCAAGCTGTTGCTATAAACCCGGCCAGAAAAACACGCCGGTACATACGCGTCGGGGTATAAGTGCCTTGAGCAAAACAAAAGGTGACAAGTTTTTATAAAAAATCAGACAAAGAATTAATTTAATAAAAGCCGTCACCTTTTACCGACAAATAGGCACTTATACCTTTTAAGCTGGAAAAACAAAGCTATGGGCTTTTTTAAAAAGCGTATTAACTACAAAAATTCAGCCGATACCAGCCTAGTACTGGCAGCCATCGGGGGCGACCGCGACGCCTTTGGCGAAATCGTCGGCCGCTACCAAAGCCTGCTGTGCTCGCTTGCGTACTCATCGGTGGGTGACTTAAAACACAGTGAAGATATTGCGCAGGAGACCTTTGTCGAGGCTTGGCGCAAGCTAGATACTCTGAGTGACCCGGCCAAACTTAAAGCGTGGCTATGCGGTATTTTGCGCTTTAAAATCAGCCGCTACCGGCGCAAAGAAACCCGCCACGCGCCCCAGCCCACAGACGAGCTGCACGAGCAGGTGGCTGAACACAGCCGGGTGGATGACGCGGTGATACAAGAGCAAGAGCAAGCCCTACTCTGGCAAGCGTTGCAGCAACTGCCCGAGACCTACCGCGAACCACTGGTCTTGTTTTACCGCGAACAACAATCGATCGAACATGTGGCGGCGGAGCTGGAGTTATCGGAAGACGCGGTAAAGCAGCGGTTATCGCGCGGGCGCAAAGCGTTGCAGAAAGCCATGGTCACCTTTGTGCAAGACACTCTTGCCAAAAGCAAGCCAGGCGCCTCCTTTACCATGGCGGTGTTACTGGCCATTAGCACCATATCGGCGCCCAAAGCCAAAGCGGCTTTGTTTAGCGCTGGCGTCGCGCACACCGGCAGCGCCATCAAGTGGGGCAGCTTTCTGACAATAATGGCGTCTTTTTCGGGGGTGATCGGCTCGTTTTTTAGTGTGCGGGCAAGCCTCGCGCAATCGCGCACCGAGCGTGAGCGGCGCGCCACCCTCAAAATAGTAGCATTGTACTTTTTGGTGGCGGCGGTTTTTGTCGCCGGTATGTTTTTGCTTAAGTATGTGGCACTGGCAAGCACGGCTTATCAAAGCCTTTACGCCTTGGGCTCGCAGCTTATGGTATTTGGGTTTATTGCCGCCTATCTAGCGTTGTTAACGCACATGCTTATCAGCCAGCCGCGGCTGCGGACTCAAGAACGCCAACGTCAGCCCGAGGCTTTTCTCGCCGAGTATGATCAGGTGAATTCCAAGCGGCGCGAATACAAAAGCCGGCTTTCGCTTTTTGGTATTCCTATTATTCACGTCAAGCTGGGCTTGCCCGAGTTGCATGAGAAACCCGCCTTTGGCTGGATTGCCGGTGGCGATAGAGCCTACGGGTTAGTGTTTGCCTGGGGCGGCTTGGCAGTGGCACCTATTAGTGTCGGTATTGTATCGCTAGGCGTGATAACGGTTGGCGCGTTAGGGTTTGGCGTTCTCGCCGCCGGCACCGTTGCCGTTGGGGTTATCGGCTTTGGCGCCTCGACCATCGCTTACAAGGCCTACGGATCGCTCTCAGCGCTTGGCTGGGAGAGCGCATGGAGTGGCAGCTTTGCCATCGCCAAAGACGCCGCTATCGGCCCTATCCCCTTTGCTACGCTGACCAATAGCGAGCCCGCCGCCGACATCGTTCAGCTTACCGCGCTGAGCCAAAACCACCTATGGGTGCTGGGCGCCATGAGTATACTGGTGATCGCCCCCGCAGCATGGCACTCCAATATGGTGCGCAAACGCATAGCGGAACAACACAATAACACGGAGTAATACCGCCCAGTCAGCATCCCCCTGCCGTATTATTGCGGCATACTAGGAAGCCTTGCAAAACTTGGGCGTTATTGCACATAAAAAGCCCACCTCCTTCGAGGTAGGCTTTGACTTATATGGCTCAGGATGATGCGAATAACAACGCCAACCATTTGATTTAAAATAAAATAGGCTTATTCGAGAAACAGCAACACCCACGCACTATTTTTGTTGCTTTGAAAATAATTTAAATACTGGTGGGAGAAGAGATCTCTTCACGAGCTTTTCGCAGTTCGGCAGCGCGCTTCAATTGGGCCTGCTGGCGCTCGGTAGCTTTTTTAAGGACGTCAGAGTACACGCGCTTTTTTTCGCGAGAGGACGCGTTGCGAATAAAATCGGAGAATGGCGTGGAAGCCACCTTTTCTGATGAGCCAAATAACTTCATATTTCCAGTTTAGCAGAAAATTGTACCTTTAAGGTATCCAACAAAGAGGCGGGAGTATACTTTTCGTCCAGATAATGGTCAATCCTGTCGATATTAGCCTTATAACTTCGGGTGGTGTTATCGCTATTCTTAAGCAATAAATCTATCTGTATTCGGCGCCCAAAGTCTACCTTTAACTGATTAACTACCTCCCGAGCAGCGAAGTACTGATCAACAAACCGCTCCAACGGTATTCTTCTGCCTTCGTCAACCTCTCGAGCTTCTACAAATTCCCACGCTAATAGGGGTTTCTGATAAACGTACTGGATCAATACAAACCTATGGCGGTTTAGAGAGCGGGCAATATTCTTATGTGCTTGGTCATAATTGGAAAGAGTCCCGTCCAACACAAAACTTTGCCCACTCTTGATGGCCAGATCATGTATCTTATTAACAATAATAGACACCGCCCCCTGGAAAAGATAACTATTGTCCCCGCTATAGTGCGGAAAACGCTCGCGCAGCTCATCTGGGTCTATCCTGAGAACACCAGTCTCCGGGGATGTAAACTTTTCGATCAACTCAATCGAAGCTTCTGTTTTTCCTGCCCCAGGCGACCCTGCCATAAACACAGATACTGGGGAGATCTCTGAAGGAAAAGCCTTTTTGCAGGTGAGCTCCTTTGCTATCTGGCCTTTATTGCACCTAGCAAACTCCTCAGCCTCTTCTTTTATTTTTTGCTCTGTGGCACTCAGCTCCATGGCTATTCCGCCGGCCAAAATACCCGAATTAGGGGCAGCAAAGCCCTGCCCTCTAAGTCGAAGCCTTCATAGTGGGCCACTATTAAGTCTGAGAGATCATCCATATCAACCAAGGTGAGCGGGAAGGTGCAGCGGTCGGCCTCATAGCGGGCTTCTCGGGTAAAACCACCGGAGCTAACAAACAAACCCGAGTCACCTTCACGCAAAGTTCCAATAAATCCACGAATAGAAGGTGCGCCCATAGCCCCGTCCCGATGTTTTACCTCAGCTTTTATACGTGGCTGGGTGAGGCCCAGGCCATCTGGCGAGGCTATTACATCTACCCCCCGGTCCGGGCCTTTGGGGGAGACTTTAGCTTTGTAACCCATAGCCCGTAGGATGGCGGCTACCATCTCCTCCATCTCTTCGGGCAGAAGTGAAGCGAGCTTGTCTTTGATCAGCTCGTGGCTCT
>NZ_CAXAUC010000021.1:0-30417 GCF_963972205.1 uncultured Gilvimarinus sp. | reverse complement strand
ACACGCTGTTCGCGTCACTGTCGTTGTCGATCAGCACCACCGGGTTGTCGTTGGCCTCAGGTGGTTCAACGGGTGGGGCGGGGTTTGCTCCGCCGGGGACATCGTCAAAACTAATAATGGCGCTATCGGTTAGCGAGCCGTCACTCACGGTGTAGCTAACGCTGGGGACTGGGCCGCTGTAGTCGGCGTTGGGAGTAAAGTAAAACTCGCCGTTGCCGTCGATGCCGAACACGCCGGCATTATTAAGTTGGATTTCATCGCCTGGGGTGAAGACGGTGTCATCACCCTCAATGTTAAAGCTAATAACTTGCAGGTTATCACCGTCGATATCTGAGTCGTTATCGAGCGCATTGCCGGTGACGGTGGTGGCGGTAAAAGTCTCTAGCGGGCCATCATCTACGGCATCTGGTGCATCGTTAACAGGTGTAACCGTAAGCTGCACTGTAGCGGTATCGGTGGCGCCAGCGCTGTCCGTCACAATCACATCAAAGCTATCGGGGCCGTTATAGTTTTCGGCTGGGGTATAGGTAAACCCACCGGTTGCCGGGTCGATGGTCACCGTGCCATTACCGGGCGGAACACCCAAGGTATAAGTGAGCGTATCGCCCAGATCGACATCACTGGCATCGACTTGACCTGACAGTGGGACATCTTCTGGGGTACTTAACACTTGATCTTGGGCGACGGGTGCGTCATTGACGGGCAGCACTTCGACTTGCGCAACACTCACGGCGCTTTGGATGCCATCACTGACTGTCACCGTAAATTCATCGGCACCGTTAAAATCGGTATTCGGGGTGTACTCAAACTCGCCGGTAGCGGTATTCAGAGTGACAGAGCCATTGGCGGGGGGCTGTGTCAGGGTATAGCTCAAGCTGTCGCCATCGAGGTCTTGGGCACTGATTTGACCCAGAATTGGCGTATCTTCGTCGGTTGTTAGCGATTGATCGGTCGTGGTGGGGGCGTTATTGGCGGCAAAATCGCTCTCTTCGCGGCTTGGCGCGGTAGCGCGTGAGCCGTTGTCATACTGGTAAGATTGCCCGTCGACCGACTCGTTAATACGCTCGACTCGCACAAAGCTGTGGCCACCACCGGAGCCAGCTTGACCCGCCGCTGGGGCCTCGTCGAGGATATCCAAGAGGTCGCCTTCGCCACCGAGCAACAGGCTATCGTTTTCGTCAAGACTCGCGAGGATGGTGTCAATGCGCTCCCCGTTATCGCTTTGCAATAGATTGTCATTGGCATCGAGACTGGAGAGTATGGCGTCAAAACGCTCCTCATTACTGCCTTGCAGCAGGCTGTCGTTTTCATCAAGGCTTGCTAGGATCGCGTCAAACTGGTCGTCAAACACACTGGCTTGTTCGCTAGAGGTGGCCGTTTCTGGCCAAAGGTCGGGGCTCATGGCGACATCGTGAAGGCCATTTAGGGCTGCCGGGGCGCCATCGCCAAAATCCAGCTCAATGCGAGTGCCACTCTCGGTAACCAGGTGTTCATCGGCAGCGATTACGTCACCGGCTGCCAGTTCACGTAAGGAGCCATCCTCCGCTCTCGCCCATGCTTTACCTTGCAATACACTCACAGTTGCCGCTTGAGTCGCCATAATGTTTTCCCGCCCTAGCCAAATTCAGTGTCTATACCGTTTGTATAGATTTTCTATTAATGGCAGATTAAGAGGAAATAAGCGACACTCCTATTGTACCTAGGTCCAATATTGCAAAAGAATATAAAGCGATAAGGTTAATAACAAAAAGTGTAAGAAAGGTCATCCGTGAGGAAGATTGTGTCAGCGCCCCCCGGTACCATAGCAGCCCGGTTTAAGGACGCCGACATGGCCAACGCGCTACAAATCTATTTGCCCCTGAGTATGATTGATAAACAATTCAAAGGAGTCAGTATCGACCGCACTGTATGGGGTGATATCTTCACTTAACCCATAGGGGCTATCAGCGTTTGCACTGGGTGCTGACACGTACAACACCAGCTCACTTACACTATCATCTGATTCGTCGTCACGGGGTAACCACTGAGTGAGGTCCTCATCATCGTCTTCCAATAAGTCGGCAAACCCTAATGGCCGCGCCGCACCCATAGCGTTAGAAGCAGCCGACTGATCGTTAGCACTAGCATCGCCCAAATGCCATGCCAAGCTATCGGCGCCCAACCCACCATCATCGTCCATGGCAAAACCTGCTTTAGCGCTGGGTTGGGGTTGTGCGCCTGCCATGGCCGGGCTGACACCGGAGACCACCGCAATGCTGACGTTGCCAAAGTCGAACGCGCCGCTGCTGTCATTGACTTGGTAAATGATATTGTCAGTCCCGATAAAACCGCTGCTTGGAACATAGTTTAACGTACCGTCGGCGTTTATCGTCACTGTGCCGGACTCGGCGGTAGCACTAAACACAGTGAGCTCATCGTTTTCGGCGTCGGTATCATTGGCAAGCACATCAATCACAATACCGGGACTATTGTTCGCCACCTCATCCACAACGTCATCATTCGCCACCGGAGCATCATTAACCGCCGCAACGGCGATGTCGACACTCGCCGTTTGCACACTGTTCGCCTGGCCTTGACCGTCGTCTACCGAGAATTCAAAGGCCCCTATATAATCTGCCGCCAGCTCTTGCGGCGCGTTGTACAATAAGCCGGATAACTCGACGCCACTAAAGGTGTCGTTTAGGGCCAGCACGGTACCGTTTGCCAAAGTCACCTCACCAACATCCGGTAAACCTGTGACGGTAACGGTTAACGCATCGCCATCGGCATCCTTGGGCGTCGCGACACCTAACGGGGTATTCACGGACTCTTCTTGTACTGATATGGCGCCACCACTCACCACAGGCGAGTCATTAACGTTAAGCAAAGAAATATTCACATTAGCGGTATCGCTACCGCCCTGTCCGTCATCGGCATAGACGCTCAAACTGTAAACGCCAATCTCGTCGTCATCGACATCAGTGGTTAAGGTGATAGCGCCAGTGGTTGCATCAATAGCGAACAAGCCGGCGCTGTTGCCTGCGGTAATACTATAGGTCAGGGTGTCGCCGTCGGGATCGAGTGCGCTGACAACACCAAGCTCGGTACCACTAACCGCACCTTCATCGGCGCTAAATTCATAGCTGTCGTCGTCAGCACCGCTGGGCTCATTGATAAAGTCTGGCGCCGGGTTAAGAACCGTCCACGTAAAGCTCTGGCTGGTACTCTCGCCACCGGAATCAGTTGCGGTTACGGTAATGGTGTAAACACTATCAGCGGCGGCGTCTGCATCGAGCGTACCGCTGATCACCCCAGTCGCTGCATTTATATCCAAACTTGCCGGCAAGCCACTTGCCGTGTAAGTAAAGACGTTATCTGCATCGACATCACTAAAGCTACTGCTAACATCCAGGTTCACCATAGTGGCTTCATCAGAGCTTTGATTGGCAACGGCGCTGGACGTCGGTGCATCGTTTACGCCGGTAACATTGATGGTTACTGTAATCGGGTCGCTGATACCATCGTTATTGTCTTGCACCCGGTACTGAAACGTAATGGGCTCAATGTCACCTTCATCCAAGTACTGGAAGTTACTGCCGGGGTTGTAGCTGTAGCTGCCATCGGAATTAAAGTTAATAGTGCCTGGGCCTGACAAGCTTCCATCCACCAAACGATAGGCCACAATGTTACCGTCAACGTCATCAGCCTCGGGGACGCTGGCATTTAATACGGAGTCTTCGTCAATATCGATGACACTATCGGCGGAGGTGGGCACATCATTGATGCCTTTAATTGTGATATCGATGGTTGTGCTATTTCCCTCCGACAGGTCGACCACAATAGTATCGGTAAAACTTTCACCGCCCATCAGCTCTTGCGCATTTGGCGCCAAGTTATACTGCCAACTACCGTCGGCTTGCAAAATAACCGAACCGTATACGCCCGTGTAAGTGCCGGCCACAAAGGTAAGGTCTTCCCCGTCGTCGGGGTCAGAGGCATCTAGTTGACCAGACGCTGCCGGGTTGGCGTCGTCTTCGGTAATGGCGGCACTACCGCTGGAAATAACCGGTAAATCATCGATGCCGTTGATCGTTAGAGTGACGGTTGCCGGCGAACTGAGGCCGCTGTCGTTATCCTCTGCCCGGTAAGTAAAACTCACATCTACCGACGCACCGTCTGATAAATAATCGTATGAGCCACGGGGATCGAACGTATAGCTGCCGTCGGAGTAGAACGTCAGTGCACCGGGGGCGGCGCTACTATCGTCAACATAAAGCAAACCGCCTTGTTGTACGTAAGCGACCACCACGCCGTCACTGTCGACGTCTGTAGCCAGAGGCAATGTGCCATTGTATAAGCTGTCCTCATCAAGGCTCACGGCAAGGTTACTATCACCGCTATCAATCACCGGGACATCATTCGCCCCGGTAACATTGACGGTAACGGTTGTGGTACTCCCGTTAGAAATACCCACGGTAAAAGTTTCACTGACTTGCTCATCAACGTTTAAGGCATTGGTATTCGGGTTAGCGTTATCCAGCGTGTAGGTCCAGTTGCCATTGGCATCAATCGTAAACGTGCCATAAGTTCCGGCCACATTTGTTTGTGGCGTAAAAGTGACACTACCACCCGCTACGTCGTCTTCATCCACGTCCTGCAACGACAACTGTCCGCTGGCTTGATTATTAGCCGGATCATCTTCAATAACCGCTCCAGAGCCTGTTGTCACCGTCGGGGCATCGTCTTCACCTATAACCGTAATACACACCGAGGCGGTATTGCTGATTGCGCCATTGTTATCAATACCATGGTAGGTAAAGCTCACCTGCTGCTCATCGCCCTCATCGAGAGGGTCAAAGGCGGTGCCAGGGTCAAAGGTAAATGTGCCGTTGTCATTAAAGGTGATGGTCCCACCTTGCAAACCACTGGTATCGACTGCGGAGTAAGAAACGACCGAGCCATCAACGTCGGTGCCTGCGGGAACGGCGCCGGTGAATACCGAGTTTTCACCAGTTGCAATTACACCGCAGGGTACATCTTCAACCACGGGAGCATCGTTGGTACCGACAATGTTAATCGTGACACTGTCTCCACCGCTACCACTAGGAATCGTCACGATGACATTATCGCCCGGCCCCAACGGGTCCGCTGCACTAGGGTCCAAGGCGTAAGACCAACTACCATCGGGGTTTACCGTTAAGGTGCCGTAGCCTAAGCTGTCGTCATACATACCCGGGGTATAATTATCGAGTGGGCCACCGGTCACCGAGCTAGGCACATTGACTTCGATAATCTCACCAGAATTGACATCTCCGTCGCCATCGCTGAAACCACTGATGTCGATCGTAACCGTACCGATTTGCGACACCGCGCCGTGACTGTCAAACGCCCGATACGTAAAAGAGACTTGCTCGCTGTCACCGTCTTCAAGGCTGTCAAACTGAAAACGCGGGTCAACGCTAAAGGTACCATTGGTATTAAAAATTAGTGAGCCCGGCGTAAACTGCGAATCGTCCAGCAAATAATAACCATCCAAACGATCATCCGCATCGACATCGGTAACCGCTGACAGTGGTTGATTGTTTAATGTGTCCTGCTCATTAACGCTTAAGGTGATTTGTTCGGTGGTTAACACCGGGGCATCGTTACTGCCGGTTATATTGATTGTCAGCTGTGCCGTTGCACCATCATCGGATGATAAATCAACCGCAAACACATCAGTGACCTGATCCCCCACGTCCAACTCATCGGTCGCTTGGGCCGCATTATCCAGCGTGTAGGTCCAGCTGCCATCAGGCGCCACAACCACCGACCCGTAGACACCCTGTAAGGTCTGACCATTACCATCGGGGCCAAACGCTAGCGTGGGATCATCCACATCTCGGGCAACCAAGGTGCCCGATACGGTATCGCTCGAGGCGTCTTCGCTAATAGCGCCGGAACTGTTTTGAATCACCGCGGGGTTATCTACGCCAACAACGGTAATGGTTACCGTGCCGGGCACCGCGACCGCGCCATTATTATCAACCGCAGAGTAGGTAAAGACGACGTCTCGCTCAGCACCCGCGGCTAAATCGGCAAAGTCGCCATTGGTATCAAAGGTGAAAGTACCGTCAGCGGCGTTAAACGTTAACTTACCCTCACCGGTATTACTTACCAAGCCAAAACTACTGATGGTGCCATCAATATCGGTGGCGCTGACGCCATCGATAAGCACGGCATTTTCAAACACATCGAACGCTAAGTCGGGCACTTCTGGATTATCGTTGGTGCCTAAGATATTAATGGTAACCGTCGTGGTTAAATTATTATCCAGCGGTGTTTCAGGGCGGCCATCACCGTTTAACGCAACGGTGTAGTTTTCTTGGTGGTTTTCATTCAGTGATATCGCATCGACGGTGGCGTTTTGATTAAGCTGGTAGCTCCAGGTGCCGTCAGTGTTTACGGTTAAGGTACCGTAAGCAGAGCTATAAGTGTCGGCAATAAACTCTAAATCTGGATTATCGACATCGTAGGCATTGAGGGTTCCGGTGGCCGTTGTCACCAGGTCTTCGCGCACAGTGCCACTGCCGGCACTAACCACCGGCGCATCATCGACGCCATTTATCGTAACGGTAACCTGTGAGAAGTCACTGAATTCACCATCGTTATCAATGGCCCGGTAAGTAAACGTAAACTCTTCACTTTCACCCAGGGCAAGATAGTCGTAAGAACCTGCCGGGTTTACAGTGTAACGGCCATCAGATCCAAACGTTAACAAGCCCGCCGGCAGTGTGGGACCGCCTGCGGTAGTGTAACTGGTCACGGTACCATCCACATCATTAGCGGCTGGCACCTGTCCATTTACTGCCGTATCTTCGTCAGTTACCGCTACGCCATCAAACACATCGGGGACATCGTTGGTGCCGGTAATGGTAATGGTA
Organism: uncultured Gilvimarinus sp.; assembly: GCF_963972205.1. NCBI lineage: Bacteria > Pseudomonadati > Pseudomonadota > Gammaproteobacteria > Cellvibrionales > Cellvibrionaceae > Gilvimarinus > uncultured Gilvimarinus sp. Next base: position 23,515 of record NZ_CAXAUC010000021.1, on the reverse strand, counting down.
ACCAGCTGGTCGTCGGTCGCGCCTTCCGAGTCAGTCGCAATCAGCGTGTATTCCAGCACAATTTGGTCGTTTTCGGGCAAGTAATCAAAGGCGTCATCAGGGCTCGAAAACTGCCAATTCATAATGCCGTTACCCGCCCCTTCGGCAATTACTTCTGCAGCATTGACACTCATCATGGCCAACAACATAGCACTGGACATATTGTTGGCATCACCGGAAACCACGTTCACGGCCGTTACACTCGGCGCAACGGTATCGAGTAAATCGACATCGGCAACACTGACGGTGCCGTTAGTGGTTAGGGATGCATTGGTTTCGGTAAGGGATGCGGTGATACGGTCACTACCGGCAACACTAATCGCTGGGGCATCGTTCACACCAGTAATGGTGACGGTGATATCATGGCTGGTGCCGTCGACAGCATAGACCGTGTGTGTCTCGGTGTAAGTTTCGCCCTCGGCCAAATACTGTAGCGCGGCATTGCTGACGCTGTAATCCCAATTGCCCGATGAATCAATCATCAAGCTACCCAATGCACCGCCGCTAGGGGTTGGCGCACGGGCCGCATCAATCGCCGACTCACTGTCGTCGCTATCAGTGACCAATAGCGTACCACTACCGGTAATGGTCGGATCATTAGCGTCTTCGTCTACCGCTAGCTGATCGTCGCCATTAAAGCTTGGCGCGTCGTTAACGCCCTGTATATCAATGGTGATCGTCGCCGGTGCGCTATAGACCGTATTACCGTCAAAGTCAGTAGCCGTATCGGTGGTAATGTAAGTGAAGGTGACGCTGGTGGATTGCCCCTGACGCAATGATTCAAACTCGCCGTTGGTAGCAAAAAGATAGGAACCATCAGCATTAAAAGTCAGCACGCCAGCGCTGACATCTTGCTGCAAAATAAACCCGGTTGGATCTAACGCGCTGTCGACATCTGTCGCTTGAGGCACGCGATCGTTAAGTGTTGAATCCTCGTTTACTTGCACTGTATCGGGATAGACGATAGGTGGATCGTTGACGTTTATCAGCGTGACCTGAACACGTCCGAGGTCCACTCCGCCCTCCCCATCATCAACGCGCACGACCAATTGCCGAACACCTAAATCGGGGTCATCTACGACTCGGGTTACACTCATTTCACCCGTGTTTGGGTTAATGGCAAACAAGCCGTCATCGTTACCGTATAAAATGCTGTAGGTTAGAGTATCGCCGTCAGGGTCCGCTGCCGCGACGGTTGCAGTGCCCTGCACCACCCCTTCGTACACTTCAAATTCGTAGGTATCATTGTCGACGCCGGTAGTTTCATTGATAAAATCGGGGGCGGGGTTGGTGACGACCCAATTAAAAGTTGTAGTGACCTCAGCCCCCTGCAAATCAGTGGCGGTAACAGACACGGTATAAGGGCTATCTACCGATGCACTATTATCCAATGTGCCTGTAATCAGGCCCGCTGGAGAAATACTTAACCCTAAGGGAAGTCCAGTAGCGGTATAAGTCAGGCTATCACTCGCATCAATATCACTAAAGCCACTCGTAATATCGACGGCAGTAATCGCCTCGAAGTCTTGATTAAGCTGATCCTGTAACCCCGCCGGGGTAATTATCGGCGCATCGTTACGGCCCGTTATCGTAATGTTCACCTGATGGTCATCAACGCCACCTTGGTTATCAGCCACCGCAACCGTATAGGAAAGCACTAACTCATCACCGGTACCTAGATAATCGAACGCTTCACTGGCACTATCAAAAGTCCACTGTATTATCCCTTCGGTCTCGCCTCGATCAATAATCGCCGCGTCATCAATTATCAGCATGTCCGCCAACACCCCGATATCAATACCACCATCATCGCCACTACTGACGGCTACACCGGCAACAGAGGAGGTTACTGAGTCGCGCACATCGACATCTTTAACACTTAGCGTGCCAGAGGCAATAAGCCCTGCGTCTGTTTCAGACAGCGTTGCGCTATCACTATCAGCCTCTCCCACACTAATAACAGGGGCATCATTAGTGCCCATGATTCGCACAGCGATGGCATGGGTTGCGCCATCAACCGTGACAACTTGAAAAATATCAATGGCAACTTGCCCATCAGATAAGTACTGAACGTCTGCATTATCAACCGTATAGTTCCAGCTGCCGTCGGCCAGTATCGATAAGCTTCCTCTAACGTTGTTAAGCCCATCGGCGCTCGCAGTAGGTACTATTTCCGCTTCACCATAGTCGGCATCAAAACCTTCTAGCTGGTCCGCCGCAAGCAGCCTATTGCCAGCCTGAACATCGATATCTTCTTTTACCGCGCCTCTGTCGCCTCCGGTAAACACGGGTGCATCGTTAGTGCCGACAATTTCAACCGTCACCTCTTTGCTGTCAACGGCGCCAGCAGAGTCGGTGACCATCACGTTGTAAGTCAAAATGTAAGGCACGTCAGTCGGCAACACTGCGAAATTCTCTGCGCCGCTATCAAACTCCCAGGTAATAACACCATTGATGCTGCCGGTGTTAATAACATTTGCGCTGTCGACATTCATCATGGTCAATAACACCGCATCGTCAAGCAGACCATCGATGTTGCTAAAAACCTCAACGACCGAGGCCGACACTGTGTCACGCACATCAATATCAACAACACTCAGCGTACCCTCAGCCATCAGGCCCGCATTAGTTTCCTGCAGGCTCGCGGCATCACTATCACCCGTTTGCAACGTAATTTCAGGGGCGTCATTAGTCCCGCGGATGACAACGGTTATAGGGTGCTGAGTACCATCCACAGTGGTAACTAAAAAACGTTCTGTAAGAAGCTGGTTTTGCGCTAAGTACTGGGTGTCGGCATTCGCCACGGTATAAGACCAAGCGCCACCGGCGTCGATAACCATTGTCCCCAGCACAGTCCCTTGTGGGATCGGGGCAATACTGTCATCAATCGCCGACTCGTTACCATCCGGATCATAACCTTGTATTTGCCCTTCATAACGCAACTCTGGATCGCTGGCGTCCTCCGTCACCGAGCCGCGAGTGCCTCCGGTAAAGATAGGCGCGTCGTTGGCACCGGTAATTCTTACGGTAATATCGTGTGCGGACGTTGCCCCTTCACTGTCTGTCACCTGCACTTGATAGGTAAGCGTTAATCGCTCACCCTCTGGCAAAAAATCAAACGTCGTAGAGCCGCTATTAAACTGCCAGTTAAGTACGCCGTTTTGCGCACCCAAAGCAATAATATCGCCAGCATCAACACTGAGCATGGCCAATAACTGGGCGTTGGAAAGTGTATCAACCGGGCCGGCAGCGCTAACCGACAACACACTAGGCGCTACCGTATCGGCCAAGTCTACGTCGGCCACACTTAAGGTGCCGGTTGCCGATAACGCGGCATCAGTCTCGCTTAATATGGCGCTATCACTGTCGCCGGTAGCAACGGTAATAGTCGGAGTGTCATTCACACCGGTAATGGTAACCACCACATCGTGGGTCGTGCCATCGGCGGTGCTAACGGTATGCGTCTCACTAACCGTTTCTCCGAGCGCTAAGTACTGTACCTCGGCATTGGCGACTTGGTATTCCCAGGCGCCATCGGCGCTTATGGTTAACTGCCCTAAAGCGCCAGCGCCGGCTATTGCGTTACCAGGTAAAAAAACGGCTTCATCTTGATCGGGGTCCACGACCTCTAGCTTGCCATTGTCGCGCAGCATCGGATCGTCGCTGTCTTCCAGTAAATCGCCGGTGTCATCACCGGTTATGACCGCGCTATCGCTAACGGGCGTCACCTCAATGTAAACCACCGCCTCGGTTGTGCCGCCTTCGCCATCGTCCACCAATACGGTGAATTGATCATTGCCGACGTAATCCGGGCCGGGCTCATACCGAAAAGCGCCGGTGTTTGGGTCTAAGGTGACTTCGCCAAAGCTTGGGCCCGTCGCAATGCGATAAGTGAGCGAGTCGCCATCGACATCACTGGCCTCAAGTTGACCTTCAATGGCGGTGTCTTCGGGTGTCACAAGATACTGATCAGTTGCCTCGGGCGGATCATTAACCGGAATCACTTCAATGTAGGTTGTCTCGGTAACTGTGTAGCGACCATCCGACAACTCGACCATAAACTGGTCGTCGCCGTTGTAATCTTCGTTAGGGGTATAAACAAAAGCACCAGTGGCAGGATCGAGGGTCACGCTGCCATGGGTAGGCTCGCTGATAATCCGATAACTAAGCGGTGCCCCCTCGGGATCGTAACCAGGGATTCCACCAGGCAGTGCCACATCCTCGGGAGTCGTTAAATACTGATCGCTAGTCTGCGGCGGAAAGTTGGGGACCGGCGGCGAGGGTGGTACCGGCGGGGGCACGGGAGGTAACGGTGGCACGGGGCCGTCATCGCCATCCATAATACGCCCGCCCAAAGTGTATGGCGGCGAGGGCCGTTCAGGCACACCAGAGCCGTCAAGTCCGGGAGGCGTTAGCTCCTCACCAACACGTTTTAAATTAACACTGTAATGCCACCCCTGCGACACCGGGGACTCTTTATCATCAACACGAGAAGAGTTGCTTGACGGTTGTCTGGTCTCGTCGTTAACAACACTGGGAGTAACGTCTGAGGCACCCGAGTCAACCGCGGTATCGGGTTGGGTGTTGGATGAAGACCAGAAGTCGGAGGTTAACAATAGCTGCAGAGGGCCGACGTAACTCAAAACTTCGCCAGCACCAACATCCAAGGTGATGCTGGCGCCGCGTTCTACAACTAGGCGCTCCCCAACAGCAAGGCTATCGCCTTCGCTCAGGTTGCGCACCCGCCCATCGACTGTTCTAGCCCACGCGCGTCCCTCGATCTCGACAACTATCGCACTTTGCTCGCTCATAGATAATCCCTTCTCAGCCTCTCAAAACCCTCTGAGAGCTAACTACCACCCGACGCAAATGATTCATGTGCCAAAAAGCGCGCCCGCCAAATGTGTATTCAGCGAGCGCCTTTTTTAAACATTAATAGTAATACCGAATCGGGGGTTTAGCGAATATTAAAGCAAACGCCAAAAGGGAGATTACGCGCCGTCACGATTAATCAATAACGCTAACTGCATACGATCGCGCACACCTAATTTATCAAAGCAGGCACTCAGATGGGCTTTAACCGTGCGCTCAGTAATATTCAGCTCGCGCGCCACCTCTTTGTTGCTTTTACCTTTAGCAACCGCTTGAGCAACCGTTCGCTCGCGCATACTTAGGTGGTCACCAACGGCCGGGCGAGGTTTAGTCGGGCTGGAAAGTGCCAACAGCTCACTCAGCAAATGTTTACCGAGCCACAGCCCATCGTATTCGACGGCGTTTTTCACCTGAACCAACAACTCAGGTGCCGCCAACGCGTGGACATAGCCACTCGCCCCTAGGCCAATAATAGTGCGTGCTTCACTGGCCGTTTCATTCAGTGTCATGGCGATCACTTTAGCCCCGGCGGCCAAAGCGACCTTTAAGTGCTCACCCCAGGCGCCCGTCATCACCAACCAAACTAATGTTTGATGATCCACTGGCAGCTCATCAGGCGGACAATCCAAACACACCTGAGCATCGGCCATAGCCATACGCCAGCGCGCTGAATTTACTTGTGAAGTTGAAACAAATACTGACTGCATTATCGCTCTGTTAACGCGTTTTGTTTGGCCCGTAGAATAGGCTTAAGAAGGTAAGATAACACGGTCTTCTTACCCGTAATAATATCCACCTGCGCCGTCATGCCGGGAATAATCGGCAATGCTTGATCAAAGCCCGACTCGCGGGTTCGCACCCGCACGATGTAATAGGTCTGATCTTGCTCATCGGTAACGGTATCGGTGCTGATATGCTCCAGATCGCCCAACAAACCACCGTACACGGTAAAATCATACGCGGTTAACTTAACCATCGCCGGCTGACCGGGCCGCAAAAAAGCAATATCCTTGGGCGGAATTTTCGCTTCGATTAACAGTTGATCATCCAGCGGCGTCATCTCTAACACCTCACTACCGGGCTGCACGACGCCGCCTTCGGTATTGATAAACAACCGCTGCACGGTACCGCGCACGGGCGCGCGGATATCTGCGTACTTAACCCGATCGGCTAAACCGGTACTGGTTTCCGACAAGCTCGACAATTTTGCCAGCGTCTCTGAAAGCTGACTGCGCCATTCATTTTTTGCCACCAAACTCACTTCTTGGAGTTTATTTTGCGCCTCAAGAATAGCCGATTGAATTCGCGCTTTTTGCGCCGTTGCCTGGCCCATCTCACCCTTCGCATTAGAGGCGTCGCGCTCAAGCCGCAAGATCTCGACTTCTGAAATTGCGCCACTGTCTAGCAGCGGCCGGGTGACCTGTAGCTCTTGGCTAGATAAGTCATAGGCACGTGACGCTTGGGTTAAACGCGCCTCAACCTCGTTCAGTTCTTCACGACGCTGGGTAAGTTGTTGCCGGGCCTGAGACAGCTTTTGTTCCAACTCATTAAGATTCGACTGATACAAAGTGGTTTCATTAGCGGCAACACGGGGTTCATTTTCGCGCACTATTGCAGGAATCTTAAATTCAGAGCCCTCAACCAATGCCTGCAATCGCGCGGCGCGCGCTTGCAGCGTTAAATACTGTGCGCGATTTTCACGAAAGGTCGCGATAAACCGGGTCGGATCTATCCGCATTAACAGCGCACCCTGCTCGACCACCTGCCCCTCTTTCACCAAAATTTCTTGCACCACCCCGCCATCAAACGACTGTACAATTTGCGTGTGACTAGAGGGGATAACCTTGCCTTGACCGCGTGCGACCTCGTCTATCTGAGCAAAACCCGCCCACACAAACAATGCGATCACAATCAGCAACATACTGTAAAGCAAACCGCGGGCACGCAGTGGCGCCTGCTGAATTCGTGCCCAATCGGCATCCTCAACCCAGTCTTTGGAGTGCGATTGTGAGGGCGACATCCAGCGGTTCCAGACTTTATCAACCAACTTGCCAAACGGCTGACCCAGCTTGGTAATCCCGCGCCCAACACGATGAAAATGCTTTTGCTCTCGGGTTTGGCTCACTAATTAGCCCTCCCGATTCTACCCTGACGCAGAGCTTCGACCACTTGATCTTTCGGCCCATCGGCGACGATTTTGCCCGCATCGATCACAATAATACGATCGACCATGGCCAGCAAAGAGTTGCGGTGAGTGATCACCAGCATGGTTTTACCCAGCGAAAATTTAGCCAGCTTACGTTTAAGCTCTTCTTCGCTGGTGTGGTCCATGGCACCGGTCGGCTCATCCAAGAGCAAGATAGACGGGTCTGTTACCATCGCGCGAGCGACCGCTACCGCTTGGCGCTGGCCGCCCGAGAGCAGCTCGCCGCGCTCGCCTACTGGCATCGATAAGCCTTGTGGGTGCGAATTAATAAAACTGGCCAACCCCGACAACTCGACAATTTTAAGCAATTGTTCATCGTCAATACGCGGGTCGGCCATAGTGATGTTCTCGCGCAGCGTACCGAGAAACAAATTAATGTCTTGAGAAACATAACCAATATTGTGGCGCAATTGCGCCGGGTCCAACTGACCGATATCAATATTATCAATCAGTACCCGCCCGGCGCTTGGGGCGTAAAGGCCGGCAATAATTTTCTCTATGGTGGTTTTACCCGAGCCGTTCCGGCCGAGAATCGCCACTTTTTCACCTGGGGCAATACTAAAGCTTACATCGCGCAGCGCATGGCGCTCATCGTGAGGATAACTAAACGACACATTGTTAAACTCAATGCGCCCATCCAGCTTTGGCCGCGCTATCCACTCCGCTTGCTCGGGCCGTTCAACCGGGGTGTTCATGACTCGATCAACACTTTCCAAAGCGGTAGCCGCTTGATGATACTGCATCATTAACGCGGCGCTTTGGCCCACGGGCGCCATAATTCGTGACGACAACATATAGGCTGCAATCAGGCCGCCTTGGGTAAGTTCGCCCGCGGTAATTAAATACACGCCTACGATAATAATGGCCACTGCCACCAATTGCTGCACCCACACGGCGCCGGTTGTTACCGAGCCCGAGAGCAAGCGCATCTTGGTGGTCGTGCGCGAGAGAAACACAGACGTTTTCTCCCACAGGTTTTGCATTTTACCTTCAGCCCCTAAGGTTTTTAGCGCCTCAAGGCCATTGAGGCTCTCTACCAGCACAGCATTGCGATAGGCGCTGGCCTCCATACTGCTCATGGACAACTCGTGCATTTTTGCCTGTACCGCCGCGGCGTACAACAGACACAAAAGCACCCCTACCGCAATCGGCAGCACCAACCACCAGGACGTTAAGAGGCCAATAATTATGCTGAACAACACCACAAAAGGAAGGTCGACAAACGCGATAATCGTGCTCGAGCCAATAAAACTGCGCACCGATTCAAACGCTTGTAAGCCGGCCGCGTAGGAACCTACCGAGGTTGGCCGCTCGCTCATGCGCATTCCTAGCACACGGGACATAATAGTGGCTGACAGCGTGATATCCACCCGGCTTGCCGCCAAATCCACAAACCATGCTCGCACCATTTTTAAACACAGGTCGGCGCACAACACAATGGCGACACCCGAGGCCAACACCCACAGTGTCTCAATAGCAAAGTTCGGCACCACCCGATCGTACACATTCATCACAAACAACGGCATTGCCAACGCAAATACATTCACCAACAGCGCCGCGAACAACACATCGCGATATAAACCTCGGTGTGCCTTAATGACCTCCCAAAACCAGTGCCCTTTTTGGGTTTGGTGAATGTCGGCGTTACGCGCGCTAAACTGCATACGCGGGCGCGCGTATATCACCCGACCGCTGTAGCGCTGTTCGAGCTCTTCAAGCGGAATATTAACCTGCGTTTGATCCAGATCAGGAAAAACAACTTCGGCCTTCTCCCCATCAATCCCCAATAAAACACACGCTTCATTGCCTTCAAGCAACAAAATAACGGGTAATAACGATTGATTAATATCACTCAACGAACGTCGAGCCAATTGACTGGTAAGGCCGGCTCGACGCGCCGCGCGCTCAAATAACGAGGGAGGTAACTGCTCGTGCTGCAAGGGTAAGCCGGACAGCAGTGTCGAGCCGGACGTGTTAACGCCATGCATACGGGACAGAATCAGTAAACAATTTAGCAGTGGACCACCGCGTAACGAGGCGTGGCTTACCTCGTCAGCTTTATCACTCATACGATACTGAGTCTCTTATATAATCGGGTACTCTATTGCCCCGAGGCACACGCCCCGAGGCCTGACACTTACACGTTATTGCAATTGACGAACAGTGATTTCAATACGGTCCGTCGCTGGCCGAACGAGCGCACCTTCGGGGTCACTAGCCGGCTGCACCGCCACTCGCCCGGCATCGATACCGTTAATCACCAAATAATCGCGCACCGCCGTAACCCGCGCCCGGGCCAGCGAGCGACTAACGCTTGAAGGGTTAGCCTCGGACGATTGCGCCGCAATAATAACCTCGGCCACACGGCCCGACTGATTGCCGTAACGGGCCAACAGTTGATCCAGCTGATTCATCGCCGAGTTGTTTAGCACCGAGCTATTATCGGCAAACAGATTATCGGCCTCATAAGTCACCACACGGTTTATTAAATCATCGCGCGACAAAGCAGAAGGCGACAGCGCCGGACAAGCCGCAGACGGCTCAACATCAATATCGGCTAAGTCTTCGTCTAGATCTTCTGCCAAAGGTAAGTCATCAGGGACAATATTCAAAGCCACGAGCAATTTACCCATCGACTCCAACACCCGGGCGTAGGCGATATTTAATTCATGCTGCCCATTAATGTAAGCACGACTGGATTGAAAATACTCATTCTCGGCATCCAGTAGATCGAGCAAGGTACGCTGGCCAATTTGAAACTGCTCTGAGTAGGCGCGCCGCACACGATCACTCGCTTCGCGGTGTTGCCCCAGCGAGATCAAACGCTCCTCTAAGCTATGGGTATTGTTATAGGCAATTTGTGTCGTTTGACGCAAATTAACACAAGCGACGTCGCGCTGATCTTTAGCGGTATTCACCTCAGATAAAGAGCGCTTTACCGCGGCGCGATCTGAACCGCCATTGAATAAATTGTACGTCAGCGCCAGCTCGATGGCACCTTCATCGCCAAAATCATCGGGGTCAAGCCGGTCATCAAACACGCCTAAATTTTGTTGTGTGCCGTAGCGCGCGCGCAACTCAACACGAGGGTAGTAGCCAGAGCGCTGGGTGCGCACCGACGCTTGTGCCGCTGCGATATTTTTAATTGCGGCATGAAAGCCGGGGTTACCTTGATAGGCGGCGTAGAGTACCTCTTTAACAGAATCGGGCAGCGGCTCGGACTGCAGGTCATTAGGTACCAAACGCTCAGGCGGAAGATCACCCACAAGCCTTAGGTACTTAGCGGTAACGTCGTGTAAGTTAGCCGCCTCCGTCAAAAGATTAGACTCGGCCAACGCCACCCGGCCATCCACTTGATCAAGGTCGGCGCGACGCCCTACGCCTTGGTCAACCCGGTCGCCAATTTGACCTTGAACATCTAAGTGTTCTTGATAGTTGCTCCGGGCCAACTTTAATAGCTTGCGGTAGCGCACCAGGTTTTCCGCCACCTCAAACGACTCAAGCGCGAGATTATCAACGGTATCAAGCAGTTCTAAGTAGCGCACTTGACGCGCACTATCTAAGCGACTCACCTCACCAGAAACACGAAAGCCGTCAAACAACATCTGCGTCAAGGATATCTCGGCGCTGTTAATGTCGTAATCGTCACGGTCGTCAAAATCGCGTCGCTGTTTACCAGTACTAGCGGTTAAATCAACAGAGGGTAAGTATTGCCCGCGGGCGGTTCCGACATTGTGGGTGGCGGCTTGGTAAGTGTGCCAAGCCGCTTGCACCTCAGGGTTATACTCAAGTGCTCGCAAAACCACATCGCGACTTGACGTGTTCGCTTCGACGATCATGCCCGAGGTCGGGTTGGTATCTACCGTGGTTGTTTGCGCTGGTGCTTCACTAGCGGATTGTGCAAAGGCGGCTGCACCAAGTCCCGTCAGCCAAAAACTCGTCAAGACGCGCGTAAACGTTCCTGATTTACGGAGAGCGAGTGGCATTGAATTTCCCTCAATGATCATGTCAATTTTAACGGTCTATTAGCTACATAATAGCAGTGGCCGCTCGTTTTTGTACGGCTAATGTTTATTGGCCCGCTAGCGTTTAACACCGGTGCGACAGGCACATTAAAATAGCGTTGGGTTATGTGCCAACTGGTATTGATAGCCACCAGAAATGAGAACCATGTCACATGTTTCTACATTCTAGCGGCGATCTTACTTCATTAATGGAATAAGGTTCAAGAAAAACCAGCCACTTGCTTATAAGAACTAGCTGTTAAACCGCTACGCCAATATAACCATATTGGTGCACATCACAAAAAACGCAATTATTTGTATAAATAATTTTGCCAGTATTACGCGCCCGCGACGCAAACAGATCATTTAAAAAACGGACGTAAGTCACAGCGAAGGGAGTCGCCCCTGCGCCGCGCGCAGGGGCCAGTGGAGGGGGTTAACTCAGCTCGTAACGATCGATAATATCGCGCACCAAACCGCTGCGGACAATATCTTCGCGCTCAAAGCGATGCACATAAACAGAGTTGACACCGTCAAGCTTATCGATGGCATCCGCTAAACCATTGCGACCGCGAATATCGCTCTGCTCAATGTCGCCATTAATGACTACTTTGCAGTCTTCACCGATGCGGGTTAAAAACATTTTCATTTGAGTGGGTGATGTATTTTGTGCCTCATCGAGCACGACAAACGTACGGTTGTTAAATGTTTTACCGCGCATAAAAGCCAGCGGGGCGGCCACAATTCGGCCGTGACGCAGACAGTAATCCACCGTTCCCGCACCTAGCCTTTCATTGAGAATATCGCGAAAGGCATCGATGTAAACCGAGAACTTCTCATCCAAAGCGCCGGGCAAAAAACCTAGCTGTTCGCCGGCCTCTACCGCCGGACGGGTTAGAATGATGCGCTCAATACGACCAGACTCCAACGCCTCTGCAGCCAAGGCCCCGGCACAATAACTCTTGCCGGTGCCAGCCGGGCCGGTACCAAAGGTTAAGTTGTGAGTTTTAATAGCATCGATGTAGCGTTGTTGCGAAGGAGTTTGAGCGACGAGAGGTTGTGAGGAGCGTTGCGGACTGTAAGCGGTTTCAAGCTGTTGGGAGCGGCCTTTTATCTCGACGATATTGCCATCCTCCCGGCGATGCTTGCGGGCCGATTTACCGCGCCCTTTAGAGTTTTTGAAACCGCCGTCGTCCATCTCGTGGTACTGGTGATTATTGCGTCGTGCGTGAGATCTTTTCGCCATGAGTATTGTCCTTGTCAAATCAAAGTAACACCGGCGCATCGCATGGGCTGTTGAACGGTTTAGCACCGCAGGCAATGAGCCTTACTAGGTTATGCAAAGAAGGTTACGCGAAGAAAAATCACTCCTGTGGTTGGATGCATTGTTGACCCGAGCGATAAAGTGGACAGACGTTGACTTGTGTCTACAAGCCAATCAAACCACAATATATACCCTCGAAATCCATACTATTCCCAAATTACGAGACTGGTCAACGCCTTTTTCGAGTTTTTTAAGGCTTCGAAATAAACGCACCAGAAGATGTCACAAACATTTAACTTGGTCGTCATTCGCGCTACATAAGGGCATGGGTGAGCTACGGCAAACGATCGGCGGGATTCTGACCGTAAAAGGCCACATAGTTACGGTACACAGAGGGATAGGCATCGGCTAACAGCTTAGGCAACTCAAAAAATACTTCGCTGGTAACCGCGACAAACTCGGCGGGATTCGTCGCCCCGTAGCGATCAATATCGGTATATTCACCACGCGCCACTTTAGCGGATAAATCTTCAAACGCCTGACCAAAACTTGCCGTCCAATCGTCCACCGACATGCCTGCTCGCAATGGCGGAAAACCATCGGCCGCGCCATTGAGCATATCGAGTTTATGGACAAACTCATGGATCACTAAGTTGTGGCCGTCAATCACGCCCGCTTTAGCTGTTTCATCCCACGCCAAGACGACACCCGCTTGATTCCATGCCTCACCGGCTAAATGGTGCTCTACCTCATGGGCCACACCACTGGCATCCAGCTGCGTGCGCTGCGCTTTAAAAGCGGCGGGGTACACCAGTATCGACTGCCAGCCGTGATACCACTCGATACCCAAATTCAAAATCGGTAAGCAGGCTTGCAGGGCAATCAAAAGCGCCATATTGCCGGTTAAAACCTGCCCCTGAATCCCGACAAAATCTTTTTCGTGGATAAACAAAATCGCTAAGCGGCGCAGACGCGTAAGCTCGTCGTCGGTTAAACCTTGCAACACCGGCAGCTGTTTTAACACCTGTTGCCAGTCGCGCTCATCGATGGGGTTATCGCGGATAATGCGTTTTTCTCGCCACTGGCGATACCAATCAAACATCCTTTTCACTCTTTTTACTAGGGCTCACCCAACCTTTCGGGCCGCTCGATGATGTCGCCTTTACAGCCGTTTTGCGACGCTTCCCAATATTCTTTTGGTCCCGCTGGCGCTTTTTAGTCTTGCCGCCCTCGGCGCTGTCTTTTTTCGCATTTTTAGCTCGTGCCTTAACCGGCTTTTTGCCCGCCGCTTTACCCGAACTTTTAATTTTTTTCGGGCCGCGATAACGCGCCACCAAGCCCTCTAACTGAACAAACTTTGCCGCTTTACCCAGGTGCCGCTCGATATCTGCCATCAGGTTCCAGCCTTGGGCTGTGACTAATGACAATACGGTACCACCGGCATCAGCGCGCGCCGTGCGGCCGGCTCGATGGACAAAACTTGGAACATTGTAAGGCAGATCGGCGTTAATGATTAAATCGATACCATCGATATCTAGGCCTCGTGCCGCCAAGTCAGTCGCCACCAGAATGTTGCACTGGCCGCTACTAAAACGCGCCATGACTTGCTTGCGAATTTTAGCCTCGACTTCACCGTGTAACGCCAACGAGCGCACCTCGGCACTGTCCAGTGAACGTACAATTTCATTCACCCGCTCGCGGGTGTTGGCAAAAATCACCGCACGCCGAAACTCGCGCTGCCGACACAGCGCGGCCAGCAATTGACACTTATGAGGCCAATCGTCGGCGAGAATTTTTTCTTGCTGCATCTTGGTGGCTGACTGAGCGATATCAATGCGGCGTAGAGTGTCGGGGTTGGTCATCGCCAACAACAACTGCCCTAACCCCTTGGCCCTCAGTGTCGCCGAATACAATAGGGTTTGTCGCTGCTCAGCGCAGGCTTTGGCAATGCGGGTTACCTCGTCGGCAAAGCCCATATCCAAAGTGCGGTCGGCTTCATCGACTACTAAAAACTCAAGGTTTGATAGATCGGCAAGCTGAGCACCGACAAACTCAGACATACGCCCGGGCGTTGCCACCAACAGATCGGCCGTAGCAATTAAATCACGCTGCGCAGATTTGCTATCGCCGCCCGTAAGGGCGACAACATTAATCATATCTTGCTCACACAGTTTGCGCGCCTCAGAGACGATTTGCCGGGCTAACTCTCGCGTAGGGGTAAGCACTAGCGCACGAATAGCGCCTTTGCCGGTTTTACGCGTAAGCAACAACTGCAACATAGGCAGCAAAAATGCCAAGGTTTTACCGCTGCCAGTGGGGGCACAGACGGCGACATCGGCCCCTTCAATCACAGCGGGAATAGCCTCGGCTTGCACCGGCGTAGGGGTAGCAATTTCCAGCTGCGTTAATGCAGTTTGCAGCCTTGGGTGTTGCAGTAAGGAGAAAGCTCCAGAATTACTCACGGCGAGTCTCAACAAGTGAACGCAAGTCAAACTATGCCGCGTGCGTCAGATTGTTGCGGCACAGCCGGCGGGTTGCCCGCCTAGAATAGAGTAAAGCACCGGTGCCCTAAACGCACACCGGCTGCTACATTACAGTGACGATACAATTGAAATCATAACCCCGGCCGCTACCGCCGAACCAATAACACCGGCCACGTTGGGGCCCATGGCGTGCATTAGCAAGTAGTTTTGCGGGTTGGCCTCAAGCCCAACTTTGTTAGATACCCGTGCCGCCATCGGCACCGCCGAGACACCAGCCGAGCCAATCAAGGGGTTAATCTTATGTTTACAGAACAGGTTCATAAACTTAGCGGTTAACACCCCCATCGCGGTGCCAATACCAAATGCGATAATCCCCAGCGCCAAAATGCCCAAGGTTTTAGGGTCGAGAAATTTATCGGCGGCAAGCTTTGAGCCCACCGACAAACCGAGAAAGATAGTGGTGATATTGATCAGGGCATTTTGCGAGGTATCGCTTAAACGCTCCACCACACCACACTCGCGCATCAGGTTACCAAAACAAAACATGCCTAACAGTGGCGCTGCGCTGGGCAAGATTAACGCCACCAAGATCAGCAAAATCAGCGGAAACACAATCTTTTCACGCTTAGAGACAACACGCATTTGCTCCATCCGAATTTTGCGCTCGTCGTCATTGGTTAGCGCGCGCATAATCGGCGGCTGAATCAGCGGTACCAGCGCCATATACGAGTAGGCAGCAACCGCAATCGCACCCAGCAACTCAGGCGCAAGAATACTCGCCACGTAAATCGCGGTTGGGCCGTCGGCCCCGCCAATAATACCAATGGCGGCGGCATCCTGAATCGAGAAGTCGATAACTCCGGTTACCGACAAGCCTACCGCGCCCAGCACCGAGGCAAAAATACCAAACTGCGCCGCGGCGCCAAGAAACAGCGTTTTAGGATTAGCCAACAACGGGCCGAAGTCGGTCATGGCACCCACACCCATAAAGATCACCAGCGGCGCAACACCACTGCCAATCGCCACGGTATAAAACGAGTAGAGCATACCGTTGGCATAGCCAAGGTCGGTCGCCAGGCGATAGGCATCCGCCTGAACCGCCGCAGGTGCGTGCTTGTAGGCATCGTTTAGTGCTTGCATGCCAGCGTCAGCGCTCGCGCCCAACACCTGGGCAATTTGCGCTAACACATCGGGGTACCCTGAAGCGATGGCATTTTCTACCGCCGATAGCGATAAACCCGCGCCGGGGATATTAGCCAAAATAGCACCAAAACCAATCGGTACTAATAACAGCGGCTCAAAGCCTTTGCGAATCGCCAAAAACAAAAGCAGCAAGCCTACCAGCAACATAACACCCTGACCTAGGTCGAGGTGGTAAATGCCCGAGTCGTGCCACAGGCGTAAAAAATTTTGCATAATCTAATTCCGACTTATTAAGCGATACTGAGCAGGCTGTCACCGGCAGTGACGGCATCACCAGCTTTGACGTTAATAGACGCGATGGTACCCGCGCGCGGTGCACTAACCTCAGACTCCATTTTCATGGCCTCTAAGATCAACAAGGTGTCGCCCTCTTCGACCTGCTGCCCCTCTTGCACAGTCAGCTTACAAATGGTTCCGCCCAGCGGCGCCGGAACCGGTTCACCCGCCCCTGCCGCCGGAGCAGCCCCGGCCGATGACGCCGCCCCCACAGCGCCAAGCGCGGTGATATCACCGCCACTAGACACTGTTACGGTGTACTCTTTACCGGCCACTTCGACGGTATAAATTTCATCGCCTGCATCGGTTGTCGGTGCACTGCCCTCGTTGCCAGTAGGTACCGGTTCAAAAGCATCTGGGTTGTTGCGGTTTTGCAAGAATTTAAGTCCAACCTGAGGAAACAGCGCATAGGTCAGCACATCGTCAATCTGGCCGTCGCCATTGGTGAGCTCGACGCCCTTACCTTTAGCTTCACTCAGAAGTTCGTCGGTCAGTGTTTGCAGCTCAGGCTTAAGTAAATCCGCCGGGCGGCAAGTGATCGGCTCGCCATCACCTAGCACTCGCTTTTGTAACTCGGCATTTACTGGCGCAGGGGATGCGCCATACTCGCCTTTTAATACACCCTCTGTCTCACGGGTAATGGTCTTGTAACGCTCGCCGGACAATATGTTCATCACCGCTTGCGAGCCAACAATTTGCGAGGTAGGTGTTACCAAGGGGATATAGCCTAAATCTTCCCGAACCTTAGGGATTTCACTCAGCACCTCATCGAGCTTATCCGTGGCATTTTGTTCGCGCAGTTGGTTTTCCATATTGGTCAGCATGCCGCCGGGCACTTGTGCCACTAAAATACGCGAGTCAATGCCTTTAAGCGCACCTTCAAATTTAGCGTATTTTTTGCGAACTTCCCGGAAGTAAGCGGCGATGTCTTCGAGCTTGTGAATATCCAAACCGGTATCGCGCTCGGTGCCCTCTAGGCTGGCAACCAAGGTCTCGGTCGGACTGTGCCCATAGGTCATCGACATTGAGGAAATGGCGGTATCGACGTTATCAATACCGGCCTCAACACACTTAAGGTTAGTAGCGTGAGCCAAGCCAGTGGTTGCATGGCTTTGCATATGGATTGGGATATCACAGCTTTCTTTTAAACGCTTGACCAACTCATAGCCAACGTAAGGGCGAAGCAAACCGGCCATATCTTTAATGGCGATAGAGTCAGCCCCCATATCCTCGATGCGCTTACCTTGCTCGACCCAGCCCTCCAAGGTGTGCACGGGGCTAATGGTATAGGAGATAGTGCCTTGGGCGTGCTTGCCCTGCTCTTTAACTGCTCTTAACGCGGTTTCGATGTTGCGCATATCGTTCATGGCATCAAATACCCGAAACACATCGACACCATTGTGCGCGGCGCGCTCGACAAACTTCTCAACCACGTCGTCGGCGTAATGGCGGTAGCCCAATAGGTTTTGCCCCCGCAGCAGCATCTGCATTTGGGTTTTCGGCATGGCTTTTTTCAGCTCGCGAATGCGGTGCCAAGGGTCTTCACCCAAGTAACGGATGCAACTGTCAAAGGTGGCGCCGCCCCAGGTTTCTAATGACCAGAAGCCAATTTCATCGAGTTTTGCTGCAATCGGCAACATATCATCGAGTCGCATACGAGTGGCAAACAGTGATTGGTGCGCATCGCGCAAAACCACATCCGTAATACCCAATGGCTTTTTAAGCTCGCTCATGGCGTTTTCTACCCCAAATTATCGTTCGTATCGGCGAATAGCGTTTCGCAGCAATGGTTATAACAGTATTCTTGGTCGCATTATGACGGCGCCAGATGTATCAATGGCGCGCGCGGTGCAGCGCAATGGCCTTCTCAATAGCGCTTCGTACCGCCGGATCTACCTCAGCAGTGCGCCCCGTCTGTATCGCTGGTCGAGATGGCTCAGCGACTACCGGATCGGGAAAAAAGCGCATGACAAATCGCGACATAATAAGCGTGGCGATAACCAGCAGCGTCAGAAAGACCAACACGGTACCCATACCGTAGATCATTAGATCTATGCCTTGCTGCATCAGTGTATCTTGCATGTAGACTACCCTTTATTAATCGTCGTCCTACGCTTGCAATGGCCGCCAAGCGTCAGTAACAACAAACTTGTGCGGCGCAAACGGCCGTGCATTTTCTCTTATCTTTCAAAAACTTACAAGATGCCGCGCGGCGACGGCGCAAAACTTGCGAGCATTTAACTTAAAAACCAGCAACTTTACCGGAATTTAGCGGCATTTGCCGACTTTTCACGCAAAAGAATTGACCGCCGACAGACGCAGACAAACTGTGTAAACTACGCGCCGTTCAGCGCGCCGCCCAATGACGAGAAGCAACCATGCCCCACCTACAACTCGCCCCCATGGAGGGCGTTGTCGATCATCAAGTACGCGACCTAATGACCCGTATCGGCGGCATCGATGGCTGTGTCACAGAATTTGTGCGGGTTGTCGAGCAGCGCTTACCGCGACGGGTGTTTCATCGCCTTGCGCCCGAGCTTGGCAACAACTGCCTTACGCCAGCGGGCACCCCGGTAAAGCTGCAACTGCTCGGCGGACAACCCGCCCCTATGGCCGACAACGCCGCGCGGGCGGTTATCGCCGGCGCCAACGCCATCGACCTCAATTTTGGCTGCCCAGCCAAAACCGTTAATAAAAGTGACGGCGGCGCCTGCCTGCTGCGCCAGCCCGAGCGCGTTTACGCCATTATTAAGGCTGTACGCGATGCGGTACCCAATAGCGTGCCCGTAAGCGCCAAGATTCGTTTAGGGTTTGAGGCTCGCGACAACTATCTTGAAAATGCCCACGCTGTGGCGGACGCTGGCGCTAGCTCGCTGGTGGTCCATGCGCGCTCTAAAGCCGATGGCTACCGGCCGCCGGCTTACTGGGAGTGCATTGGCGAAATCAACCAACAACTCAATATTCCGGTTATCGCCAACGGTGAAATCTGGAGCGTGGAGGATTACCTGCGCTGCCGCGAGCGCTCGGGCTGCGACAACGTCATGCTGGGACGCGGCCTACTGGCCTGCCCCGACCTCGCGCTGCAAATAAAAGCTCACTTAGCGGGCACAGCGTACACCCCCATGGGCTGGCTGGAGGTCTGCACCCTGCTGCGCCACTACTTTGATCTGTGCCGTCCCAACTACCCCGACAAGTTCGCCGGCAATCGCATTAAGCAGTGGCTGGTGTATTTGCGCCGGCAGTACTCAGAAGCCGACCAATTTTTTGAGCTCATCAAGCGCGTCCAACAACCCGATATTCTCAACGCCCACTTTGATGCACAGCAGAGCATTCACCCACGGCGTGCCATAGAGCGGTCGGCCTAGTGCCGGTTGCGCTGCTCCAGCCGGGGTTCGGACACCGCCACAAAACCCGCCTTGGTTTTCGCAATGGCCTGGGTTGAGCCATACGGCCCCAACTCTTTTAAGGTATGCCCCAAACCCTGCAACCCTTCGCGCAACGCTGGCGCAGCGGTTTTCTCCAAATAAAGCGCGTCGGGCCGCCACTGGTGATGGATTCGCGGCGCCGACAACGCCTGGGCCAGCGGCAACTGCAAGTCGATGGTATTGATCAACGCTTGCACCACCTGAGTGATTATAGTCGGCCCGCCGGCAGCGCCCAACGTCATAACCGGCTTGCCATCCTTAAGCAACAGCGTCGGGCTCATGCTCGATAACGGCCGTTTGCCCGGGGCAATACTGTTCGCCTCGCTGCCCACCAACCCGTACACATTAGGCACTCCCGGCTGAGAGGAAAAGTCATCCATCTGATTGTTCAGCACCATACCTGTGCCCGGAATAATTACCTTCGAACCAAAATCGGTATTGACGGTGGTGGTGATCGCCACCCAGTTGCCGGCTTTATCGGCCACCGCAATATGGGTGGTATGCTTATCAAACAAGTTCGTGTCGGCATCGGCCGGCGTACCATGCTCGAATTCATGGTTGGTTTTATCCAGCGCAATTTTTTGCCAGAGCTTTTGAGCGTATTCGTCACTAATAAGGTTTTTAGGCACGGGGGCAAACGCCGGGTCACCCAACCAAAAAGCGCGATCAGCAAAAGCCAACTTCATCGCCTCAGCGGTCACGTGATAGCGCTGCAACTCAGAGAGTTCAGCCAGATCAAACGACTGCAAAATATTCAGTATCTGCGCCACATGGACACCGCCAGAGCTAGGCGGACCAAAGCCCAACACTTCGTAACCCCGATAGCTCGAACGCACCGGCGCACGCTTGAGCATGGTGTAGCGTGCAAAATCGCTTTTACGAATTAGCCCCGCATTTGCCTGCATCCACTCACCCACGCGCTCGGCCAACTCTCCCTGGTAAAAATAGTCTGCCCCCTTTTTGGCAAGCTGCCGGTAAGTTGCCGCCAAATCGCGCTGCAACAATGTATGCCCGGCAGGCCAAGGTTGGCCTTTTTCATCCAATAACACCTTTGCCGTTCCGGCAAAACGCGCCAGCAGATCACGGTTGCGCGCTAGGCGGTCAGCGTAAATTTGGTCAATCGCAAAGCCTTGCTCGGCGAGCGTAATAGCCGGCTGATACACCGCCTCACGCTTTAGAGCACCACCTTTTTTAAGCATATAGTCGTACACCGCCACCGAACCGGGAATACCCGAGGCCAGCGCCCCGGTGCGGCTCAGCTCGCGGTTTAGCTTACCGTCCACCACATACATATCCCGGCTTGCCAACATCGGAGCCGTCTCCCGGCCATCCAGCGCCTCGATGGTGCCATCGGCCCAGTGCACCAACGCAAAACAACCTCCACCAATACCGGAGTTATGGCCATCCACCACCCCCAGCGCCAAAGCGGCGGCAACGGCGGCATCAACCGCGTTGCCGCCCTCAGCCAACACCGCCATAGCAGCATCGGTGGCGCGCGGCTGGACCGTGGCCACAGCGGCGCGCCCATCGGCTGTGACCTGCGCATAACCTGTCATTACCGCCTCGGCGGCGCTCGAGCAGAGCAGGCAAATTACGGCCATTAGTTGTAATGTTTTACGCATGAAACCTCCAAATTAATTACCGCGCAGCCAATAACCGCCGCCAAGCCCCTCACAATAAAGACTAAACCACAAACAAAAAACCCCCGCATAAATGCGAGGGTTTTGAGCGATTGCGCCGCGACGACTAAAACCAGAAGGCGTCTCCACGGCGACCATCCAAGCCTAAATAGGCGCCCATTTTACCGCGGCGAACAACCCGAAAATTCAAAACTGATAAATGCAGGCACTCAATGATACGAAACATAACATAACCTCTGAAAACAACGATTCGTTCAAGTCGCCGATTCCGGCAGAGGCCAGAAGCACTGCGTAAGAGTCGCGCACCAAGCGCCAAGCTCTTTATCAAGGTAACAGTTTCTTGTCAAAAAACAGCAAAACTGCCACTTTCGTTCCCTTTTGACACATTATACCTATTTTCAGGTAACAGTCATGCGCCAATTGCCACTCAAAACTCAAGGTTCGTTAAGGCGCCGATACTTTGATCAAAGATTCTCAGGGCTCCTCAGCCGTCGCGCGAGACGATGTCGCTCTTGCCGATGATAATGCCCCGGAAGACAACGATGAAGACCCCAACGCGACCGACGAGCGCGAACTGGCTTGCTCGCTCGCGCTAGAGCGAGAGCTAACAGCCCCAGAACTAACATTACCGGAAGGCGCGGCAGACGAGGTACCTGCCACGGTCGACGACTGGGACGACGGAGCGGCCGGCTCAGCACTCGCCACATTACCGTCAGAGAACACCTCCTGCAGCAGCTGTCGCCCCTCTTGTTTTATCACCGTCGTAATGGGCTCGCGGATCGAGGACTCAGGGGAGGTAAAAAATCTAGCGGGGGTTTTTCTAGCTTGCTCAGCTCGCACCTCAGCCTGCGAGGCAACCACCTTAAACCGCAATACCCCCACCACCTGATTCGCCTCAGTCACAACCTCCATACGCCAATTGCCTCGCGGGTAAGGCGGAAACTTCATTTTATGGGACCATGCGCGATAACCGGCTTTGCGGCCGCCATTAATATCCAGCGCGATTTTATCCACCACTTTGCCGTTCAGGCGCCAGACGTGATAAATCCGCTCGTTCAACCCCCGCGGAGCATGAATAGCCGTATAGGCATACAAACCTTGCTGCAGCTGTGCAACACTGACCACCTTTAACTTATCGGTCGGCACCTTTTTGTCATCGTCAATGCGCGCGGTAATTGCCACCTCCGTCAACCACAGCGTTGCCGGCGGCACCCAAGGGCGAGCGACAACCCCCACCACCGCCGTCACTATCAGCAACGCGGCCGCAAGCGCTGTGCGGCGCCACCAGCCAAAAGAGAAATCACGTACCATATTTAAAAACGACAGCGCCACCGCAATCGCCAGCGACCAAAAATACGACTGCGATGTAGGCAGGTGCACAATAATTGGCAAAGCCGTCAAAAGCACGGCAAACAACGTAAACCCATGAAAAAAGAAATACAGCCAACGCTTGGGTGCCAACCAGCGATAATAGATAGGGTCAATAACCGAAATACACGCCGCCAGCATAAGCGCAGCGGTAAAAACCATTTGGCCACTGTTCCAGGCCGTCGTGATAAAAAAGAAGGGGATAACAAAAAACAGGCTTTCTTGGTGCACCATTTGAGTGGCAAATTTCACCACAGGGTCCGGCAGCTCAACCCCAAACCAGTGACTCACCCCGCGCTTTAGCAGGTTTTCCAACATCAGCAGCACCCAAGCGGCCACCATCAGCAGCGACACCAGCTGGGCAAACCGCTCCTGCTCGCGCTCGACCAAGAAGAAACTGGCCACCCCGGAGATAAAACCCACCAACGCCAACAGGCCCGGATAGCGAGCCGCCAACTTTGCACAAACGATCACGCTCTTTTTTAAAAACTGCAAATTGCCCGCACTCCGAAGTCGCACTGCCGATACCGCAGCGCGCACGATTATACCCCATGGCGACCAAAGCTTACGTCTATGTCATCACGGCGCAACTCCACACCGTGCAACAGCAACGCCAGAGGCCATAACTCAAAACCAACAGGCACAAAAAAAGCCAGCCGAAGCTGACTTTTTTGTTAAATATGGAGCGGGAAACGAGGCTCGAACTCGCGACCCCAACCTTGGCAAGGTTGTGCT
>NZ_CAXAUC010000020.1:0-31211 GCF_963972205.1 uncultured Gilvimarinus sp. | reverse complement strand
TACAGGCCGCATAACCCTCTACTTTTAACGGCGGTTTAAAATGGGGGGATTACATTTGCAGTGGAGCTACCTGAGGATATACATGGAAACGTTGAGATGCTTTCTCAAAAAGGAAGTTATCTAGCCGAAGCAGGTAAATATAAAGATGCTGAAACACAATTTATTGAAGCTTTGAATCTATTACCTCAGCCAATTGAAAGATGGGAGGCGTGCACTTGGCTTTTAACCGCTATAGGCGACGTTAACTTTATGCAAGGTGCGTATAAACAAGCTAAAGATGCATTGTCTGATGCGATGCACTGTCCTGGAGCAATTGGTAATCCATTTATTCATCTGCGTCTTGGCCAATCTCAATTTGAATTAGGTAATATGGACGGGGCATTGGATGAGCTTGCCAGAGCTTATATGGGGGCTGGGAAGGAGATCTTCAAAAATGATGATCCTAAGTATTTTAATTACCTAAAAACAGTGCTCAAGCCACCAGCTAATGAAAAGTGGTAGCGTCACATAACAAGCGACAGTCGTAAAAATACCGTCTAAAGCAATTACGTTTTTACGCTTGTTGCCAAGGTTTTTTGTCACGGTTCATGGTATTTAAGGTTTTTATCATAGTGCGCACGCACGCGGTTAATGCAGTTTTTTGTGCTTGCCATCTGCCATCAGTCGCTTATGGGACTTTTCATGACGGGATTACAAATGCATTGAGCAAGCCCATATAGTGGATGATTCTGATTGGGCTACTTCCGCTAACACGCCTCTTCTTGCGGCGTCACAAAAAGGGAATTAGAAAATTATGGTAGACGAAATCGCAGGAGGGTTGTTGAGGGTAGTTTGGTGGGTCATATACGAGATTCTTTTTTATACGCTTTGTTACTGGGTTGGTTGGCCGGTATGCAAGGTGTTTACCCTGGGAAAGTATCCTGCTTCAGGCTCTAGAACATATCTGGGGGGTAAAAATGACGCCGGGTGGTTTTGCAGTTTTGTCGGTTTAGCGGT
Source organism: uncultured Gilvimarinus sp. (assembly GCF_963972205.1). Taxonomy (NCBI): domain Bacteria; kingdom Pseudomonadati; phylum Pseudomonadota; class Gammaproteobacteria; order Cellvibrionales; family Cellvibrionaceae; genus Gilvimarinus; species uncultured Gilvimarinus sp. The sequence continues at coordinate 30,215 of NZ_CAXAUC010000020.1, read as the reverse complement.
CATCGTTGGCCTGTTTTTCTTATTTGTTTTTTGGGGCTCCTGAGCGTGCATAACCCAGCCTGAATAATTTAGTGGTGTGCTTTGGCGGTTGCGCATTAATTAAGTGAAGGCCGAAAATTAATGCCAAAGGTTATAAACTCACTGGTGCTGACGTCTAGCGCTGGCTCTTGCCAGTCGCCGTTGCTGATGTTTAGGCCTTTTAACCCTCCGATGCCGGCCTCTAACTCTAGCCAGATATCACCCCAGATTCGGCGCTCGCCGGAGAAGGCTAAGTCCCAGCCATCCAGAGCATAGCTGATGCGCTCGCCGCCTGTGTCCAGCAGCCAAGAGCTGCCGGAGGGGGCGGCACCAAAGCGAAACAGGGTGTCGCGGTTAGGTGCGTATAAAATGGCGGGCCACGGCATAACGGCACTTAAGGTCCAGCGGTCGTTAAACTCGTAAGAGGCGCCCAAGTAGGGCAGCCAGGTCTCGGTGTCGGTATTAATGTCGAAGTACACTCCAAAGGCCCACCAGAGGCGCTCAGTTTGCACGTAGCGGCCAAAGCCACCGCCTAGCGTCTCCCAGTTCCAGGAGGAGCCTTCGAGTGTTGCTTTGTGCCCTAGGGGCATGACAAAGCCGCCCACCTGCCAGTCATCGTTGAGTTGCCGCATCCAGCCGATGGGGATGCCGACCGATAGCACATCAAAATCTTCTAACGTGTCTGAGTTGGGTTTTAAGCTCGACATACTGACCCAGTCACCGATCACGAGCACGTCGCGTGGAGTCATTAAAAACGGGAGTATAGCGCCCTGATTAACGCTTGATTGATCGTACTCGACGGTGTTGCCGTCGGTGAGGGTGAGCTTGCTGTCTTGGTAGTTGCGAGCATCGACAAACGCTAAGGGCAGAAACGGGGTATTGGAGTTTGAGCGGTTAAAGTTTAGCTCGCTTTGCTCAAAGCTGTGCAGCCATTGTTGCAGAATGTCAGCCTGAGCGCTGCCGGCGAATACGCTGAGTGTTGTGGTCAGGGTAAAGGTCGCTAGGTGTTGGGGGGTGATACCGCGTGGCTTAATCATAGTGAGGTGCCATTGCCAGATGCTCCTTATTTGGCCGCTGCCCTTTGTTGCCGATGGGCGTTTACGCGTTATTAAGTCTACACCGGCGCTTTGTATCTCGGTAGTGCTGGGGCGTATTGAGTGTGCGGGAGGAAGGTTGTGGTTGGGGCATCCGTTACTGTGGGTAAAACCTTAAGGCATAAAAAAGCCCCCGCAACCTAAGGTTGCGGGGGCTTTTTGTCGGGCTCGTTTATTAGCCTTTTTTCTCTTCGGCTTCGCGCGCTTTAACCTTGGCGATCACGTCTTCAGTGACGTTAGCGGGGCAAGGTGCGTAGTGTGCGAACTCCATAGAGAACTGGCCGCGACCCGAGGTCATGGTACGCAGGTGGCCGATGTAGCCGAACATTTCAGACAGTGGAACATTTGCCTTAATGCGGATACCGGTGGCGCCTGGGTCTTGACCGGCGATCATGCCGCGACGACGGTTCAGGTCGCCGATTACATCACCAACGTGATCTTCCGGGGTGAACACGTCAACCTTCATCACGGGCTCCAGCAACTGCGGGCCAGCTTTAGGCATGGATTGACGGTAGGCGCCTTTAGCGGCGATTTCGAACGCAACGGCCGAGGAGTCAACGGCGTGGAACGCACCGTCAAACAGCTCGATCTCAACATCCAGCACGGGGAAGCCGGCCAGAGGGCCTTTGTCCATCATGCCTTTAAAGCCCTTCTCGATCGCGGGGAAGAACTCTTTAGGTACGTTACCGCCGACAACGCTTGAGCTAAATACGAAGCCAGTGTTTGCTTCGCCCGGCTTGATGCGGTAGTCGATTTTACCAAACTGACCCGAACCACCCGACTGCTTCTTGTGGGTGTAAGAGTCTTCGATCTCTTGGGTGATGGTCTCGCGGTAAGCCACCTGAGGCTGACCCACAACCATTTCTACGCCGTAGGTGCGCTTAAGGATGTCGACCTTAATGTCCAGGTGAAGCTCACCCATACCTTTCAGGATGGTTTCGCCTGAGTCTTCGTCGGTCTCAACGCGGAACGATGGATCTTCGGCCACCATTTTACCAATGGCAACACCCATTTTCTCGGTAGAGCCTTTGTCTTTAGGGGCAACGGCGATAGAGATAACGGGATCTGGGAACACCATGGCTTCTAGGGTGCAAGGGTGCTTGGGATCACACAGGGTGTGACCGGTTTGCACGTTCTTCATGCCCACGATGGCGATAATGTCACCGGCTTGCGCGTGGCTTAGCTCGTTGCGCTCATCGGCTTGCATCTCAACCATACGGCCAACACGCTCGGTTTTACCGGTAAACGAGTTGAGGATAGTGTCGCCTTTGTTTAGCTGACCCGAGTAAATACGCACAAAGGTCAGGGCGCCAAAGCGGTCGTCCATAATTTTAAAGGCCAGTGCCTTTAATGGCTCGTCGGCCGATACGATGGCTTTCTCGCCGGTTGGGTTACCTTCTTCGTCGGTCAACTCTTGTGGGTCAACTTCAGTCGGAGCAGGCAGGTAATCAACAACGGCGTCCAGTACCAACTGCATACCTTTGTTTTTAAAGGCAGAACCACAGAAAGTAGGGAAGAAAGTCAGATCGCGCGTACCCTTACGGATGCAGCGTTGCAGGTCTTCAATAGAAGGTTCTTCACCGTCCATGTAGGCCATCAGCAGGTCGTCGTCGACTTCAACGGCGGTTTCAACCAGCTGCTCGCGGTACATCTCGACGTCATCTGCCATATCGGCAGGAATGTCTTCTACGCTGTAGTTTTCTGGTTGGCCAGAGTCGTCCCACACGTACGCTTTGCGTGACAGCAGGTCAACCACACCTTTAAAGGTGTCTTCGCGGCCGATAGGCAAGGTCATAACCAGCGCGTTGGCGCCCAGTACGTTTTTAACCTGATCGACAACATTCAGGAAGTCGGCACCAATACGGTCGAGCTTGTTAACAAAGATGATACGAGCAACTTCAGACTCGTTGGCATAGCGCCAGTTGGTTTCAGATTGTGGCTCTACACCACCTGAACCACAGAATACGCCGATACCGCCGTCCAACACTTTTAGTGAGCGGTATACTTCAACGGTAAAGTCAACGTGCCCAGGGGTGTCGATAACGTTTAAGCGGTGACCTTTCCACTCACAGGTAACAGCGGCGGACTGAATGGTAATACCGCGCTCGGCTTCCTGCTCCATGAAGTCGGTGGTGGATTCACCCTCGTGCACTTCACCCAGCTTGTGAATTTTACCGGTGAGCTTAAGGATACGTTCGGTGGTGGTGGTCTTACCCGCGTCAACGTGGGCGAAGATACCAATATTTCTGTATAAACTTAGGTCTGTCATTTCGATACTCGTATAATCAAGGCCAAAAATTGGACGGCATTGTACAGCGAGGGAGGTGCCAATTGCCAATACTAATTAGCCCGCAAAGTCCAGCTTTTTACTAAACCGGCGGTTTTGGCTCAAAAGGCCTCATTCTGCCTGGTTTTTTGCGGCCATTTACGCTCTGGCGCTAAGCAAAAACAATGATTGTCTTTTGGTCGATTTGTATTTTTTATCGACAGGGCGACGTAGGCGTTGTTATGAGATTGCAACAATGCCCCGTTACGCTGCAGTGACGTGCGTCGAGTGGTTTGTTGGCGCGATTGTTGGCCCGGCATAGGGCCTGAAGCGACTCAGGGGGTGTGCCAGTCGATGAAGGTGGTCCGCGACTGGTTGGTGACGGTGTTGGCTCTGCTGGGGTTGCTGTTGGGGGTATTGTTGCTGTTGTCGCCCATCCCTGTGGGGTTGGTCGTAATCACCATGAGCCTGGCGGCATTGCTGTGTGTTAACCCGCGCTCGCGGCATATGCTGCAAACCGCGCGCTCGCGCTGGCGCAACATTAACCATACGGTGCACAAGGTAGAGCGGTTGCTAGAGCGGCGCTTTCGGCGGCTGTGGACGGTTATCTCCAGCACCCGCCCGCCCAACGATGATCATTCTGGGTGAGGCTTTATAGCTGGCTTGCCAGCACAATCACCGCCACCAGTAAAATAGCCGACACACTTTGCCAAAACACCAGCGGGTTGCGCGCGAGCAGCGGCGGCTGCTGGGTGCCCAGCAGGGCTTTGTTGGGGTGGCGCAAATCGTATAAAAACTCAGACAAATCATCATAGCGCCGGTAAGGGTAGGGGCGCAGTGCTTTGCGCAGTGCTTCATCGACCCACAGCGGGATACTCGGCTGGTGATCGCGCGCGCTCTGATACTTGAGGCGATTTTGTGCCGCGCGGGTGGTGGCTTTGGCCACTGCGGTGCCGTAAGGCAGCTGGCCGGTAAGCATTTGATAAGTGATCACCGCGAGCGAGAAAGCATCCGAGCGCTCGGTGGCCGGTTCGCTTAAAAAATACTCGGGGGCGGTGTATTGCGCGGTGCCCAATATAGATAGATGGCTTGCGCCCGACGTCATCTCTTGTACGCCGGCCACATGGGTGGCGCCAAAGTCGATCAGCTTAACCGTACCTGAGGTGTCGATCATCACATTGGCTGGGCGCAGGTCTTGATGCAGCATCTCTAACCGGTGCAGCGCACGCAGGCCCCGGGCAATTTGCTCGATGATGCCGCGCACTTGTTCAAGTGAAGGCTCGGGGTTATCGATCATCCACTGGGTTAGGGTTTGGCCCTCGATGTATTCGGTGACGATGTAGACAAAGTGGCGTGTGCGAGTGGCCCGGTAGGCCTTTAATACGTGCGGGCTGTCGATGCGCCGGGCGATCCACTCTTCCATTAAAAACCGTTCTAAATAAGCGGGGTCATCGCGCAGGTCTATCGACGGCGTTTTAATCACCACGTTGGCGCCGCTGTCATCGTCTACCGCTAAGTACACATGGCTGCGGCTACTGGCGTGTAACTGACGCACAATGGTGTAGCCATCAAAGTGCTGCCGCGGCTCTAGCGGCGGGGTAAAAGGCAGTTGGGTTAACTCTTGGTACAGCTCTTCGGTGTCGGCGTTGGGCAGTTCGTCTACGCGCAAAATCTGTACGGTGATGTTGTCATCACTGTTGTTAGCGTAGGCGAGTTCGCCGATGGCTTGTGCCGCCTGGTCTAAATTGTCGGCGTGTTTGTTAATGCTGTCGATAATCGCGCGGTCGCCGGCAAACTCGTAGGCGCCGTCGGTCAGCAATAAAAAGGTATCGCCGGGCTCGGTGGCAAACGATGCGTAATCCAGCTCTAGCTGCGAGTCCATGCCCAGGGCGCGGCTTAGATAGCTGACCTCGCTGGATACTTGCAAGCGGTGGTCGCGGGTGAGTTGCTCGATGCTGTTGTGGCGCAGCCGATAAATACGTGCGTCGCCGGCGTGAAAAATATGTGCGGTGCGCGATTTAATAATCAGTGCGCTAAAGGTGCACACATAACCTTTGTTGGCGTCGTAGCGGTATTGGCTGCGGCGAGTTTGTGAGTATAGCCACGAGTTGGTGGCCATCAGTACCCGGTGCCCGGACTTTTTAACCGACCAAGATTCGCTGGTCGAGAAATAGTCGTCTAAAAAAGTCTTTACCGACATTTGGCTGGCAACTTGGCTAACCGAGCTACTGCTAATGCCGTCGGCTAAAGCAACCACGATGCCTTTGGCGCTTAGTTGCGGCTCGGCCGGAACATAAGCGGCATGGAAATCTTGATTAAGCTCTTTGCGGCCTTTGTCGGAGTACTGCCCGATGGCTACAGATAACGTTTGGGGCATAGTTAAGCTGCCTTAAACAGCAACCACTTTGGCCGCAAGCGGCCAAAGTGGTAGGGCACTAATCGTTAATTACAGTGCGCGTTTGGGTTGGGTGAGCACGTGGGTCGTGTACAGCGTCAGGCCGGTAAGCGACAAGCCGCCGATTAAGTTGCCCAGTACTACGGGTAGCTCGTTCCAAATCAAATAATCCATCACTGAAAAGTTACCGCCCATAATTAACGCCGACGGGAATAAAAACATATTCACCACCGAGTGCTCAAACGCCATCGCGAAGAACAGCATAATGGGCATCCACATAGCGATGACTTTACCGCTTACCGAGGTTGAGATCATCGCGCCAACCACGCCCAGTGAGACCATCCAGTTACACAGCATGCCGCGAACAAAAATGGTTAACATACCGGCGGCGCCGTACTCTTTGTAGCCCACGGTACGCGACTCGCCAATACCCGCAATTACTTTACCCACTGCGTCAGGCTCTTTAGAGAAACCGTAGGTAAAGACTATCGCCATCATTAATGCCACGGTAAGGGCGCCGGCAAAGTTGCCAATAAACACAATACCCCAGTGCCGTAAAATACCGCCCCAGGTTACACCGGGGCGTTTATCAAAGCGCGCCAGTGGTGTCAGCACAAACACCCCGGTGAGCAAATCAAAACCCATCAAATACAAAATGCAAAAACCGACCGGGAATAAAATAGCGCCGATAATGGGGTAACCTGTCTGCACGGTTACGGTTACCGCAAAAACAGCGGCAATGGCCAAAATAGCGCCCGCCATGTAAGCGCGGATCAGGGCGTCACGAGTGCCCATAAATAGTTTCGATTCACCCGCATCCACCATCTTGGTGACAAACTCTGAAGGTATTAAGTAGGACATAGTCATTACTCTCTTGGTGTCGGTCAGTCTTGCACAGGACTTTTGTTGTGGCCGTTGGCGCTAGAGTGCGCCGCCCGTTACCCCCCATGGGTATAAGAACGATATTGCGCAGTGGCCTATGCAGCATTTGAACCAGCAAGAAAAAGCCAATAGCGATCAATGAGTTAGCGTAATTAGCGAGTAAATAACCGACATTTTGTGCGAGTTTTACGTGGCTTTTGCGTTGTTGTGGTGCGCGGCGTGCTGTTGTTGGTGCAACCGGTTATCGAGCGATAAAAAGCCACTGCACCAGAAGGGGGCTGTGGTGAACGTAGTTGGGTGCGCCGCTGGCGATTTTGGTGCACCATGCTGCGAAAGGGGAGGTTAACTGGGTGGGGTCGGTATCTTGTGGTGACAAAGTCGCGCCCGCCTTTATCGTGCAGGGGGCGCGAACCATAAAGGTTACTGCGGCTGCTTTTTAAGGTGCTGGGCGATCTCCACCATAGGTGCAACCCATAATTGCTCGCGTTTTTTATCTAAGTATTTAATTAAGGCTGTGTGGTTGGCGTTATCCACATTGAGTGGGTGCTCACCGCCTACGCCGTGAAACAAAAACACCAGTAGGCCGCCTTTTGCAATCGCATCGTCTACCAATGTTTTAAGTTGCTCGACACTGCTGCCGTTAATCACATAAGAGTCGATATCAAACAGCGTCACCTGATCGGGCTGCATAATGCTGCTCTTAACCCCGCGCGCGCCCACAAACAGGGGCTTGATTGCGGCAACATAAGACTCGCCACCCGCTGACATATCACCACAGGGATAGGCATAGGTGCGCTCTTTTTTACCGTCGACCGCCTGCAGCGCAATATTGGCAACCTTTAAGTTGTCTACCAGGCGAGCCACGCTCCACTGGGATAAATCTCGCTCGGGGTTTACCCATTCGCGGCCCGGCTGAGACGCATCGCAGGGGTGATACAACGAGTGGTTGCCCAGCTCGTGACCGTTGGCCGCAACTGCGCGCCATTCGTTTAGCCGCTCGCCAAACGGCGGGTAGCCCACGGTAAGGTAAAAGGTTGCTTTAAAGCCGTATTCATCGAGTACCGGAATGGCGTTATCCAAGTGAACATTCAGAGAGTCGTCATAGGTTAACGACACGGCGGCACGCTTGCCGTTCCAGTTGTCTGCGGCGGCGCTTGCGAGGGCGATGCTGCATGTCAGTATGGTAAATAACCAGCGACATAAGGGGCGCATAAGAGTGTCCTTTTTATAAGTTATAAATGTTAGATTTGTGCTTAAGAGTAATAGACGACAGCCCCTGCGCCAAGGCATGATTCGTTAACGAGTGATAAGCCGCCGCTTGTGGCGTATCACTATTGCGGAGGTCGACATGAAACCCATTGCTATTTTTAACACCGATACTATCCCCGATGCGCTTGCCCGCAGCCACGGGCAGTACCCCGATATGTTTATTAAAAGCTTATTGGCGGTTAACGCGGGCTTACAGTTTGCGCGCTTTGACGTTAATAAACAGCAGTACCCTACATCTCTACATGATTTTTCCGGTGTTCTTATTACCGGCAGCCAATCGGCAGCTTACGATAGAGATGAGTGGATTGCCCAGCTAAAAGAGCGCATAAAAACGATGGCGAGCAACGAGATACCTATCGTGGGTATCTGTTTTGGGCATCAAATTATTCACCAGGCGTTGGGTGGTGAGGTGGCGAAGGCGCCAGGTGGCTGGTGCGTTGGCGTGCACCACAACCAGCTAACGCCGGTGGCCACCGAGTTTGGCGCACCCGGCGATAGCTTTGCGCTGATCTCCAGCCATCAAGACCAAGTGGTTAAACTAGCGCCTAATGCGCAAATACTGGCAAGCACAAGTAACTGCCCGGTAGCGATGACCTCTGTGGGGGATAACATCCTAACATTTCAGGGCCACCCTGAATTTACTCGCGACTATGCTAAAGCGTTAATGGACAAAAGGCGTGACGCGATTGGTGAACCTGTGTATCAAGCCGGTGTAGACTCGTTGGATGAGCCGTTGCACGAGATGCAAGTGTTGCAGTGGATGTTAAATGTGTTTAATCGGGGTCAGTGAATCAACACATAGCGGTATAGCAGGCCGTCAAACTCCGAGTAAGAGATCTTTGTAAATCTATGGGTAGGCTCTATGACCACCACTAAAAAAATATCTCAGTTCAGTGCCTTGCTACACCGCCCCAAAAAAATGGGCGAGCATGGTTTATGGGGATTTATTATTTTACCCCACGAGGTGAGTGATACTTTGCCCCGCCGCGGCCGGACAACGGTAGAGGGGCAGATCAATCGTCAGCCTTTTACAGTATTGCTGGAGCCCGACGGCCAGAAAAGCCATTGGCTGCGTATCGACGAAAAACTCATGCAAGTGTCGGGTGTTAATTTTGGCGATCTGGTAGAGCTTACCCTTGCGCCAGTGGCGGTAGAACCCGAGCCGAGTGTACCGCAAGATGTACAGCAAGCATTGGATGCTCTGCCAGAGGCGCTTGCGGTTTGGAATGCGACTACTGCGCTTGCCCGGGTTGATTGGATTCATTGGGTGGAGTCGGCTAAGCAGGCAAAAACCCGCGCAAAGCGAATCGACGATGCTTGTGACATGCTGGCGTCCGGTAAAAAGCGAGTGTGCTGTTTTGACCCGTCGGGTTTTTACAGCAAAGCGCTGCAGGCGCCGGAAGCGGCCGATTAGTTTCTCCGCTTGCGAGGTTCACAGTATACTTGTCCGCTTTTCGCGCACTATTAACATAAATAGCAAAAGGGGCTGCTGTGTCTTCTGCAAAAACCATCCGCTGGGGCATTATTGGCGTTGGCGATGTCTGTGAGGTAAAAAGCGGGCCGGCATTTTATCGTGCAAGTGGCTCGCAGTTGCTGGCCGTCATGCGCCGTAACCTAGCTAAAGCGAAAGACTTTGCGCAGCGTCACCAAGTGCCACAGTATTACGACAACGCCGATGCGCTGCTGGCCAACCCGGATATTGATGCGGTTTATATCGCCACGCCCCCGGCGCAGCACAAAGACTACGCCATTGCAGCTTTAAAAGCGGGCAAGCATGTCTACATCGAAAAACCCGTAGCACTTAACGCAAAAGAGTGCGACGCGATTATCAAAGCCGAACAGCAATCTACCAAAAAAGCGGTGGTGGCACATTACCGCCGTTATGTGCCCGGCTTTTTAAAGTTTTCCGAGCTGCTGGCAGGTGGCGCTATAGGGCGGCCGCTGATGGTGCAAGTCGATATGCTGCAGCCTATCGCCGCTGACATTATCAGCAATAGCGACGATAACTGGCGCGTTAACCCGGCCCTGTCTGGCGGCGGTCTGTTTTACGATTTAGCGCCTCACCAAATCGACTTAATCTTGCAGTGGTTTGGTCCGGTTGTTAGCGCGCAGGGTGTTAGTCTTAATCAGCAGCACAACAATAGTTCTGATGACCTTACCTGTGGCTGGGCACGGTTACAAAATGATGTTGTGTTGCAGGGGCGCTGGGGGTTTGGTGTGCAAGGGCAACAAAGTCGAGATGTGTATGAAGTGATTGGCACTAAGGGAAAGCTGAGTGTCAACTTCTTTGGCTCGCCCACTATTCACCTAGAAAATGCCGATGGCAACCAACAGATCTGCCTTGATAACCCCGACCACGTCCAGCAGCCGATGATAGCGCAGGTGAATGCGTACTTTCGTGGAGAACGTGATAACCCCTGCTCAGTACCCGAGGCAAAAGCTGTTATGGCATTAATGGACGTTTTTACGCAACGTTAGCGCTTGCGTACCCCATACTTATACAGGTGTATTGCCAAGCCCCCTAAACCATGGCACGCTTTGCCCTAACAAGCGCACACTCTGTTGTTTTCGATAAATAAAAATAACGGTAAAATTAAGCACTTAGCCAGATAGGAAGGTAGATAATAAGGCTCGCGACCGCAGGATAACGCGCACGCACACTTTTCTTCCTTCCCTTTTTTGCTGTAGCGAACAAAAAGTTAGCTGAAACAGTGAGTTGCACTGTACTCCTAAAGATATTCTAGGGGCTATAACGCGCAAGGTCGCTATACAAATGTTCAGTGCTACTCGCGACATATAAATGAATAAGGAGAGTAAATTGACAACGTTAGCTGAGGGAGAAGCTTATTTACGTGCCCTTATATCTAAATTGAAGCATGACTCCGATATGAATGAAGCTCAGACAAGGTTTCATATCATTGACAAAGTACTGTTTGATTGCCTCGGATGGTCGCGGGATGAAGTTGAAGTTGAAAAATCTGAGCAAAGAAAGTTTACAGATTATGAACTAGGGAAACCAAGGCTTGCTATCCTTGAAGCTAAACGCGAAGGAAAGACCTTTGAAATTCCAGCTGGACCGTCGAAGTCATTGATAAGTGACTTGCCTTCAATAATTAAGCTTGATGCAGACTCGTCAGATGCAATCAAACAAGCACAAGAGTACTGCAGTCAGCGGGGTGTACCAATTGCTATCGTTAGCAATGGACATCAATATATAGTTTTCTTAGCTTCCAGACAGGACGGGGTATCTGTCTATGAAGGAAAAGCTGTCGTTTTCACAAGTCTTAGCCATATGCTCGAAAACTTTCCTATTGCTTGGCAGCTTCTTTCTCAAGCTGGAATTAGGGAAAGGAATATTTCTAGATATTTGGTTTCGGGCGAAAGTGGAATACCAAACAAACTCTCTTCAAAATTAGTAAACTATCCGGTTGTCAGATACCCAAGCGAGACGCATGCGACCTTGAGGCAACTCTCTGAACTATTTCTACAAGATATTATTGAAAATAGTGAAGTAGAGGAAACATTTTTCTCAGAGTGCTACTGTGACAGCGGTGCATTGTCAAAGTATGCTTTATTAAGTAAAAATATCTTAGAAGCTAGATATGCATCGTTATTTAACGAGACCGAATCTGTTCCACATGTTGCACCTGTCAAGGAAAAGAAAAGCGATAATTTTTCGCCAGATATCCTCGCTGAGGCAATAGCAAGGAGGCCAATAGTATTATTAGGAGATGTTGGGGTAGGAAAAACTTCTTTTGTAAAAAATCTAATGTATAACAGCGCTCATGAAGAGTTTATGAACGCAATCTACATCTATATTGACCTTGGATCTAAAGCTGCCCTTGCTCAAGATCTGAAATCTTTCGTTCTGAATGAAATTGAAGCACAACTTCATGATAAATATACTATAGACGTCAATGCCTTTAAATTTATTAAGGGGATCTATGCGTCAGATATACATCGCTTTTCAAATGGCATATGGGGAGAGAAAAAAGAAAGTAACCCAGAGCTATATGAAACTAAACTGTTGGAAATGCTTGACTCTATCACCAGAGAAAAAGATCAACATTTAAAGAGGTGTATCAATGGACATGCAAAGTCTACTAAAAAGCAGATTATCATTTCCTTAGATAATGCTGATCAACGAGACTTTGAGATTCAGCAAAGTGCATTCATTATTGCTCAAGAACTCGCGAAAGACTGGAACTCAACCGTTTTTGTCTCCGTTAGGCCCCAAACATTTTTTAAATCCAAGCGTTCAGGCGCGTTAGCGGCATACCCTCATAAGATATTCACAATATCTCCACCAAGAATTGACTCAGTCATTAAAAAGCGGCTACTTTTTGCTCTCAGCATGGCAGAAGGCAATGTTCCAATTGAGGCCATTAATTATGTAAGAGTAAATGCAGGTAATTTATCTCAGTTTTTAAAGGCACTTATAACATCTTTGTCCGAAAATTCGGAACTCTATGAGTTTCTATCAAATATTACTGGTGGGAATATACGGGCTGCAATCGAATTCGTCACAGGATTTATTGGAAGCCCAAATGTAGATGCAGAGAAAATCATTAGGATTATGAATGAGGAAGGACGATATAGAATACCACTTCATGAATTCACGAAATCTGCGCTGCTAGGCGATTATTCTCATTATAATCCCGACACCTCAATTGCGATGAATATCTATGATATTTCTTCCACTGATTCAAAAGAACACTTTTTGAAGCCAATCATATTGGCACTACTAGATAGCGCGGGTGAGCATCTTGATAATGATGGATTCTGCCAGACGACTAACCTGTTTGAGCAGATGCAAAGCTTAGGATTTACAGTCGACCAAATAACACACTCTTTGAGGAAGTGTACGAATAAAAAGCTCATTGAAACATCCCAAAGAGTTACATTTGAAGAGGATGTTAATGGTACTCTTATTGGCGAAATGCCGGGCTCATTCCGAATTACGAGCATAGGAGCTTATCACCTAAAAAGATGGCTTTCAGTTTTCTCTTATTTAGATGCAATGGTTTTTGACACGCCAATACTGGATAAAGATATACGAAGAGAACTAATGCACGACTTGAATTCTCTAGCTATCGATTCTCGATATAAAAGAGCAATCAAGTTTAAAGAGTATTTAAAGAATGCATGGATTGATATGGGTAGTAAGCCTAACTACTTCGACTTTGATACTTTAATTGAAGATGGCAGCCAGACTTTCAGAACTGTTAAGCGTGCAATAGATAGCAATGGTCATAGTTAAAGCACTGAACAAGCGCCTGCAATCTGACCTCCGGCCACTGTCACCTTTTTTGCCCAAAAAAACCGGCAAAAAAGGCACCAGTAGCCTCCGGCAGTTGAGGCGGGCGTTAGATAAGGAAATAGATATGAATAAGTTATTATTTGCGCTATTGATGATCTTGGTTCCGTACATCGCTCATGCGGAGAGGGTCTATGAAACTGGTATCTTGCAAGACGAAGCTGGCTTTGTTGGTGACGATGGATCTAAGGTATCTAATGCCATCAATATGATGGGCGTAAAGGATAAAACCACTGGAAAGATCAATTGGCAGTGGCGGCATGTATTAATCGACCTTCCCGTTGAAACCAGCAATGTTGCTAAGGTTGAGGCTTTTTTGGCGAATGGAGAGCCCTTGAAATTTGGAGAAGATCCCAACTATTGGCCAGGTGACAAATTCGTAAAGCTTTGGCTTGTGAGCGAGGAAGGCTTGGAGTTTTTTGTAAAAATAACGTTCAATGAGCCATCGTGATTTCGCCGGCATCTAACAATACGCGCCAATCCGCACACTTCGTGTGCCGGACGCTCGCGAGCTCACGCGGTTGCGCTTTGCGTTAGCATACTTATTGTAGTTTCGGGCTGTAATACTATATGGAAATAATAAATGACATTTTTTAAGGTAAGTTTTCTTGGGGTATTTTTGACTGCGCTGTTAGCTTGTTCCGATAGACCTCAACAAGCTGATCCAAACTTTATACCTAAAAATACCCACAAAACTTTTTCTCAAAACAATAGCCCTGTTGTATTTGTAGATGAAGCACACAATAATTTCCTAACAGCAAGTGGGCGATATAGCCCATTTGTGCAGGTTCTTGAAAGCGATGGTTATACCGTTCGGCCAAATAACAGCCGCTTTTCATTAGCCACACTACATGATGCTGATTTATTGGTTATTGCCAATGCGTTAGATAGAAATAGAAAAGACTGGAATCCACCTTATACTGAAGCATTGAGCAATGAAGAAGTTTTAAGTATTAAAAAGTGGGTCTTGGAAGGTGGAGCGCTTTTATTAATCGCAGACCATGCTCCTTTTCCCCGTGTCATTGAAAATTTAGCGGGTGAATTTGGCTTTCAATTTAGTAACGGTCATGTTGGTAATGCGATGTTTCGTGCTAAGGACAAGACGCTCGGTGAACATCCCATTACGTCTAAAACCCGACAGCTAGAACAAAATATTTATCTATCTACCGCTGCACCTGAAATGCCAGGAATAACTATGCAACCTAATCGTATAGAGCAGGTTAGAACCTTTGGCGGCTCAGCTTTCAAAACTCCGCCTGAGGCGACTTCACTTTTAAATCTTGGTGAAGGGGCTGTTTCTATTGTTCCTGATGTGCCTTTTCAAGTAAATGCTGATACTGCAAGGGTGCTTGTGCAAGGTTGGAGTCAAGGTGCTGTACTGGAGGTCGGTAAAGGTCGAATAGCTGTATTTTCTGAGGGTATGATGTTTTCATCTCAACTAGATACTAAAACAGGGAAAACATTTGGCTTGGCGTCTAAAGGTGCTGAACAAAATGAAGAGTTTCTATTAAATGTTATGGGTTGGCTTGCAGGTGCCATTTAACAGTGCGAGTCAAAAATTATGCTAACAAAGCATTGCACCGGACAAGCCGGTGAATGCGGCGTTAGCTTTTCATCGTGCAAGGATTTAGGTGGCAAATGTTAAAAAAAATTGTTAAGACGGCATTGGTTTCTCTGTCTTGCATAGCCACTCTAGGAGTTATAAACGCCTATGTGTTCGTTCCTGAGATCCAGCGACAAGGCGAGCTTGTGGCCTATCGAGGAGGTGGAAGCCTAGTTAACTATGACAAGTTGGGTAAAACGGGCTGCAACGCAATTTCACTAAAGGAATCAAATGTCAAAACGGTTGAGAATACACTGGAAGCTGTGGCTTCTTCTATTGCAGCCGGAGCTAACGTAATTCATCTAAATGTTCACAGAACTAGTGATGATCAGCTGGTTGTTTTCCATGACTGGACATTGGATTGTGCTACAAACGGGACTGGGCCGGTACATAAATCATCTTTTGAACAGTTGGAGGCTGTTGATGCAGGATATGGATATACGTTTGACGATGGTTCGACTTTCCCCTTTAGAGGAAGAGGTTTTGCGATTTCCAAATTAGAGGAGTTTTACAAGCGGTACCCAAAGCATGAATTTTGGTTAAACCTAAAGAATAACGACATACGTTCATTTGATACTTTCTATACTTATATATCCGGAAAAAAATCTAACCATGTCGTAATTACTTCTTCAAAAGGTATAGAGTGGTTTCGAAGCAAGGATTCATCCTTAAGGCTAGCAAGCGTTAATAGTGTAAAGAGTTGCGGCATAGATTATCTTTTAGTTGGATGGGCTGGAATTGTTCCTGAGTCCTGTAGAAACACCATACTTTTAATACCACCCTCAATGGCAAAATATTTTTGGGGTTATCCTGGTCGTCTAGCATCAAGGTTGCAGAAGCATGGTTCGGACATTTATCTTTGGTCTAAACATGAACCTATTGCCGAATCATACTCTAAGGTTGTCGCATCAGGTGTTGGAGTTGTTACCAGCGATCTTGCATTTATTCGTGCAGCTCAAGCTAACAAACGCGTCAATTAGGACGCTCGCTAACGAACGTTATGGAGACGGAGATTCTGAATACATGAGAATTATTTTGACAGTTTTTTTGGGGATTACACTAAGTGCTTGTGGGTCATTCATCACAGTCGGGAGTTCTGACCAGAAAGTTACCTCTAACCTAAAGCGACAGAAAACTCACTGTGATAATATCCCAAGAGTATATAGCGGTGTCGCCTATAATTTCTGCTACCTTCACTCAAAACCTGGCGGCATGTATATTGACTGGTTTTTGGGGTTCTATGTAATAGATAGCGTGGCATCAGGAGTTGTTGATACAGCTCTGCTTCCCTATACCGGCTATAAACAGTACAAGCATGGTAATCTCAGCATTGAGTGAAAAAAAGATCCATAACCAAGCGCATCACTCGCGGCCTGTCGGCCGCCGGATGCTCGCAAGCTCAAGGATTGACGATGGAATCAGTAGTAAATCTAGATAGTTATCACCATATATGTGCAACTAGGGTAAAGATTTGGTTGATAGTGTTGACACTTACTTCGAGCACATCGTGTGTATCCGCGTCAGAAAAAACTAGTCCACTTATCACCTTCCAACACGAAATTGAACTGGGGAGTCTCAAAGAAAAATCTTCAAATGTTAGTGCTGGTGACTTAAATGGAGATGGCCATTTAGATGTTCTGGTTGCAAAAGGACGACATTGGCCGTTAAGTAATTCGATATTTATTGGTGATGGAAACGGTGGTTTTAGCGAGCCCGAAAAGTTAGATGACACGCCTGATAGATCTTACTCGGCTGTATTATTTGATTTGGATGGTGACAGAGATTTGGATGTTGTAGTTAGCAATGATCGACCAGATCCAACTAAGGTATATTTTAACGATGGCTCTGGTCAGTTTAGTGCAGTAGGTGTGTTAGGGAAAGAAAAATGGCCGACCAGAAATATATATGTGGGTTATATCGATATCGATAAGTATCCAGATGTATTAATCGCTAACCGTTCGAAGAAAGGCAGTTCAACCTATGTATGCTATGGAGAGGCTGGAGGATTATTTGAAAAAAAGTGTAACTCAATTGCGCGGGGGCCAGCAACGACTTCCATTTCGGTAGATCTAGACAAAGATGGTTGTAAAGACATTATTGTACCTCATCGAGATCAAGGGCAAAGTTACGCCTATCTTTGCACAGGAAATAGAGTGTTTGATAAAAAAATAGCTTTTGGTGATACAAGTATGGCTATACGGAGTGTTGTTGCTGGTGATTTCGATGGGGACGGCAATATTGACATTTCAATTATTGATGATAGTCGAGGTCCCGCTGTCTTATGGGGAGCAGACAAACAACTCTTTAGTTCGCCTCAATGGCTAGAATCCGAAATAGAAAAACCCAATGCTTTAGCTCAATTTGATATAAATGACGACGGATTAATAGATATTGTTGTTGGGTACAGAAAAGCTCAGCCAAAAGTATTTTTTAATAGAGGAGGTAAGCAGTTTACTTCCGTTCCTTTTGGTGATGATGAAGGAGTGCTCTATGGCTTCGCATTTGGTGATTTTAATGAAGATTCCGTCATTGATATTGCCGTTGCCAGGTCAGGCGCAACCGATGTTGTCTATTTAGGAGAGCATAAATAACTATAGCTCATGACCTGGGTTTTAAATATATTCGGTAAATTTAAAAAGTGGCTCAAGCCGACCTCCACTGCGTTGTTTGTTTTGTGCTTTTCGCTACGCCTGCACGAAAAATCAACTTCGTTCTGGCGGCTTAGCAGGGAGTTAAAGTGACTACTGTAGTTGAGATGGCGTCCACGCAGGAGCAGTTCTCGCAAGGAGCACTCCTGTTTCGCGCGTATGCTCAGTTTCTTGGCGTTGATCTAGAATTTCAAGGTTTCTCCAGCGAGCTGAAGAATGTCGCGCATATGTACGGGCCGCCGAAGGGCGCGCTGCTTCTTGCAAAACACCAAGGTAGTTACGTGGGGGTAGTGGGGCTGCGCGAGTTCGCACCTGGGGTCGCCGAAATGAAACGGATGTTCGTTTCTGAATATTGCCACGGGAAGGGTATAGGTAAGATGCTCATGAAGTCTTTCCTTTCTGAGGCATCCCGGCTGGGCTACCAAAAGATTTATCTTGACACCATTCCCGAGCTACAGTCAGCACTACAGCTCTATCGTTCGTTCGGTTTCGAGGAAATTGGTCCGTACCGCTTCAATCCGCATCCTGAAGCAATCTTCTTGGAGCGGGGGCTGCCCTAATAACAATGTGCTGCTGCGGACAATTTTTCCGGCGCATTCTGCGCCTCCAAACTTGCCGCAGGGTACGGCGTTATGTGATGGTGCTCCCCACAAAAAATAGACACCTTCTATCGTTAGCTTTACTACGACGAAGGTGTTGGATATGGCACATAGAAAGACGCAAACAGACACGCAGGCAGTGCCTTTTTAGTTGCTAACAATCCGTTAAAGCGCGGGTGATCACTTAGCTTGTCGCTGTGTTACTGAGCAATCGCGCTTCTCGCTCCTGCAGTTGCCAGGCAAGCACAAAAAACACTAAACCCACGACGGCGGTGGCGGCACCGACGTAGCCGGTCGAGCTCCAGCCAAACCCTGCGCTGATGGCCATGCCGCCCAGTAGGGGGCCTATGGCGTTGGCGGTGTTAAAGGCGGCGTGGTGTGACGCGGCGGATAAGGTTTGCGCGCCGGGGGCCACGTCCATTAGGTGGGTTTGCAGTGGTGGCGATACCGCGACCACGGTGCCGACTAAGAACGTTGCCAGTAAAATGCTCCACAGCTCGGAGGTGGTTTGGGGGTAGAGCAATAAAATAAAAATGCTCCACAGCAGAACACCACCTACCGCTTTGAATTGGTATTTATCAAACAGCCAGCCGCCGACAATATTCCCGGTAAAACCGCCCAGGCCAAAGGTGGCCATAGCGATAGGAATCCACATTTTGCTTTCGCCGGTGACGTGCAAAATAGTGGGGGCCAGATAACTAAACACGGCAAAGACACCGGCAAAACCGGTGGCGCCGATCAGCAGCGCCAGCCACACCTGCGGTCGGTTAAAAGCTTTTATTTCGTGCAGTGGGTTGTTGCGTACTTGCTGTTTGTTTAGTGGCACAAACCACAGTATGAGCGCTACGGTTAACACCGATAAGCCGCCGACTAAGGCAAACGCGTAGCGCCAGCTGATGGATTGCCCCAGCCAGGTAGCGAGCGGGTTGCCGATAAGTACCGCGAGGGTGAGGCCGATCATTACCCGGCTAACGGCTTTGCCCCGCTGGCTGGGCGGCACAAGGCTTGCGACCACCAAGGCGGCCACACCAAAGTAGGTGCCGTGAGGTAAACCCGCGATAAAGCGCATAACCAACAAACTTTCGTAATTGGGCGCAAAGGCGCTGGCGATATTGGCCAGGGCGTAAAACCCCATTAGCAGCAACAGTAAATGACGGTGAAACAGACGTGCACCGGCAATCGCCAGCAGCGGCGCGCCGATCACAACGCCCAGCGCGTAAGCGCTGATTACGTGGCCCACTTGTGGCTCGGATACCCCTAAACCTTCGGCTATGGCAGGCATAAGGCCCATGGTGGCGAATTCGCCGGTGCCGATGCCAAAGCCGCCAATGGCGAGGGCAATTTCAATCATTAACATGGCGCCTTTGCTAAGGCGAGGGGTGGATTGTGCCGGTGCAATATCGGTCATGAATTCTTCCGTTGCAAAACAGCTATAACGACAGCGCCGGTAACACGCGAGGCGCGGACCGGTAGAGTAGTGATTATAGGTGTTTTAATTATGAGGGTTTGCGTGGCGCGGGCCAGCAGGAAGGCGCTATTGTAACGCGATCGCTAGCCGCGTGTCTGTTAGGCAAGGTAAAGCTCGCGCGCCCGGTTGGTAGCGGGGTCTGGTAACCGGGCGCTGCGAACACAGACGGGCGAGGGGCTGAACCCGCCGCGCGCACTAACGCTCTGGCAGGGTGATGTTCAGTTCCAGCACCGAGCAGTCGTCGGCGTTATCGAGCTGCACCGATACCTGATCTTGGTCAATCTCGACGTATTTGCGAATGACCTCGATGATTTCTTGCTGCATTAGCGGTAAATAATCCGGCTGGCCGCGGGTACTGCGCTCGTGGGCGACGATAATTTGCAGTCGCTCTTTTGCCACCGAGGCCGACGAGGTGGGTTTGGTTTTCTTTAGCAGATAATCAAGTATGCCCATTACTTGCCTCCCAGCAATCGCTTAAAGAAGCCTTTTTGCGCTTGCTCTAAAAAGCGATGCTCGACTTCTTCGCCCAGCAGGCGAGACACGGCATCTTGGTACGCTTGACCGGCTTGCGACTCGGTATCGAGAATCACAGGTGCGCCCTGGTTTGAGGCTTTGAGTACGGCCTCGGACTCGGGGATTACGCCCAGTAGCGGGATGGCCAGAATCTCTTCGACGTCCGCAACGCTTAGCATTTCGGCACTGGCCACGCGCGAGGGGTTGTAGCGGGTTAACAGCAAGTGCTCTTTAACCGCTTTGCCTTGCTCTGCCATGCGAGACTTACTTTGCAAAATACCCAAAATACGGTCGGAGTCACGCACCGAGGATACCTCGGGGTTGGTGACGACGATGGCTTCTTCGGCAAAGTAGAGCGCCATTTGCGCGCCTTGCTCGATACCCGCTGGTGAGTCGCAGATGATGTAGTCGAAGTCTTTGGCCAACTCGTCCAGCACGGCCTCGACACCTTCGTAGGTGAGGGCGTCTTTGTCCCGGGTTTGCGAGGCGGGCAAAATAAACAGTCCATCGGTGCGTTTGTCTTTAATCAAGGCCTGCTTCAACGAGGCCTCTTTGTTGATGACGTTGACAAAGTCGTACACCACGCGGCGCTCGCAACCCATAATTAAATCCAGGTTGCGCAGGCCCACGTCAAAATCAATCACCACGGTTTTGTGGCCGCGCAATGCCAGCCCGGTAGAGATAGCGGCACTGGAGGTGGTTTTACCCACCCCGCCTTTACCCGAAGTCACAACAATAATTTTAGCCACGGTGTTTCCTCAATGTGTTTGGCACTATTTACAGTGCGGCAATTTCAATGGAATCGTCTTGTAAAAAAATCTGTGCCGGTTGCTTCCAGCAACTGTCCCGCAGGGTGTCGTTGAGTACAAAGTGTCCGGCAATGGATACCAGCTCGGCCTCAAGTTGTTGGCAAAAAATGCGCGCATTGGGGTTGTCGCGTACACCGGCCAGGGCGCGTCCGCGCAATGGGCCGTAGGCGTGGATGTTGCCATCGGCAATGACTTCGGCGCCCTCGCTGACCTGTGCCAGCAAAATTAGATCAGAACCCTCGGCGTAAATCTGCTGCCCCGAGCGCACCGGGCGCTCGATAATACGTGTGGGGCGGCTGGTAGCCTCTGGCGCCGGGCTGGCCGCAGGTTCGGGCTCTTGCTCGGGCGGCTGCTCGGTTTTGTCAGGGCGCGCGCGCGAGGCGGGCAAATGCACCAGCCCTAGATCTTTAGCCAGTTTGGCCTGTGGCTCGCTGCCACCTTTACAGCCGAATAATTGAAAACCCTGCGACTGACAGTGCTTGATGATCTCTTGCAGCTGCTCTTTGCTTAGCTCGCCGTTGAAGGAGGCGAGGTTAAGAAACAGCGGCGAACCGGTAAAAAACAGCGGTGCTGTTTGCACCTTTTGCGCAAGTGTGCGGGAAAATTCATCGCTTTGATAGTGGTATAGATCCAGCACCATGCTAGTGACGCTGGTGCCTTTTATTTGAAAGCAGGGATCTGCCATCGAGTCATCCTGATACGTTGTTGGTGACCATTGAATCAATGGGGCAGGTTAGCGACGCGGCGCCGGTGAGAGAAGCGCTTTGGCGCGGTTTTGCCAATTGGGCCGCAATATAGCAAATATTGCGGCGTCATCATAATAAGGTCTGGGTTCGCGGCCATTATTTTCTTAGCGCAGCGACGCTGTGGTAGGCGGATTTGCGCTGATAATCGCGATCAAACAAGAGCGGATAATTGCGGCGGCCCCTCACCGGAAAGTTGTTTTTCCAAGACTCGCTATCGCCGGTGCCCCAGAGGGTGACTCTGGCAATGCTGTCGCGGTGTTTTAAAAATAGTGCAAACCACTCGGCATAGCGCTCGGCAAGTTGCGCTTCTATCTTGGCGGGCAAGCCGTCGGGGTAGGGGTTTAGCTCATCGGCGTAGGCAAAGTTGTCAGAGATCTCGGCGCCAATGTGCTCCCACGCGGTGGGCAGTACATCTAGGTCTAGCTCGGTAATATGCACGGCCACGCCGGCGGCGGCAAAGGCTTTAATGCTTTTTTCAAACTCGGTGATATCCGGGTAGCCTAGCCCTATGTGGCCTTGCATGCCTACGCCGTCGATGGGTACGCCGGTCTGTTTAAACCGTTTAATCATGTCCACCACAAATTGGCGCTTGCCGGGGTTGTGCATGTTGTAGTCGTTGTACATCAAGTGCGCGTCGGGCGCCGCTGCACGGGCGTAGTGAAACGCGTGTTCGATAAAATCCGGGCCGATTTGCTTAAACCAAGGGCTTTGGCGCCAGCCCTGGTCTTCGTCTACCGCTTCGTTGACTACATCCCAGGCATGCACTCGGCCCCGGTAGCGGCCGGCCAGAGTGTCGATGTGGCTCTTCATACGCGCCAGCAAAACCTCGCGCGATACCGGGTTGCCGTTTTTGTCGTTGAACACCCAAGGTGGGGTTTGCGAGTGCCACACCAGTACATGCCCCACCATAAACATTTTGTGTTGCTCGCCCAGCGCTATAAATTTGTCGGCGTACTCCCACACCCACTGTTCGGGTTGGGGGTGTACGCGCTCCCATTTCATGTCGTTTTCAAGAGTGAGCGCGTTAAACTCGCGGGCGACTAAGGCATTAAAGCCTGTCGGCGGGTTGGTTAAGCGAGCGTGGCCAATAGCGGTGCCGAGGTAAAAGTCGTCTTGGTAGAGCTCTTTTAGGCCGGTTTCCTTTAGGGCTTTAGCGATCGCGTTTTGTTTGCTTAGGGCCAAGGCGCCAGCGAGTGCGGCCGAGCGGGTCAGTAGGGCTCTGCGGTTAATGGTCATGGGTTGGCTACCACATTAAATCGTCGGGGATCACGTAATCTTTGTACGGATCGTCCTCGTCCGGTTCGTCGTCGACTGGGCCTTTGGTGACAATAATGCAGGCTTGATCACGCAGTGCGATTTTGTCGGCGACCACCCGTGGCACCAGCTCATAACCATCGCCAAGCTTGGCAATGACTAACTGGCCGCGCATTAGAAGCTGTTGCACCCGCGGCGTCACCAGCAGCTTTTTAATGGTTTTGCCGTCGGTAAAGTTGTAATCCACCTCGCTCTCGCCCTGAGCAAGCTTGGGCTGACGGTGGGTTTCAATTAGCTGCTTAATCTGCGCGGCAATGGCTTTTTGCTCGGCTTCGGCCTGACGCTGGCGGTTTAGCTCGCGGTCGCGCTCGGCTTTTTCGGCGCGGGCGGCTTGCGCCGATTGTTTGGTTTCATCCACCACCACCTGCTTGGATTTACGCGCTTGCTTGGTTTGCTTGCGCTTGTCTTTTTGAATTTGCTTGGCTTCTTTCTCGTTGATTAAGCCCGCATTTTTCAGCTGATCTTGCAAAGACGGCATGGGGTTCTCTCTGGCGTTGTGATAAGGAGTACGTCGGGCATTATGCCATGTTGCTCGCGGCGGGAGAATGCGTGGGCAGGCGAGCCGGTTGCAATAGCGTTTTGGAGCTCGCTTATTGCTCCTAATTAGATGTTGTTTTGGGGCGGTAGCCCCGATTACATCTTTAGCTAGAGTGTTGACTCCACGACTGAGCGGAAGAAAGTCTGGTCGTTAGATTAAGGGGTAAATATGGGCCAAAAAGGCGCGAGCTAACGAGTAGCTCGCGCCTGTCGGCTATTGCTCGGTTGGTTTGATCACGCCGGCCCAGCCGCCACCGGAGGCGAGGTTGATGGTGAGTTTGTCGCTGGCCTGTACGGCTTGGGTTTCGATTTTATAATCTTCGGCAAAGTGCTCGGTGTTAATGCCGTCGCGCAGGGCGGTGAGGGTGAATTTACCCTCGCCCAAAAAGCTAAAGTCGATGGTTAAGGTGCGCGCGGTGTCGTCGGTCATAGCGCCTATGTACCAGTTATCGCCGTTGCGTCGGGCCACCAAAATATAATCGGCTATTTGGGCGTCAAGCACGTGGGTTTCGTCCCAGTCGGCGGGAAACTGACTGATAAACTCAGTGACTTTTGGCTCGCGGCGGTAGGTGGAGGGTGACTCGCACAGCATTTGCAGCGCGCTTTCGTACACGGCGTACATGGCCACTTGGTGGGCGCGAGTGCCAAGGCTAACCGGCCGGTAGTGGCTGATGTGGTGGTTGGCTATGTGCGCGTTGCGCAGCGCGCCTGGGGTAAAGTCCATGGGGCCGGCCACCATGCGAATAAAGGGCAAGGTTACCGTGTGCTCGGGGGTGACGTCGGCGCTCCATTTGTTGTTCTCGTTGCCTTTTACGCCCTCGTAGCTCATCACATTGGGGTAGGCGCGGCGCAGGCCGGCGGGCTTAAAGCCGCCGTGAAAGTCTACCAGTAGCTCGTGTTTGGCCGCCTCGCGGGCGATTTTCTCGTAAAAGTTGACCATTTCTTGGTCGGAGCGCTGCATAAAGTCGGTTTTAATGCCAGCCACGCCCCACTCACCATAGGTTTTTAAAATGTTTTGGTAGTCTTGGTCGAGTGGCCCCCACAGAGCCCAGAGAATAATCTCGACGCCTTTACTCTGGCCGTAGCGCACCAGCTCGTGCACGTCGATGTCGGGGTTCATCTCTAATAAATTGGTGGTGGATTTGGTCCAGCCCTCGTCCAAAATAACGTATTCAAGACCGTAGTCGGCGGCAAAGTCGATGTAGCTTTTGTAGGTTTGGGTGTTGATGCCCGATTTAAAATCCACATCAAATAAGTTGTTGGCGTTGTACCAATCCCAAGCGATACGACCGGGTTTAATCCAGCTGGTATCGTCCAGTTGGTTGGCGCGCGACAGCAGCCAGACCAGCTGGCTCTCGACCAAAGCACCGTCGTCGTCGCTGATGACGGCCACGCGCCATGGGTAATGGCGGTCGCCTTGGGTCTGAGCAATGGCGTCGCCAAAGCTAAGGTTTTGGTTGCGATCTTCCGAGCCTGCCATAGGCGTGGCTTCAGTTACCAGGTTGCTAAAGCCGGCGCTAAAACCATCTTGGCCGGTGCCGTATAAAAACATACCGGGGTAGTCGTATAAATCGGCCTCGGTAAAGACGATGTTAATGTCGTTAACGCCGATGTAAGCGGGCAGTGAGGCAAAGCGTCCGGGGGTAATATCGGCAACTTTACTGGGTACATACAGCCTCTCGTAGTGGGATATGAGGGACTCCTCTTCGGGAAAGAGCGTGGTGGCGCCGGCGGGAAAGTTGAGCGCCATGGTTTCGTCTTGGACAGTTATGGGCTCGCTGTATTCGCCCACAAACCGATAGGCAACACCGTCGTCGTAAACGCGAAAGTCAACGCCAAACTCGTTATCAAACCGCAGTGATAGCTCGCGGTAGTGCTCGGTAATATCGGCGGATTTATGTTTTACCGCCGGGCTATGGCGGGTGTTTACTTCGTTGCGATCAACACTGATCAACTTGGCTTCGCTGGCAATATCGCCCAGCCCTTTTACGGTTAAACCAATGGTACTGGGGGCGATGGCGGGTGCGTCATCTAAGTTGACTGACCAAGTTACTTTTTGCGCCACGTCGATATTGACCGATAAGCGCTCGTCGGGCGATTGCAGGGTAAAGGTTTCGGCCTGTGCCGCACCTGCCAGCAGTGTGAGCGCTAGCGCGCTGTGGGTGATTACCAAGTGGGGGTGGATCATGTTCGCAAACCTATTGTTATGTTGATCGTAATGTCGCTAAGAGCGTAATAAATATGACTTATTGAGGCTTATACTGCCGCCAAGACCCAGTGAATACAAGCGCCATAGCACCCGTTAGGTGAAGGTTTGAGCAAGAAGTGTAAAGGGGGTTGAGGAGGCGAGGGTACACTCAACCGATGAGCCGGTTGAGTGTTTTGGGCTTAAAAGCTAAAGCGAAAGATGGTTGAGGGCTCGGGCTCGTTGACGTTGCTGCGAACTTTGATGCGGTCATCGCTGTTGCGAATTTCCTCTAACACTGGGTCGTAACCAAACTGCATACGGCTTTGCAGTTTAACGCGGGTTTCATCGTCAATTTGCCAGCGCGGCTCTTCGGGCAAGGTCGGTGCGGTCTCTTTGCGCCAGTTGGGCGCGGTTACCACAATCTCTTCCATGGCCCGATCATCGGCGGCATTGCTTTTACTGCGGTTATCCTGCCCATGGGCCGTCGCCGCTAGTGCGGTGCCCACAATCAGGGTAGCTAAAAACGGAATTTTAAGCGCCATATTATTGCGCCTCCTTCCACTCCAGGCTGTCAAACCAGTAACGGTTGCTTGCCGACAACCATTTGTCGGCAGTGCGGGCGACAATCCACGCATTTAGAAAGTTTAGCAGTGATTGCTCGCCTTTGTGGACGGCCAAGCCATTTTTGTAGCTAAGTAACGGCGCGTTCATTGGCAGGTCGACTTGCTTGTGGCTGTTGGCAAAGTGCTTAACCACCGGTTGGCTGGCGATATAGGCGTGGGCTTTACCATCAAGTACCGCTTGCTCGGCCTCTTTGGAGCTGTCAAAGACTTTAACGGATGCTTTTTTAAACAGCGAGCCGGACACATCAAAGGCGATGGTGTCGCGTACCACGGCGATGGTGAAGTCTTTGCTGTTCATTTGTGCGAGGGTTTTAACGTCGCGGGTTTTGTTGATATTGGCCGCTAAGCCTACGCCAGATTCAGAGTATGGGTTGGTAAAGGCCACCTGCAGGGCGCGTTTGGGGGTGATGGCGACACCAGCGGCAACCATATCGACTTTACCTTCCGCCAGTGAGGGTAAAATTTTGTCCCACTCGTACTCGACAAACTCGACCTTAACGCCCATGTCCGCGGCGATCTTGCGGGCAACGTCCACATCAAAGCCAGATAACTCGCCCTTTTCGCTTTTCATGGTCCAGGGGGTAAACTGTGCGACGCCAACGCGTAGACTGCCGCGCTCTATAATGTTATCGAGGGCATCGGCGCTGGCACCGACGCTGAGGCAGCACAGGGCAATAGTAGCCGTGCGGATGAGATTTTTAACAAAAGACACCATAATTCACTCCGTTGGGTTAGCAATATGTAACATTGGCGGTGGCCTGCATAGCCGTGCGTTTATGTCGTTTGAGTGTACACCAAATTCTGCGCTGACAATGTACCCGTTAAATGCTTTATACCTCTTTGGGGCGGCGGTACCGGGCGCTGGCTGGGGGAATAAGGTCGCCGTCCTCATCCAGCTCGGGGTAGGGCAGCTTGTGTTGTTTACAGTAGCGTGCCATATCCGGTTGCGCCCACTCAAACAGTGTGTGCCGGTAGCGCTCATCCTCAGCGCAGCCGCGTAAATAGTGGCCGGCTTGTTGGCGCTGGTGCAAAGCCTCTTGCAGTATGATCCCGGCGGCGACGCTGACATTGTAGCTCTCGACCAAACCCATGATGGGGATAGTGACGTGGGCGTCGGCCTCGTGTGCGGCGTAATCGCTTAACCCTTTTTTCTCGGCGCCCATCACCAGCGCAAACGGTTGGGTGTAATCAAACTCGCGGTAATGGATGGCCCGATCCGACCAGTGGGCGGCTACCAGTGTAAAGCCGCGCTGGCGCAAATGGCTAAAGCCGTCTTCTATGCGCTCGTGGACGCGCTGGGTGGTAAAGCGGCCAATGCCGCCGGCGGTGTTGTGGTACACAATATGGCCGCGATCGGGCTTAACCATATGCACCTCGCCAATGCCGGCCGCCTCGGCGGTGCGCATGATCGCTGAGATATTCTGCCCTTTGTGGACTTTATCGGTCAGTACCGTCATATCGGGCTGACGCTGGTGCAACACTCTTATAAACTTCGCAAAACGCTCGCGGCTCATGGGCGATCTTTCATTATTTATGGAAAAGGCGTCATTATAGAGGCTGACGTTCAGGAGGTAAGCATGAAAGCATCTGAATTTTTAAAAAAGTACGAGCGCGATCAAAAAGCCAAACAAGATCACGCTGAAACAAGCGAAGACGAAGATCACTCGCTAGAGCACAATGCCCGCGAGCGCGCCGCTCACCTAGACCAAGGCCTAAATGTTGGCAGCCCCTTTGATTGGGAAGATCTAGAAAAATACAAAAAGGAACTTGAGCGAATGGACCGTGAAGGGCCGGGGCGCAGTAAAGACAAAAACGACGACTCTTAAGAGTCGCTGGCGCAGGAGTGGTAAGTGGATTGGCTGTGGTTGTTAAGTTATCTCGCACTGGGCGCCTTTACGGGTGTGTTTGCCGGGTTACTAGGTATTGGCGGCGGCGGTATTATGGTGCCGGTGCTAAGCATGATGTTTGCCGCGCAGGGTTTTAGCGCCCAGCACAATGTGCATTTAGCGCTCGGCACCTCGATGGCGGCTATTGTGCCCACCGCAATCGCCAGCGCCCTTGCCCATCACCGCCGTGGCGGTGTCGTCTGGCCCGCCGTGGGCGGTTTGGCACCCGGCGTTTTGCTGGGCACCTTTGCCGCTACTTTTGTTGCCAGTTTCTTAAGCGCCGTCCCACTGGCGATCTTTTTTGCCCTGTTTATGAGTGCGGTGGCGCTGTATATGATTATTGGTAAACCGCCACGGCCTGATCGCACTTTACCGGGTCCGTTAGGGCTTGGTGCGGTGGGCACAGGCATCGGCGGTGTATCGGCGCTGGTGGCTATTGGCGGCGGCTCGCTGACTGTGCCGTTTTTGGTGTGGTGTAACACGCCTATGGCCCGTGCCGTGGGCACCTCGGCAGCCGTTGGTTTGCCCATCGCCGCCGCCGGTGCGGCGGGTTATATGGTTAATGGTTGGGGCGTTGCAGGGCTGCCCGAGCACACGTTAGGTTTTGTGGTGTGGCCAGCGGTGCTGGCCATGGCGCTGATGAGTTTTATCACCGCACCCGTTGGCGCGCGCTTGGCGCATCGGTTGCCGGTATCTGCGTTAAAGCGGATTTTTGCGGTGGTGATGGTGCTGTTGGCGGTTAAGATGTTGCACGGCGTGTTGGTGGGCTAGCGCTGCTGCTAAGAGCAAAATCTTATTCTTAGTGAGTGGCAGTTATACGATTGGCTGCGGCACGGCCTTTGATTTGTGTGCCCTCAGTCGCCGGGCGGGCGAATGACTTTTCTGCTTGGCCAGAAAAGTCATCAAAAGAGGCCATCCTGGCTTCTCGGCCTTCGGCTATCCTCGCTCCAGCCGATTTTTGGGGCGCGGCTTGACGGGGCCTCCCTGCCCCGACAAGCTCTTTCGCTCAACCCCAAAAATCGACTTCCACTCGGCGAGCTGCAAGGGAGTTTGGTGCCAATAGCAAATATCTTATTAAGAACACGATAATGAAACGTGGACTTAAAAGCTTGGAGGGCCGTCAGGAGTACCCAAGACTGCGAGAGTAGTCTTTAAACAGTTGCGCGCATGTTGTATTTACGGTGTTTATCTCGACTGGTCTTTCATATAAATGAGTTATAGAGTTTCGTATTGATTTTTGGTCGCTTTCAGATGTCTCGTAAGCTGTAGCGTAGCAATCGACGGTATTTGGATTTTGGTAGTTTTCTGGCTGTCCGCCGCCAATGAGCTGCATGTTAAGTGGGTGAAACGCAAAACCTAGGAAGATAAGCCTTTCCGTGAGACACATCTTTTTAGTAATGCGCTCCATTTGATGAGACTGAGATCCCTCTGTGAAGGTGCGAATTCTTTGGGCATACTCAACTAATCGTTGTGGCTCTATATCGCCTCCAAATTCCACGGCGGTTGAAGGTTCGTGTGTTTGCCATTCAAGAGAGCCGACTACGCCATAGGGATGAATGATATCGATTTGTTCCAATGCCTCGGCTGCTTCAACTTTATTTAATCGGTAGTAGCTCATCACAGCATGAAGTAGAAAGTGCTCAATACACCGATCGTAGTTAAAAATTATCAATGTAATATTTTTGAGTCTTTCGATTAGCTCATCTTTATTACAGTTTTCTGTAAGTGATCGAAAGAAAGGTAAATACCAAGTGTTTTCAAGCTCGGAGAAGGTGATTTTTATTCTTACTTTATTGGGGTTGAAGTAAAGCGAGCTTCTTTTCTCCGCGTCTAGGATGGACCTAATTATTGCTAGCTTTCCACACAGGGCTAATTCTGTGTTTTCACGCTCAGTGTCTATGAAATTATCAATAGATATGGCGAGTGGCATATTTTCACTGATGTGTCGGCCTTCTTGAAGGTAGTTGTGAAATAGCTCGCTGTGATTGTAATCCCCCCAATAATCCACAGCGGTTATTAGTAGAAAATTCCATTAAAATA
>NZ_CAXAUC010000019.1:0-31592 GCF_963972205.1 uncultured Gilvimarinus sp. | reverse complement strand
AGGCCGCATAACCCTCTACTTTTAACGGCGGTTTAAAATGGGGGGATTACACCCTGAAGCACCTGACCAGAAAATCTACTTAACTCACATAAAAAAGTGATAATCGTTGAGCCTTCATTAAAAAACCTTTATGGATATTCTGTTTTTATTAAGTTCATCTTCTTTATAAGCCAACGAGCACCTTAGTCCAACGAGAAAATAAATCGGTTCTTCACTCCATGCACCTCCAGTGGCGTGCCATTTTCAATGCGAGGCTTGTACTTAAATCGCTCGGCGGCTTTTATCGCTGCGCTATTAAACACGCTGGTTGGTGTGCCATCCAAAGTGTTTGCCTGCAATACGGTTACGTTTCGCGTCGCGCCGGTGCGGGTCACTGTGAAGGACACAACAACCTCACCTTCCATCCCCCGTTTCAGAGCCGTCCGAGGATACTGAGGCGCGACTTTTACAATAGGCAGATAATCACCAGGCTGAGCTAAGCCGACCTCTAACGTCGCATCCCTCTGCGCGGGGAATTGCGGTGTAAAACGTCCGGGATCAACCACCTCAACCACGACTTCATCGGTTATTTGAGGAGTTTCGGGTGGCGCCGGTGGCGCTTCAGGACGGGCCAGCAGATCAGGAAGGATCGTTTTGATCGTCGTATCAGGCATCACAACCTTGCCGATATCCACCGACGCTTCAGGTTCGGTATAAACGTAATCTACTTGAATTAAAGTCGCCATCACTAAAAGCAGAGCGGCGGTGGCCGCCATACCCAATGGAATTGCGCTAAAGCGCATTACAGTTGCTGTGGTCATATTCCATTACCTCACACGTACTATGTTTGATTGAGTTACCTTGTTACCACCTACACTGTAAACATAGTCAAACAACAGATGGCGCGCAAATCTTGTTTGGCAATAATAGCGTCCTATACAGAGCCTCTTGGTTATTTCGTACTTCTAGCAAAAGAAATTACTTATGGCGCAACAACGCATCCAGCTCATCCACTACCTCGGCCCAATCGGCATCGTTGCTGACCGCCTCACGCAGTAATTGGCTTTGTGCTTTACTCCAAAATTCCGCGTCTGCCAGCTTGAGCTCTGGCGCTAACGGCCGGTGACGTTCGATAAACTGCTCAATACTGGCCGAATCGCTCTCCAGCCCCAATTGTGCAAACAAAGCAGACAGTGGATGTACGGGGGATTCCATAACAGACCTCTTTGACGAAAGTATAATGTTTGAATATAGACCCATTGTGCACCGGTGGCGAACCAAAAGAAGCCGCCACGGTCTGGCCAGTAAAGACTTGCCAAGCACCACGCAAAACCAACACGATGAATGGATCGACAAAAGAGGGATTAAATTATTCGGTCGACGGTTTTAATAAGTCTCGCAGTTTATCGATCGCTTGTCGTAACTGCCGGTAATCGGCATCTAGCAAAGGCTGTCGTTTAGGACTGTCGCTCACTCCAGGGCCACTTGACGCCCGCTCAAAAAAGCGTGATTCGGCGGGAGTAAACACACGGGACTTACTGCCATCGCGGGCGGTGCCGTTCATGCTGGCCCAACCGTCGACGATAATATGTGCATCCATCCAAGTATCGACGTAGATGGCCGAACCAATCGCCTGTGGGTCGGCGTAGCGGCCATCGGCAAACGTGGTTGTTGGGTGCCACGGACGCCCCAACGAGGTGCTGTGATCGGGCACACCGGTTTCACGGGTTAGCCGCGAGTGTAAAAACACCAAACCAAACGGTTGGGCAATATTTGTAGATGGCGCGGTAATATGGCCTTGAATATCACCTGACGCAAACGGCTTGCCGCGTGTTCGCGAGCGTATCTCGCACTGATCAAACACGACAAGGCCATCGCCAAAAATAAAATCGACATTGCCGCTAACGGTGGACTGATAAAAGTAGCTGCGACCACCGTCAGCAAACACAGTATCCTGGTAACCATCGATGCGCGAGTCATTGATATAGGTTAAATCGCTATCAACATCTAACAATAAAGCCACCGCCTGTGAGTGACGCACGCGGTCCGGGTGCGCTTTAGGAAGAGCGTCGTTCGAGAGAAAATCAAAGGTGTTTTCAATGTGTAGATTACTAAGTACGGTATTGCGCGCATTCACCGTTACGGTCGCGGAGCCTGGGGTCCCCCAATCGTCACGATGATACTGCCCCGCCATAGCGGCATAGGCATCAAAATAAATACGCGGTTTTGCGTTACCCGATGAAAGCCCAATTAACGAAACCTGATCGCGCTCAATGGTGATTTTTTCGTAGTAGTCGCCCGCCAGCAGCGCAACCCGATAACGCCCTGACTTGGGGGCCGCCGCCAATGCGGCAGAGACAGTCGAAAATCGTGGTAGGTCGCGATAGCCGGCGGGTACGCTCGACTCTTTAGTGGAGGGCGCCAGCGTAACCAGTGCATCAAAGGCAGGCTCGGCACGTGCCAAACCCGCTCCTGTCAGCATCAGCACAACCACTAAGACAAACTGTACGCCCCGAAACCAATCGACGTTTATTAGCCCGAGTGAGCTGCGCCCCCAGACCATCACGCCAACTCGGCCTTAACAGCGGCAAGTACGCCTTGCTCATTAATGCGGGTAAGCCACTCGGTTGTAGCCGCCAACACCTGAGCATTGCCACCGAGTGCGGCGCCAAACACCTCTTGCATATTCAGCACCGCTCGGACGGTTTCCTCCGGTGTGTTACTGGCATCACACAGGGCTTTTAAATCAGCTGCTAACGGATCTTGCACATCAATAACGTCGCCTTTTTCGTCGACGCCAGAAACATAACGAATCCACGCAGCCAAAGCCAAACACAACAAATCAATATTGCCTTCGCCGTCCAACTGAGCTTGCAATGTTTGCAGCCAGCGCTGTGGAATTTTTTGTGATCCGTCCATCGCGATTTGCCACGTTCGGTGCTTTAAACCTGGGTTAGCAAAACGCTCGCGCAGCTCAACTTTATAGTGTTCCATATCAAAACCAGTAGGAACACTGAGCGTCTGACTTACTTCGCGATCCATAAAGGTTTGGCATAGTTTGGCCAATACCGGCTCACGCATAACTTCACTAACGTAATCGAAGCCTGCCAGATAACCGCAGTAAGCCAACAGCGAGTGGCTACCGTTTAACAGGCGCAACTTCATAATTTCGTAAGCGTGAACATCATCAACCAACAAAGCGCCGGCATCTTCCCAAGCGGGTCGCGCCGAGCAAAATTTATCTTCAATCACCCACTGACTAAACGGCTCGGCCAAAACCATGCCCTCATCACGCAGACCCAGCTTACCTTCAAGCTCTTGGCGATCGGCATCGGTGGTTGCCGGCACAATACGGTCGATCATTGTGCAGGGGAAGGTCGTGTTGGCGCGAATCCAAACCGCCAGTTCGGCACTCGCCTTCTCGGCATATTGCAGTACAACTTTCTCTAGCACTTCGCCGTTGTTAGGCAAATTATCGCAACTTAGGACGGTAAAGCTATCGATACCGGCACGACGCCGTGCGTCCAACGCCGCGACAATATAACCAATAGCCGACTTAGGCGCCTCAGGGTTTACTAGATCATGCTGAATGTCGGGGTTGTTCAGATTTAAATTGCCGCTCGCAGGATCGTGACAATAGCCTTTTTCAGTAACAGTCAGGGAGACAATTTTAATTTGTGCATCGGCCATAACCGATAACAAGGCCGCGGGTGACTCCGGCCCCACCAACACCTCTTTGACTGCGCCCATCACTTGAAACTTTTCACCATCAGCACCGCGCTCGACGATGGTGTACAAACCGTCTTGTGCTGCCAGCTGGTTTTTTACCGTGGGAGAGCGCAAACTCGCCCCAATGATTTGCCAGTCGGTGGCGCCTTTGTTAAGTAGCGCCTCGGTGTACCACGCTTGGTGGGCGCGATGAAACGCGCCTATCCCCAAATGGACAATACCGGCTTGGGCGCTAGCGCGGTCGTAGCTCGGGGTACTGGCAACCTGGGCCGCCGTAGCGAGCGTTTGATTATTTAAGCGTTGCATGAAAGATCCTTTAATCGAGCTTATAAGCCTGTTTAACAAGCTTGTAGGTCAAATCGATAGCGACTTCTCGGGCTTCGTCTTCTGGTAGACGATGCTCAGCCACCAAACGCGCCAAGAAATTGCAATCCATACGGCGAGCCACATCGTGGCGCGCGGGAATCGACAAAAACGCGCGAGTGTCGTCGTTAAAACCAACGGTGTTATAAAAGCCGGCCGTCTCGGTGATTTGCTCGCGGAAGCGACGCATGCCCTCTGGGCTATCGTGGAACCACCAAGAGGGACCCAACTTAAGCACCGGGTAATGCCCCGCCAAAGGCGCCAGCTCGCGGCTGTATACTGTTTCGTCCAAGGTAAAGACGATAATCGACAAGCGGGTATCATTGCCGTACTTATCCAGCAGGGGTTTCAACGCATTCACATACTCTGTTTGCGACGGAATATCGGCGCCTTTATCGCGACCAAAATCGCGGAACACGTTGGGGTTGTGGTTGCGGAACGAACCGGGGTGAATTTGCATCACCAAACCATCTTCGATACTCATGCCAGCCATTTCCGTCAGCATCTGGCCACGGAATAGCTCGGCTTCCGCAGCAGAACACTGACCGGCCAATGCTTTAGCAAATAGTGCCTCACACTCGGCATGCGACAAGTCGGCGGTCGTCGCGGTGGGGTGACCGTGGTCAGTCGAGGTGGCGCCAAACGATTTAAAATATTCGCGGCGATTCATCAAGGCCGCCAAATAGCCAGCCCACTTGCTGGTATCTTCGCCTGTAATATCACCCAACTTAGCAACGTTAGCCGCAAAACCTTCAAAGTCTGGGTCGACAACCGGATCGGGTCGATACGCGGTAATCACACCTCCACCCCAACCGCTTTCGCGAATCTTTTTGTGATGCCGCAAGTCATCCAATGGCGACTCGGTGGTTGCCAAATACTCGATATTAAAGTTTTCCATTAACGAGCGCGGCAAGAACTCGGGCTTTTGCAGGTAACTGTTAATGCGCTCGTAGTAAGCGTCCGCCGTATCGCCACTTAAAACCTGATCCAGCTCGAACACTTCTTTAAATACATAATCAAGCCACATGCGTGATGGCGTACCACGAAACGCCCAATAATGGTCGGCAAATAAGCGCCAGATTTTTTTCGGGTCTTGCTCGACGGCAATACCAGACTTACTGGGAACCCCCAGCGACGGTAGAGAAACACCCAAGCTGTACAGCATACGAAAAACATAGTGATCGGGTTTGATCAGCAAGTCCGCCGGGTTGCCAAACGGCTGGTTGTCGGCAAACCAACTCGGGTCGGTATGACCATGGGGGCTGACAATTGGCAGGCCTTTAACTTCTTGATACAGTCGACGCGCAATAGCACGGGTAGTCTCGTCCGCGGGAAACAGACGATCTGGGTGTAAATTAAGTGCACTCATGATGACATTATTACCATTGTTAGGAATTCGGGCAGAAATCAGTCTGACCAGCCTTTGGGGTTTTACGCCTTAAGGTATGACCAATTTATAGTTACAAATGCGCACGCTTATGTCAATGCCACACGCACATCAAGGCGCCAATCAAAGCTCATTAAGACTGACGACTAGCAACGCCGTACAGAGCCTACAAAGCATGTTTGGCACCCCGGATAAAGGCACACACAAATGTTATGGTTTTTACGACTATAACATGATGCAACCTGAGACCACAGATGCAAAGCGCCATAGCGCCGCGACAACTTGCAAACCGGCCTGACCAATTGTAAAATTCCGCGCGAGCGATAACGTTTAAGTAACGGCCCCACAGCACGCGGTGGCCCCAAAAATAGAGAGTGTAGACACCATGGCAAAAATTGCCTGTATCGGCGAGGTTATGATTGAGCTCGCCGCCAGCGAATCGACCGCCAACGGCCGCGAAGTTAAAGCTTTGTCCTACGCCGGCGACACCTACAATACCGTGGTGACCTTAGCGCGCCTCGGCACCGATACCGCTTATGTCACCCGCCTCGGTGACGACCACTACAGCGATGCTATTATTGCGCGCCTGCAAGCCGAGCAGATCGATACGAAGTCAATCGTCCACCAAGCCGGTACCGTGCCTGGGCTATACATGATTCATAACAGCTCGGATGGTGAGCGCGAGTTTTTTTACTGGCGCTCTCAGGCGCCGGCAAGACAGCTGTTTAGCCAGCAACAAGAAATCGCGATGCTCGAAGAAACCCTCAGCGATTGCGACATGATCTATCTGTCTGGCATCACCTTAGCCGTGATCAGCACGCAAGCACGCCAGCAACTGCTAGCCTTCTTGCGCCGTTTTAAAGAGCGCGGCGGCCAAGTCGCCTTTGACAGCAACTACCGCCCTCGCCTTTGGCAGACACCCGAGCAAGCACAGCAAGCCATGAGCGAGCTGCTCTCAGTCACCGATCTGGCGCTGCTCACGCTCGACGACGAAGAGTTGCTTTGGGGCGATGAAGGCGACGCTATCGAGGCCGTTAAACAGCGCTACGCCGATGACGGCATTGCCGAGATAGTCCTTAAACGCGGCGCCGAAGACGTAATTATTCTTAATGGAGACCAGCAAACTCGCGTTGTCGTCCCCAAAGTTGCCAACATCGTCGACACCACCGCCGCCGGCGACACTTTTAACGCTGGGTACTTAGCCGCGCGCAGTGCGGGTGAATCGGCAGAGGCAGCAGCGGCGCAAGCATGCCGCTGCGCGCGAGTGATTATTCAGCACCGTGGTGGCGTGATTGACCGAGAGCTTTACCTAAGCGAGCTGGAAAAAGCCAAGCCGTAAACGAGTGCTGTGAACCCACAACCAAAAAACGGCGCCGATGCGCCGTTTTTTTTGCTGCCGTTAAAGACTAACGATATTCAGTCGGTACAAAACTCAACAGCCACTCGGCCACATCCTCTGATTGACTCGGCACATCAAGTGCGCGGTACGTCGGTTTATAATCGGGATACCCCCCCACCGCGTCCTGAGAATCAATAATACGCCCGGTTTTATTGCGCACTGAGTCAATGATACGCTGATCAACCAAGTCGCGCTCCCACGGTCTTGAACCGGCATTGTTAAGCACATGCTCGTACACATTGTTTAACTGAATGGGCTGCAAACCTTGCGGCCATACCGGCGCTTTATCAAGTAGGTTTATATCACCTTGTACTTGCGCCATATCGCCCCCATTCAAGTTTAACACTTGGTTACTCTGAAGGTAGACATCGCCCTGATATGAGACCAACGCTAAATCCGAGTAAGTATCGCGACCATAAATCAACTTGTTACCGACCACCGCGACTTTAGGATTGCCGGGTTTACGTTTGTGACCATCCCACTCGTGAGCAATATACCCCAACTGCACCGCAGCATTACCAAGGTTATACATTAGGTTGTTAACCACAACGCCGGTGGCGTGGGCTTTAAAGTAGGGATTGCGCCGATCATTATGAGCAAATAGGTTACCCACCACGGCAATTTCTTGCACGTAATCGTGAATCAAAATCCCTTTCGAGTGTTTGCCCTTTTTGTGGGTCGAGTAGTCCAACGCCTCGGCAATGATAGAGTTGCTAAAAGTAACCCGGCCAGAGGTGGCACCGGGGCCCTCGTAACGCTCACCAGAGGCCGACATGTTTTCATCAACAGCCCAGCTAGTAGAGACGTGATCAATATGAACATTCCGCGCCTGGGCGCGCGAAACACCAATACCGTCAGGCTCCCAACCCGATAGCGCAGGCTTGCCATTAGTACCTGGGCGCACGGCAATGTGGCTAATACGAACGTCATGGGTGCGAACACTTAAGCCCCCGCGAATAAGCGTAATACCGGGCGCAGGTGCTGTTTCGCCCGCCAGGGTTAAAAAAGGTTCAACAATATCGATGTTTGCTCCGGCGAGGTTTATAACACCACCCACCTCAAATACAACAACTCGCTTACCAGAGTGTGCTAACGCAGCTCGTAAACTGCCGGGGCCGTCAGCGGCCAAGGTGGTGACTTTAATTACCTCCCCTCCAGATCCCGCTGTAGTATCAACACCAAAGCCTTTCACGCTGGCAAGGTTCAACGCCTGTGCGCTAAGCGCACAGAACGAAAAAATCAATAAAGTGAAAGTTCGCAACGAGCTTAAAC
The DNA here is from genome assembly GCF_963972205.1 of uncultured Gilvimarinus sp. Lineage (NCBI taxonomy): Bacteria > Pseudomonadati > Pseudomonadota > Gammaproteobacteria > Cellvibrionales > Cellvibrionaceae > Gilvimarinus > uncultured Gilvimarinus sp. The sequence goes on along the minus strand of NZ_CAXAUC010000019.1, from coordinate 23,463 downwards.
AAAAACCAAACTGAAGCATACAAACGACCTCTTAATGACTGGGCCGCAACCGGCGCATCAAGCTTACACCATTGGGTTACCGCGTTTACAAAGCTGAATGGCAAAACCCCAGGGGTCTTTCAACATCAACAACACCGACCCATCATTAAGACGAACATCATCAACTAGCGTGCAGCCAACCTGACACAAACGCTGGGCATCGGCCTCAGGATCATCCGAAACGAATGCCAGATGCAATGTTAACGGGTTCATAGCTGGGTAATCTGGCACTTCATCCGGCGGATTGTTGTAAATTTCAATCATCACCTTATCGGTGCTATCGGCTAAAAAGTGTGTGTGTGGCGGCTTGCTAAACTTGTGCTTAACCGTAAAACCCAAATGCTCACAATACCACTCGGCCACAGCAATAGGGTCTTTAACATTAAACGCAAAATGCTCAATTCGCATCGTCACTCACCCAATCTCATTTTTCGTAAAGGCCAAAGAAAGTCGGCAAGAACTCACTAATCGCCGGAACATAAGCCACCAACATTAACACCACCACCATTGCCGCATACATCGGCATCAGCGGCTTTATCAGTTTGGCGATAGAGGTTTTGGCAATGCCGCAGCCGACAAACAACACAGCCCCCACCGGTGGCGTACACAAACCAATACAAAGATTAAGCACCATCATAATGCCAAAGTGCAGTGGCGACATGCCAAGCTCCATGGCGACAGGCAAGAAAATCGGAGTAAAGATAAGTACCGCTGGCGTCATATCCATAAAGATACCTACCAGCAACAGCACTAAGTTAATTGTCAACAGGATAATAAAGGGGTTATCACTAAGCCCCATCAAAGTAGCACTAATATTCTGCGGAATGTTCTCGTAGCTTAGCATCCAGCTCATAGCCGTGGAGGTGGCAATCAGCAGCATAACAATTGCCGTAGTCTCGACCGCTTTGACAAATATCTCGGGAAGCTCCGGCAGCTTAACCTCTTTATACACAAATACCGATAGCAGCAACGAATACAATACCGCAATAACGCTGGCCTCTGTAGCGGTAAAGAAGCCACCGACAATACCGCCAATCACCAACACTATTAGAAACAAGCTAGGGATAGCATCCAAGGATTTTTTAGCAAGCTCTTTCGCCGTTGGCACTTTACCTACCGGGTAGCCATGTTTTTTGGCGTAAACTGCACACACTGCCATCAAACTCAGCGCCACCAATATACCGGGCAAGTATCCGGCAATAAATAATGCGGCAATTGAAACACCGCCGCTGGCCAGTGAGTAAACAATTAAAATATTGCTGGGGGGAATCAAAAGACCCGTAGTCGAAGAGGCCACCGTGACTGCGGCGGTAAAATTTTTGTCGTAGCCTTCTTTTTCCATGGTGGGAATCATAAAGCCACCAATGGCCGAGGTAGCCGCCACCGCCGAGCCAGATATCGCACCAAACAAGGTACAACTAATAATATTTACAAACGCCAAACCACCGGGCAGCATACCGATAAGCACTTTAGCAAACTCAATTAACCGATGAGCAATACCGCCGCGCCCCATTAGCAAGCCAGACAGCACAAAAAAGGGAATCGCTAACAGGGCAAAGCTATTAATCCCCCCGGCCATGCGCTGAGCAACGGTCACCGCTGCGGGACCAAAATCGATGGTAAACAGCATGGCTGCAAAGGTCGCTATGCCGATACCAATAGAGATCGGGACATTCAACACAAGCAGGACCACAAAGGTCACCAGCAAGACAATAACGGACCAATCCATCTTTCTAACCTCAAATTATGTTTATCTTGTCGGGCGTTAAACCTAGAGTAACCTAACGACTTATTCGTAAAACTCGACGTGATCCGGCTCGGGGTCACCATAGAGAATCCGGTCAACGGAGAACAATACTATTAGCACGCCACTGAGGGGGATTACACTGTAAAGATAGCCGACCTTAACTTGCAGCGCGGCTGACATTTGCTCGAGATCTAACGTCAGTAGCATTAATTTGGCACCGCCGTAAATCATAATGACGCACGCAAACAAAGTGCAAACCAAGCTGATAAAAATATCCAACTTGCGCTTAGCCTTGCCTTCTAATTGTTGCGAAAGGATATCTAACCCCAAGTGTGCTTTTTTCCGGTAAGCGTAAGCGGCGCCCAGCAGACCAATCCACACCAACAAAAAGCGTGCTAGCTCTTCGGTATAGGAGCTTGGCTCTTGCAACACAAAACGCGTCGCCACCTGCCACGTTACATCCAGCACCATGATAGCCATCAGCAAGCCTAAAAAAGCGCCCAGAATTTTTTCTATAGTTGCAGTTAATTGCTTCATGAGTCAGATCTTCAATTACATGGCTTTAAAAGTTTGAATCAGGTCGTACAGCTCGGTGCCTTTATAAGATTCATGCATCGGCTCCACGCGCTCCATAAACGGCTTTTTATCCGGACGAATTACCGTGACACCTGCCGCCTCAACCGCCGCCAGCGCTTCGGCGGTAGACTCGGCCCACAGTTTGCGCTCATAAACCACCGCCTCATCCATCGCCTGCTGCAACCACTGCTGCTGCTGCGCGCTGAGGTGGTTCCAAATATAGCTTGAAATCAAAACGATATCCGGCACATAGGTGTGCTCGTTTAGCGTGTAAAACTTACTTACCTCGTAATGCTTCGAGGTATAAAAACTTGGTGGGTTGTTCTCCGCGCCGTCGACAACCCCTTGAGAAAGCGCGGTGTACAGCTCTCCCCAAGAAATCGGCGTACCAGAGCCACCCAACGCTTGCACCATACGCAGCGCCGTTTGACTTTGCTGCACACGAATTTTTAGCCCTTTAAGATCTTCTGGTGAATGCACCGGCGTATCGGTGGTATAAAAGCTGCGGCTGCCCGCATCAAAATAACCTAAACCGCGCAAGTTTACCGAGTCGCCAGAAAGCAACAGCTTCTCGCCTTCGGCACTATTCAAAACACGCCAAAAATGCTCGTTATCGCGGAATACGTAGGGGATGTTAAATACCTTCATGGCCGGCACAAAACCTTCCATGGGGCTTGAAGAGACTTTCGTCATGGCGAGCGAACCGATTTGCAGCAGCTCCATTAGCTCGCGCTCGTCGCCCAATTGGCCGCCGGGATAAATGTCGATTTTCATTTTGCCACCCGAGATACTCTCAAGCCGATCGGACATAAACACGATCGCTTTGTGTACCGGGTGGGTTTGATCAAGACTGTGAGCCATTTTTAGCGTTTTAACGTCCGCCTCTTTGCCGCAAGCGGCGACCACAACACACACAGCCAATAATAATAGAGATTTAATACAGCTCTTACCCATCTCACATCTCACAGGTTTTTATATTTATTTACGTAGGCTCTGAATCATACAGGGTATAAAAAGAGCGGGCTATCAGAATAGAGTCAAAGGGACAACAAGTGCGCCCTAGCCACCTCTGAGTCACCCGCACAACCTAAGCAGAGACTTAGGAGAGCCACATTAATTGGTTAAGCCGATAGTTATTCACCGCCAACTAACGCATGACTAGACCATCAGCGCGATAGACAAAAGGCGGGGCACAAACAACCTGCCTGACCAATTGTGGTGATAGTTACATATTGGACTACCAAAAACAAGGGGTGGCTGACCACTTTTTAGAGGAATCACGAGAACACTGATAAGGTAGGGCTATTAAGAAATGAGAAAAGATAGGCTGTATCGGTACAAAAGCTTCAAGGGCAGGCCATTCTATGACCATCACACATGTAAGCTTCGAACTCTTCGTCCGAATCCTCAGCGTAAGCAGGTGACTGCATCCTAACCGTCGCTTCAGCAAATATCACAAAGCCTTCGTTGCCATTGGCGCGGTTTCCACACAGCTCCTCATAAGTTGCCGTAGCACCCGCAGCGCTGTTCACCTCAGCACGATTCGCATCGGCAAAGCGAGGATCATTAACCGTATGGTGCTTGTGATAACTATCAGGCTCTTTAAGGTTATTAAGCTCGCTTAAGGATCCAATAATGCGGTTCACCAGCGGCACCATCAGCTTATAGCAATATTGAACACGAATTTTGAGTAAATTGGCGTCCTGAATGTTTACATCGTCCACAGTAAAATTAGAGGGGCGATACATCAAGTTGTCATTCGGCAAGGCCACTGTGCCGTCAGCAGTCACTTGACCAAAACCCGTTAAGTCGATCATGCTGGAGCTCGGATTAATACGAATAATACGGGTGTAATTATCCACCTCAGACACCGCATCGCGGCGCGACCCACCACTATCGATACCAGCCGCGATATCCTCCTGCACACTGTTTAGTGCACTACTATTCGTAAAAAGGGGGGCCATCCCTCGAATTAACCCTCGTCGCATAGCACTGTAAGTGGCATTGTTGTTCGCCGCGACTCGAGCAGCTTGAAACGTCGCATAATTAAGTGTCGTTTTAGCAGAATAAATAAAGGCGATTTGCACAGCGCCAAAAATTAACAACAGCAGAACAGGGATAATAATGACAAATTCAATCATCGCCTGTCCACGATAATATTTACTGCTCTTCATAGTCATTGAGCTCTTTAGCTCTACCGGATACCGCAGACTGAGAGCTATTCGTCTGAGCGTTCTGTGACGGACTAAAAGGTGCCAATACTGTGTCCACCAACTCACTAACACGTTCGGCTTGCGGATCCGTTTTAGGAACTTGCTCATACATCTCAGCTACAGTTTGCGAAAGAATCTGAGCTTGCACGTAACTGAGGTTTATCCACGCGTTGGCAAACTCGGGATTTATTACGAGTGCGCGCTGATAAGCCGCCACTGCCTCGGGGTAGCGTCCTAACTGCGCAAAACAGTTGCCCAGTCTTAACCAGCTTTGTGCATGCTCCGGCAGCGACTCAATCACCTCACGATATTCGCTTAGCGCCAGCTGATAACTCCCCTGCTGATATAAACGTTCCGCGCGCTCCTGGTTAGCAAACACCTCTTCAGCACTCTTCTGCTGAGTAGTACACGCACCGGCCAAACTCGCCCAAAGCACGATCAACACCCATCGACACATAAATCCCCCAATTGAAGACCTATCCGGGCAACCTCCCCAGCTCTAAACTCCAACACCGTGCGTGCCCCAAAACACTGACTAGCACGCCAAGGCTTAAGATAAGGCACTATTTTAACGATTCTACCTTGTCGGTTAAGGTACACCACATCGAGGCTATAGCTCATAAAAAAAGTATGCACGCCGCTGCACGGCGAGATCGACAGAGCCTCACCGGAGTCCGGTGCGGCTCTGGCCAACAAACCACGCATACGCTGCCAATAAGTTTTTGCACAAAAAATTTTAGTCTGTGTCAATATTCTTCCATCGCGCCGCCACTCGACGAACTTATTAATCAAAACGTTCCCTGCTCAAGATATTTCACCACGATCGGGAAAAGCAAAATAATAAATGTCAATGGAAAAATGAAGATCACCAACGGAATAACCAATTTAACGGGGGCCTCCATCGCCATTTTTTCAGCACGTTGAAAGCGCTCATTCAGCCGCTGTTTTGCTTGAATCAAAAGTGTGTTTTTCATACTCGAACCCATTTTCTCGGCTTGAACAACAGCCCGCACAAACACCGAGATATCTTTAAGGTCTACTCGCTCAGCGAGACGCGTAAGAGCATCACCTCGAGTTTGCCCCGAGCTAATATCTCGTAGCACTATACGAAATTCGTTACGCATAGCACCACGGGGACCTTTCTCTACAGCTTGCTTTAGCGCGCCTGCAAAGTTCAAGCCGGCATCGACACACATTGTTAAATATTCTAAGTACACCGGGAGTGAGCGAATTAACTCGGCATCACGCTTACGTCGGGTGTCCTTCACCCAAGCCACAGGAAGAAAATACCCGCCAGCCGCCAACATCACCAACAGTAACGGATCGACTTTTCCCGAGCTCGCCAACGCCATCCAGCCTAGAAATGGTAAAAGCAATGCCAACACGAAACGTGCCGAAATATACTCTTCAGCCGTAACCATAAAACTCACCCCGTTTTTTTGTAACTGAGTGTCCACTTTAGTCAAAAAAGAACTGGGTAAGTTGCTGCCAAGCACATAGGTTACCAACCGAATTAACGGCCAAATAGGCCGCATAAACGCGGGCGGCTCATCCATGTATAGCCGCTCTTCATCGGTCAATAAGTAACTCAAAGCCGCAATAAAATAAATACACGCCATGACAGATGCGGCCATAGCAGCGCCAGCCGCCAGCGCAACAATGTTATCCATTATAATTCCGCCTCAACTGTCAATACTCGTAATTTTTCGAATAAATACAAAACCCATTATTTGCATAAATATCATCACCGCAAGAACCATCAACCCTTCCCGGGTTGTGTAAAGTTTGCGCATCGCTTCCGGCTCTATGAAACTCAACAATAGCGCTAACGCAACCGGCAGCAACGCCATAAACGTACCTTGTGCGCGCCCCTGGGCCGTCAGAGAGTCAATTTTACCTTCCATAGTTTTCTTGCGCCGTAATGTCTCGGCCATGCTTTGAATCGTTTCGACTAAGTTGCCACCAACCTCTCTACTAATACGTACCGCCGAACTGGCCATAATAAAGCTTTGTAATGGCAGGCGCTTCTCCAGCTCAATCAAACTATCTTCAAGGGTAACGCCTAACTGCATACGCTTTACCAACAACCCAAATTCTTGGCTTGCCGGCACAGGTGACTGCTTAACGACATCGGCCAGTGCCATATTTAAGCTCGCCCCGGCCTGTAAGCTACTGGACAGCATCATAAAAACGTCAGGCAACTGCTCTTCAAACTTGCTTAAACGCTTTTTCCGCATGCGCCCCCAGATCATCCCGGGAACAACAAGTAAAACAACAAAAGTACCTGCGGTAATCACCCACAACTGAAACAGTGCATGAGCACCCACCGGAATAAGAACGAGTGCAATAATGTTAATTAAAAAAAGCTGTGAAGCGTCCATAAATATGAACATCTCAGACAACTCTAAACTTGCATTCGCGGTGAATTTATGGCGATAGAATCCCATAAAGTCGCCGGCACTGCGGGTTAGCGCCATGGCCAAACACATCGACGCAACGAACACCAATATTACGACCAGTGCCAAAACCGCCAAATTAGATATGTCAGTCATCATGATTTAAAGATACTCATATCCACCGCAACCCCTCGACTCCTTAGCTCCTCATAGAATGTTGGAACAACCCCTGTGGCAATATACTGGCCGACGACCTTACCGTCTTCATCAAATCCCGTTTGCTGATAACGGAAAATATCTGTCAATTGAATATTACTGCTCTCAATACCACAGACCTCCGAAATACAACTAATGCGACGAGAGCCGTCGCCAAAACGTGTCTGCTGAATGACGATATCGACCGCTGACGCAACCTGCTCACGAATCGCTGAAACAGGCAGGTCCATTCCAGCCATCAATACCATTACCTCTAAACGTCGCAACATATCTCTAGGAGAATTCGCATGCGCCGTTGTCAGTGAGCCATCATGACCGGTATTCATTGCCTGCAACATATCAAGCGCTTCACCACCACGGCACTCACCTACCACGATTCGATCTGGGCGCATCCGCAAGCAGTTTTTTACTAACTCTCTAATAGTGACCTGACCTTTACCTTCCATATTTGCCGGCCGCGCCTCTAGCGAGACGACATGAGGCTGCACCAACCGCAACTCTGCGGCGTCTTCTACGGTAATAACACGCTCTTCCATGGGAATAAAGTTCGACAAGATGTTTAACAACGTGGTTTTCCCCGACCCAGTTCCCCCAGATACCACTATATTAGAGCGTTGCTCAACGCACATTCGCATAAAGGTTACCATTGCCTCGTTGGTCGAGCCGTAACGTATTAAATCCCTATCCGTCAGCTTCTGATCAGAGAACTTCCTGATGGTAATACACGGTCCACGCAACGCTAATGGAGGAATAATAGCGTTAACCCGCGAGCCATCGCGCAGCCGGGCATCAACCATAGGTGAACTTTCATCAATACGGCGCCCCAGCGGTGAAACAATCCGCTCTATGGTAGCCATGACGGCCTCGTCACTGGTAAAAGCCACAGGCGACTGCACTAAGCGACCATCTCGCTCAATGTAAATATCGTTGAATGCATTGACCATTACCTCGGTAATGGATGGATCATCAAGTAACTGCTCCAACGCACCCAGACCGACCGTCTCGTCCAAGACAATCTTTTTTAAGCGCTTTTTATCGATCGCCGGCGGCAATTTATGCCCGACGGTAAGTAATACCGTATCAATAAGATCGCCAAGTTGGCCGCGCACCTCTTCATCAGTCAGCGTATCAATATGCATACGCTTCAAATCCATTTGCCTGACTAGCTCTTTGTGGACATACTTCGCCCATGTCATATAATCGGTACGCAGTTGGTTCTGCTGATCTAAGCGAACGTCGATGGTTTCATGCAAAGTTTCGTATTGAGATTCACCCGTGTCTAACACGAGATTCGTGTGGTCTCCTTCCGATGTTTCGCTAGGGCTGTGATCAACGACAGTGGCAATAAAACCACCAAATCCAATCTGATCGTTATCAGCCAAGGGGCCGTAACGCTCGATAAGTGCACCATTTACCGTCACCCCCGAGCCCCGGCTAATATCCACCACAAATACGCCGGACAATTCTTTTTCGAAGCGTAAGTGCTTTGGCGCAACTTTCCAGCCACGCACACGCAAAATAACATCCCGCGACCTTCCCAGCTCGCAGCTATCGGCGCCGCAGCGAACTGAGTCCTGCCATTTACCGTCTTTACTACTAACTTTAATTTCGAACACGAGGCACCTTAATCGACTAAGCCGGTTTTCATATACTTTTCATGCTCTGTCACGTATTCGTCCACGCGGTCGAGAATTTTTTTGTTTGGGCCCGATTTCAAATCCGTCAAAATATGAGGGGTGAGAAAAATCACCATTTCTGTATCGCCGCCAGAAAAACTTTTCGACTTAAATAATTCACCTAAAATCGGGATATCGGCAAGCCACTTCACTTTACTCACAGTAGCTTGCTCTTCTCGAGTAATAAGACCCGATAGCACCAGTGTGTCACCGGGTTTGAGCTTGATATCGTTAGACGTTGCTCGCTTTTTAAACGCGGGCTGCCCATCCACGGCTTGCGCCAAATCCAACTGGCTAATAGAGACATCAACCCGCGCGGAGATATTGCCGTAAAGATCTAGCTTTGGAAGGATATTAAGAATGACCCCATAGTCTTTATATTCGACGCTGGAACCGCTCAAGGAGCTGGTAATCACAGGAACTTCACCACCTACAGTCAACCCTGCTTCGCCACCACTACGCGCACTCAAGCGTGGCGACGAAAGCACCAGCGCTGAACCTGTTTGTTCAAGGAGATCAATCATCGACGTAATATCTGAGGCAATCCCAAATAGTACCCCTCGCGCCCCTGTTTGGTAGCCGTAATTATCTTTTCCTTCTTCTTGCCAGCCCGGGATAAGGCTGCCCGCGGCGGCCCACGTGTTAGCATAGTGAAAGCTAGGACCAGTAAAACTTTTTTGCCAGTTGATCCCCAACTCTTCTGTTTTACTGCGATCAAACTCAGCAATTTGAACATCAAAGTAAATCATCTTCTCTTCAAACTCGTCGGTGGTCCGAGCGAGAATAACCAGGTCCTCGTAAAGGCCGGCAACAATCTCCACCTTTTGCATATCACGATCTTCAAGAACACCGTCAACCACAACGTGTCGCCCGGCACTTTTGATGCTAATCCCAGGAATGGCCCCTATTAAATTGCGAATTTCCGACAGCTCACGACTACTACTAAATGCTGTAATAATAGAGATATTCATACTCTCGCGGGTTCCATCAGCAAACCACACTTGCATATTTGTTTCGCCTATAGTGTTAGCGGTTAGCACGACCTCACCACCTTTTAGCAAAGTCGAACCGACAAGGTCAGATTTCCCAACAGAAATCCTCACCGCCTCTGGCGCCTCAATCACTTTAGACTCACCCTCAAACAACTCTAGACTAATGGGTAATACCCGCGCATCACCAACGGCACTCAACACAAGCAGCCACACACCCAACAAACCTCGAATCTTCATAACGCTAATATCCATAGTGGTCTTTATTGTTTTTTCTGAGCTACTGCAAACGTACGCGACGCACAGGAACAATTCCCTCGTCGTCATTACCGCCGGGAATAAACTCAATATAATCGACTTCTCGCGTAATCTTTCCCGCTCCGTCGGCGCGCATCTCCATGGCAACATCTCCACGATCTTCTGTTGTCACCTCGACACCAGAGGCAACAACACGGCCATCGGCACCAATTACATTGCCACCTTTTAGCTCCCCCACGACATTGCCTGCGGCATCGATCACTTTACCGTCAACCAACCGACCAATAATATTCCCATTAGCATCACGAACCACCTCGGTCATCTCACCGAGTTCTTGCCCATCCGAACCTAATACTGTCTGCTCCACCAGCCCTAGCACCCGGCCGTCTTCAGACACGGCAACGCCATCTGCATTGACACGGCCAATAAGATTTCCCTGACTATCGACGACAGCCTTCTCCACTGCCCCTAACATTTCACCATTAATGCCAGTGACAGAGCCATCTGCGTTGACTGTACCAACGACATTGCCCTCAGCATCGACAACCTGACCATTCACCACCTTTCCAACAACGTTGCCGTCGGCATCACGAACAACCTCTTCCACCTTCCCGACCACATTGCCACTAGCATCGCGCACAACGTTTTCAACACTACCCAGAACTTTTCCGTCACTACCAATCATCACTTTTTCTGAGCGCCCCAATACTTCACCATTGCGCCCTATAGCCCTGCCAGACTTATCGACGGTTCCCACGACGTTGCCGTTGCTGTCGACAACGGCCTTCTCAACTTTACCAAGCACCCGGCCATCCTCTGCCGTTACAGTACCGTCGCTATTAACGTTGCCAATGACCTTACCACTAGCATCGACCAGCTGGCCGTTAACCACGTGCCCAATAACATTGCCGTCAGCATCGCGCAGCACCTCGCGAACCTCGCCAACCACGCGGCCGCTTGAGTCCCGCACCACCTCTTTCACTTGTCCAACAACGTTTCCATCACGATCGACCACCGCCTCCTCAACGACGCCTAACGCCTCACCACTGAGCCCCAGCGCACGGCCGTCTTCGTCGACACGGCCAATAATTTTGCCGTTAGCATCAATTACTTTTCCATTGACAACACGACCAATAACATTGCCGTTTTTATCACGAACCACCTTTGTCACTTTTGTACGTGCCTGAGGAACAGAGGATGCACGCAAATCAACAATATTACCCTGGGCATCAAGCGCGACATTCTTATCAACTTTACCTAAAATTTCACCTGTGCTCGAAACGGCAACTCCGTCTCTATTCACCCGGCCAACGACCTTGCCCGACTTATCCACTACAACTTTTTCAGCATTGCCAATAACACGTCCCGACCGATCAGTAACACTGCCATCGGCATTTACACGCCCTATGACGTTACCATCGTCGTTGACTACTTGACCATTGACGACTTTACCAATTACGTTGCCGTTTTTATCTCGTACAATTTGCTCAACTTTACCAATCACATTGCCGTTTGCATCGCGCACCACATCCGCCCGCTCACGCACCCGGAGCATCGGGTCATCTTCGTTGATGTTTTCAACAATCGTCCCAAGCGAAGCCCCATCAAAAGCTACCGCTCTTCCGTCAACCACTTTACCAACAATATTGCCATTCGCATCGACCACATTGTCGCCCACTATTCGACCAACAGGATTGCCATTTGCATCGAGAACAACATCGACCAGAGGCGCAGGTTCCGGCTCTAGCAATACATCCGCACGAATAAATTCATACCCTGCTAAGCTCGTGTCTTTTGGATGACGCAGTATGGCAAACATATTGCCGGTCACCTCTGCCAGTTGCACACGTGCCACCTGACGCGGGGTTAAGCTTAATGTCACAACTGTGAACTCCATATTAAAGCCGTCGGCAGAGTTTTGCTGGCGAGTTCGCTCATAGCGTCGACCGGTGTAATCCTCCCTCCCGGCAGATAATACTGTGACGTTCTCCAATATTGGCATAACCACTTGATTCACTTCTTGGTCTGTCCCCTCAGTGAAACCCAGATCTTCAAGGTTAAGTTCGCCCATTAGGTCAATAGCGTCGCCCGGTCGAAGCAACCCATCAAACGAGTCAATTTTGTTTACCTTGACACTGAAGGCGCGCCGACCCAAATCGAGAGTTTCAGAAAACGTTTCCGCCTTAGTCCCAGTAATCGCCTCAATAGTCATTACGCGTCCGGCTTTCATTGGCGAGGCAATAGTACGATCTAGGACTTTTTTATACTCACTAGCAGGGACAAAACTAGAGGGTAAGAATTTTTTTGGTACATCGAGCTTACCGATAGATTCAACAGTAATGGTATCGCCTTTGACCATATCTCGTTTGGGAACAACTACCGCAACTGTTTCGACTCGCTGTGGTTGGTTGGCGCGACGATAGCGATCCTCAACTGACTTTAAATAATAGATGGTTAAAAATGCCGCGACTACGCCGCAGACTACGGCGATCATAAAAAGGCGCGAGCCAGACATTTGCTTCATCGTTTTCCCCAAATTTTATTAAACTAGTCTTGCTGTACAGACAGATCTTCGCCCGGCATCAGCGTCTAGGATCTTTAATTTATAGTGCGGTTATCACCCGACTTGCCGGGCAGTCATTTTCTGATGCAGATTCTCCGTTGAGGTAAACCTGCTCTACATAATATTCATTATCGAGCGAACCTATCCAAGTAGACTCTTCTTCGTTGGGCTCATACAGTAACGCCAATTGCTCCGCATAAACCTCCTCATCGGACAAATCTTCGGTATCAATACCACTATCCCAGCCTGCCGCCATAACCACGCAAACAGAGGCATCTTGCCCACTTGTACCGACCTGTTCAAAGTAGACCACCTCACCGTCCGGCTGCTTGGGTCCGCTATCTATGTAGGATGCCGGTGTGGTTGATACGGCGTAATAATAACCATCTACGATACGGCCACCATCTTCACTCAAGTCTCGCGCGACAACCTTATAGGTGGCTTCAGTACAATAATCTGCAACATCCATTTCACTAAACTGTAACGAATCATAAAAGTCACCGTTGGCTTCACTTCGGTAGCCAAAACCATACACTTGAGCCGGGTCACCACAATCAGTTACAGCTTCGCGCTGGAGAATATTGCCATCCTCATCAACAACTACATCGTTGGAATTTACGTTATTTATGACTGTTCCATCGCTTGACTCATAAGTGCCTGTGCTGGGGTTATAGCTTCCGACAACTTCTCCATTTTGTGTTACTAAGCCACTAGAGGGGTCGTACTCGCCAAGGTTGCTCATTCCACCATTAGCAGTCAACATAGTAGTTTGAGTGACTGGGGCTTCGGGCTGAGTAGTTGCTCCGCCACCGGTGGACCCTCCCCCTTCGTCACCACTATCACCATCTTCGTCCCAGCCAGAGTCTCTCTCGGCAATCTCATAGTCGGTTGCATACTCATGAACTGAGGAAATAGACGCTGAATAACCATTATAATTATCGTGCATCGTTGTTAATAAATACTCGATACAGTCTTCGTATTCACTTGGGCAGGTGCCTTTATTAGCGATTAACAGCCCACCTACCAAAGCCGCCATAACGACTGTATACTCCGCCATCGACTGACCGAGCTGGCACATAAAACGATGTGAGTTATTCGCCATGTCAGTTTATTTCAACCTCGTTGATCAGTATCTGACTAGAACCTCCGGCGGGCATAATTACGATATTGTTTTCACTGACCCCTTTACGAAATACCAACACGGAACCACCCGCCTGATTAAAGCTCTGTTCTAAAGACCAATTACTCCGACTCATCTCGGAACGGTAAAAACTGACCAACTCAGACACACTTTGCTCGCTGGTAATAATTGTCACACGGCCCTCCTTTGGACCGTCATCGGTTTTCATATCCGACACAACCAACGCATCAGAGGGCTTAACCACATCGACACCCAAGGTCTGCTCCGTATCGGCTTCTGGAACTTTGCTTATAAGGAGCCTGCCAAACGTATTGCCCCCTGCGGCACCATACTGCACAGTAAAAAAGCATTCGTCCTCAAGGGTACCTATTTGCTGCCACGGACCAAATGTACTTTCTGAAGACCGATCTCGCCAGCGGCGACGATAGAAACCAACAACAGAATCAGACGACACTGCTGCGCTGAACGAACGCACTCCCAAAGGTCGAGAATTATATTCCGCGTTGTCCATCAACGAGCTAACTTTCATCTCGGGCATAATAGGAAAGTCTGTAAAATCACAATCTGCACGGGCCTCAACCAAAGGCCATAGAGAAAGCATAGAAATTATGGCCGAGGTAGATAATTTACTCATCGTAGTAACAATGCCCTTCGTCACAGCTCACATCTAACGGTTGAGCCTCTTCACCCGGCATAGGCTCAACTCCCATTTCCCCAAAATCTAATTTATAAATAGCACTTTTGCTCGGTCCGCCCTCCAAAATACTAGCGGCTGCTTTAAGCACATCAAATAACGTATTATCAAAGACAGTGCTGGGAACAAAATTGTCAGTACGATCTTGATAATAACCAACACTCTGAGCATTCCAGCCATCAGCGAGAATCGCCGAATTGGCTGTAAAGCGACCGTCCCAATTTTGAAAGATGGCATCTTCTATGCCGCCCCCCCAGCTCCCGTCATTACGGTCCCATTCGCCGTCACCTCCGCCTTTGGCGTTCCCGGTATTCATTGAGGTACGAACTCTGGGGCTATAATAGCCCTTGAGGTTGTAATCCAGTTGCAACAGGTCGGTATTGTCTCCCCCAACAACGTTCAGCATAAATTCAATGGGTGCCGTAATGACGTCCAAACCGGCGTCCAGCACATCAAGCACATCGTACGCAATAGCGGGCGTCTCCTGCTCATTGGTATTAAGTACCTCTACCCCCTGAAACATACTTTTGCCTGACTGATTGTAAGCCCACAGTGCACTGGTATCGCCACTGGCGCCATCAACATCGGACGAGCTAATCTCTTTAATTTCAGCTCGCCCCTGACCATTAAAAAATCTATTATGGAGCGAATTTGTTAAATCGGAGTCACTGCGCATCGCAACGCTTTCAAACTCATTGGAGCTAATAACAAAGTCGCCGGTATTATCATTACCACCCCAGCTATTCATATCCCGCAACCAAACTGTACGCTCCCAGGCGACATAACGTGCAGCCTGCTGGTTCTGAAACTTCATATCTAAAATTTTGCCAAAGGTTGGCACAATGATAAAAAGCACCAAGAAAATAAATCCAACACTAACCACGAACTCCGTCATCGCTTGACCGCGCTGCCATAAGATTACCGACGACGCTGTCATGGCATAAAATCCTCTAACTCATCCACCACGGCACCCACGGCAACATCTTTTACCTGAGTTGCACCCTCACGCAGCGGCTCTTCAGCGAGAATATCCCAGGGTGAATCGAGCTGCTCCACCATATAATCCACCCCAGTGTCTACTAGCCGATCACCTACAGCATTCAAAAGCCAATCCACCATGCTGATGGCGGAGTCCCCTAAACCCTCAAAAACCTTCGTAAAGTCCAGCTCCCCGGTCGCAATCAAAATAGCTATTGCACTGGGCTCTCGCAGTCGCGCATCCCAGAAAGGACTGTATAGGCTGGCCGGCTCGGCACTACCGTCATCAAGGGTTTGCATTGGGTTTGCAAAATAGGTTTCAGCTGAACTGACCGTCATCATAGGACGATCATCATTCCAGATAAATTGTTGATAATCAGCCGCAAAATCGTCCGCCTCGGCACCCGATCGGGTTTTCACATCGAAATTAGTGTATTGAACATTATCATTAGCCCAGTCATCATCACGACTGTCGACTCCGATTGCACGATGGTCAGACGTTTTAATGTCATCCAAGCTTTTGGCCACAGCAGCGGTAAACTCGTAGCTCCTGCCCGACTCCTGAAAACTCCCCCCCAAGCTAAAGAAAGAAGGCGGCCCCACATAGGAGTCAGTCACATCTTGTGACGTTCGTAAGCCGTACATACCTGGCAATAAGGCAGGCGATGCCTGCCCCCACGCCAAACTCTGCAAATGAAAACCGTCAAATGCGCCGTTATTGTCTGGGTCGTTGCTATCACCACCGTACATACCGGTATCGTTATTAAACGGCAGCCCCCAATCAGTCAGTATTTTTTTAGCATTGGCATTTGAGCTGACCACTTGATGCGTCGCTCCAGCAAGAGGAAAGCCAAGTGGCAAAGTGAAGCCAAAGTCAACCAGCGTCCATGAATCACAGCCAACAATGGGCAAGCAGAGCTCAACCTCAACAAACAAAGCAACATCAAACTCCAGCCCGAACGATAAGACATCGATCGCCGACCAACCTAGCTTGGCAATATCGGTATCGGCTTCTAGGGGGCTATTGGCGGCAAACACTGTACCGCCATCGTTCTTAATTCCTCCTCCCACAGCGAAATCCAAATCAATGGTCAAAGTCACAATGCCTAACGACAATTCCAAACGTGGAATCAGGTCGGGACTATTAGCCCACAAATCCCAATGGCGATCTTGAGTAAAACTAGCACGATTGCGATTAACGATCGCCATATAGCGTTGGTAGGCCTCAATTGCGTTGGCTTCTGCTTCGTCACCCGAGTTTAGATTCGAGTTTGCCCCGCCAGACGCATTTTTTGATTTCTTTTTTGATAAGCCAGGACTGTTATCATTAATCATATTCTCAAGAGAGCCGACCTGATCTCCCAAGAAATCCTCGGTCAACTCTGTGGCATCGGCGGACCAGTCTTTGTCTGCGCTAGCATCCCCCACTAAATCCGCCAAATTAGTGGGGCTAAAATTTTCACCAAAGTATGTGAGCAACGCATTCTGAGTGAAAAAGTACCACCCTACCGCCGGTATATACATTTCGGGGTCATCAGGGTCATCTTCGTGATCCTTCACCACCCCCATACTCATTTCTACTTGCCCTGCAAGGGTAGCCAAAGCAAACATTTTTTGAAATACGCCAACTGTGCCGTTAAATATAGACACGACTGTAGGCCAGTACTGCACTAATGTATTCGCTGGCACAGAGACCGCTTCACCCATGATTTTATAAGGTAAAGTGGCTGCACTCAGAATATCAGAGAAAGTCGTAGGTGATGGAGGGGCTACAGGAAAGCGGTACAAAGGATAGGAAGTAAATGCACTTACCTGCTTGTAATGTTTTGCCCACGATAAAAGAGAAACCATTTGCCCAATAGAAACCTCATTGGCAACCATGGCCCGGTTGGTGTAAGCAATAAAATTTTGGTTTCGCGCGGCCAGCTTAGCTTGGGAGTAGACGGTGGCATCGGCCGCATTTTCGAGCTGGACACGATTAGTAACCAACTGCCCCTGGTTGTACAGGATCAGCAGAGCCATTACCACTACTGCTAAAAAGAGCAGGCCAAATATAAAAGCCTGCCCTTTATTGGAGCGTATGCAGTCCACGTTAAGAAATTACAAGCTCTTACGAGCTTATAACTTAAGTATCGTCTTGCTTAAAGTCGTCTAGACCGTAATCGGCTTCTTGCTCGGCGGCAGCCGCATCACCCTTGGCCGCCGTAGCGTTAGTGCTATCACTGCCGCCCAGCTCTTGAGCCATATTACCCACCTGGCC
Organism: uncultured Gilvimarinus sp.; assembly: GCF_963972205.1. Classification (NCBI taxonomy): domain Bacteria; kingdom Pseudomonadati; phylum Pseudomonadota; class Gammaproteobacteria; order Cellvibrionales; family Cellvibrionaceae; genus Gilvimarinus; species uncultured Gilvimarinus sp. The sequence goes on along the minus strand of NZ_CAXAUC010000019.1, from coordinate 5,717 downwards.
ACGCACGGTGTCACCAAACAGGTTATAGACCGTGATCGCGGCAATGGCGATCAGCGCCACAATAATGATGTACTCGGTCATACCCTGGCCGAGCTGTTTTATTTTTTGTTGAGCTTTCATGATTATCTCCGAGTAAAAGGCGTATCCGACGCTGAATGCTGGCAACTCGTTACAAGAGCGAGCACCTGCTATAAGACTATCAGCTTTTTTGTGACGCAGTACTCACAAATAATCATTAGATTGCAACAAATGTAACATTTTTTAACATTGTCGACCGCACGAGACAAGAGGGGACTAACGAGGGGATGCGTTTAGGCGATAACCTTGCCCATACTGCGCACAGATAAGGTTACACTCAGGGATCACCGACTTAAGCTTGCTGCGCAAACGCCCCACCAGCACATCCAGAGTTCGGTCAAAAGGCACCCAATCAGCCTTACCCAAAGCCTTCATTAGTACATCACGCTTCACCGTCGCCCCAGCACGAGCACAAAGCACAAGCATAATGGCGGCCTCATTATGGGTTAGGCGCACGTCGCCCTCGGGGCCGTATATAATTTCGCGCTCGGCATCGATATGCCAGCGGTCAAAGTAAAAACTCTTTTTGTCGTCTTGTTGCCGCATGCACTGCAGTGATTTAAATTGCTGCACACGACGTAGCAATGCTTTACTGATGGCGATTAACTCACGCATTGGTAATGGCTTAGAGTAATAAGCATCGGCGCCCGCCTCTAACCCTATAATTCTTTCAACGGGATCATCAATCGACGTCGTAAATATGATGCCGGCCGAATGACAGGCTCTGATCTCCCGACAAAGCGATAAACCATCGATACCAGGTAAGCGAATGTCTAAAAACACCAAATCATAATCGTTTTTCCGCGCCTGATTAACCACACCCTGACCATCACAGGATACATCCACCAGCCAACCTTGCGCCTCTAAATAACTCGCCAGCAGACTTCTGGCCGCCAGCTCATCTTCAACAATTAGTATTTTCGGTGGTGTGTGTGTCATGGCACCTATTATGCCGTCATTATTCCGGCATTCAAACCTTTAAGCGGAATGCCCCCCTGCGGATGGAAAAATAATTGACGAGCCACCTAACGGTTACTCTAGTCCCGCAAGACTCGCGACGCCTACAATATTTGGTTTAATTGACCGAGCGACCGCTCAACTAACGAAGTCAACCTTTCTATCTCCTGATTGACACGAACAGGCTCAGCCTCGATTATACTTGCGATATTGGCCACCGCCACCATCCCCACAGAGTCAGCCGCTCCTTTAATTTTATGCGCAAGCGCCTCAACCTGCGCCACATTGCCATTCACTATCTCCTGCCGCGTGGCTGCCAATGATTCCCCGATTGAGACCTTCGCCGCGCTCAAAAGCCCTCGTGCTCGCTCTGCCCCCAAGTCAGATACAACACCGTGCCAGCGAGGCCAGTCAACAAGAGATTCGTTAAAACTGAAGCCGGTCGTACCGCTTTGTAGCAAGAATCCCTCGTCAGCCGCAGGCTCTCCAGCCGCACGATTTAACACAACGCGTAAATGCTTTTTACTAACAGGCTTCTCTATAACATAGGCGAAGCCTGCAGCCCGATAGCAATCAATATCTGCACCTGCGGTGTTGGCGGTCAAAGCGACAAACAAGGCGTCGGGCGACGTCAGCTCGGCCAATTGTCGAGCTTTTTCCAACAGCATAACACCACTCATTTGCGGCAAACGGATATCAAACAAGCACAAATCAAAACTACGTTGCTGCATATACTGCAGTGCTTGGCCCGGTAATTCTGTGGCCTCTACTGAATGGCCATCAGCACGTAACAACTCTGAAACCACGGTCATATTTACTGGATCGTCCTCAACAACCAACACCCGTAGCGTACGTATCACGCGCGACTCTTGTGACGAATTATCGATAGCTTTAGGAGGGGCAGACGCGACCGGGACGCGACAGCGAAAACAAGTGCCTACGGCTAAAGTGCTACTGACATCAATAGAGCCTCCAAGCAAACGAATGAGCCCCTTGACGATTGACAAGCCTAGCCCTACCCCTTGATCACTGCTCTGACTTTTAACGTCAAGCTGAACGTACTCATCAAATATCTCTGAGATTTTGTCCGAAGAGATACCAATTCCGGTATCAGTAATAGTAAGTACTAACTCTTGTGAGCGAGCAAGCGTCGTCTTCTCATGTTCCTTTTCGACACTGTTGCGAGGGGAGTCCACCAGGTCTACCACCAGAGAGATACGGCCAGATGGGGTAAACTTAATGGCATTATGCAATAGATTGACCGTTACCTGCCTAAGTTTAAGCGCGTCGACAAACACCCAGTCATCACGCCCCAGCCCAGCTCCCAAATGCCCCTCCAACGTGATGCCTTTTTCAATCGCCGGTGCAGACGAAACTTGAACGATACCCGTAAAAAAATCACTTACGTTAATCGCTGAGGGAGTTACGGCGACACCTTCACTCTCACGCGACACATTGAGAGCTTCATTAACAACGCTCAACAGCGACTCACCCGCCTCAATGGCATACTGCCTAAGCTTGGGGTCTTCAATCGCTTTGCCCTTGTGGCCGATCAAGCGTATGGCCCCTAAGAGACCGGCTAAGGGCGTGCGAATTTCATGGCTGAGTACTGCCATAAATTCGCTACGCCTCTCAGCCAACTCAACTGCTTCCTGGCGAGCAGTATCGAGTTCGTGCAACCTCAGCTGCAACTCTTTAGTGCGTGACTCCACCGCTCCCTGCAGTAGAACTTTTTGCTCCGCCGTGGAGTTTAGCTGAACACTCAGTCGTTGCCCCAGAAAAATCAAACTGGTTAGTGCGACAAACACATACGCCCAAGGTGTGAGATGCACGTTAATCATGCCTTGAAAATAAAGGGCCTCATTGACAAACAAAAGTACAATAACCCCTCCCAAGAAGCTCACCAAGCCGCCCCACGGCCGCCGCCTAACAATAATTACTATCAGACAAAAAATAAAATAGACCATGTATATTTCACACACGATCTGAAAGGGATCACGTAGATGCGTAAACCAGCGGGCGCCAGCGATCGTTGTCACGGCGCTGGCGGCGAGCCCGGCATACCAAAATAACTTAAGGGCGTAATAGTGAATATCTCGAGGGTAAAGAGCCTGAATAAATAACATATAGGCAGGCACGCAGAGAAAAACACCGTAATATTCAAAGCGCAACAACCACTCGGCAGAAAACTCGGGATAGAGATAATAAATTAATTTTTCAGTACCAAATACTCGAACGCTGTACCAGAATAACCCCAACCCCAAGTACAAATACTCTCGCCCCGCATGAGCACTCGCCCACATCACTAATAAATACAGAGCTAGGGTCAGCGTCGATGAAACGAAAAAGACTCCGCGCAATACACGCCACTTTTCAGCGCTTATCAGCGCGTCCCACCGGTCAATAACAAGAGGGTATTTCATGCCGCCATCGATATGGTGAAAGTTAGACACCTGCACCACCAACTGTAAGTGTCTACTGTCTATATCAGGCAAACGCACTATTTTAAGCTCATCGCGCGGCGTTTCGGCGCTAGCCTCGACCCCCGGAACCCCCACGTCAACTAAGTGTTGGCCATTTGCCCACACTCTGGCCGCGCGATACAAGAACGGAATTTTAAGCCCCAGCCCCTGGAATTGATCGGGAAACTCAAGCTCAACGACATAAGTAGCATAACCGTGCCTAGGGCGAGCTTGCTCCCCTGAAGCAGGGCGATTCCAGCGCGATGGCAGCCATGCCAACTCTGTTGTTGGGTAAAGTTGATCAGGGGATAGCATCTCCCCCCAGTAAAACCGCCAATAACCTTCGAGGACTATAGGCTTGGCTTGATTTAGCCCCACCTTAAGCTGACCATCTTGTACGGGTGGATGACTAGGGCGCGAACTCGATTGATACTGCTGAAATGCGGTGAAGCCTATGAGCGCCACCAGTGCCACTATTGACAGTACGGTGGGCGAAGCGAGTGTTCTTATCAGCGCGCGCATATCCATACTCTCACTTATTATGGCGCGGCCATGGTCGCCTAAACCGAAGCGCCCGACCAACTGGGCACTCATAATAACAAAAATCTCTCTTTACCACCGCAACCTGCAGACACAAAAAAAACGGGCCAACAAGTGGCCCGTAAAAGTGCACGCTATCGTACTAACAACAAAGTTGCCCATGTAAGAGCGTCATGCTGCGCCTTCAGGCTCGACTATTAATCGTCAGGCGATGCCCATATCGCCAGCCCTAGACTACGGCAACCTCACCAAAGGTGTCGTTACCGTTAACGATAACACTACCGAACCAAAGAGAACCCGTCAACAGATTTTTTAAAAATAAGGGATTTGGTCCGTCCAGAAAAGGCTTGGGCCGCGAGACCCAAACAGGACGGGCTTATTCACCTACTGTTGAACTGCGCACTACGATTGAGTGCGGCAGAATATCTCGCTTGTTGAGTTTAATCCCAAGCAAGCTATCCGCTCGAATGGCCTCGATAAGGAGATCCACCGAATCTGTCGACATCTGATCGATAGGTTGTTTAACAGTGGTTAATTGCGGCCATATGGAGCGCGCAATGGCGGTGTCATCAAAGCCTGCCACAGCAATGTCTTCGGGCACACGCAGGCCACGGCGATGAACCGTGGCTATCACGGCGCTGGCCATATCATCGTTACTGGCAAAAATAGCACTAACCGGCTCACCTGAGTCCAAAATCTCTTCACATGCGGTCATCCCGCCGGCAAAGTTAAAATCCCCTTCGGTTACCAGCGCCTCATTGATGGCTAAGCCATGGCTCGCAAGGGCATCGCAAAAGCCCCGGTAGCGGGTAGCGGCAACACCCTGGTGGCAGTCACCTTTAATAAACCCGATATTTTTATGGCCGGCATCAATCAGGTGCTCGGTCATTTCGTAGGTCGCCTGATAATCGTCAATGGAGACAAACGCAGAGCGATCAAGCTCTAAACCTGGCCCCACTCGCACGTAGCGCACATTGGCATCTTCCAATGCATCCAGCAAAGGCAAAAACTCACACAGCGGCGGCGGTAGGATCACACCGTCCAGCATGTAGCGGCTGGTAAGCTCGCTAACAGTCTCTTCGACGTTATCGGCACCGTAGGTACAGGACTCTAGCACGAGATGGTAACCAAGCTCGTTACAGCGTTGGAGCACGCCAATCAGGTACTGACTAATGTAGCTGCCTAGAGAGTTATCGTAGAAAAAACCCAGCAGGTACGACTGCGAGCCAGACAAGCTGCGCGCCGAGACATTGAGTCGATAGTTCAGGGCATCCACAGCCTCCATCACTCGATCGTGTGTCGACTCGGACACTTTATCGTTGTTGAGCACTCTAGACACTGTCATGATTGAAACGCCTGCACGACTGGCGACGTCCTTCATGGTGACTTTTTTCGCTTTTCCGGTCCGCTCTCTGGTACTCATTAATCCACTTATCCAACCGTAGGTGACTGTCCGGTGCAGAACCGCTTTAGGCATCGCATTGGCGAGTTTTCCTGAATGGTCAACCCGAATGCCCCACCCTACTTTTCTGCGAAGGGCTTCTTGATACCATAAATACAAAAAAAACGCCACGAGGGCGTTTTTTTTGTGCGATCAACAAGCAAAATATTACTCGATGATTTTTGCAACCACACCGGCACCAACGGTACGTCCACCTTCGCGAATCGCAAAGCGCAGAC
>NZ_CAXAUC010000018.1:0-37582 GCF_963972205.1 uncultured Gilvimarinus sp. | reverse complement strand
ACAAGGACTTTCACCTTGCAAGTTCTGACAAGCTTCCTTGTCGCACTAACGCCGTGAGCAGGCGCGCGCGTTAGCGCGTCGACCTGACTTACCTTGTTAAAGCCGCGACGGTATGAACTTGCAGATACACACGTTGCGAAGCAATAGCGCAGCTTTAGTTTATTAATGGCACCGAAATAATAAATGAAGCCTCCGATGCTACGATTTTTATTACTGGCAACCTTTGCCGAATGCTCAAAGTTTGCCGTTTATAACTAACTTTATCAATGGCACCAAGAACGAAACTGCTGACATGTGATATTGCACGATATTTATTGCTGGATTGCTTGCTAGTGGCACGAACTACAACCCACCACAAAGTAAAACAGCTAACGCGCTTTAACGCCGCCAGCAACTGCCGGAGTGAATTGGCTGCTTTTTTGCGTATTTTTGCAAAAAAGAAGACAGTTTACGGAGGTCAGATTGACTGGCCTTGTTAAATGCTTTTCTCATTGATGCATGTAGCCTTTAAATTCTTGCAAGCTACCTGCGATTCGTATTGCTGTGTCTGGTGCCATGCCTATAGCCGGCATGTAAAACACTTCACCTTGCTCGTTAACCACTAAAAGCTCACCGCCACCATTTCCTCCAAAAGTTATGAAACCTGGAGCAAATTCTGGCAACTGATAGTCGCGATTGAATTCTTCGATTTCTTCCGGACGCCACAAAATATACCATTCTGGCTCTACCGAAAGCTCACCCTCGATAAAGCCTTCATTAGCCCAGTCCTTCAATTGTTGTTTAATTGCTTCGATGTTCATGGTTGCCATTTAACATTTGTATATCGTGCATGCGCGTTATCATTCCTAGAGCTCTCTCAAGAAATCCACACAAGCTCATGATTTTATTATACTTTCGGGCAATTACCAGCCAAAAACAATAGCGGCAATGTGTGCTTGCGCGTTATCCCGCTAGAGTTGGCCGGTTATCTCTCTGCCCGATCAGCCTAAGTGACTGATTTAACAATGATTGCTTTATAACGAAAACGGCAATCCGTGCGCCTTATAAAGCAAAGCGTGCGTCGATCTCGGTCACTTGGCAATACACCTGTATAAACACTGGATACGCGAGCACCACAATCCGCCGCTAACGCTAAGCTTAGCGCGGCAGTGCTTTAGGCACCATGACCGGGCGGCTTAGCCACTGCTCAAAACGCGGAGTAATGCGAGCGAGATTTTCTGACCACCAGTTGGCGTTTAACTCAATCGCTGTGGCTAGGTGCTCTTTTGCGGTGGGCAACCGCTGGCGCAGCTCGGGTGCTAGTTGCGCCATAGACGATTTTCTTACCGGGCCGTAGGGGATATAACGGGCCTGTGCGGCTAAGCTTTCGGTACTGCTGGCAAAGCGCAAAAACTCTTTTGCCCGCTTGGTATTGCGGCCGTTTTTGGGGATGGCCCAAACATCAAAAAACCACACTTGGTGATCCCAGATAATATCCAAAGGCTCGCCGCGCTGTACGGCGTCGTCGACTCGGCCACTGTAAACCGACGACATAACAACGCGGTTGGTTTCCAGCATACGAATGGCCTCTTCGCCCGTTTGCCACCACTGAATATGGGGTTTTATTTTATCGAGCATTGCAAACGCGCGATCGAGCCCGGCCTCGGTGGATAACACCTCGTATACGTTTTCCGGTGCGACACCATCAGCCACTAACGCCCACTCTAAGTTGACTTTGGGCGAGCGGCGCAAACCGCGCTTACCAGGGTATTTTTTTAGGTTAAAAAAATCGTCAAAAGTGCTCGGGGGTGTTTTAAATTGAGTGCGATTAAAGCTCACCACAGTCGAGCCCACCACGTTGCCCACACCGCACGGCGTTAAGCTGCCGGCAATAAAATCATCCAGCGCGCTGGTGCCATCGGGAGCGGGCGATAAGGTTTTGGGGTCGAGCGGTTCGAGCAGGCCCTCGTTACAGGCGCGAATTGCATCAAACAATTCTAAATCGACAATATCCCATTGCACATTCCAGGCGCGCACTTGCTTGCGAATATTATCGATCCCGCCACTGTATTGGATGACGTTAACGCGGGTATTGGACTGCGCCTCATAGGGGCGAATAAACCCAAGAATTTGGCTTTTGACGTAAGCGCCATCCCACGATACAACGTTCAGCTCTTGCTGCGCCGTGGCGGGCGCAACGGCGCCAACGGTTAGCAAAACACTTACTATTAACTTGTACCACATAGCCCTGCACCAAATTCCCATTACCAGTAAAAACCTACGTTGACGTTAAAGCGACCGAGCCATTTATCTTCACCACCGCCGGCCATAGAACCGTTGTCAAAATAAGCCATATTATTTGCCAAAATATAGTCGATATAGGTAAACAACGGGCCGCTACCAATGGCGCAACCGGTTGTGTTGATAATCGAGTCGAGCGAGCCGGCCTCGCGTTTAAACATGTGCGAGTAGTCGTTGTAGCAGGTGATGCTATCGATGGCTTGCCACGGTGATGGCACATTGTAGGCGACGTTGGCGACGGCAATATCAGCATCGGCCGCGATATCGTAGCTGCCGGCAAACGCACCTACCGTGATAACCGAATCGTCTACCCCCTCGGGGTTTTCTGGATCATACTGGTAGCTCGTCGCTTGCGCCTGAAAATTCCAGCGACCACAGCGGCTATCGACGTGAGCTGCGACGGCCCAGTGATCACCGCGGCTATCGGTTGTAGCGTTGTAAAGTTCGCCCGCCTCTAGCGAGCTGCCGACGGCGGTTTCGCAACCACTGCCCAAACCAAAGGTATAGGCCGCGCGGGCATTAAACTGGTTGGTCTCTTCGTTTTGCTGCTCGCCGTCACGAATGACATCAAATGAATAGCGCTCGGTATTAGTGGCATCATTGAGCTCTTCGTTTTTATAAAACGCGAGCTGTGTACTCCAGGGGCCATCGGTGCGCTGGTACTTTACCCCCATGTCGTAGTCATCACCCAGCCCAGCATAGTAAGGCACACCAAACCAAGAGTTATGCGCGGCGTAAGGCAATAAACCAAAAGGAACCTGGCTGACGCCAAATTGTAATTGGCTTTGATCGTCAAACTCGTAACCGATCCAGCCGTGATGCAGCACACTCATGTAAGAGTAAAAACGGTACTCGGCAGATACCAAGATGTTATCCAGTTGACCATCCACATTGAGCCGAAACACATCCAAGCCACCTTCACCGAGCCGTCCCTCAGACGACTCGACATAGTCGCGATGGACGAGGTTAAAGCGCAGCGCCCCGCCAATATCTACGCCCGAGGGATCGGGCTCATCGGCGGCGACTGCGCTGCGCTCGGAGCCAGACACTGCGACTTCTAAGTTTTGTACCGGCACCTGCGATCGCGCCTCAACTTGCTCGAGTCTCGCCTTTAACGCCTGAATTTCGCGCTTAAGAAGCTCTATCTCGCTTTGGGTATCGGCATCATCCGCAGCCCCCCATGTAGCTGCGGGGCTCAGCGCAACGATCACTGCCAACCAAAGCGTGCTTTTCGTTAACCTCACGAGCATCACTCCTTGTTGTTCGTAAACACCTAATCGTCGCGTTTATCCGACGGCTGTATGTTTTCTCGCACTGGCGGCGCTGACTGCGCTTGACCTTCCGGGCGGTCGACGCCGGGCTCGCGCTCCGGCGGCTCCGGTGGCGAAGCCAACATATCGTCGTGCTCTTCCATGCGCCAAGGCAAGATCGCCGGTGAGACATGCAAAAAGTGTAGGTGCTTTTCAAACTGATCGAGAATATCGGTAATAATATCCTGCTGATCAAAGCCGTAAATATCGTACGACTGACCGCCCCGGCGCAGGAATACCTCGGCGCGATAGTACACTTGCGGGTCGCCAATGGAATCTGGCATTTCTTTGGCCGCATAGTCTGGTAAGTCGTGCTCTAGCAAGCGAATTTCATACACAAAGTCGACTTGCTCGTCTTTTATAACCTCGAGATAAATGCGCTGATACTCTTCATCGGTATGCACTTCGGCGTTCCAGTTTTCTTTTATCAACTCACGCTCAACTCGGTGCATGGCCTTGCTAACCGTTGTTGCCAAAAACTCCAGCACTCGCTCCCGGTCGGGGAAAGTGACCAAGCCGTGTAAACGACGGCGCCATAAACCGCGCCCCCCGGTACCGGAAAACCGTTGCTGCACATCGGTTTTTAAACTGCGCTGATGGTGCCCCTCAATGGTTAACGCACGCCACATACCCAACGCGGCAATAATCATAATAATCGAGAACGGCAGTGCACTGACGATGGTCATCGTTTGCAGTGCACTCAAGCCACCCGCCAACAACAGCGACGAGGCCACAACACCTTCGGCCGATGCCCAAAACACACGCTGCCATACCGGTGTGTGCAGCGCGCCGCCCGAGGCCAGCGAGTCAATAACAAGCGAGCCGGAATCCGACGAGGTCACAAAAAAGGTAATAATCAATATGACGGTGACAAACGATACAATCGAGGTTAGTGGCAACACCTCGTACAGTTTAAACAAGGCGATTGCCTGATTGTTTTGCACCTCGCCAATAAGCGCGGTGTAACCCTCTTCCATAATTTGGTTAAGGGCGGTATCGCCAAACACCGAGAACCACATAAAGGTGAATATCGACGGCACCAGCATCACCCCCACCACAAACTGGCGGATGGTACGGCCACGGCTAATTTTGGCGATAAACAGCCCGACAAATGGCGCCCAGGCAATGGTCCAACCAAAAATAAACAGCGTCCAGTTACCAATCCAATCGCTGTGAGAGTAAGCCTCTAAGTTAAAGGTTCGCTCGACGATATTATTAAGGTAACTACCGGTGTTTTGCAAAAAGGTTTCTAAGATGTGAATGGAGGGCCCGACAATAAACACAAAAATCATCAAGGTGACGGCTAAGAACATGTTTAAAATCGAGAGGCGCTTAACGCCCTTATCCATACCCGCGACCACCGAGAAAATCGCCAACCCGGTAATTACCGCAATACAAATAATCTGCACCGTGGTGCTAACGGGAATACTCGGCCACAGGTAATGAATACCGGCGTTAATTTGCGCAACCGACAACCCGAGCGTGGTGGCAATACCAAACATGGTGCCCAAAATGGCAAACACATCCACGGCGTGACCAATGGGGCCGTATATTTTATCGCCAATTAATGGGTACAGTGCCGAGCGAATCGATAGCGGCAGCCCGTGGCGAAAAGCAAAATAGGCCAACACCAAGCCCACCAGGCCATAGATCGCCCAAATGTGAAAGCCCCAGTGGAAAAACGCAATTTGCATGGCCTGCTTGGCGGCATCGACTGTCTCGGGCGCGCCTTGCGGTGGTGATGAAAAGTGCAGCACCGGCTCGGCCACACCAAAAAACAGCAGCGCAATGCCGTAGCCGGCCGAGAACAGCATGGCAAACCACTCTGGAAAACTGTATTGCGGGTCGGCGTGATCGGGGCCGAGCTTAATGTTACCCCAGCGCGTCATTGCCAAGCCGACAATAAAGACCAAAAAGAAGGCAACCGACAGCATATAAAACCAACCAAAGGTATTGGTGATATACGCCAACGTCGTGCTAAACACTTTGCCCGCGAGGTCTGGATTGCTAATGGTACCCACCACCAACAAAACCATCACCACGACAGCGGGGATAAATACCGGAATCAGCACCGTCGAGCCGGCACCTTTGGTAGCGTCTTTTACAGTCATAGATCCTTCCAGAGTGTGTGCTTCATCAACTAACAGCCTATAGCCTAGCAGGCTGCCGCTTAGGTTGCACCCTTGGGGCCGGGCGCCACAGAGCGCCCAAGCCGGTCAGACGGGAGCATTTTTGCCAGTACCACCAAGGCCCACCGCACAGCGATAACACCGCCGGCGGGCTCGCGCGTCGCTAACAGAGCGCGGCTTCACGCACTGGATAAACTAACCCTAAGGGACATATACTGCCTACTGCGCTGTCCATTTTGAGTTTCTACCACCATGGCTGAGGTCATTCCCACTGAGAATTTTTCGCCTCTGAACTTTCAGAGGTTTGCCCCACACCCGCGGCTCGCGCCTTGGGTTCAGTGTCTTTGGTCAATCGGTACGCAGACGCCAAACGGCCATCAAAATATCGAAAAGTTTTATCCCGACGGCGGCGCCAGCCTGACCATTGGCTTATCGACCCACGAGCCCGTTATTACCTTCGAGCAAAACACCTGCACAAGCATGCGCTTGGTCAGGGCGACTGACGCCTGCGTGAGTATTCGCTTCACACCTACCGGGGCCTATTTTTTGCTCGGGCTCGAGCCGCAAGAACTTTCTGACAAACAGCTTTGTTTAGGCCGCGACTACACGCCGCAATGGCACAGCTCACTCGCGGTCATAGCAACGCGGCTATACAATCTGGACTTAGTGGCTAAAATTAGCGTATTGGAACAGTGGTTATTACAGCGACTAACAAAATGTGCAAGCCGCCAGGCACACACATGGAAGCTCGTTCACGCCATTAAAATGCACCCGCTACCAGCCGGCCAGCTAGAGGACCACTTAGGCGTCAATCGGCGCACACTAGAGCGAACGTTTAAACGCCAAATCGGGATTTCGCCCGGTCAATACATAGGCTACTGTCGCACCCATCAAGCGCGGCGCTTACTGGCCGCCAGCACAATGCCACTGGCTGATATCGCGCTGGAGTGCGGCTACTATGACCAGCCACATTTTTCTCACGCGTTTCAAAAAAGCACTTTCGAAACCCCCGCCGAGTACCGAGCGCGCAAGTTGTCGCAAATTTACAAGGCATAGACTTTATCGGCGGCTACGCTGGCACCTCAACGTTTATTCAAGAGGTCTGCGCCATGCACGAACGTATTTCTCAGCAAGCCGTTTACCAATATTGCCCGCGATTGGCCGAGCACTTATTGGCCTTAGGCAAGACGGATACAAACGCTCAAATTACATCTGGCATTATTCATCTGGTAAAGCTGCGGGTATCGCAAATTAATGGCTGCGGATTTTGTCAGCACATGCACTCAGCTGAGGCACGTAAAGACGGCGAGCGACAAGAGCGATTAGACGTATTGCCGGCCTGGCGAGAGCTCGCCTGCTTTACACCTCCAGAGCGCGCCGCGTTGGCGTGGGCCGAGGCCACCACCTTGATAAGCCAGCAAGCGGTGAACGACGCAACTTACCAAAATGCCGTGACACACTTTGGCGAAGCCGGCTTGATTGAACTAACAACGGTAATTTTAGAAATTAATAGTTGGAACCGAATCTCGGTTAGCCTGCAGTTTCAACCTGCGATCGCCGATTAAAAAACCGCGAAGGAGCGCGACTATGACCGTATTTAGCAAAGCCATTTGCTGGACTAATGTTGTATCCAGTGTGGCATTTTTACTGGGCAGCCTTTTATTTTTGCCACGATTTGCCCCTTACGCCACAACCGGCGTCTGGCTGTTTGCATTAGGCTCACTGTTAATGCTGATCGGCGCACTACACGCCAATTTCACCCGTGATAAGTAATGCGCTAACCAAACCAAGCCGCACCTCTACGGTTGCGGCTTTACATAGAACGGGAAATTCGCGTTACCTACTTTGCCCTTGCCGTCATAGATGTAGGCGTAAATACGGTAATCACCCTCTGCGGTTGGCGCGGTAAAGCTCAGCTCACCGTCTTGCTCTTTTATAGTGGCGATGGCGACCGCATCGGGCTTTTTCTCATAGGCGCCGCCTTGGCTGCGCACGTCTACCTCTTTTAACAGCTGCCACTCGTAACGCAGTGGATCTTCGTCGCTAACCGCCACCTTTACCGTCAGTGGCTGGCCGGGTTTTACGTAAACGCTATCGGCGGCCTGCTGAGCGTTAAGCGTTATTTCAGTAGCTCGCGGCGCGCGGTTGCTGGGGTATTGCCCTGTCCAGTAGCGGGTCAGCTCATCGACCCGAGCGTTAGGCTTGCCGTCGGCGTTGATCATGCCGTACCAAGTGGGTGTGCGCTCTTGTTTCTGCCCCCACAAAAAAGCAAACGAGCCAATCACTTTACCTGTCGGATTATTATCAAACGCCTGATGCAAACGCTCAGAGAAGGTCGCGGCTTTAACTCCGCTGGGCTCTTCAAGCTCGCGGCCCCACTCGGTGGTGGGGCGCTCCCAGTGACCAATGGCGCCATATTCGGTCACCATAAAGGGTTTGTCGATATTAAGGCCGGCGATTATCTCGGGCAAATTAGCCACATCGCCGTACAGTTGCAGCGAGATAAAATCGACATTGGGCGTGTAACGCATGGCGGTTTTAATATGCCGCTCGGGCGCGCCGGCAAAGGCGTAGGTCACCGGATGGTTCGGGTCTTCGCGATGAATGTAGTCGATCATCTCAGTAATGGCCTGATACACCTTGGGGTTAACGTCTTTGAGCGAGCCGTCATCGTTAAACAGCAGGTTGGGCTCGTTAGCCACCACCCACGCCAACAGGTTGGGGTGATGCTTATAGGCTTGTACCGTCTTTTTTAAACGCTCAAACTGCGCCTGAACCGCCGCCTCGTCGTTGTAATCAAAGCCGTGCAGTTCTTTATCGGTATTAAACCCCAGCGCCACCATCACGCCATTGTCGGCCGCGTCTTGCAATACTGCCTCAGCGTTGTTGGCGCTCCAAGTGCGGATACTGTTACCGCCTGCTGCGGTTAAAAGGCTCAAGCTGCCTTGGGCATTCCCCCCCAAACCAACACCTTTTACATCGTATGGCGCACCATCAACTAACAATTGGTAGACGCCATCGCGTTTAACAATCTCCACATGCTTTGGGGGCGCGACCGCACTGGCCGCCGATACAGCAAACGATGCCGGGGCGCAGGCCAGCGCCACTAATAAAGACGCCCCGAGAAGAGTATTTTTAAACATAAGCGAGCCTCATGGTTTTCTTCCATCAGAGCAAACTCTGGCGCCGTTTGCGGCCCACTAAGGCGCAGCCACAAAAGTGGGACTCAGAATCAACCATCTCTGCTCAATACCGGCCGCTACGCGCAAGTGCCTATCGCCCAACCCTTACTTTTTGCATTATAAATACTGCCCACAAAAAAGCCCTGCACAGGGCAGGGCTTTTAGAGTGACGCCGTGGCATCACAGCAGCGCAAAGTCGTACTCGCTTAACGCGAGCGCGAGCGTAAAAAGCACTTACTTTTTAGCGCGCTTGCGCTCGTTTTCAGTCAGCAGTTTTTTGCGCACCCGGATTGATTCGGGGGTTACTTCGACCAGCTCGTCGTCTTCGATAAACTCCAGCGCTTGCTCTAGCGTGTGGCGAATCGGCGGCGACAGGGTCAGTGCCTCGTCGGTGCCGGCGGCGCGGATATTGTTAAGCTGCTTGGCCTTGGTCGGGTTAACGCTCAAGTCGTTATCCCGCGAGTGAATACCAATAATCTGGCCTTCGTACACCTCGGCGCCATGGCCCAAAAACAGACGACCGCGATCTTGCAAAGTAAACAACGCGTAGGCCAAGGTTTTACCTTTAACCATGGAAACCAGCACCCCGTTGTGACGGCTGATGATCTCGCCGCCTTTTACCGGGCCATAGTGATCAAAGATACTGG
Organism: uncultured Gilvimarinus sp.; assembly: GCF_963972205.1. NCBI lineage: Bacteria > Pseudomonadati > Pseudomonadota > Gammaproteobacteria > Cellvibrionales > Cellvibrionaceae > Gilvimarinus > uncultured Gilvimarinus sp. The sequence continues at coordinate 28,034 of NZ_CAXAUC010000018.1, read as the reverse complement.
TCATGATGCCCGAGCCGGAGGTCAGCGTCAGGAACTGACCGCGAAAACCAATCAGGCCACGCGACGGAATCATAAACTCCAGCTTAACGCGACCTTTGCCGTCTGGCTCCATGTTGGTCATTTCGGCGCGGCGCAAGCCCAGCTCTTCCATAACCGAGCCTTGGTGCTGATCTTCTACGTCAATGACAACGTGCTCATAGGGCTCGTGAATTTCGCCATCCACTTCGCGTTGAATAACTTCAGGACGCGACACACCCAGCTCAAAGCCTTCGCGGCGCATGTTTTCAATCAACACCGACAAGTGCAACTCACCGCGGCCCGATACCACAAATTTATCCGGGCTATCGCCCTGCACCACTCGCAGCGCCACGTTGTGGATCAGCTCTTGATCAAGGCGCTCACGAATATTGCGGCTGGTGACAAACTTGCCTTCTTTACCGGCAAACGGCGAATCGTTTACCTGAAAGGTCATGCTAACGGTGGGCTCATCGACCGTTAATGGCACCAGAGGATCGACGTTGTCGGGGCTGCACAGCGTATCGGAGATATCCAAGCCATCGATACCAGTAATACAGACGATATCGCCCGCCGTTGCGCGATCGGTCTCGACCCGCTCAAGGCCGTGGTAACCCATCACTTGCAATACTTTGGCTTTTTTATTGCCACCTTCGCGCTTGGCCACAACCACTTGCTGGTTGGGCGACAAGCTACCGCGCGAAATGCGGCCAATACCAATTACCCCAGTGTAGCTGTTGTAATCCAGCGCCGAGATCTGCATCTGGAAATCGCCGTCGATATCGACATCGGGGGCTTTTACGTGCTGGGTAATCATCTCAAACAGCGGCGTCATGTCATCGGCCAGATCGTCTGGCTCTGGGCCGGCCACGCCGTTTAGGGCCGAGGCGTAGATGATCGGAAAGTCGAGCTGCTCGTCGGTGGCACCTAAGCGGTCAAACAGATCAAACACTTGATCGACGGCCCAGTCAGGACGAGCACCGGGGCGATCGACTTTGTTAACCACCACAATGGGGTTTAGGCCTTTTTCAAAGGCTTTACTGGTCACAAAGCGCGTTTGCGGCATGGGGCCGTCAACGGCGTCGACCAACAGTAATACTGAGTCAACCATCGATAATACCCGCTCTACCTCGCCGCCAAAATCGGCGTGCCCAGGGGTATCTACGATGTTAATGCGGTAATCGTTCCAGCGGATCGCGGTGTTTTTGGCCAAGATGGTAATGCCGCGCTCGCGCTCCTGATCATTGGAGTCCATGATACGCTCGGCGCCTTCGTCGCGACGATCAAGCGTGCCAGACTGAGACAGCAGCTTGTCTACCAGGGTAGTTTTACCGTGGTCAACGTGGGCGATAATGGCGATATTTCGCAAATTTGCGATTTTAGATTGGCTGGTCACTGTAATGCTCTCGGGTGCGGAGGAAATGGCAGCGTCCCCTTAGCAAGGGCGATAGCGCTGAAAAGGCGCGCATTATACCTATCTAGTGCGCCGGCAGGAATCAAAAAGATCAGAAATCAGACAAACAGTGGCTATTTAGCTCGATAAAACGCACGTTAGCGCTATAAACCGAAGGCATTGGTGCCTTCGCCTTCCACGCCACGCACCGGCTCGCCATCGCCGGCGTACTGAAAACGCTCGATATGGCCACTGGAGGCGAGCACAAAACAGGTGACAAACAGCTCGCGCGATTTACCTTGGCGAGTGCTATCGGGGTAGACATCCGCCTCTAAAAAAATCTTGTACAGCTCGCCATCGGCCGACAACCGACTGCTGTAGCTGTCCATATGCATCACGCTAATACGATTTTTAAAGCTGGTTTTAAGCTTTTTTTCACAATTTAGCTGAGCATCAGTCATCGTTGCATGATGGTAACGCAGCCCCAGCGTACGGCCCATTTTGCCAGCAAAGTCGCCCACGGGGACATCCAAAACATGCAGCGTCGAGATAACCGATAGCGCCACAATCCCCAGCGCCATTAGCGCCAGTATCAGCAATTGCCGCAGCGGCGTTTTGCTGGGCACAGCTAAGCCCGAGCCGCCGGGCGAAACACACCAATATTGGTGTGACCATCATCCACCAAGTGCGAAGCGTGCAGCTGGCTCATAATGCCTTTCTCACAGTACAGGTAATACTGCCGGCCGGCCTCTAGTTGCGCCAAGGCATTATTGAGTGTGTAAAACGGAATTTTCAACACTTCAGCACCGTCGATTAACAGGGGCTTCAATTCTTCTTCATCGGGGTGACGAATATCCACCACCACTGCCCCGGCGGGCAGCACCTCTACCACCTCGGCGCTCGCGCCTTCATCGATGGTCTCGGCCAGCTCCCGCACATCCACCGCCACTTGCTCGGCAATGGCCTGCTCCAGCACCGCAAAATCAAATTTCGACTCCACGTACTCAACCTTATCGAGCCGCGCGCGGGTGGTGGGCTTAACCGAAATCACCCCGCAGTACTCGGGCATACTCGCGGCAAACGTCTCGGTACCAATGGTGCGCGAGATATCGATAATCTCGCCTTTATCCATTGTTACCAACGGCCGCAACACCAGCGTGTCGGTCACCCGGTCAATCACACTTAAGTTGGGCAGCGTTTGGCTGGACACCTGGGCGACGCTCTCGCCGGTTACTAATGCCGGCAACTTGGCCGACTCGGCTACCGCGCTGGCGGCGCGCATCATCATGCGCTTAAGCACCACCCCCATATAGGAGTTGTCGACGTGCTGCAAAATCTCAGACACCACCCCCTCAAACGGGATGGTGACAAATTTAACCGGGTGCGAGGCGCCGTATTTTTGCCACAGATAATAGGCCACCTCTTTAACGCCGATCTCGTGCTGGCGGCCGCCTAGATTAAAAAAGCAAAAGTGGGTGCGAATACCGCGCTTCATGGTCAAGTAGGTCGATACCGTAGAGTCAAAGCCCCCCGAGATAAGCGACAATACTGACTCCTGTGAGCCCAGCGGATAACCGCCCAGCCCCCGGCACTGACGCGCCACCACAAACAGCCGCTCTTGCTTAACCTCTAGCCGCACCGTGATATCGGGTTTTTTTAGCGCGACACCGGCGTTCTCGGTATGCTGCGCCAAGCCGCCACCCACGTAACGCTCGACATCAGTCGAGGTAAAGTCGTGGTTGCCGCTGCGCTTAACCCGCACGCAAAAGGTGCGTCCGGCGAGCGAGTCACCCCAGTTTTCTAAAGTTTTTTCGTAAATATCGTGTAAATCACCCAGCGGATACTCCACCACATGCAGGTAATTACCAATACCTGGGGTGCGCCCTAGTACCTCGGCCACTTGCGCCTCACGCTGCAGCCGAGCCGCGTCATCTAGGCCGGAGTCATCGGCGGTGATTTCGATTTTCTCCCAGTCGCGCTGAACCTTGATATCGCGATCAATCCCCGCGAGAAGTGTGCGCAAGTTGTCGCGCAGCTGCCGGATAAAACGTTTGCGAACCGGCGGGCTCTTAATAATTATTTCTGGGAAAACCTTGACGATGAAATGCATGAAAGCCTACTGTAAGCGCGCGGTAAAAGCGCTACAGTATAATGCATGGGCGAAGGCGAGACAAAACACAGCAAAACCACAAGGCACCATTTTGGCGCACAGCCCACGCAGCGACGCACCACATTGGCGCGCTACGCGTGCGCAATCGACTCAACATCTGTGCTTCAGCCGCGCACTTGCCGTGCTACACTGGCGCCCTGCTCGGTGGCATACTTCTTGCCCTAAGCCAGAGACAAAATTGTGTCACCGCCTATGGCGGCGCACACCGAAAGCGCACCGGTTGCGCTTTCAAAGTTTCGACTATTAACGACCGTAGCCCTGCTGGCTATTACAAACTGGAGGCACTCGATGTCTAGAACACTGGATCTGATCAAAGAACATGAAGCTCGCTGGGTAGATATGCGCTTTACCGACACCATCGGTAAAGAACAGCACGTAACCATTCCTGCATCTACCATCGACGACGACTTCTTTGAAGAAGGCAAAATGTTTGATGGTTCATCTATCAATGGCTGGAAAGGCATTAACGAATCAGACATGATTTTGATGCCTGCGGACGAGACTTCTATTCTGGACCCGTTCTCAGAAGACACCACCATTATTATTCGCTGTAACATCGTTGAGCCTACCACCATGCAGGGCTACGATCGCGACCCACGCTCTATCGGCCTGCGCGCTGAAGAGTACTTAAAATCTACCGGCCTGGGCGATACCGCTCTGTTCGGTCCCGAGCCCGAGTTCTTCGTATTCGATAGCGTACATTGGGCCTCTGAAATGGGCGGCTCTTTCTACAAAATCAAATCTGAAGAAGGCGCTTGGTCTTCTGGTGACGATTTCGAAGACGGCAACGCCGGCCACCGCCCAACCGTTAAAGGCGGCTACTTCCCCGTGCCTCCGGTTGACTCACTGAACGACTTACGTGGCGCTATGTGTAACGCCATGGAAGCCATGGGTCTGGAAATTGAAGTTCACCACCACGAAGTGGCCACTGCTGGTCAGTGTGAAATCGGTGTTGGCGCCAACACCCTGGTGAAAAAAGCCGACGAAGTACAGATTTTGAAGTACTGCGTACACAACGTAGCCCACGCCTACGGCAAAACAGCTACCTTTATGCCTAAGCCACTGATCGGCGATAACGGCTCAGGTATGCACGTTCACCAGTCTTTCTCCAAAGACGGTGTTAACCAGTTTGCCGGTGACGACTACGCTGGTTTGTCTGAAACTGCCCTGTTCTACATCGGCGGTATCATCAAGCACGCGCGCTCGCTAAACGCCTTCTGTAACGCCTCTACCAACTCTTACAAGCGTTTGGTACCTGGCTTTGAAGCGCCCGTAATGCTAGCTTACTCGGCTCGCAACCGCTCTGCGTCTATCCGCATTCCGTTTGTCACCAGCCCGAAAGCCAAGCGCGTTGAGACTCGCTTCCCCGACCCAACCGCCAACCCATACCTGTGCTTTGCGGCACTGATGATGGCCGGCCTGGACGGTGTGCAAAACAAGATCCACCCAGGTGAAGCCGCCTCTAAAGACTTGTACGACCTGCCTCCAGAAGAAGAAGCACAAATCCCAACCGTGTGCTCAAGTCTGGAACAAGCGCTGCAAGCTCTGGAAGACGACAACGAATACCTGCAAGCAGGCGGCGTATTCACCAAAGACTTTATCGACTCTTACATCGAGTTGAAAAAAGCCGACATCCAGCGTCTGCAAATGACTCCACACCCTGTAGAGTTCGAGCTGTACTACAGCCTGTAAGACGCCCGAGCCCGACACGCACGCGTGTCAACGCTCACAAAAAGGCCCGATCAGCAATGATCGGGCCTTTTTCTTTGTGGCCCGACACGCTATCTTATAATCTTGGACAGGCAATCGCAGGATCATGCAATGAAGCCGCTTACAGGATTAAAAACCGCTATCTCACTTATGGTAATGCTACTGCTGCTCGCAGCGACAACTCAGGCCGAGGTCTATAAGTCCGTCGACAAATACGGCAACGTCACCTACACCGACGACCCAAGCACCGCCGAAAAAAGCGGCAAGGCCGAGAAGGTCAAGGTGCGTCCCACCAACGTCATGCCCGCCGGCAAGCCCATGGAGCTCAGCGAGCCCGACACAATGAGCGAGCCCGAGCGCGACCAGACTAACTACGCCATCCGCATTGTCAGCCCAGAGAACGAGTACACGGTCACCCCCGGCCAGCGAGACTTAATCATCGCGGTAAGCTTGCAGGCCCCCTTAAAAGAAGGGGCAAAAATCGCCTATTACATGGACGGCGAACTACTGGGCAAGGGCACCGTCAACAACTACTCGATTCGGGAGATCTTTAGCGGCGAGCATAATATTTACGCCCAGGTCGAAGACTCAAGCGGCAACGTGCTCTCTAAAAGCGCCACGGTAACGGTTTACGTGCATCGCGCCTCGACCATCAACTAAATGCCGCACTAAGATTCCGCCTCACTCGCGGCGCCAATGGCGCCGCTCAGACGCCAGCATCAGGGTTAGCCCTACTTTGTATCACACCCCAACTCGGGGCGCAGCCTGCGCCCCGCGATAACGCAAAAGCACCATTTTTGTGCAAGAATAATCGGACGAGCCAATCGTTATCGACGAAAACGCCCGTTTTTCGGGCTTTTTGCTATTGGTTCAGTATTTGCATAGTGCACCCCTATCAACCACCGCACCGCGGTCTTTGGAGTAGTAAGCCGACGTGACGCCCCAAGATATACACAAACCACTGCTAGACAGTTTAAGCACGGCCATCATCTTGCTTGATAGCCACCTGCAGTTGTGCCACATGAATCCGGCCGCCGAGGTGCTGCTGTCGATTAGCTGTGAGCGCTGCCAGGGCGAGGCGATTACCCACTTTTTTCACGAGTCCGCCGATACCGCCGGCGAGCTGCTACAAGCGGCGCGCAACGCCGACCACTACACCAAGCGTCACGCCGAATGGCAGCTGCTAAACGGCGAGCAAATTACGGTGGACTATACCGTAACGCCTTTTACCAACAACGATGGCTTGGTCATTGAGATTTTGCCGATCGACCGGCTACTGCGCATCTCGCGCGAAGAGATGATGGCCTCCAGCCAAGAGACTACACGCGGTCTCATTCGCGGCATGGCCCATGAGATCAAAAACCCACTGGGTGGTATTCGCGGTGCGGCACAATTATTAGCGCGCGAGCTACCCGGCGACACTTTTACCGAATACACCAACATCATCATTGATGAGGCCGACCGGCTGCGCAACCTTGTCGACCGTATGCTTGGTCCTAACCAGCTGCCACAGCAAAGTGATTTAAATATTCACGAGGTGTTAGAGCGCGTTGCCACCATGATTCGCGCCGAGAGCGAAGACACCATTCGCATCGTGCGCGATTACGACCCGAGCATTCCCGATATGCACGGCGACAAAGAAATGCTGATTCAGGCATTTTTAAATATCGCCCGCAATGCCATGCAAGCCATGCTTGAGAGCCACACGCCGGCGCCCTCGCTCACGTTGCGCACCCGCGTGCGGCGGCAATTTACCATTGGCCGGCAAAACCACCCGCTGGTCATTCACGTTGAGGTTACCGACAACGGCCCGGGTATTCCCGAGGAAATGGCCAAACAAATTTTTTATCCGATGATATCCGGTCGCGCCGAAGGCACTGGCCTAGGGCTGACCATTTCGCAGCATTTAATTCATCAACATCAGGGACTGATCGAGTGCCACAGTGAACCGGGCGAAACTTGTTTTTCGCTGTTTTTACCGATGGACTCATCACACACAAACTCAACACCAATGAGAAACCGCCATGCAGAAGTCTAACCGAGTTTGGATCATTGACGACGACCGCTCCATTCGCTGGGTCTTAGAAAAAGCCCTGCAGGGCTCCGGCATCGAGACCCGTACTTTCGACTCCGGTGATGCCGCCCTCAATCAGTTAAGTCGCGAAGTGCCCGACGCTATTGTCAGTGACATTCGCATGCCAGGGGTCGACGGGCTGGGGCTGTTGTCCACCCTGCACAGCAATCACCCGACGGTGCCGGTTATTATTATGACCGCACACTCAGACCTCGATAGCGCCGTCGCCGCTTATCAAGGCGGTGCCTTTGAATATCTACCCAAGCCGTTCGATGTCGACGAGGCCGTCGCGGTGGTGCAGCGCGCCCTGGCCCATGCCGAAGAGCAAAAATCCGAGCGCAGCCACCCCGACACCGTAGAAATCGATACCGAGATCATCGGCGAAGCGCCGGCCATGCAAGAGGTGTTTCGCGCGATCGGGCGTCTGTCGCAATCGAACATTACCGTATTAATTAACGGCGAGTCCGGCACCGGTAAAGAATTGGTCGCCCGCGCCCTGCATCGCCACAGCCCGCGCCGCAACGAACCGTTTATCGCCCTGAACATGGCGGCAATTCCCAAAGACTTAATGGAGTCGGAATTGTTTGGCCACGAGAAAGGCGCCTTTACTGGCGCCGCCACCCAGCGCCAAGGGCGCTTTGAGCAAGCCAATGGCGGCACCTTATTTTTGGATGAGATCGGCGATATGCCTGCCGAGACTCAAACTCGCTTACTTAGGGTACTGGCCGACGGCGAGTTTTACCGCGTGGGTGGCCACACGCCAGTCAAAGTAGATGTGCGTATTATTGCCGCCACCCACCAAGACTTAGAAAACCTGGTCACCGAGAACTCCTTCCGGGAAGACTTGTTTCACCGCCTGAACGTGATTCGGATTCATATCCCCAAACTCGCACAGCGCCGCGAAGACATCCCCAAGCTCTCGCAGTTCTTCTTGCAAAAAGCCGCCGGCGAGCTCAATGTCGACACCAAAATTTTACTCTCAGAAACCGAAGAGTTTATGTGCAGTCTGCCGTGGCCGGGCAACGTTCGTCAGCTAGAAAACACCTGCCGCTGGATTACGGTGATGGCCTCGGGCCGTGAAGTACACACCGAGGATTTGCCGCCGGAGCTGATGGACAACAAAGAGGGCAACGCCCCCGCCGATGACTGGGAAAAAGCCCTGCGCCACTGGGCCGATCAAGCCCTTGCCCGCGGCCACCACCAATTATTGAGTGAAGCGGTGCCCACCTTTGAAAAAGCCTTAATAGAAACCGCGCTTAAATACACCGCCGGACGCAAACGCGACGCCGCCAATTTATTGGGCTGGGGCCGCAATACGCTAACCCGTAAACTCAAAGAGCTGGGAATGGCCGGCGCCGAAGAGGCCAACAGCTAAACACCGATTGCGCCGGGCTACACAGATAGCCCGGCGTTCCCCGTTCCCCGTTCCCCGTTCCCCGTTCCCCGTTCCCCGTGCTAGGGTATAACCCTAATCATCATTAGGGGGAAGTATTGTGGCCAAGTGGATTGAGCAGTTCGCCAGTTTTATGTGGGGCCTACCACTCATCGTGCTGCTCGTCGGCGGCGGACTGTTTCTGCTTGTTTACAGTCGCGCGCTTCCTTACCGCCACTTTGCACACGGCTTTGCCATTCTCACCGGGCGTTACGATAACCACAGCGACCAAGGCACACTCAGCCATTTTCAAGCACTGACCACCGCACTGTCTGGCACCCTCGGGCTTGGCAATATCGCCGGCGTGGCGCTGGCGATTACCGCCGGCGGACCCGGCGCGGTTTTTTGGATGTGGCTAACGGCGATTGTCGGGATTGCCACCAAGTTTTTTACCGCCACCGCCGCCGTTATGTATCGCGGTTACGACTCTCAGGGCACCCTGCAAGGCGGGCCCATGTATGTGATTCGCGAAGGGTTAGGCAAACACTGGCTGCCCCTGGCGTTGTTTTTTGCCTTTGCCGGCCTGTGCGGTACCCAGCCGGTGTTTCAAATTAACCAGCTTGTTGCCATGCTGCGCAGCTCCATCGCTTACCCACTAGAGCTTGCCACCGAGCAGTCACACTTTGGCTTTGACCTTACCGTCGGTATTATCAGCGCGCTGTTGGTGTTATCGGTCATCAGCGGCAGCCTATCCCGCGTCGGTAAAGTGACCGCGCGATTAGTCCCCGCTATGGTGGTGGGCTACATGCTAATGACACTGGGTATTCTGGCCACCCACCTGAGTGAAATTCCCGCCGCTTTTGGGCTGATTTTTCACGATGCCTTTACCGGCCAAGCGGTTGCCGGGGGCGCGTTGGGCACAGTAATTCAGGTCGGTGTGAGTCGCGGCGCCTTCTCTAACGAAGCGGGCATTGGCACCGAGTCGATGGCACACGGCGCTGCCAAAACCAACGAGCCTGTGCGCGAAGGGCTAGTCGCCATGACCGGCCCGGTGATTGATACCCTGATCGTTTGCACCTGTACCGCCTTGGTCATTCTGATTACCGGCGTCTGGCAAAGCACCGAAGCCGACGGTGTCGCCCTCACCGCCAACGCCTTTAGCACGACCTATGGCAACTGGGGGCCATTACTGCTCACGGTTATGGTGATATTTTTAAGCCTAAGCACGATCCTTACCTTTTGGTATTACGGCAGTAAATGCCTCGGATTTTTAATCGGCGCGCAACATCAACACCATTATGTCTGGGTTTACTGTCTGTTAATTGTCGCCGGCAGCGTGGGCTCCATCAGCGTTATTTTTAATTTCCTGATCGGCATGTACGCCGCGATGGCAATTCCGACCATGCTCTCGGCGTTGATTCTCGCCCCACGTATTATGCGCGCCGCCCGCGTGTATTTTTCTGCTTTCGATTCGCAACGTTAGCGCAAGATCGGTCAGGTTTTACCCTAGCGACCGTCGTATACTACGCCAATGCAAACAACCACATAACAATCCCAAAACGCATCGAGGAAGCTAAGCTTTCTCGATGCTCATCCAATCGACATAAAAGCAGCGCATTATGAAATTCTCCGCCGAAGAAAAAGACATACTCGTTAAAAAAATTCAACTGTATTTCGACCAAGAGCTAGGTCAGGATTTAGGCAGTTTTGACGCACAGTTTTTACTCGATTTTTTTGCCGAGCAAATCGGTCCGTATTTTTACAACCGAGCTCTGTTTGATGCCAACACGGTACTGCAAGAAAAAATGGATTCGATGAGCGACGCTCTTTATGAGATCGAAAAGCCCACGGAGTTTATACGTTGATACAAGTACGCAGTGCGAATTTTGACAGCACCGCCGACGCAAAAAGCCTGGTTCGTTTACTGTGCGAATACGCGCAAGACCCAATGGGTGGCGGCCAAGGTTTAAGCGAGTTTACGCGAGCTAATATTGTGACAGAGCTAGCCAAGCGTGATGCAATTACACTATTGGCTTACTCGGGCGGTCGCGCGGTGGGTTTATTGAATGCCTTTGAAGGTTTTTCTACTTTTTATTGTAAGCCGTTACTTAATATTCACGACGTCAGTGTCTCAGCGCCATACCGTGGTCAGGGGATCGCGCAACAGCTACTTGAGCAAGCAGAGGTTATTGCCCGGCAGCGAGGTTGCTGCAAACTTACGTTAGAAGTATTAAGCGAGAATAAAATAGCCGCGGCGCTCTACCAAAAATTTGGCTTTGCCGGCTATCAGCTCGACCCGCAAGCGGGCCGAGCTGAATTTTGGGAGAAGAAACTTTAACGGGGTACAGGGTACGAAATAATTATCAGCCCCCGTTCTCCGTAACGATCAAAAGCGCCAGTTTAACTGCGCGCCCAGAATATCGACGCTGCTGTCGAACGAGCCCGCCAACACTCCAGGAACGCCGGCGGCACTGGTCGATTCTTCACGCAGCGAGGCATCATCCACTAGCAAGTGCGTGTAACCAACGTCCAACGACAAATGGCTTGAGACCTCCCAGTTAGCACCGACACTCAACCAAGTGCGGTCGGCATCCGGGATGCGCGGGCTTAAGTGCTCTGGGCTCGTTTGTGGGGCTTCATCCAACGCGATACCGGCGCGCCATGTCCATGCGCCAGTATCGATGCTGGTGCCTAGTGCATAACGCATCGTGTCATCGTATTGTAAGTCCAACTCGTCAACCTGAGCGCCATTGCCGGTGTTGATGACTTCAATATTTTGGATGCTGCTCCAGCGGGTTTGTGCAATATCCGCGTGGAACGCCCACCCTTCGGTGACATACTGAGTCACACTAAAGGTTAACGTGTCCGGCATGCTCACTTCCGCTTCAATATCACCCTCTAGGGCGCTCAAGCCGCCCGCACACAAAGTACCGGTGGTGGGCGCTGGCGGTGCCCCAGTGGGGTAACCGGCCCCAGGGCTACAGGCGGCGTTTAAATCGAAGGTAGCATCGCCCTCAAGCTTAAACTCGCCCCCTTCACGCCACACTAAACCAATACTGGTTCTGTCCGATGGAGTAATCAGCACACTCAAATCCAACACAAAGTCGTCGTCATCGCCTTTAATTTTTGCGCTGCTGTCGGTCGCCGTATTGGGCGCCAGGCCTAAAGAGGAGTCCACCTGACTTTGCAAATCGGCCTCGATGGTTTGGTAATTTACACCGGCGCCAATGGCGATAAAATCCGTGATCGCCCAAGAGGCGGTAGCATTAACATTGACCAGCTGTAGCTCGCTGTAAGTGGCGGAGTAGCGGCCCACCCACTCGTCGTTAAAGCTACTGGCAAGCCCGTATGGCGCGTTAACCCCAAAACCCACGGCGAGCCTATCACCCAGTGGCACTACCGCGTAAAGGTTGGGAATAACCCCCAATTCGTCAGTGGTGTCGCCTTCACCCGAGAAGGACGACCCTTCGTTATTAAACTGTGCGTCGGTGGCGACCAAGTTAACCCCCGCGGTCAGCGAGACGCGATCCAGTTTGGTCATACCGGCGGGGTTAAAGTACACGGTGCTGGCATCGATAATATCCGAGCCAGTCCCCGCAAACGCCTTGCCTAAATGCGCCGGGCTTTGTTCCAGTAACTGAAAGGACGCACCGTGGGCAAAGATAGGAGAAAAAGCTAGAGTTGTGGCCAGTAAGGTTTTATTGAATTTATTAGACATATGTAACTCCTCTGCGTCGGTCAAACGACAAGATAAGCGTTACCCAGCCTGCACTATGTCTTAGCAAACATGCCATAACCAATAGTGCCAACTGAGTAATGGGCAAGCACCCTACCGGTATCAATACCACAGATGCCGCTATACTGCGAGCCACGAAGCGCGCTGCCTTAAGCCTAGCAGAAGCGCGTTAAAAATCAGCCCCCGTAGCAAAAATTTACGAACAACTCACAGTTAGCGTAAATCAGCACGGTAAAACACAGGCTATTTCTCGTTTTCGGGCGCTGCCGCCTTGGTTGGTGCCGTCCAAGGTGCGGGCACCAGGGCTTTTTCTGGTTGCGCCATAAAATGAGGTGACATAATTTGCAAATCGGCCTCGGCAAAGACATCTTGTATGTGCTGATGCAACTCAGATAACACCATAACTTTAATCTCAGGAGCGTCAATATGCACCAGTAAACGGTACTCAACGTACCAGTCACTGAGCGCGGTTTGCCGCACATTAGGCTCGGGGTCTTCGCGGACCCCCTCGGTGCGCTGCGCAGCATCTAACAACAGGTGATGCACCTGCGGCCAGGGCGTGTCGTAACCGATCGTCACGCTGGTAGAAATGATAATGCCGTTGGGTTTGGCCAAGCGGCTATAGTTAGTGCTCGAAGCATTTAGCAGCACAGCATTTGGGATGGTGATCTCTTCATTTTTAATGGTTTTTATTTTTGTCGACAAAACACCTACTGTCGTCACTGTGCCTTCGTAATCCGATACTTTTACGTACTCACCCGGCTGAAATGCGCGACTATAAACCACAATAAGGCCACCCAAAACCTGACTGACAATACCGGCCGAGCCCAGCGAGACGATTAAACCAATAAACACACTGACGCCTTTAAAGGCCTCGGTATCGGAGCCTGGGATATAAGGGTAGGCGATGATAATCGAAAACAACCAAACGAGTACGACAATAACCCGGCGCGTGGCCTTGGCGGTTTCCGGGTCAAATAAACTGGAGCGTAAACGACCGCGCTCGATCCGTGAGAAAACATTTTTGACCATGTCGCTAACGATACTGGCGAGCCAAAAAATCACCAGCACCATCACGATGTCAGGAATAGAACCGACTATTGCCAAGCCGATCTTGGCGATAATATCGACAATATAATCGGTTAATCGCTGACCAAAACCAACGGTATAGGGAAACTGCCGCATCACAAACGCCAGCCAAAGGTAGCTAAACAGCGCCACCAATGCCATCAACAACAAACGCGCCAGACTTGACAGCAGCGACACTAAGTAGGGCACTAAATAAATACCGCCCACTTGCAAGCGGCTGGAACCGCTGCCTGGGTTATTGCGCTTTTCTAGCCATAGTAATAACCGCTCGCGACCGCGCAACAAAAGAAAAATAATCCCCCCAAAACATAGCGAAGCGATCGCAGAATAAATAGCACCTTTTACTAATAACTCGGGCTTTTGTTGTGCATCGCGCCGCTGCAGCCACGCACTTAAATTCGCTTTGGCTTGTTCGGCGTATTCCTCCAGTGTTATTTTCTCTGGCGCATCCTGCTTTAATAACCCAAACACTCGGTTATCATTCACCATCACCCATGCGCCGTTGTAGTCCTTCTCTTGCACAAGGTTGACCGATAAATCGTAATCTTTTGCGATGGGGATTGAGCGAATACGCTCGACCGCCGTTTTGGCCCGCTCTTTTGGCGAGTATTGGCGGTATTGCGCGCGGATCGTGGCGATATGCATGCCCCACAAATCCACCGAGGCATGCTGCGCGACATCCAGTGGGTCATGTAAAGGCTTGTCTTTGTCTTCGTCCTCCGCCAAGGCAAGTGACGCCCCCGAAACACACCACAACAGCAGCAACCACCGCAATAACCCCATCGCCCAATCCCCTAGAATATAACCATGCAACATCCGGTTTTCTGATGGACTAACTATAGCGCAAGCGACTTTAAAGCAAACAAGTTTCTGCGCTTTTGCACCAGCTTATTACGACGTGAACTGTCATAGATTGCCCTTAACCTTGGCTTTACGACTCCGCATTACCTGTTACACCAGGAGCCGAACACTAAAAATCACCGTCAAGGAGAATGACCATGGAAAAGCACTATCACGGTAGCTGTCACTGCGGCGCCGTCGCGTTTGCAGCCGACATTGACCTAAGCCGTGGAACCGGGCGCTGCAACTGCTCAATTTGCCGCAAAACTCGCAGCTGGGGCACGATCATCAAGCCCGAGGCTATGACCATTACCCAGGGCGAGCACGAGCTCACCGACTACCAGTTTAATACCAAAGCGATGCATCACCCGTTTTGCCGGCACTGCGGAGTCAGCCCCTACGGTTTTGGTCATCTTGAAGTGGCGGGCGGCGACTTTTATTACATTAACCTCGCCTGCCTAGACGATGCCACGCCACAGGAGCTGATCGAGGCGCCGCTGAGTTACTCGGATGGCGCCAACGACAACTGGCAAGAAGCCCCCGCCGAAACCCGCCATTTATAAGCCATAAACCACTACGGCGCTCGCCAATGCTCAGGCAGCGCCTCGGCCAGGTAATCCCGAAACGCCCGCACTTTGCCGGTTAACTGGTGGCGGTCGCGCACGCAGAAGTAAAAATCCAGTGGTGCCACCTCAGCTAACACGCTGTCGTTTGACGAGGGGGTAAATAGCTCAACCAACTCACCTCGCGCAATAAAAGGTGCGGCGATAAATGCGCCCAACCGCGTAATACCCGCGCCCGCGACGGCCATACGTGCCAAGGTATCAATGTCATCGCTGATAATAGCGGCGTGTACCGGCGGGTAATAATGCTCGCCGGCACGAACAAAACCCCAGCGTAAAAAGCGCCCATCCGCCGGAAACCGAAACACCAAACAATCGTGCTCCTGAAGCTGCTCGGGTATTGTGGGCGTGCCCCGGCGCGCCAGGTAATCTGGGGCGGCACAAAACACCGAGGGCACGCGGGCAATATGGCGCGCCACCAAACCATCTTCCAGCGCCGGCTGAATGCGAATACTCACATCGACGGACTCACGCACGTGGTCAACATTGCGATCGGTCGCCATCAGCTCAATGGTAATGTGCGGGTAACGACGATTAAATGCCGGAATCAACGGCGCCAGCACGTGACGGGCAAAGGCCGCTGTGGCCGCAATACCCAAGCGCCCACGGGGCTCGTCGCGCAACTCGCTCACCGCCTCGCTGGCCGATGCCAACTCGTGTATTAAGGAGCTAACCCGCTCGTAGTACAAGCGCCCGCTGTCCGTTAACGCCAGACTGCGTGTGGTACGGGTTAGCAACCGCACCCCCAACTGAGTTTCTAAGCGGGCGATGTTTTGGCTGGCGGCCGCCGGGCTAATACCTAGGCGTCGCGCGGCCCCGGCAATACTACCGGCCTCTACCGCACGAACAAAACTGTCAATTCCACGCACACTATCCATAAGCTAAAAAGCCTCAATAGCACAAGTATTCGTAAGCTTAGCTTATTACTGCTATTACCCCCAAGCCTCTACCGACACTCATTCCCGCTCGTTACAGTAATGACATCGCTAACTCAGGAGGCTAAATGACTAAGACTTTAAACAACGCAGCCAAACCCCAACGTAAACTACACCCACGTTTTACGTCGGTAATGTTCTCGTTCTACATGGCCGCCATTATGGCTTTTTTAATGTGCACCTTAATTACCGCGCTCAACCGTGGTATCGACGGGGCGTTTATTCACTGGGTTTGGAAGGCGTACCAAATCGCCATGCCCTGCGCCTTTATTTGCGTCTTACTGGTGCGTCCGCTGGTATTTAAGCTCGTTCATTGGACCGTTCATCCGCCATAATGGACTCGCGCTTATCGCGCCCGCGCAAAGAACTGTTAAACATTTTCTGATCGCTGCCCCAGACGCCGGGGTTTGCTACTATTGCTGCAAACAATACTCTAAATGGAGAGCACCATGAGCGATTCATCCCGCCGTCGGTTTCTGACCGGCGCCGCAACCTTAAGCGCGGCTGCCGCCGTAGGAACCACCCAAGCAGGCGAAACCTGTGGCGAGCTGCCACCGGTCGTACATAAAGTGTATTTTTGGCTGAAGAATCCCGACTCACGCGAGGACCGCGACCAGCTGATTGCCGGCTTAAAGACCTTGGGCTCGATTAGCACCGTGCAGGGGATTCATGTCGGTGTACCCGCCTCGACCGAGCAGCGCGACGTCGTGGATAACAGCTACCAGGTGTCAGAGCTGCTGCTGTTTGCCAGCGCTGCCGATCAGGACGCTTATCAAGTGGACCCAATCCACTTAAAATTTGTCGAGCAATGCAGCCACTTATGGCGCAAGGTTGTGGTGTACGACTCCATCGCCGTCTAAGGACAATTTGCGATTAAGTTCGCAACTCGATAGGCCGGTTTTTAAACCGGCCTATTTATTGCTGAGGGTATGTCATAGTGCCGGGTTCACCGCCCAACCAACCTACTTCTGTAAACAGTATGGAGCTTTACATGACATCCAGCAAAATATCCGCCGCCGCTGTTTTTCCAGCGCTTTCCGTAAAAGATACCGACAATAACGAGGTTTTTCTCGGTCAACGCCAATCCAATACCGGCTGGAAAATGGTGGTGGTTTATCGCGGCAAACACTGCCCGATTTGTACAAAATACTTAAACCAACTCGAAGATTACAAACAGCGGCTTGCGGATATTGACGTAGAGCTGGTGGCGGTCTCGGCCGACAGCGCTGAGCAACTGCAAGAGCACCAGCAAAAGCTATCGGTCACTTACCCGCTGTATCACGGTTTAAATGTCGAGCAAATGAGAGGCTTAGGGTTGTATATTTCTGAGCCACGCTCCGAGCAAGAAACCGATCACCCGTTTGCCGAGCCGGCCCTGTTTGTCATCAACAGCGAGGGCCGCATTCAAATCGTCGACATTGCCAATGCACCTTTCTCACGCCCCGCGCCCGAGACTCTGGTATCTGGCTTAGAGTTTATTCGCGACCCCAACAATGATTACCCGATACGGGGCACTTACGTATAACACTTGCCCAGTAAAACAACCGGGGCCAATGCGCTTACCGATACCCTTCCTCGGTAAGTGCCTCGTCGGTCACCTGTAAGGTCTGTTGGTCGTCTTCGGTTAGGCGTGTGCGCTTCCAGCCACCGCGTGCAAACCAACACACAGACACCAGCGCCACGGCAATATTAGTAACCGGAAACGACCACCAAATCCCCGAGGCGCCAAGCTCGGTGTGCTTGGACAAAACATAGGCGACCGGAAACTGAAACATCCACTGCGCCACCAGTGCCAACACCATAGCGTTAACCATATTGCCCGAGGCGCGAAACGCCGAGGCGATACACAACTGCACCGCAATGCCGCCCCATGCCAGCGCCATAATCCGAATAAAATGACCGCCCTCGCGGATCACATCTGGATCATCGGGGACAAAAAACGCCACTATGTGCGACGCCGAAAAATAAGCCCCCGCACCAATAATTGTTAAAGCGCCACAGCCAAACAACACCCCCAATTTGGTAATCTGCGCGGCGCGATCGAGCTTACCTGCACCTATGTTTTGCCCCACCAAGGTCGACACTGACATCGACAAACCCATGGCCGGAATCGTAATCAGCTGCAAAATATTTGAGCCAATACCGTAAGCGGCAATGGTAAGCGTTCCAAAGCTCGCCGCTAAAAATGACATCACCATCAAGCCCAAACTGCGGGTCGACAGCTCCACCGAACCGGGAAAACCGAGAAAAAACGCCTTTTTAATGTACGCCCAATCCGGTGTAAATAATCGCCACGACAACGCGATGCCATGACGCCCACGCAGCAACACCATCAGCCCCAAGCTGGCCGCCAAGCACTGGGTAATAAGCGTTGCCCCCGCAGCGCCTTTAACGCCCAGCGCCGGGATCGGCCCCCAGCCAAAAATCAGTAACGGGTCTAAGCCAAAGTTTAAAATTACCGTAACCAAAACAATCAACAAAGGTATACGTGTTTCACCCACCCCGCGCATCAGCGACTGAAACATAAAAAAGATAAAGACAAAAATAACGCCGATAAAGGACACCCGCATAAAGCCCAGTGCGCCCTTATACACCTCGGGCGCGACGCCCAGCAACGCAAGAAAAGACGGCGCCAACATAAACCCCAAACCTCCCAGCAACACCGAGGTAACGGTTACCATCAGCATCGTCTGGGCCGCCACATGGTTCACCCGATCTTGCCGGCCGGCCCCCATATACTGCGCCGTCAAAGTCGCGCCAGCCATCGCTAAGCCCGAGCCAATGGCAATCACCAAAAAAGTCACCGGCATACTCACTGACACAGCAGCAACGGCCGCGGCCCCCAAACGGCCCACCCAAAAAGCATCGGTAAGCTGATAACCCGCCTGCAGCACATTACCCAAAATAATAGGTGCCGCTAACGCCAACAGGGCGCGGGGGATTGATCCGGTGAGAAACAATGCACGGCGATCGAGCGCCATAATCACTCCTTGGGTGTAAATCGCGAGCCAACGCCGCCAGAGTCTTTAAGATAGCGCACTTGTACACCCATCGCGGGTGTAACCAAGCTAAGGCCTACAGGGGCGCGACGGATGCGCGCCCCGATGAGCAAGCAGCGAGCCGCCTGCTATTAAACAGTCAGTGTCCAGCCCAACGACAATACCAGCACCGTCGTGGCGCCCACCAGCATACTCATGGGCACGCCAGCTTTTAAAAAGTCGGTAAAGCGATAACCGCCGGGGCCGTATACCATTAGGTTGGTCTGATACCCCAACGGCGTACTAAAGCTGGCCGAGGCCGCCATCATAGTCGCCAACACAAACGGCTCGGGGTTAAGCGAGGCTTTTTGGGTTAGCTCCAGCACCACCGGCAACATTAAAATCGCCGCCGCGTTATTGGTAATAGATTCCGTCAGCAACCACACCGCGACATAGGTTAAAAACAGCAGCAGGATCGGATGCCCAAGCCCCGCCAGCAACAAGCCGTCGGCCAACCACTGGGCCACGCCGGTTTTGTACATGGCATTGCCCAGTGCAAACGAGGCGGCAATGGTTAGCAGTACCGTCGGGTCCAGGCTCTTTTGCGCCTGTTGCGCCGAGCAACAACCGGTAATCATCATAGCGGCGGCACCCAGCAAGGCGGCATTAAGCATGCTCATCAGCCCAAATGCCGCCGCCAATACGATCGCCAGCAAAATGCCCCACGACAAGTAAGCCCGCTGATGACGCGGTGGTTCGGTGCCTAAATCGCTAATCAACAAAAAGTCTTTGTTGTATTTTTGCCGGCTAACAAATGCCGGGCGCGCCTCTAGCAACAAGGTATCGCCCGGCTTTAGCTTGGTCGTCCCCAAGTTGCCCGGTAAACGCTCACCGTTGCGGGCCACCGCCAACACGGCAGCACCATAACGCTCACGGAACTGCGCATCGCGCACCGTTTGGTTAATGCAGTTACTGTGGGGCGAGATCACCGCCTCCACCAAGCGCCGCTCGCGGTGCTCACGCGCCAGCGTCGGCTCGCCATCGATTGACGGGACAATCCCTTTAATTCGCAGCAAGTCCGAAATCGCCTCAGTATTGCCGGCAAACACCAGGCGGTCGCCGCCTTGCAATTGCTCCTCTGAGCTTACCGCCGGCACAATCGCCCCAGCGCGTTCGATTTCGACTAAGTAAATACGCTTAAGGTTGCGCAGCCCCGCCTCTTCGACGGTTTGCCCGACCAGCGGGCCATCAGAGGCCACCGCGACCTCCAGCGTAAACTCGCGCAAGTTGCCAAACATGGCTTTCTCTTGGCGATCGGGCAGACTTTTAGGGAAGACAAAATAGATAAACAACATGCCTACAATCACCACCGGCAAACCCACAGCGGTAATCGAGAATAACGAGAAGCCCGCATTACCGGTCAGCTCTTGGTACTGACCGTTTACCACCAAGTTGGTGCTGGTACCAATCAGGGTTAAGGTACCACCCAAAATGGCCGAGTAACTGAGGGGGATCATCAGCTTAGACGCCGGGATATCAATTTGCCGCGCCCAGGCCCGCACGGCGGGAATCATGGTAGCCACTACCGGGGTATTGTTTAAAAAGGCACTAAGCAGTGCCACCGGCACACCGATACGCATTTGCGCCACGCGCACGCTTTTGGGGTGGCGCAACACATTTTTAACCAGCAAGTCGACCCCGCCCGAACCGTGGATACCAGCGGCCACCACAAACATCGCCGCCACCGTCAGCACCCCGTGGTTACTAAAGCCGGCAAACGCCTCAGTGGCGGTTAATACGCCACTGGCGCTCAGAATGATCAGCACTGCCATCATCACCAGATGCGCCGCGATGCGAGTAAAAATCAACACCAGCAGTGCGCCAACCGCCAAACCTAGCGATAACAACCCTTGCCATTCCATTCTATTCAAACCCAATTACTGACAATAAGGCCGCGAGCATACCGAAACTTACGGGGCAGGGAAAATAGTGATTTCTGCTAGGGTTATAACTGGTTTGTATAAGTGGGGTTGGGGATAGTCGGAGGTCGGAGGTCGGCAACTATGGCCGCGTTCAATAACTACAAGTAAACGCCTTAGCTAAATGGTGGTAGCCATACGACTCACTTTAGCGCTCCTGTCAATTTGCTTGCCTTCTGTCGCCGGGGGGACGCGACTGAGGGCGCACAAGGTAGTAATCAACCAGTATCATCCTATGGCACCAAAGCACTACGTAGGTAACAAAAGCCACTGAATACCGGGTCAAGGCCGGCATGACAATGTCAGAGCAGTTGAGGTAATCTTTGTCGATCAAGCCGCCTACGATGTACCGCTTTTAAACACCCTGTAAATACAGCCGATTTTGGACCTGTTCACTTTAGCCATATCGTCTTAATGACTTGGCTCGCACCGCCAGGGCTGATTCGCTCGATCTTAAGTTTGCTAACGCTAAATGTTGCCGACGCATTAAGAGACGAAGCTTCATCGGCTATCCGGCTGGCCTCGATGCCATTCCCCCGCCCCATTGTGATATGGGAAACGTAAGAACGATCCTCCAAGTGTGGCACCAAAGGTCCGTCATATAGACGCTCATGCAGTTTTGATACTTGGTCCACCCCAAACAAAAGAGAAAAGTAAACGTATCCTGTGTCCATTATCGGCTGAGGATTTAACGATGCTTGAAACCGATTCGTTGCGGCAACTTGTGTTTCAACATGCGAGATAAGCGCTTCATCTGACAAAACGGACACGAAAGGAAAAACCAGCGTTATATGAGGCTCGATCAATTTTCCCAGCGGATCATTTTTTTCCCGAAAATCTTGAATTTTTGGATCAAGGCGGTCGGCACACAGAAATATAGATCGCATAGTTTTCAACACCTACACCCGCAGTGATGTTTGTTATTACACCGAAATTCTAATGTCGATAATCAACGCAGTACGCCACTCGCTCGCTTTGACTAAGCTCAGGCTCAAGCCCTCCCAGAATAAGACAATCCATTACATATTTCGAATATCAAGATGCTTTCGTGACACAGGGCACAAACTCAAAAACAAAAGCAACAAGCCTCTCATTCGACTTAAGTTCAAATTGACAATAAGGTCTCGCCACACTTAAATCTGCGGTGCTGTTTGCTAATCAGTCGCCAAATAATGAATAACACATCAAGGTTCATTATTAGCTTTTACAGCTTAAAGGATGTATCGCGGCATCGGTTAGCGTTCAACCCTGTTCCTGGATTGAACAGGAACAACCCAAAGCCCATAACGATTCTTACAGGAGTTCAGCCATGAGAAGCCCAACTCAAATAAAGCTGTTTTTTGCAGCAGCGACCCTCATCTGTACCAGCGCCGCACACGCTATTACCGACGGCCCTGGCGAGGCCACACTTAACGTTTCCAACCAATGGGGCTCCGGTTACTGCGCCGACGTAAGCATTGCCAACAACGGCAGCGCTACCATTACCAACTGGACCGTAGACCTTAGCCTGAATGGCTCCAACATCACCAATTTGTGGAACGGCAACCTTAGCGGCGCCAGTGTAACGCCGGCCGCCCACAACGCCAGCATCGCACCGGGTAGCGACACCAACTTTGGTTTCTGCGCCAATGGCAGTGCCACCCCGAGCCTGACAAGCCTCGAGGTACAGGGCGGTGGCTCTGCCAGCTCTAGTTCTAGCGCCAACAGTTCGAGCAGCTCTAGCAGCTCCTCCTCTACCGGCAGTGGCAGCCACAGCATTACCGTGCGCATGAGCGGTGTCACCGGCGACGAAAGCGTCAGCCTGGAAATTGCAGGGCAAACCATCGAAACCTGGACGCTCAGCATCGGCATGCTGGACTACACCGTCAACACCGACGCCAGCGGTGAATTGCGCGTCGCCTTTACCAACGACTCCGGTGACCGCGACGTACAAGTGGACTATGTGATGGTCAATAATGTCACCTACCAAGCCGAAGACCAGCAAGACAATACCGGCGCCTACGACGGCGAGTGCGGCGCGGGCTCCTATTCCGAGATGCTGCACTGCAACGGCTCTATCGGTTTTGGTAACCCATTCGATGGCAGCTCGTCATCAAGCTCTAGTAGCAACTCATCAAGCTCCAGCAGCTCTTCGAGCAACAACGGCAACCCCGAATTCCCCGAGTTTTTTGTGGGCAATATCACCACCAATGGCAGCGTGAGATCGGACTTTACCCAATACTGGGATCAGATTACCCCCGAGAACGAAGGCAAGTGGGGCTCGGTGGAGGGTACCCGCGACCAGTACAACTGGGGCCCGCTGGATGACATCTACGACTACGCACGTGCCAGCGGCATTCCCGTCAAAGCGCACGTACTCGTGTGGGGCAGCCAACGCCCAAGCTGGATCGACGGGCTGAGTGCAGCTGAGCAGCGCGCGGAAATCGAAGAATGGATCAGTGACTACTGCGAGCGCTACCCCGACACCGCAATGATTGACGTGGTAAACGAGGCCCTGCCCTCGCACGCCCCGGCCAACTACGCAGCCAACGCCTTTGGCAGCGACTGGATTACCGAATCCTTTCGCCTGGCGCGCGAGCACTGTCCAAACGCCGTTCTCATTTATAACGACTTTAACTTTCTGACCTGGGATACCGATGCCATCATCGACATGATTCGCCCAGCCGTTAATTCCGGTTACGTCGATGCGCTGGGGCTGCAGGCTCACGGCCTTTACAACCCTCGAGCCTGGAGCGCGCAAGAGATCGAAGACAAGCTCGACCAGATCGCCGCACTGGGCCTGCCTTTGTACATTTCCGAGTACGACATTCAGGAATCCAACGACCAGCTGCAACTGGAGTACATGCAGCGTCACTTCCCGATCTTTTACAACCACTCGGATGTGGTCGGCATTACCCTTTGGGGCTATGTGGTTGGCGCCACCTGGCGCGATGGCACTGGCCTGATAACCAGCAATGGCCAACAGCGCCCCGCCATGCAGTGGTTAATGGATTATCTCAACCGATAGCAATGGATTAACGCTAAAACGGATAAGGACATCCAGCCCTAAAGCCCTGCAACCGCAGGGCTTTTTTATTCCCCCGTGATTTATGAAAGGTGCGCTGCCTTGGCACCCAAAACGCTGCTTATTTCCAGACCGTACACGCGGCATACACAAAGGTTGGGCACAGCCCAGCCGGCACATATATCTTCCTTTTATGTATGGATGCCCGCAATGTCTTTGCGGGCCACGGTAACTAATAGTAAATAACAGATTTGTGGACTATTCTTCTTTTACAGTCACGATAACCTTGTGACTTAACTCGCCTCTACCTTTACGTGCCAACACCTTAGGTTTTTGAATATTCTTGGGGGCACCACTGCACTGTATTACTCAGAACCAGCATAAGAAAAACACGTGTCTTACCGGGAATACGCGTGGCGATTTACTGTGGCACCGAAGAGATGAGTGATGTACTCGCACGTTTTTCACGCGGATAACGGCCGGTGAAGCTTAGAGCAATACCAATTTCAGTTCTCGACCTAATTAAAGCTGGCCCGTGAACAAAAAGGGTTAACAGATTCTACGGGGTTGGGTAAAAGCGTATTAAACATTTCGATAACGTAAATAAAACCTACCAGAGGAAAGTGAAATGGAACAGGCTATTAAAATCGTGTCGGCACTCGGTTTAGTTTTTGTGGAGGCTGGGTCTCTTGCCATGACCGATGAAGAAAAGCGTGAGGTTACTTATGCCAGTGAAGCCGCGCCGAAACACATCACCGACGCAGCGACATTCCTAATGTTCCGTGACGGAACATTTCAGACGATAAAAGAGGGGAGCAATAATTTTACATGCTTGGTGTTGCGTAATCCAAACGAACGTTTTGAGCCGGCTTGTTTAAACAAGTCGGCCGTAGAGTCAGTGCTACCGACCTATGAATACCACACAGCGCGTCTTTACGCTGGAGCCAGCGAACAGCAAGTGATGGATGAGATCGGAAAAAAATTCGAGAGCGGTGAATTACCCACGGCAAAGACAGGGTCATTGGTGTATATGATGTCTCAAAATAACCGGGCTTATCGCGAAGATATAAAAGAGCTGATTTCTTTCCCTCCTCATCAGATGTATTTCATGTCCAGGTTGCCGGATGATGTATTCTCGCTGGAGAATAGCACCTTCACACCAGGGAGCCCTTTCGTATTTCAGGCGTATCCTCACATGACATCCCTAATAATTTTTACCAAATAATACAAATAGTGAGTAAAGTGCGGGGGCAAGTATTTACAGTTGACAGCTAAACGATAACCTGACTTTCGAGCAAGCAGCGTCAAATGTAAAGCCTGCCCCGATACTGTCTTTCGGATGCCTAGCTTCTCGCAAAAATCTTTTTAATGACGCCCTCTCCGTGTTAGACACTTTATTTGGTATGATCTTCGCTTTATAACAATTTTAAATTTGATACTAAAATATCTGGACGGAAACGTAATGACGTTGATTTTAAATTGGTTAATTTTATCTTTCACTGTGTGGCTAACGGCAGCTATATTACCCGGGTTTCATATTAAGAACTTTAAAAGCGCATTATGGGTAGCAGCGATATTCGGCATTTTGAATTTTTTACTCGGATGGCTATTTTTTACCGTATTTACGGTGCTCACCTTAGGCATTGCCTTACTACTTGCTTTTATTACCCGCTGGATCATCGACGCTATCGTGCTAAAAATTACCGATAAAATGACCGACCACCTCACTATCGACGGGTTCGGTTGGGCATTATTAGGTGCGCTCATAATGGCCGCGCTAGGCACTTTGTCCCAGTGGGCAATATACAGTGCGTGATAAGTCAGGTCGATAACAGCAAAGTGACATCTAGTCATGTAAACGCTCATCTATATCAAGTACGTTACCGTTGGTTTACGGCATGCAGAGGTGCGCCGTAAACCCACGCAACGAGACATGGATAATCGCGGTTGACTTCAGGCTTTTACCTCAGTCGGCTTACTTTGGTTCAACCGAAATCTCTGCTACTCATTAAACGCTAACGGAAAAACAATGACTGCTCACTGAATTCTTTTAAAAATATGAACCACACAAATCCGCTCGACAAGTGAAGCTTGTCAATAACCCACCGTAATAGAATGAACTGCCGATAGTGGAGTACGCAGCGCCTTCGAGCAGCAATTTTCTGAGTGACATTAGTAGCCTCTATCACATGCGATTAAGCCGGGCGTGACCGCGCTATAAAATTCTTTAACACAACTGCACTCCTTCAAGAACGCTTCCGCTTCTAAGATTCTGCAACCACCGACTGACCACTCTGGCACGAGAGTTGCCATACATTAACTAGATTCGATAAACGCACGACTTATAGCGCCATTTACGGACAATTTTTCAATCTAGGAGATTTACGATGAAATATTTTCAAAAGCTCGCACTGCCCGCCGTACTCGCAGCCACAATGGCTAGTTCAGCGTTTGCAGCAGAAGGCCTGTACTCCATGTCAGACCTTGAGGACGCTGACGTTTTCGACAGCACCGGCCAAGAAATCGGTGAGGTAGAAGATATCTTAATGGGCAACGACATGTCGGTGCACTCACTGATTGTCGAGACTGGCGAAGTCATGGGCCTTGGCGGTAAAGAGGTAGTAGTACAGCGCGGCTCGTTTACCGTGATGCCAGAGCCTGGCAAACAAGGCTTCGACGAAATGGAATATGAAGTGCATTTGGAGTTGACCAAGGCACAGTTAAAAGAGCAGCCAGAGTACAGTGAAGACTGGTGGAACAAAACCAGTGCGGCTCTGCAAAAGGCCTGGGAAAAAACCAAAGACGTTAGCGAAAGCGCCTGGGAGAACACCAAAGAAGCCACCTCCTCAGCATGGCACGACATAGAGGAAGGTGCAGACGACCTCGGTGATAAGATTGAAGAAAAGACTGATTAAATTTAGTTCATCTTCATAAAAAAGGGCCTTCGGGCCCTTTTTTATATGTGAGCTGTAAGGCTTTCCCCAAGCCCACAGGTTTAACGACTTACAATAATACAATCTTCAATTTGCTTGCCCTCAGTCGCCGGGCAGGCGAGTCGCTTTTCTGTTTGGCCAGAAAAGTGACCCAAAGAGGCCACCCCGGCATCTCAGCCCTACGGGTACCCTCACGCCCTGCCGGCAAGCTCAGCTTGCCGTCGTTCAGCTACGCGCAAAGCAGCGCTTTGTAATCGCTAGGCCTCACCCAGCCATTTTAGCGGGCCGTCTCGACAGGGCGTCCATGGCGTGGCGATGCTTGCGCAAATGTCCTATTTGCTTACCCACTAAAATAGACCTGCGCTCAGCTGGCTGCAGGGGGAGTTAAAGCGGCACCTTGTAGCAACCTGAAAAAAATCAAAGTTCAAAGCTTGACCTCGGTAGAGCACTGTAAACGGTAAGGCCTGACCGCGACAATTTTGCGTCGATGCTGAAATCACAAATCAAAGACGCGACCTCAGGTCAGCAAAGCGGCACCTCGTAGCCACCGGAAAAAAATTCACGATTCAAGACTTGACCCCGCCAGATTTCGAAAAACTCGACAGACGCCATTGTTCAATTTGTAATCCTCCCGATACTCCCACCTGTTCCACATCGCACTCCCAGGGGAATTCTGGTCAGGTCTTAGCTCTCTCTCGCATTGTGAGGAAATTGCGGTTACTATTCTACGCCTAGTTTTAGCCTGATCTTTACGACTGAATAAGCGGCTGACTGTCATATTTTCCAACACTAAAAACTGGAATGGTTATGAAGGGACTCTTTAAGAAACTTTTGCAAGGCTTTATTTTCGGATTAGGTTTTGGCGTTGCGTTTATCCTCGTGGTGTTTTTCTTCTCGCCTTATATATTTGAAAATTCAGTGACCAGCTCTTTAGAATGGAGCAATACTGAGGATAATGAAATAAACCAGCCACCGCCTATTAAGGAGGAGTATCTGGGTTCTACTGGCGTCTCTGCCAGTAATACAGCCGACGTTGGTAATAAGGTACTCACTAGCGGCGGTGGCAGAATAACCGGTGTGGTAGTTGGCGACGGTGCACGCGTGGCAGGTGTCACCTTGCGATTAGGCGGTAGTGTTCAGAATTCTGTGTCATTTCTTTATCATTAGCAAAAAAGAGATGACC
>NZ_CAXAUC010000017.1:0-39442 GCF_963972205.1 uncultured Gilvimarinus sp. | reverse complement strand
TGCCGATCGATCACCTCGACATCATTGCGGGCAAAAACCGGCGCGGCGCCCTTAGGCTCCGCGCGGCTCTCGGTGTGTTGCTCAGTATTGTGCTGCTGGGTCATTTACCTCGTCCGGTTTACACTTTGTGATACAGCTCCGAGCCCGACTCGCGAAACTCGCGGGCCTTGGCCTTCATCTCGGCCTCGACGTCGATCATACGCACTACCTCTTCACCGTCGTCCAATACCGGTGTAGA
The DNA here is from genome assembly GCF_963972205.1 of uncultured Gilvimarinus sp. Taxonomy (NCBI): domain Bacteria; kingdom Pseudomonadati; phylum Pseudomonadota; class Gammaproteobacteria; order Cellvibrionales; family Cellvibrionaceae; genus Gilvimarinus; species uncultured Gilvimarinus sp. Next base: position 39,204 of record NZ_CAXAUC010000017.1, on the reverse strand, counting down.
TCCTTCTTGAGCGGCGTATTCCCGCACTTCTTGGGAGATTTTCATGGAGCAGAATTTAGGGCCACACATGGAGCAAAAGTGCGCCACCTTGGCCGAATCCTTGGGCAGGGTTTCATCATGATAAGCCCGAGCGGTGTCGGGGTCCAACCCCAAATTAAACTGATCGTCCCAGCGAAATTCAAAGCGCGCCTTTGATAGCGCGTCATCCCTGAGCTGCGCGCCCGGATGGCCTTTGGCCAAGTCGGCCGCGTGGGCGGCGATCTTATAGGTAATGATACCCTCTTTAACGTCCGCTTTGTTGGGCAGCCCTAAATGCTCTTTAGGCGTTACATAACAAAGCATGGCGCAACCGTACCAGCCAATCATGGCCGCGCCAATACCCGAGGTGATGTGATCGTAGCCAGGGGCGATGTCGGTAGTAAGCGGCCCCAACGTATAAAACGGCGCTTCGTCGCAGCACTCTAACTGCTTTTCCATGTTCTCTTTGATCATATGCATGGGCACGTGGCCGGGGCCTTCGATCATCACCTGAACATCGTGCTGCCAGGCGATTTTGGTCAGCTCGCCCAAGGTTTCCAATTCGCCAAACTGGGCTTCATCGTTGGCATCGGCGATCGAGCCGGGGCGCAAACCGTCACCCAGTGAGAAGGACACATCGTAGGCTTTCATGATCTCGCAAATATCTTCAAAGTGCGTGTACAGAAAGCTCTCTTTATGATGCGCCAGGCACCACTTAGCCATTATCGAGCCGCCACGGCTGACAATCCCCGTCACCCGTTTCGCGGTCATAGGCACGTAGCGCAACAATACCCCGGCGTGGATAGTAAAGTAATCCACCCCCTGTTCGGCCTGCTCAATCAAGGTATCGCGAAAGATCTCCCAGGTGAGCTCCTCGGCCACGCCGTCGACTTTTTCCAGCGCCTGATAAATCGGCACGGTACCGATAGGCACGTGGGAGTTACGAATGATCCACTCGCGGGTTTCGTGAATATTTTTACCCGTCGACAAATCCATAATGGTGTCGGCACCCCAGCGGGTACCCCAGGTAAGCTTTTCCACCTCTTCTTCAATCGAGCTGGTTACCGCCGAGTTGCCGATATTGCCGTTAATTTTGACCAAGAAGTTGCGGCCGATAATCATCGGCTCTAATTCCGGATGGTTAATATTGGCGGGGATAATCGCCCGACCACGGGCCACCTCATCGCGTACAAACTCGGGAGTGATCTCCTCCGGGATGGCCGCCCCAAAGTCGTTACCTTTGTGCTGCTTACCCAAAATGCCCTGCTCGCGAGCCTGCGCCAACACCATGTTCTCGCGGATGGCGATGTACTCCATCTCGGGGGTAATGATGCCTTGGCGGGCGTAGTGCATCTGGCTGACATTGGCGCCTGCTTTGGCGCGACGCGGTTGCCGCACATGTTTAAAACGCAAATGTTTTAACGAATCATCGCCGCTGCGCTCGCGAGTAAACTCTGAGCAAGTCCCGGCCAGTAGCTCGGTATCGTCCCGCTCAAGAATCCACTCGTGGCGGATGTCACTGATACCAGAGCGCACATCCACCCGCGCCGCCGGGTCAGTATAGGGGCCGGAGGTATCGTACACCCGCACCGGTGGGTTCTTCTCACCGCCAAAGTCGGTGCCGGTATCGTCTAAGCTAATCTCCCGCATTGGCACCCGAATATCGGCGCGCGAGCCCTGTACATAAATTTTCTCCGAGCGCGGAAACGGCTGTATGGATGCGTTATCAACCTCGGCGCGCTCGCTCAGTGCGATAGCATTATTATCATTGCGGTTACTCATGGCTAACCTCGTAGGCAGTGTGAAAGAAAAAGTGATGAACAGGACCGGCGCCAGCGCCTACGGCAACATTATCGGCGTGACACAGGGCTTGGTATAAATAGGATTTGGCGTGGCGGGCGGCAAGCTCGAGGCTATCGCCCAAAGCCAGGCGCGCGCAAGCGGCGGCGGCCAAGGTGCAACCGGTGCCGTGGGTGTTGTGAGTAGCAACTCGGGGCGCGCGCAACAGCTGGCAACCGCGAGAATCGCAGTAAACGTCCACCGCATCAGCGGATGGCAGGTGGCCACCTTTAAGCAGCACCGCGCGGGGGCCGAATGCCAGTAGCGATTTAGCCTGCAGCAACATCTGGTCAACATCGGTCGCGACATCGGCGCCCAGTAACACCGCAGCCTCGGGAAGATTAGGAGTCAGCAAGTGAGCCAGTGGCAGTAAGGTATCGCGCAGCGCACTGACGGCCGAGGCGGGCAACAGCCGGTCACCACTGGTGGCCACCATTACCGGGTCCACCACCAGTGGCGCGGACACATCGCGCAGTGCGACCACCACAGCTCTAATAGCAGCCGCATCGGCCAGCATGCCCGTTTTGATCGCGGCGACCGGCAAATCGCTCAACACTGATTGCACCTGCGCGGCTAAAAACTCCGCCGACACCGGCATAACACCCTGCACCCCGAGCGTGTTTTGCGCCGTAAGGGCACTCACCGCAGATGCGCCGTAAACACCGTGGGCAGCAAAGGTTTTTAAGTCGGCCTGAATCCCAGCGCCACCGCCACTGTCGCTGCCGGCAATAGTGAGCGCGGTGGGCGTTACTCGGGCTTTAAGGGGGGTGTCGGGCATTGTAGGCTCCACGGGGTAATCGCAGGAGTAGAGCCGTTAAAGTCGACACGCAAACACACCGCCAGGCAATGATTGCCCAACGTTTGCGCGACATCAGCACCGAGCGGTGCCAGAGATACAATAGATGTGACTTTCATCGTAGACGTGCTCTCGTTCCCTACGCCGGTACTAACCGGATCAGGTCGACGGGACTCTCTCAGCGATTTCGCTTACGCAAAATTGCACCCCGACAAGAAAGATTCGCAGTCTAGAGAAGTCGCACGGGCCTGTAAAGCGGTGGTTTTTACGGTTTTTTACCCACCCAAGACAAAATGAACGACTATTCATCTGTACCTTAAGCAGACAAACCGCTAAACTCAGGCCTGAAATAACGCGTACAACATCGGCTTTGCCCGACACTGCATCCAACGCAGCCGTTGGCGCGTCACACTAAGACCTGCTAACAACATTGGCGCTGCTCTTTGCAGACAGCCGTTTTCAGGTTGCGGAAAATGTGGCAGACCACTCGCTCTTTTTACGGACGCATGACGAACTGGAAGACCAAATGAAGAAGACGAAACGCTATCTCTTAGCCGCCCTGATCGCTTGCAGTGGCAGCGCCCAGGCAAACTCCATTCTCGAAATTTACGAAATGGCCGTGGAAAACGACCCTCAACTTAAGGCCGATTACGCCGCCTATCAGGCTGGGCTCGAAAACCGCACCATCAATCGCGCCGCGCTGTTGCCGCAAATCAGCGCCAGCGGCAGCTACACGATCTCGGACAACGAAACCGTGTACAACGCCCGCGACGGTCAGCAACTTCCCGGCAACGAGCTGGATGTAGACGGCGAGCAAACCAGCTGGGGCCTAAACCTGAGCCAAGCGCTGATCGACATGAACGCTTGGTACACCTACAAACAAGGCTCCGCCCTGAGCGAGCAAGCCGTTGCCCAGTACTCTTCTGATGAGCAAAGCTTGATTGTCCGTGTCGCCGAGGCTTACTTCAACGTGTTACGCGCCGTTGATAATTTGCAAGCAAACATCGCTGAAGAAAAAGCCCTTGAGCAACAGTTAGAGCAAACCAAGCAGCGCTTTGAAGTGGGCTTAACACCGATTACTGACGTGCACGACGCGCAGGCCGCTTACGACAGCGCCACCGCGGCGACACTGGAAGGCCGTGGCCAGTTAGGTATTAGCTATGAAGCGCTAGAAGTACTGACCGGACGCACGCACGACGCCATCGCCCCACTGGATGAAGACTTCCCGGTGGTTGCGCCACAACCAGCCGACCGTCACTCGTGGGTTGAGTTTGCCCTAGAGAACAACTTTTCTCTAAAAGCCGCCGGCCAAGGCGCCGTTGCCGCCGAGCGCCGCGCATCAGCCGCTAAAGCTAACCACTACCCCACTCTAAGCGCACAAGCGGGCTACACCGACACCGACACCGAGAACAAAACCGGCGCCGATGCATTAGTGGATGATTACGAGCGAGAAGGCTACTCAGCAAGTTTAGAATTACGAGTTCCGCTGTTTAGTGGTTTGCGCACCTCGGGTGTGCGCCGCCAAGCCTACGCCCAGTCAATGCAAGCGCGCGAAGAGTTCAACCTGCTACAGCGTAATGTTATTCAAGACACTCGCTCGCTACACTTAGCGGTAGAGACTGGCGTGGCTCGGGTAAAAGCGCGCTATCAAGCCATTATTTCTAACCAAAGTGCGGTAAAAGCCACCCAGTCGGGTTTTGAGGTGGGCACCCGTAACTTAGTAGAAGTGTTATTGGCGCAGCGCTCGCTCTATCAAGCCCAACGCGATTACTCCAACGCGCTGTACGATTACATCATCCAGAACACTCGCCTACGTCAAGCGGCCGGCATGCTGACACCCGCCGACGTAGAACGCATTGACGATTTCTTAAAGCAAAATGAAATGGTGCGTCGTAGCGATTACGGGCTTTAACTAGATACGGGGTACGGCAGGGTGAGACGGTAGATGAGTGCGTCCACCTTTTAGCCGTTCCCCGTTCCCCGCCGACTTTTTACTAAAGCAACTTTTCAATCACTTCTCGGGTACGTGCTAACGCGCCGCGATTTTCCTCGGCCACCTCTTGCGCCTTAGCGCCGGTCAGTGATCGCAGGTCTTCATCCTCGGCCAAACGCTGCACTGCAGTGGCCATTTGCTGCGCACTTTCGACAATCTCCAGCGCCCCAGCCTCGCGCAATAAACGCGATACCTCGGCAAAGTTATACAAGCTCGGCCCACTGATTAACGGCTGCCCCCAAGCTGCTGCCTCGATAAAGTTGTGACCGCCGACATCCACCAGAGAGCCACCCATAAACACGATGTCGGCGGCGCCAAACATCAACTGCTGCTCGCCCATGGTATCGCCCAGCAGAATATCAGTCGCTAAACTTGGCGCCTCTCCTGCACTGCGGCGGACGAGGCTAAAACCTGATTTTTCACACAAGCTCGCGACCGCATCAAACCGTTCGGGGTGGCGCGGTATCAACACCAACAACAGCTGCTCGGGCGGTAAACCTTGGTCGCGCAGCTGGCGCAGCGCCTGCAAAACAACCTCATCTTCGCCGCTGTGAGTACTGGCGGCGATCCATACCAGCCGCGGACCACTGTTGGACCATTCATTTTTTAACCGCACTGCCAACTCTTGCTGCTCATCGTCAAAATCAATATCAAATTTGATATTACCGGTGACGGTCAGCCGGGTATCCGCTAAGCCCAGCTCGATAAAGCGTTCAGCATCCGCACGGTGCTGCACCGCGGCGGCGCTTAAGCGCGACAACATTGCCCGCGTCAGCCCGCTGATACGCCGGTACCCTCGGGCCGAGCGCTCCGACAAGCGCGCGTTAATCAGCACTGTGGGCACCCCATGGGCCTTACACGCCGCCAAGGTGTTGGGCCACAGCTCGGTTTCCATAATAATTAACAGGTCGGGGTCGACGATTTTAATAAAGCGGCGCAAGGCGCCGGGAAGGTCGTAGGGCATGTAAAAGTGATGCACTTTGCCCCCCAGGGTTTGCTCGATACGCTCGGAGCCAGTCAAGGTCATGCAGGTGACAATTAACTCGGAATCCTGTCGCGTTATTAGCTCGCGAATAAGCGGCAAGGCGCCCAGAAACTCGCCCACCGACACCGTGTGTATCCAAATTCGCGTGCGCTTGCCGGTTATAGGTGCGACATAGCCAAAGCGTTCGTGCAAACGTTTTAAGTGGCCGCGATTGTGCCGCGCACGCCACAGCACGCGCAAAAGGACAAAAGGCAAAAGCAGGTAAAAAATGATGCAGTAGAGTGCGCGCATGTATCTAATGGCCAAGGCTGAAGACAAAGGACCATCAGGATAGCGAGGCCGGCGGCCAAGATAAAGGCCGCCGTAATGATTTTAAATCGAAAGGGGCTGTATCAGCCCCGCATCCAACCTACAGCGAGCCAACTCGCAAAGCGCTAAAGACGTCATTAAAGCTGTGGGCCACCGGTTCGATATCCAGGTGGCGCCCTAAACGATGAGAAATCTCATCGGCACTGACCAAGCCGCAAATACGCTCTTCATCGTCCAGCACCAGCAAGAACCGCTGGCCTTCAAACTCCAGCGCTTCAATCAGATCAGAGATCGTGGCTTTGGCCAGCACACCACGGTTGATCCCCTGCAGCCGCACCGTGGGTGTCATGATGTCTTTTACGGTTAAGTCAGCCCGGGCAACGCCCATGGCCGATGCGGTGGCAAGCACCTTGACGCTGTCGATGTCACGCAAGCTGACAATCCCACGAAACTGGTTGTTACGATCCACAATCAGCTTAATTTTAGCGTGGGTAATACGCATTAAATACGCGGCATCATCAACGCTAACGCCCTGATCAAGCACCATGGGCTGGCGGCTATCAAAATCCAGAAACACTTTATCAGCAGGGCTGGATAGCTTGATCTCGGGCGACTCGACATTACTTAATGTCAGGCTGTGGTTTAAGCGGGATAACGCAATACTAGGTACGGGTTTCATCATAATCTCCTTTGCCACAAGCACTGCTAGCTGCGGCAAGTTACAAACATTTAGAAAGAGGGTTTCTTTAGATGTTTGCGGAGACAGGGGGAGCGCGCGGCGCAAAAGCGTGAGCAACGGTAACCGCCGGAGCGCGTACCGCCTGAGGCTGAAGAGCGAGCGCCGGTACCGTAACGACAGCAGGACCGCTTGCCGTAAAGGCATCGTGATCTGGGTTGTCGGAACCATCGGCAGGATTAGCGTCGATCGCACTAAGATCAACCACAAATTGCGAAAAGACCGCGTGGTTGTCATCTGTCTTAGTTTGATGGCCTGCCGATACAACCGCAATCAACAACAACGGCAAGCACAACCACCGCGCTGCCCGGGTTAGGGCGACGGTAGCAGCGGTGCTGACAGTGTGAATGCGGGCGATGTTCATCAGGTTTGCTAAATCTCGCGGTTGTAAGCCAAAAAAGCAACAAGCCTTTTTGTGCTCTTACCTTGTATATAAGGGCACATGATAAACAAAACAAGCCCTTTATAAAAACTTTACTTTTCTTGCCCTTTTGCCACTACCAATCCATACGCTCACGGATAAAAGCGGTCAGCTTAGCCGCGTTAGCTTGGTGATGAACAACCCGCGGGTGCTGACCATAGCCAGTAAACGGAAAAACGATGGTTGCCAGTTGCGCTTTGGGGTGATCGCGCCGATAGTTTTCCACTGCCGATTGAATATAGCCCGGCCAAGGAGAGTCGGCTTGTGTGGCATCCATACTGCCCAGCGCACCAATCAACAGAGCTTTGGGGTAACGTTTGTGAATACGATCGATAAAATCATAGTAAGCCTGAACCCGTTCGGCGTCAGTCGGCACCGGGTCGAGGCGTTTGTCCACCAGCCAGCTATCGTTTTGCAATAGGTTAATCACCACGACCTGCGGCGTCCAACGGCTCAAATCCCACACACTATCGTTATCACCCACGGCGCTGAGCTGGTCGTAAAAATCTGGCATCGTGAAGTCAAACCAGCTCACCATTATGCCGATACCACTTTGCGAGATGCTGCGATAGTCGGCCCCCAAAGCCCGGGCGGTGATAGCCCCATACGACATAAAACTGTTTTTATCGAACAGCCGGCCATCCTCGCCGTTAAGCGGGGCCATAGCACCCATACCGCTGGTAATCGAGTCGCCGTAGATCTCCAGCCGTCGTTGCGGCAACTTAGACGCGGGCAACAACTTAGCGCCCTCGTTAAAATTTAACCCCAAAAAGCGGGTAGCGCCTTCCTCGCCCTCGGTGCGCTTTACCAGCGTTAAGGTATGATCGCCCGCGGCAAGATCATCAATCACCTCGTATCGGTGCTGGCCTTTGTGCAATCCCAAAACAATGGGCCGCTTCCAGTCACCATCGATAAAAGCGCTGTAATAGTTTTTACCCAGCTCATCATCCAGCGTTACCGCCACCGACTCGCCGTGAAAGTTAACGTCGATACGAGTTGCCGGCCAGCTGAGAACTGGCGCAGCCGGATCGCTAAAATCGATCCGGCCGCGATAACTGATGGCCTCACTGCTCGGCGACACCTCCAGCGCCTGCACCGATACCGCGCACAAGAGCCACACCCCGAACATCAAATATTGCCGAGCCACTGTGATCATCACTTTGTCCTAATCCGGTTATATGGCCGGTTATTGTACGGCGCCCACCGCAAGCCGTTAAGAGGCGCGCCCGCACTATTGATCAGTTTCTTTGTGAACAATGGTTACCACCCGCCCCGACGGCAAGCTAATTCGCGTCACACGAATGCCCGCATCCTGCGCCAAGGGCGCCACCGCGTTATCATCCGCACCGGGTTTTTTCTTGCGACCGGCCCAAAATGCCTGCCACCTGTGTAATAAGCCCACAGCAAAACACTCCATGTTGTGACCACAACACGAGCGCGAAACTTAAGGGTAAATGAAGGGGGAACACTTAAGGCCGCGATCGGTGCGCGGCCTGTATTATTTTCAGATAAATCCAGACAGCTGCGAACACCGGGCAACACTCGCATGCATTGCGAAGCAACGCGCGGTAAATAGCCACTGGCTATTAAATGTGTTGGTAAATGTGTTCATGGGTATCATCGCAACCGTTAATGCTTTACTAAATAAGTCGCCAAAACTAGAAACTTTATTAGTCACTTTTAATTTATCGAGTGCAGCCAACTAAACATTCGCTGGCTGCGCAAAATTGTACACCGAACACCCAAACTGGACAACAGGCAATCAGGTGTAAAGTTTGAGGGCTAACGCTGCCAGCACCATTACCGCCCCAAGCGCCACAGGCCACATTAACTGTGGGTGACGCAAGCGCCACAGACGCTTTGTCTGCTGAGCGCCCGTTAGCTTTTGCGCGGCCTTTAAGCGCGGATACACCCAACGCTGTAACGCTTGCTCATCCCAAAAGCGCATTTGCGGGTTACCCAACGCAACCGCCACACCCTCGGCAAAAATAAACTGCGGGCGGTAGGCTAAATCTGTACCGCGCGCAATGGTTCGCGCGCCCTTGGCCGACACTAGCACCAACGACTCGCCGATCACGCCCAGCTTAGCACCGGCAATACTCGTCAACAGTTGCGTCGCCATAACACCGGCCATCGCCATAAACGCGGCGGTGCCGACACTTACCCAAACAATAGATGGCATGCTAATAAGGCTCCGATAATTCACCCCCAAGATAACCAGCATGGCGGCCGCCATCACCCAACAGGAGCGAGCCAGCCACCAGTGATACCATTTGATACGACTGGCAATCCACATAATATCTCGCTGCCCGGTAGGCTCAATCTCTCCCGCGCTCGACATATCTACCGCCGACTCGCCCAATGTTTTAAGCCGCCGCCGGGTTTGATCTTTCTCCAAGATCCAAGCGGCCGCAAAGCCGCCGAACAATACACAACCAAATAATCCTATTGCCAGCCACTCAAAACGGCGCAAATAATGTTTGTCGTGTCGCACTTGCGCGCTTAAACGTGCCAACGTGGGCGACTCAACACGCTCCGTCACACCGGTTTTGGGCTCGACTTTCAGCAATATCGGTTCGGCAAAATCGTTTACCCAAAGATGCTTGCTCCAGCTGTAAATAGCCAGCGGATCGGTAAGTCCGGACAACGCCAACGCCGTTAGCGGCTCCCCCGACCACGAATACAATTGCAGGCGCCCTTCCGCCATAGCGCTATTGCCAATCAAAACCCACATCCCATCACCATCGGCTGCCAATTGATGGGGCCAGCGATACTCGCCGTTTAAACGTGCCGTAAAAGCCTGTCGCTCGCGACCAAATTGATCTGTAGCCGTAGCAACCCGCACCACCCGGTGATGATTGGTATCCGCCAGCCACACATCGCCTTTGTGCCATAGCAACTGATTGGGAAACCTAAAGTCGCGATCATTTTTGGCAAGCTCACGCCCTTCTGGACTGAGTTTGTAGAGGGCATGGCTGGCGGTATCAGCCAGGTAAATAATATCGCTTGCTGGCTCAAGTAATAACCGAAAACTACGTGCCGGGTACTGCTCGCTCTGCGCCAACGGCTGACACCGCTCAAGCGCTAATTCACAGCGATAGAAGCCGTCTTCACTGCTGGCACCGGAGGTTCGCGTTGATCGCAAACGCAAAAATGCGGCAAGGTTATCCCAAAACGATAAACGCTCAGCACGGTGATACAGCAAAAGATCACCATCGGAAAAAAACCCAAAGTCACCCACTGGGACAATATCTAGCTCAGCCAAATCAATAGCGGCTTGCTCGCGTCCAGCGGCATCGAGCCAAACAATATGCGAACCAAAATTAACCGCCAGTTGCTGGCCATCCTCGTGCATAAAACCGTAACCCGGTAATTGCGCACGCTTGGCACCGGCCCACAGATACAACCCAAGCGCCAAGACAGAAAATGCCACAATCATCACAGCGGCAAATCGTGATCGTCCTTTCATCCCTATTCCTTGTTATTTGTTGTTTTTGTGCAAACCGTTAGTTTTTAACAACATTTTTAAATTATAAGGAAACCTGCTAACAGGGGGCAAACCCCGACAGGAACCGATATACTAGCCGCCATTGAAAATCCCCAATATTACCGCAGCGGTTGCCCACAACGAGTGAGTTATGAATAACGCGAGTGCCCCCCCAGCCAGTAATGACAGCTTTATGTTCGACGCTATTATTATTGGCGGCGGCATTGCCGGCTTATGGACCCTCGATCGTCTGCGTAGCGCAGGCTATAACGTGGCACTGCTCACCGACCGGCCCCTAGGTGAAGGCCAAACCCTCGCCTCGCAAGGGATGATTCACGGCGGCATTAAGTACACCTTAAGCGGCGCACTCAACCAAGCCTCTGAGACAATTGCCGATATGCCCGAGTACTGGCGCCAATGTTTACAGGGCACGGGCGATGTCGACTTAACCCACACCAATTGCCTCAGCGACCACTTTTACATGTGGTCTAACTCCACCATGGGTAAGCTCACTGGCTTTTTTGCCAGCCGCGCGGTGCGCGGGCGAGTTGATAAAGTGCCCGCCAGCGAGCGCCCGGCGCTGCTGCAAAATTCGCAGTTTAAAGGCAGCTTGTATCGCTTGGTCGACCGGGTGTTGGATGTGCCCTCGCTATTGGCTAACCTGGCGGCTAACAACCAAGGTTATATTTTTCAGCTGGATCAAATCGCCCACCGGCTACACAAAGATACCGCCAACAACGCCTACCTATGCCTAGACAATAACGGCGAGCCCACCACCGTGCGCGCCAAACGTTGGATTTTTACCGCTGGCAAAGGCAACGCCGAATTATTAAGCGCGCTCGATTGCCAACAGCCGGCCATGCAACTGCGCCCGCTACAACAACTGGTGGTGCGCCACCGCCACCCTTACCCGTTTTTTGGCCACTGCTTGGGGGCGGACAAAACCCCGCGCTTAACCATTAGCACTCACCCCACCACTAGCGATGACACCGTGTGGTACTTAGGCGGCTCGCTGGCCGAGAAAGGCGCAAACATGAGCGCCGCTGAACTTATCGCCGCCGGCAAAAAAGAGCTGGCCGAGCTATTCCCCTGGCTGGATTTTGCTGACGCCGATTTCTCGACGCTGCCCATTGCACGCGCCGAGCCCCGGCAAAAAGATTTTGCCCGGCCCGACAACGCCTTTGCCCAGCCGGCCGCCAATATCGCCAATGTTCTGGTAGGCTGGCCCACAAAGCTGACACTGGCACCTAATTTGGCCAACCAAATTTTAGCGCAACTGCCTGAGCCCGATGCGGCGATTGCCAGCAATGCGGCCCTAAACCATTTAGCGCAACGGCTACCCGGGCCCGTTATTGCCCCACTGCCCTGGGAGGCCAAACATGACTAAAGCTATACCAGCCACCTCGTTTGCCTCGCGCTCACTCGGTGCCACCGGCATCGCCATTAGCGCTGTGGGCTTAGGCACAGTCAAACTCGGGCGCAACCAAGGGGTTAAGTACCCCAGCGGCTTCGAGCTGCCCAGCGACACCGAAGCCCATGCCCTTATTAACCGCGCCCGGGAGCTGGGGATTAACCTAATCGATACCGCCCCCGCCTATGGCACCAGCGAAGAGCGCCTGGGCCCGTTGCTTGCCGGTCAGCGCGATGACTGGGTGATTTGCTCTAAAGTTGGCGAGGAGTTTAACGCCGGCGTTAGCCATTTTGACTTTTCCGCTGCGCACACGCGCCTGAGCATTGAGCGCAGCTTAAAGCGGTTGAACACCGACCGTATCGACATTGTGCTGGTCCACTCCGACGGCAACGACGTGGATATTATCGAGAACACCGAGGTGTTTTCAGTGCTGCAGCAGTTTAAGCGCGAAGGCAAGATCCGCGCTTTTGGCATGTCCACCAAAACCGTGGCCGGCGGCCTACTGGCGGCGCGCGAATCCGATTGCGTGATGGCCACCTACAACCCGGCCCACCTCGATGAACAACCAGTGCTGGACGAATGTCTACGGCTGGGGCGTGGCACGCTGCTTAAAAAAGCCCTCGCCAGCGGCCATTTGTGCCAAACTGGCGACCATAGCAACCCGGTGCGCGCCAGCTTAGAGTTTGCCTTTGCCCACCCAGGCGTAAGCGCCGCCATTATTGGCACCATTAACCCCGCACATCTGGATGACAACGTACAACAAGCCCGCGCAGCGCTGGCTGCACTGGCAGGAGAACGATCATGAGCAACAGCCACGAGCCGGTCTGGCTCGACGACGTAAAGTGGGACGCCCAAGGCCTAGTGCCGGCCATCGCCCAAGATAACCAAACTGGCCGCATCCTGATGATGGCCTGGATGGACCGCGAGGCACTGGCGCTGACCGCCCGGCAACACACTGCGGTATACTACTCGCGCTCGCGCCAACGCTTATGGCCCAAGGGCGAAAGCTCTGGTCACGTACAAAAAGTGCACGAGATCCGGCTCGACTGCGATGCCGATGTTATTGTTCTAAGCGTGGAACAACTCGGCGGCATCGCCTGTCATACCGGCCGCGAGAGTTGCTTTTATCGCGTATTAAAAGATGACCAGTGGCGCAGTGTTGAGCCTGTCATTAAAGACCCCAAAGATATTTACGGCTAAGGGCCTCGCCCGCCAACATCGAACACAAGTAAAGAGTGCCACCATGAGCGATATACTCAGCGAATTAACCAAGATCCTTGAGGCGCGAAAAAACGCCGCCGATGCCGACAGCTCGTACGTGGCAAGCTTGCATCAAAAGGGCCTAAACAAGATTTTAGAGAAGGTCGGCGAGGAGTGCACCGAAACCATCATCGCCGCCAAAGACGCCGCCGCGAGCGGTGACAACGCCGAACTTATTGGTGAAACCGCCGACTTATGGTTTCACTCGCTGGTAATGCTCTCGCACCTGGGTGAAAATGCCGACAGTGTGCTGGCCGAGCTGGGCCGACGGTTTAATGTGTCCGGTCACGACGAAAAAGCATCCCGCACCAGCCATTAATGATTAAGAATTAAGAGGATTTCATCATGGGCATTAGTCCCTGGCAGTTACTGATTGTTCTGGCCATTGTCATCATGCTGTTTGGCACCAAGCGCCTGCGCGGCATGGGCTCAGATCTAGGCGAAGCGATTAAAGGCTTTAAAAAATCCGTCGGTGATGACGACAAAACCGATGCGGATACCGACCCCAAAAAAGTCGAAGCCCCCGACTCGGCTGATGCGAGTCAAACCGACAGCACAGCCGACAAAGACAAGTCTAAAACTCACTAAGCGCAGCTTACTTTATGTTTGATATGGGCTTTTTTGAGCTGATGCTAATTGCCATTGTCTCGCTGTTGGTGATTGGCCCTGAGCGCCTGCCCGACACAGTGCGCTCTGTTAGCCTATGGGTAGGCCGCCTAAAACGCAGCCTGCGCGAGACCCGCAGCGAGATCGAGCGCCAAATTGGCGCCGACGATATCCGTCGCCAGCTGCACAACGAGCAAATCATGCGCAACCTAGAGGCGACTCGCCGGGAACTTGACGATGTCAAGGCGGAAGTAAACGACATCATGGACCCAGAGCGGGCGCGCCGGCTCGACTCCGCGCGTTACGAGCACACCGACGAGCTGCCCGATCACGCCCACACGCAAGAGCCGCAAACGCCCGCCGCCGATGCTGACGCCACTGGCACCGACTCTGATACCGGCAAACCATGACCGAATCGACCGATAAAGAACTCCCCTTAGTGCAACACCTGATCGAGCTGCGCAACCGTTTGTTGCGTGCGCTGTTAGTGGTCGGGGTCATTTGCGCCGCCCTGCTAAGCTTTAGCGCCGAGATTTACGAGCTGGCCTCGGCGCCGCTGCAAGTGTACCTGCCCGAATCCAGCACCATGATTGCCACCGATGTGGCCTCGCCGTTTTTAACGCCTTTTAAGCTCACCTTATTTGTCGCTTTTATTTTAAGCGCACCCTATATTTTGTATCAGCTCTGGGCTTTTATTGCACCGGGGCTGTACCGCCACGAGAAACAACTGGCCATGCCGCTGTTGGCCTCCAGCATCGTGCTGTTTTACGCTGGCATGGCGTTCGCCTACTTTGTGGTGTTCCCGCTGGTGTTTGGCTTTTTTACCTCAGTGGGGCCGGCCAACGTCGCGATTATGACCGACATTAGTCGCTATTTAGACTTTGTCCTAAAACTGTTTTTTGCCTTTGGCGTCGCTTTTGAGATCCCCATTGCTGCCATTTTATTAATCTTAAGCGGCGCGATTACGCCCGACGGCATGGCCAAAAAGCGCCCTTATGTGGTTGTCGGTTGCTTTGTGATTGGCATGCTGCTCACGCCACCCGATGTGATCTCGCAAACTTTGCTGGCGCTGCCTATGTGGCTACTATTCGAGACAGGTATTTTCTTTGGTCGCATTTTGTATCGGCGGCGCAAAGGGGCCGATCCACAAGACGACCGCGAGCAAAGCCAGGACAATAACAGCGCCGACTAACCGGCGCTTAGTTGCTGTGTTTTAGGCGCGCTCGGCAAACACCTCAAGCAGTGCATCGCGGTCCTCTCCCCAACGATTCCAGCCCAGCTCGTGAAAGTAAAACACGACGGTGTTAACTGCGGGCTCGATCATGGCAACCGCACCGCCAATTACAATGTCGCCGGTTAACAGGTAAGTCACCGTAAACGCGACCGTAAAGTGCAATACAGCAAAAGATAAAGTTTTTAACATGGCCGCCTCCGGTACGTGATGAGATTATTGCCTACAGGTAAATAGTAATCACTCCCAACAAATAGCACCAAGTAATTGCGGCTATCTCTTTAATAGTTGTTACCTATACGCTAAAATGGCGCCCTTATCGACGCATTCACCCTAAATCCTGCCAATATCCACTCAACATTAGGTCACTTCTGCCGTTTACCTCTATAACTATAGAAGTAAACGTTTTACTACCGCTCCTTTTAAGCAAGCTGAAAATTAGCTGACAACCTTGGATGACGTCGTGCTGCGATTAAAAATTTCTCACAAGCTCTTACTGATGGTCGCTATCGCCCTGGTGGCCTTTATTATTTCTCAGGGACACTCAGTGTGGGTAGAGCGCGCCAACGCCGGGCGTCTAATGGCCGTGCAAACCAAACTCTACCCCGCGCTTGAGTTAAACACCGTTAACCTCGGTACTCTGTTGTTGATGGAGCAAAATATTAATGCTGCCGTCACCACCGGGGACACGGATCTGCTGACGCAGGCCGAGCAGCAGCACACACTGATACAGTCAAACTTGCAGGAGCTAAGCGAGATCGACGCGGCTATTAGCAACGACAGCGATCTCGCTAGTGAGCAGTTGGCGCTTTGGTACCAAACCGCCAAAGATATTGCCCAGAGTTTTATCGATGGCACGGTCGATTTCTCCAGCGTTGCCGAGCAGGCACGTAAAAATGCCCAGCGGTTAGAGGATCTGCGCAGCCAGCTTGAACAAATGAAGCTCGCCACCAAAGAGCGCTTTACCCAGTCTATTGCCCAGACACTGGCTGAATCTGCCAGTGCCGGGCGTATCTCGCTCGCCATTGCGATCACCACCATGACCCTATTGCTCGGCTTAAGCCTCGTGATCGGCCGCTCCATCACCCGCAATATCGCACAGGTATCCGACTCTCTGCGCATCATGGCCTCTGGCGAGGGCGACTTAACCTCGCGTATCGACTATCGCGGCCACGACGAGATTTTAGAGCTGGCCAATAACTTCAACGCCTTTGTCGAAAAACTCCACAGCTCGTTTGCCGAGATGCTTAACGACGTTACTGCGCTCAGCACTGTATCGGCGCGGCTGACCGACACCAGCTCGCGCAATGTCAGCGAAATTGCCGCGCAAGCTGAGGCGATCGCCTCCACCCGCCACGCCATTGAAGAATTGATGAGCAGCGTGCACGAAGTCGCCGAGTTTGCCAGCAACGCCTCGAGCCAAGCCACCGAAATTAATCAAGCCGCCGAACAGGGCCAGGCCACTCTCAATACCAATGTCACCACCATTACCGCCTTGGCCGGCGACGTCAAAGAATCGGCCGATGTGGTTAATCAGTTTGACGGTTTTAGTGCCGATGTTGGCAAGCTGCTTAACACCATTCAAAACGTAGCCGAACAAACCAACTTGCTGGCCCTTAACGCCGCCATTGAGGCCGCTCGTGCCGGCGAGCACGGCCGCGGCTTTGCGGTGGTCGCCGATGAAGTGCGCCAACTCGCGGTGCGCACCCGCCAGGCCACCGAAGAAATTCATAGCGTTATTAGCGAGCTGCAGAGTGTTTCGCAAAATGCCGTCAACTCGATGCAATCGAGTGTCGAGCGTGCCAACACGGGTGTGGCCGCCACTCAAGAATCAGAGCTTGCGCTGCGCACCATTTTAGCCAGCGTGCAGCAAATCAGCAGCTTTAATGATCAAATCGCGGCGGCAACTCACGAACAAAGTGCTACCTTTAATGAGGTGGTAAGCCACGTTACCAGCATTCATCAAAATACCGAGACTGTCACAGACAGCACCAGCGAGACCAATGAAATTTGCCAAGATATCGACGACATATCCAAACGCCTCGGCCATATCGCAGCACAATTTAAAGTTTGATTTATTTTTCACACAAGGAGTTGCCACTCATGGCTCAACGCATCTACAAATCCACCGCAACCATGGCAAGCCTGACTTGCCTTTTGCTGTGCGCCAATACCGTTAACGCACAATCCGACGAAGAGCGTCTCAAGCAGCTGGAACAACAAGTTGCGAATTTACAATCGCAAGTTAGCAGCAACAAAACCGGACAAGATCGCCTGCGTTTTAACGGCTTTTTGAGCCTGGCCTACGGTGTTGCCAGTAACGATGGTGGCTACGCCGGTTACACCGAAGAAGGCACTTTGAACAACGACAGCCTGTTTGGCTTGCAGGGCGCCTTTACCCTAACCGACGACACCGAAGTCACAATGCAGTTAGTCGGACGCGGACGCGAAGACTGGGACCCGGCCATCGAGTGGGCTTACATCAGCCATCAATTCACGCCGTCGTTTAAAATGCGTGCCGGTAAAATGCGCTTGCCGCTGTTTATGTATTCCGACTCACTGGAAGTGGGCTATGCACAACCATGGATTCGCCCGCCGGTAGAAGTGTACGGCGCTGTGCCGGTTACCAGCTACACCGGTGTCGATGGCTTATACGACATCTCACTAAACAACTCGACGCTGTCACTGCAGGGGTTTCTCGGTGAGTCCGACGAAACCATTGCTTTGCCGGGCGGCCAAGTCACACGTTTAGCCGTTAATGATTTAGTGGGCGGCTCCGCCACCTGGACTGACTTTATCTGGACGCTACGGGCCAACGTTGCCCAAGCCGAAATTACCACCGGCGGGGACAAACTCGACACCACCTTTATGGGGGTCGGTTTTAGTTACAACGACGGCACTTGGCAGGTGATTTCCGAGTTCACCAGCCTTGAAATTGACGGCCCCACCGCCGACACAGAATCCGGCTACATCACCCTTGCCCGCACCTTTGGTGCCTTTAGCCCCTACGCCACTATCGCCATGACCGAGAGCACCGACGACAGCGAACGTCCGCTTAGCCGGCAAGCGGCCTTTGCCGCGCTGACCACACCGGGCAGTCCGTTTTTTGGCAATACCGATGTGTTGTCGGGCTCGGAAGTCGCTAACTTAGAACGCAAAGCCTACAGCCTAGGCGTGCGCTGGGATGTTATGAGCAATGTCGCGGTTAAGTTTGACGTAACCCGCGCCAGCGACTTTGGCAGCACCGGCGGCGGACTCGACGGCAACTTTGCCCCCGCGATCGCCTATGACGACGCCGATGTTTACTCCATCAAAATCGACTCGGCCTTTTAAGGAGCACTGTTACCATGAAACATTTACTTTTATCGCTCCTGCTAATCACACCAATGGCACTGGCGGACTTTGTCGTGATCACCCATCCATCGGGCCCCGACGCTATGGAGAAAGATCAGGTTCGGGACTTATATATTGGTCGCAGCAAGCAACTGCCGAATGGCCAAAGTGCCGATCCCATCGACCTTGAAAGTGGCGATGCGCTGCGTGAAGAATTTCACAGTGGCGTTACCGGTCGCTCCCAGGCACAGTTAAACGCTTTCTGGTCTAAGCAGGTATTTACCGGCAAAGGCCAGCCACCGCGCACGCTAGGTTCAACCGCCGCGGTAAAAGCTGCGGTTGCCAGTACACCCGGCGCGGTGGGTTACGTCACCCCGGCCGATGTCGACGGCAGTGTGAAAGTGGTTTTTACACCTTAGTGTGATCGTAAAAAAAGGGCCGCTGTTGCGGCCCTTTTTTTTGGCGTAAGCATTCACTACCGCTGCATTCGGAAAATCAAGTCGGCACTTTGCACCTCGCCCGACTCGGCCTCGATACGGAAGTTATCGTTTAAAAAATAGGTCAAGCCAACACTCGACAAACTGTCGAACAAACCAATGGCGTAATGCACATAAAGATCTTCGGTAATATATTTGCCAAGCCACAAGCGACTGTCTTTCACATCATCTTCGGCTTTAATGGTGAGCTCATCTAAACCAAAACGACTGGCAATATCATCGGCCAGAAACTGACCCCGTTTTATCCCAAGTTTGGCAATGGCATTGACCAAAATTGCCCCTTCTCCTGACGATGCGCCATCCAGTGGTTTACCGGTAAACAACATCGACATAGCATTACTGTCGCTCACTTGCGGGCGCGAGAATATTTCGGTCACCGGCGCTTGCAATGTCCCGCCAATAATCAGCCCTACAGTCGTCTCTTCCACTTCTCGGGTAGCGGTAACGTTAAGGCCGGGGTCATCTAACGGCCCTTGGAATGACAAAGTCCCTTTCTCGATACTTAAATCTTGCCCGTACGACTGATAACGACCGTCAATAATGTGAATATTCCCCACGGCATACATCGCCCGTTCCGGTACTTTATTCAGTGACAGATTGCCGCCAATACGCGCTTTAAACCCAGCCGCATCCAACGTAACTTTATCACCCAGGGCAACGTCTAAGTTCATGTGCAGCTCCATACCTGGAGACTGCCCGGTGCCTGTATCGGCATCAACCACAACCACGTCGTCGGACACTTTGGTTGCCGTTACTGGCAGCGTACTGATCGTTGCGTGGGCCTCGGGCACTTTCGCGCTACCGGAAATATCAAAGGTATCGGCATCCACTTTAATAGCAACATCGGGTGTTAGCAGCAAGGTTAACGCGGGGATATTCATAAGCTTGGCGCGCTCGCCAGCGACGCTCGCCTCCACCTGCCAGTTGGGCGACAGTAAATCGCGGCCCTCCCCTTTTACCGTTAGCGTTCCTTCACCGGCACTCGCGTTGGCATCGAGCAACAACCGCTGATGATCGCCTTTTACGGTCGCATTGAGGGCGGCCAAATTAACCCCGAGTGATGGCAGCTCCAAACCGCCATCGGCTAAGGTTAAATCTACGGCGGCGCTCGGTGCATCCAAAGTACCGGCGATGTTTAACGCGCCTTTTAACGAGCCATGCACATTGCTAATTGCCGGTAATAGCGCCTCAAGGGGCGAGAGGTTATCGAGGCCAATATTGAGCTTGCCGTTTAGCGAGCGATCGCCCGTATGGGCACTGAGCGTACCCTGTAATTGACCGTAGTCGATAAACGTCAGCCCCACGTCGGCGTTCAACTGTTGCGATTGAAAGTTTGCCGTTACGTGTAAATCTTCAACGGGATATTGATCTGGCTCTCCCTCTTCAAGGTTATAAATAAACACCGCATCTTGCGCCGCCAATTCGACATCCATTACCTGAGGCTCACCGGCAGGCCAGCGCAATGTACCTTTACCGTGAATAAACCCGTCGACATCCACCTCTTCTTTTAACCAGCGGCGCAACAATGCCAGCGGCAAACGGTTGATGGTTAAACTGGCCTCGGTTAACCCTTGTGCCTGCCACTGGCCATCCAAACATAAATCGGTGCCGGCGTTGTGCGGCACCGAGTCGTCCGGCTGCTCTCGCCTTGCACTTTCTCGCCTAGCGGCCAGCGCAGCGGGCGTGGCCGCCGCGGCATTGTCAGGTTTGGGGTCGCCGTCAACCGCCGCTGAAGCCGTATCGGCATCAGCGCGCTGCCCCCGCTCATTGCGCCGATTAATCAAACACAGAGATTCAAGCTGCGCCCGGTCGGCCGCGAGCTCCAGTGCCGCACTCTGGCGCAAGTTCATGGTGCGGGCATATGATGAGCGCAGTTGTAATTGATCGAGGGTTCCACGCCACGACTCGCCATCCCATCCACCGGCAAGCGCCAACTGCAGTTGGTTTTGCGTGTCCTGCACAACATCCAGCGACAGAGTGTGTTGCTCGGCGCCACCATCGATAACAGCACTGACCGCCGCCAACTCAACGCCCGCTAACAGCAAATCGCGCGCCTCGGCGGTTAACGCTAGTTGGCCTTTTTTAAGGTTCACGGATTTGGATTGCAAGCTTACATTGGCAATTTGGTAATCCTGCCAATGTAAGTCTTGCCCCTCGGCGCTCAGCTGAACTTTGGGGCTTGCAAGCGTACCCGTCAGCTGGCCTTGCGCGGTTAAGCTACCGCCTAAGCTTGGGTCTATCTGAGCCAGAATGGGCGCCTGCAGATCCCAGTTAATATTGTACTGATCACTGAAACTGCCATTTACAGCCACGCGATTGGCGCCAAGGGAGACCGCTAAATCGCTGAACTGCCAGCGCTCGCCGTGGTAGGCTAGCGCGCCCTGACCGTTAAGCGCCAAGCCACGTAGCTGACCTGCCATCGCGTTAATATCAAGGCTTACATCCAACGCGCCATTGCGCTGTGACCCCGCGGTGGTGACTTCGGCGTCAATATCGCCGGGCCAATCACGCAACACCAGTTGCGGATCCAGGTGCTCGGCGGTCAGCGCCAAATCCCAACCTAAGCCGTCAGCCCAATCGAGCCCGCCAGTGGCTTGCAAGCGAGTTTTGGCTGCGGCAAATGTCGAGTCTTTCAGCGTCAAGTGCTGAGTGTCGCCGGTGATATCAGCCTCGATCGCTAAGCTCGGATAGTTGGGGTGGATAAAATCCCCGGTGAGCGTGGCGTGGTAATCATCGAGCCACCCTTTAACCGCAAGAGCGCCGGCCACGTCACTGCCCGCTAGCGTCGCAACCTCAATGCCCAACGCTGCCAGTGGCTGGCGAGGCCACGACAGCTCGGCATCGATACCCGCCGACTGATCGCCCACGCCGGTGGCGTAATCACCAACCAGCGACAACTGGACCGGGCGAGCTAATGTCGCATTAACACCTAGCGTTTCCAGATCGCCATTCAGCGCTAAACGCCCGGCAGGTGCGCGGTTTAAAACCTCAGCGGGCACAAAATGCATGACATCAGCGGCATTTGCGCCGGCCGCTAGCGGTTGCAAGTCCCAGCTGAGTTCGGCGTCAAAGGCGTAGGGGTAACTTAGCTCCGCACTGCCACTTAAGGTTGCCTGGCTGTCGGCCGTGCGCACGGTCAATTCATCAATGACAAGACTACCCGGCCCATAGCGCGCACTGGCATGGGCGGCATCCAGGTAATAGCCTTGATCGTTAACCGCAACATAACCACGTTCAAGGTTTAAATCGCGCACGATAATAGCCACCGGCAACCCCAACTCAGGCCAGCTAAACGCGGCTTCAGGTTCAGCGGTATCGGCCTCAGGCGAGCTAGTAATCTGAATATCCAAACCACTTACCGCAAGGGCATCAACCACTAGCGCCCCCCACATAACACCGGCCGGGTGCCAGCTCAATTCGATGGCGTCGGCGCGATACTCGCCCCCAGGCATGATGTACTCGACTTGCCCCAAACGCACACCGGTCATGAGGTTGCCGTCGAGCTGCTGATAATTAAAGGCCGTGGCACCGCGCACCTG
Organism: uncultured Gilvimarinus sp.; assembly: GCF_963972205.1. Lineage (NCBI taxonomy): Bacteria > Pseudomonadati > Pseudomonadota > Gammaproteobacteria > Cellvibrionales > Cellvibrionaceae > Gilvimarinus > uncultured Gilvimarinus sp. The sequence continues at coordinate 16,743 of NZ_CAXAUC010000017.1, read as the reverse complement.
ATCGAGCAGCCAGCGCGTACCCGGCTCCGTTACTAACACTAAAGTAGCAACGCTGATTAAGGTCATCAGGACAACAGCAAGCGATAACAGCGCTCGCAACAATAACCGCTTTATCACAAATCAGGCCCCACACTTAAATGGATACGCCAGCCTTCGTCACCATCGAGGGCGCGAGCGAGATCGGCGCGCACCGGGCCCACCGGCGAGATCCAACGAACCCCGACACCAACACCACGATAACGGTCGAGGTAGCCTTCGTTAAACGCAGTCCCTTCGTCGTAAAAGGTCGCCACGCTAAAGTCGCCAAATATGCGATGGTCGTACTCGACGCTGCCAGTTATTAAACGTGAACCACCAATGACAATATCGTCGTCATTGGTGGGACCCAAGGTTTTATAGCCATAGCCACGTACGCTCGAGTCACCGCCGGCAAAAAACCGCAATGAGATGGGCAATTTATCAAAGTCATCTATTTCGGTAATACCCGCCTCACCGCGTAATAACACGCGGCCATCCTCACCTAACGGGAGAATCATTTTAAGGCGGCCGTAGGCTTGCAAAAAATCCGTGCTAGAGATCAGCGACTCACTCGCGCCTTTAAGGCGCATCGTGACATTCCAGCCGCGGCGGGGGTAGTTTACGTCTTTGGCGCTAGAGTACGAGGTGCTGTACAACGGAATAATTAATTCTGAGCTGCGCGCCGGGTCGTCGCCAAAGGAGTAGTCTTCTTGCTCGTAGCTAAGGCCGTAATTGTTGAGCCAGGCGCTGTTTTCCCAGCTGGAATAGTTGGCCCCGGTAACCAGACGATTACTGGTGGAGTCGTTAATTTTTTCTTGCGTAAAACCAGTATAACCGCGCAGTGTTTGGTAGGCGGGGCGCGCCATGGGGATCGAGTAACTCACCATATAGGTGGTAATCACTTCCGAGACGTTAATATTCACATCGAGCTTGTGGCCGCGATCGTTTAAGTAGCGATTTTCATAACCCAGCAAAATCCGTGGGCCAGTGTCCGAGGCATAACCAATACCCGCCGAGTAACTGTGCTTAGGGCCGGCACCCAGATCAATATTTACCGGTACCGTACCATCTTGCAGCGACTGCATTTGCGGCACTACATTGACAGTTTCAAAATAATTACTCGCCTGCAATTCACTTTTTAAACGTACTAAATCATCGGAGTTGTACTCATCGCCCTCTTCAAGCGTCACGTACCGATTAATCAAATCGTCATTTAAAATATCATGTTTAACCGTAATGTCGCCCAAGCGATAGCGACTGCCGGTATCCATCTCTAGGTTAACCCGCGCGGTGTTGTGCTCCCGACTTACCAAGACTTCGGCGCGATTAAAATCGGCATCAAAGTACCCCTGGACATTCGCCGCCTTTAGCAAACTACTTTTGTAAGCTTCGTAACGACCGTGATTAAGCGGGCTCCCCACCCGCAAAGGGTTGCTCGAACGCGCTTTAAGCAGGCGCCGGTTGTCTTTTCCGTCGCCAACAATATTCACATTCACTTCGTCGTAGCTAACTACCGGCCCTGGGGTCAGCGTCAGGGTTAAACGCCAGCAATCGTTCTCGCGCTGAAAATCTTTTTTGCTGGAAAGTTGGTAATAGCCCAATGCTCGGGCGGCCTCGTCAACCTTGGCATCAAGCTCGCGCCCCAAGGCGCGCATATGCCAGCGCGCCAAGCGACAGGATTGATTGGCAACATCTAAATAAGCGCGAATATTATCGCGCAGCGCATCAGAGCCGCCCACCAAATCGAGTTTGGGCTCAATAGCAAATGCGAAGGGAGTTTGACTGAGAACACCTACCAGTAGCAGGCGAGCAATGTTTGGCGGCATAAGGTTCCGGCTAAATTCAAAGTTAGCAACACGTTAGACAAGCTATAGCTGTCAGAAGTTGCAACGCCAGTTTAGCACTCCATGCCACCTGCAGACCAACCAATAGGCGCCACAAAGGGCGCCTGGGGGGATATTACATATTCGCCATAATCTCGCGCAAACCGTCAACTGAGGCCTCGACCGATTGCAGTGGCGTCATGCCCTCGGGGTATTCTTCTTGCTCGACCACCAGCCACTGCGTACCACCGACTTCACTGGCGGCAGTTACTACAGCGGCCCAATCAGCGACATCTTGTCCCAAAATGGTTTTTTTGCCAGTCGTGCCCTCGGGTAAACCGGCTTTGATATGTGTCGCCAGAGTACGACCGGGGTACTTGCGAATATAGGCGGCGGCATCTTTACCCGCCACAGTCGCCCAGCCGGCATCGAGTTGCATAATCACGCGATCGTCGGTGTTACTGGCAATAAAGTCCCAAAAGGTGCTGCCTTTGTAGGCATCAAACTCTGGCGCGTGGTTATGATACCCGGTAAGCAAACCGTAAGGGGCTAGCTTACCGGCCACTTCATTCAACTGCGCGGCCAATTCGCCAACTTGCTCGGGCTTGGTCGCCCGACCATCCCAGGGCACCACCAAGTAATCGGCGCCAAGGGCCTGATAAAACGCGATTGTCTGATACAGTTTGTCATCACTCAGCTGATCAAACCCCACATGAGCACCTGATGCCTCTAGGCCAATATCGGCCAAGTACGCTTTCAAGCCCGCGGGGTTATCCGCGTAAGGGCCAAAGTTACCGGCAAACTCTACCGCATCAAAGCCCATATCAGCCAAAGACTCCAGGGTTCCTTTAAAATCTTCGGTCAGGTCATCTTTTACCGACCACAATTGAACACTAAGCTCGGGCTCGGCCGCACTAGCCACGCCCGTAAAAGCCGTCACTGTCAGCAGGCAAGATGCTAAAAATCGTTTAAAAACATGCATAATGGCACTCCATTCGTTATTCGTTATACTGCTGGAACCGCAGCGTGCGTGCTGAGTCAAATAACCCGCATCGGCGCTCAGTATAGCCACTCGGCCCGCCCCGGCGTAAAATCTTTACCCATACTTGCAGTCTCTAACACAGTAACCAAACCTTATGCCCTCAAACACTACCAGCGACCATCACACGCCACCTTTAACACTGAGCACACCGGAATATGTGGGTTTTGGCCCACGCTTTGGCGCCTTTATTATCGACTCTATTGTCGTGCTACCGCTGCTGATCGGCGTGATCATCACGGCCTACCGGCATATGGACAGTGGCCTTGAGATGCTACTGGCCGGCGGCGACAACCTTTGGATTAATTACGGCGTTCCCGCCGGCTTTACCTTAGTATTTTGGCTGATCAAAGCAGCCACCCCGGGCAAGCTGGTGGTACGCGCCAAAATCGTCGATGCCGACAGCCTTGGCAAACCCGCCCCTTGGCAACTGGCGGTGCGCTATATCGGCTACTACGTCTCGCTGCTACCGCTGGGGCTAGGTTTCTTGTGGATTACCTGGGACCCGCGCAAGCAAGGTTGGCACGACAAACTGGCGCGCACCCTGGTGATTCGCCCGCCGGCGTAAACTACTGCGCGGTGATCTCGTCCACCTTTATCATCGCGCTAGTAGGGGCAAGGTTGTCGCGCCATAGGGCCGGCTCGGTTACAATAGCGGCCCAAAATCTGGCGACAGGCAAGGTGTGCTATGAGCGAGAAAAAAACCACTCACTTCGGTTATGAGCAGGTCGAGGTCGACCAAAAGGCCGAGCGCGTCGCCGATGTGTTCCACTCGGTCGCCGGCAAATACGACTTAATGAACGACCTAATGTCCGGCGGCGTGCACCGCTTATGGAAGCGCTACACCATCGAGAAGTCCGCCGTGCGCGCCGGCCACAAGGTGCTGGACATTGCCGGTGGCACCGGGGATTTATCCTACCAATTTGCCCGTAAAGTCGGCCCCGAGGGCTTAGTGGTACTGGCGGATATTAACGCCTCAATGCTCAACGTTGGCCGCGACCGCCTAACCGATCGCGGCGTGGCCGGCAACTTAACCTGCGCCCAGGCTGACGCGCAGTACCTGCCCTTTCCCGATAACACCTTTGATTGCATCACCATCGCCTTTGGCTTGCGCAACGTCACCGACAAAGACTTAGCGCTGGCCGCGATGCTGCGCGTGCTAAAACCCGGCGGCCGCTTACTCATTTTAGAGTTCTCTAAACCGGGCAACCCACTGCTCGAAAAAGCCTACGACACTTACTCGTTTACCCTACTGCCATTGATGGGCAAACTGATCACCAACGACTCTGACAGCTACCGCTACTTGGCCGAGTCGATTCGCATGCACCCCGATCAGAAAACTCTGCAGGGCATGATGGATAACGCCGGTTTTGTCATGACCGAGTTTCAAAACATGACCGGCGGCATCGTCGCCCTCCACATGGGTGTTAAACCCTAATGGCCGATCCAACCGCCGTTACCGCCGTGCTCATCGCGCTGGAAAAAGCGGTAGCAAAGGCACTGCATTACGACCCGGGCACTCAGGCGCAATTAGCCAAGCTCGCCGGCCAAACTTTGCTGCTAGATTGCACGCAACCGGCACAAAAAATTTACCTGCACTTCACACACGATGGCATCAATCTAACCGGCCATCACGAAGGCGAACTGTCGGCGACCTTAAGCGGCAGCGGTGCCGACATGGTGAAACTATTGTTTGCCGATCAGCACAGTCTGTACGGCAGCGGCGTTAGCATTAGCGGCAACGCGGGCGTGCTGGCACAGCTACAAGGGTTGATGGGCCAACTGGATATCGACTGGGAGCTAGCGCTCGCCGATATTATTGGCACACTACCAGCCCACGCCCTAGCGCAATCATTGCGCGGCGCCGGTGTTTGGGCCCGCGACCGCGCCCACGGCGCCGAGCGCTTGGTGCGCGAGTACTTGGCCGAAGAGTCCCCGGCGGTGCTGGGCCGCTCTGAGTTTGCACTATTTGTTGAGGATATCGACCACACCCGTCTGGCACTGGATCGACTCGGCGCCCGTATCGCCCGCCTGCAGGCGCGCCACGATCACAAGGACCACTGATGTTTTCTCTGTTTCGCCTGTGCCGAATCATCTACACCTTTGCCCGCTTTAGGCTCGACTTATTGCTGCCTCGGCACAACTTGCCCTGGTGGCTAAGGTTACTGCTCTGCCCTCTGCATTTAATACCCGCCGGTAAGCTCACCCGCGGCGAGCGTCTGCGCTTAGCTTGCGAGCAACTGGGGCCAATTTTTGTTAAATTCGGCCAGCTATTATCGACCCGCCCCGACTTGATTCCCGCCGATATCGTCGCGGCGCTAAGCGATTTACAAGACAATGTCCCGCCGTTTGCCAAAGAAACTTTTTGCGCGCTGGTAGAAAGCTCGTTGGGCGACAGCGTCGACGCGATTTTTGCCCAGTTTGATCGCGAACCGCTGGCGTCGGCGTCGGTCGCGCAAGTACACGCCGCCGTGCTACACGACGGCCGCGAGGTGGTGGTAAAAGTTGTGCGTCCCGGCATCGAGCGCATCATTAGCCAAGACACGCGCCTGCTGCACTTGTTAGCCCGCGGGCTTGAACGCTACAGCGCCGACGGCAAACGCCTGCGCCCGGTCGAGGTCGTCGACGATTACCGCACCACCATTTTTGACGAACTGGATTTACAGCGCGAAGCGGCCAACGCCTCGCAACTGCGGCGTAACTTTTTACATTCGCCGCTTTTGTATATCCCCGAAATCATGTGGGATTACACCCGCCATAAAGTGTTGGTAATGGAGCGCATTTCGGGAATCCCCGTCACCCAAATCGATGCATTAAAAGCGCAACATACCGACATGAAAAAGCTCGCCGAGCGCGGTGTCGAGATCTTTTTTACCCAAGTGTTTGAGCACAACTTTTTTCATGCCGACATGCACCCGGGCAATATTTTTGTCTCCCGCGAGCACCCAGACCAACCCCAATACATTGCCGTGGATATGGCGATTGTCGGCTCACTGACCCGCGCCGACCAATACTATTTAGCGCGCAACATGCTGGCCATGTTCCGCCGCGATTACCGCCAAGTGGCCGAGCTGCATGTACAAAGTGGCTGGGTACCCGAAAACACCCGTACCGAAGAGCTAGAAGCCGCCGTGCGCACCGTGTGTGAACCAATCTTTGAAAAGCCTCTCAAAGATATATCGTTTGGCCATGTATTATTAAGCCTGTTTCGTACCGCGCGGCGCTTTAATATGGAGGTGCAGCCACAACTAGTACTGCTGCAAAAGACATTATTAAATATTGAAGGATTAGGCCGCCAACTCTACCCCGACCTGGACCTGTGGAGCACCGCCCACCCGTTTTTAGAACGCTGGCTTAAAAACCGGTTTGATCCACGCACCTTGTGGGGCGAATTAAAGCGCTACGCTCCCGAGTGGCTTGAGAAGTTTCCCGAGGTACCGCACTTGGTCTTTAACGGTTTACAACAAGTGCAGAATATCGGCCAATGGAGCCACGAACTGGCTCTGGCGCGCGAGCAGATGGCACGCCAAGAAAAAGCCCGGCGGCGCCGACGCTACGCTAACTTTATCGCCTTACTCAGCATTGCCGGCGCCGGCTGTCTGGCGTTTAGCGAGCTGAATATGCGGCTGCAAAGCATCGATGTTAGCCAGCTACCCGCAAGCGTCTGGGTGTTGCTGGCTGCCGCCGGCATCGCCATAATAGCGGGACGTTAAAAACGCCGTACCAACACCACAACGTCAGTACAAGGATAAGTGCACACTATGACTTTTATTGGTAAAAGCTCTCTACCAGCGCGCTTACGCGCGACCCTCCACGCCACGATAACATTAAGCGTGTTATCACTGGCCGCCTGTGGAGGCGGGGGCGGCAACTCTGGCCCACAGATTTCACGCTCTAGCTCTAGCGCTGTAGCCAGCAGCAGCTCCAGTTCCTCCGCACTGACATGGGTCGAGGGCGCCTACGCGCCGGCTGAGAATTTTTGGAGCTTGTGTGAAAATCCGCGCACGGGTATTGCCCCATACAACAGTCAGCCCTACCCCGACCAACAAGGCAGCGCCACGCAAGAGAACTTCTTTTTGCGCTCTATCACCAACGAGTTCTACCTGTGGTACAACGAAGTAGAAGACGTTAACCCAGCGCTTTACAACACGCCCACGTATTTCCAGCTGATGAAAACCACGGCTTTGACGCCCACCGGCACCCCCAAAGATCAATTTCATTGGATCGCCCCGACCGATGAATACCGCGAACGCACCGAGTCGGGCGTTGAGGCCGGCTACGGCGCTGTTTGGGCACTACTGTCAGCCGTCCCCCCGCGAGAGGTGGTAGTTTCTTACGTGCAACCAAACTCGCCCGCCGCTCAAGCCGGGTTGAGCCGCGGGGCACGGGTTTTAGAAATCGATGGCGTCGACTTTGTTAACGGCGACGATATTGCGACGCTAAATGCCGGACTGTTTCCGACCGATCTAAACCAGAGCCACACTTTTAAAGTGCAAGACCTAAACAGCAACAACAGCCGCACCATCGAGTTGAACTCAACCGAGATCACCATTGCCCCAGCGCCGACGGTAAAAACTCTCGACACCGCGACCGGCAAAGTCGGCTACATCTTGTTTAATACTCATATCGCAACAGCCGAAACCGCACTCAGCAATGCTATCGAGCAATTGCGCAGCGACAGCGTCAGCGATTTAGTATTGGATCTACGTTACAACGGGGGTGGTTATTTAGCGATCGCCAACGAACTTGCCTATATGATCGCCGGCAGCAATGCCGCCGACAAAACCTTTAACACCACTGAGTTTAATGACAAGTACCCGAACGTTAACCCTTTTACCGGCGAATCGCTCCAGCCGGAAAAATTCTACACAAGCACTCAGGGCTTCTCGGAAGACGTCGGACAAGCGCTGCCCACTTTAAACCTAAACCGCGTTTACGTACTAACAGGCCCCAACACCTGCTCGGCATCCGAGGCTATTATTAACGGTCTAATCGGTATCGATGTTGAGGTAGTGCAAATTGGCGCCGCCACCTGTGGCAAACCTTACGGTGCCTACATACTCGACAATTGCGGTAGTAGCTATTTTACCACCCAGTTTAAATCCGCCAACGCCAAAGGCTATGGCGAGTACAGCGACGGCTTCTTCCCGGGCAATACCGCCAGCAGCAACACCGCCGAGCTGCCCGGCTGCATCGTCCCCGACGATTACGACCATCTGTTAGGTAACGTCGACGAGGCGCGCTTAGCCACTGCGTTACACTACCGCGATACCGGCAGCTGCCCGAGCGCAAGCACAAGTAAAGGGCATACAGACCTGCAAAAAGCACAAGCCGCTGGCACCGGTGACGGTGTTATTCATCAGCCGCCGGGGCTCGGCGATATGATTTTGCGTCGTTAAGGAATATCACTATGCCACAAACCATCAAGCTAACATCAGCAGCCCGCCTTAGCGCGAGCTTGCTGCTGGCTGTCGCACTGGGTGGGTGTCAAAGCACCTCTATGCCCGAGCCGCAACCGGCGCTGTTGGTTAAGCCCGACGCTACCGCGCAAGCGCAACTCAAAAGAATCGTCGACAGCGCGCTTAATACCGAGGTGACCTTGTCGACAAAAGCGTTAACCGATAAACCCGTACTGATTATCGACGCCGCTAGCCGGCCCCGCAGCATAGAGGCGGCGGGCGTACAGGGCAGCTGGCGCGACCGGCCCGATCACTTTGAGCTGTATTTAGTGAATGACCAATGCCGACTGAGACACCGACAGAGTAACCGGGAGTGGCCCATTCCCGATGCGACGTGCGTCGCGGTGAACGGTGAACGGTGAACGGTGAACGGTGAACGGTGAACGGTGAACGGTGAACGGAAAATAGTAGCCGTCGCCGTTCACCGTGCAAGTTTTTGCTATAAAATCTGATCGCGCTCGCGAAAGCCCATTAAGTAAAGGATAGCGTCTAACCCTAAGGTCGAGATAGATTGCTCGGCCGAGGCCTTTACTAACGGTTTAGCTCTAAAGGCAATGCCTAGGCCGGCCGCCCCCAGCATCGGCAAATCATTGGCACCATCGCCCACGGCAATGGTTTGTTCGGTGGTAATGCCCTCGCGCTCGGCCAGCATTTTTAACAGCTCGGCTTTGCGTTCGCCATTAATTACCTGCCCTTTTACTTCGCCGGTAACTTTGCCATCAACGACATCCAAAGTATTGGCGTAAACGTAATCGACCCCCAGTTTTTTTTGCAGGTATTCACCAAAGTACTGAAAACCACCCGAGAGGATCGCGGTTTTATAGCCGAGTTTTTTTAAGCTGCTGATCAGTTTCTCGGCGCCCTCGGTAATGCGTAAATTAGCGGCTATCCCTTCCAGAACACTTTCATCCAGACCTTTAAGCAAGGCCATGCGACGGGCAAAGCTCTCGTTAAAGTCCAGTTCGCCGCGCATAGCAAGCTCGGTGATCTCGGCCACTTGCTCACCCACGCCGGCGGCCTTGGCCAGCTCGTCGATGACCTCGGCCTCAATCAAGGTTGAATCCATATCAAAGCAGACTAAGCGGCGGTTGCGGCGATACACGGTATCGCGCTGAAAGGCGATGTCGGCTTCGTGGCGAGTGGATAACTCCATAAAGTCGGCACGCAATGCCTCGCGATCGGCGGGCTCGCCCCGCACCGAGAACTCCACACACGCACTGGCGCGGTCGTCAATGCTATCGAGTGAGATGCGACCGGACAGGCGATTGATATTGTCGATATTCAAACCGTGCTGTACGGTGACCTCGGTCAAGTCAGCGATTTGATGCGCCGTGACCTCACGCGCCAACAAGGTAACGATATAACGGGCTTTGCCCGCAAGCTCGACCCAGTGCTCGTAGCTATCGTAACTAATACTGGTAAAGCGAACATTGATATCGAGCTTAACCGTCGCGCCCTGTAACTCAGCCAGTAGCTCGGGCTCAGAAACACGGCCGGTATCTATCGCCACCAGTAAACCGAGCGCCAAATTGTCGTGAATAACAGCTTGACCGATATCAAGTATCGCCGCATCGTAGCGGCCGAGCACTTGGGTAATAACGGAGGTAACGCCCGGCCGGTCAGCACCGGCGGCGTTAATCAGAAGGATTTGTTTCACGTTGCCAGATCACGTCTCAAAAGCGCTATTATAGCGTTTATAGTCGGCCCAATACTAATTGCGTTAAAATGCCGCCACAAAGTTAACTCACCGGACTCACCATGCGTTTACGCCAGACCTTAAAGCAGCACCCAGAGCTAGGCCTTTGCACCATTGCCATGGTGCTACTCGGGGTACTCGGCGCCGCACTGGTATTGCATTTTGCGGGACAACAACACGCCCTGCAACTCGATCGCTACGGGCAAGCTTTAGCCGATCGCGCCGCAGAGCAGGCGGTCGAGCCGGCGCTGGCGCAAGATATGATCAGCTTACAAGTGATCGTGCAATCGGTCACCACACAACCGGCCGTGCTGCGTGCCAGTATTCGCGATGTCGAAAACCGCTTACTGGTCGAACACGGCGAGAGCACGGCACCGGTGGGCTACCAGACACCGAGCTACAGCGCCGGTATCACCCTCGACACTCACATCGCCGGCCATCTATCGGTCACACTGCAAACGCCGCCCACCAGCCAGCTGTATGGACTGTTTTTATGGGTGTGGAGTATCGCAATACTGCTATGCATCGCGGGCCTATGGCTAACGCAGCATATTCTCCAGCAAAGGCGCGACACTATCCGCGAAGAACAAACACTCTCTGCCGCGGCGCCCGCAACTAAGGCCCATCCAAGCGAGCCGACGGCACCTGTTACGCAGCCAGATCCCACCCATGAGGAAGTCACAAACCAACCCAGCGACGATGACGAGTCGCCCGAGGACGACGAGCAACCCTCACCCAAACCGGATGCAAACCAAGAGGGCCCAAGCGAGCCCGACACCCACTGGTCCGAAGCCGAGAAAGAGCACGAGGCGCCACAACACGCGGTTATCATTGAGCTGGTGTTTCTCAATATCGACACCTTGCGATTGCAGCTTACCCTGGGCCGGTTTAATCACAGACTAGAGCGTCTCGATCAAGCGCTCAGCGGCATACTCGCCCTGTACGCTGGCACCAAGGGACCGCTGCGCAACCAACGCATGAAGCTCACCGTAACCGGCGACAGCTTAGCCGATGCCAGTTTTTACGCGCTTTGCATCTGCCAGCTCGCCCTGCGCCTTAGCTTAAGTGGCGAGCGCCCCGTGCTAAAGCTGGCCGCCAACGTAATGGCCACCGACACACAAGCAAAGCCTCCGGCCCATACTACCCCGGCCGTGTGGGTCGACCCGGCGCTGCAATGCGACTTACTGGAGCAACACGTACAAATTAACGCCGCCGATCACTTAGAGCAGATTAAACCGCCCTACGAATCGTTGCTGCAGCGCCAAGAGCAACAGTTAGCAAGTCTGGCCACCAGCGACGCCTAAGGGCGTCGCCCTGTCACCGCCCTGTCACTAAAACATCACACAACGGTCACGATTTGATTTTAGCGTAACCCCATAGCCGCACACTGCACTCAACGCGGCGCTTTGTTATGGGCGAGAGATATGCTGAACATCGAACAATCTGTGACCAACAAATTCCCAGGCTTTGCCAACAGCCGACCGGTTATTCGCGGCACGACACTGTCGCTGCTGCGTAAGCTGACCCACGAGCAAGAGATCAATCAGTTTCTGCACAACCACAACGGCCTGCGCGGGATTGATTTTATCGATCAGATTTTCGAGTACTTTAATTTTAACTACAGCGTTAGCAGCCGCGACCGCAACAACATCCCCTCGCAAGGGCGCGTCGTCATTATTGCCAACCACCCGATCGGCTCACTCGACGGTTTAGCGCTACTGCGTATGATCAGTGAAGTTCGCAAAGATGTGCGGATCGTCGCCAACGATATGCTGATGGCGTTCAAGCCACTGCACAGTGTGTTTTTGCCACTCGACAACATGACCCGCAGCGCCTACCGCCAAAGCTATAAAGCCATTCTCGAAGCGCTTAACAATGACGAGGCCGTGATTATTTTTCCCGCAGGCGAGGTCTCACGCGCCAGCCCTAAAGGCATCCGCGATGGCGCGTGGCACTCGGGCTTTTTGCACTTTGCCCGCAAAACCTCCGCGCCTATTTTGCCTATCTTTATCGAGGCCAAAAACTCACTGCTGTTTTACAGCGCATCTATGCTGTACAAACCTTTTGGCACTGCGTTACTCGCCCGCGAGATGTTTAAAAAACACTCGGGCGAAATTCGCTTTCGGGTGGGCGAGGCGATTCCGCACACCGAGTTACGCAACGATAAACTGGCCGACAAAGCATTAATACAACGCCTTAAAAAGCACCTATACAAACTGCGTAAAAAAAACAAACCGCAGTTTGTGACCGAGCGCACTATTGCCCACCCGGAAGATCGCGCCGCGCTTAAACTAGAATTTGCAACGGCCACCGAGATTGGCAAAACGTCAGACAACCACAAAATCTTTTTGTGTGACTACCACAGCCACCCCACCGTACTGCGTGAGATCGGTCGTCTGCGCGAGCTTACCTTTCGCCTTGTGGGCGAAGGCACCGGCAGTCGGCGCGATTTAGACAAATACGATCAGCACTACCGCCACTTGGTCCTATGGGATGAAAATCGCCTGTGTATTGCCGGCGCCTACCGCATCGCCGACTGTGCGCGAATTTTACGCGACTACGGCTCCGGCGGACTCTACACCGACGAGCTGTTTCACTATCAACCAACACTCTACCCCTACCTGCAACAAGCGGTGGAGCTGGGCCGCAGCTTCGTCCACCCCGATTACTGGGGCAAGGCCAGCCTGGAGTATTTATGGCAAGGCCTTGGCGCCTACTTGCAGCACGACACGTCAGTGCGGTACGTGCTGGGGCCGGTCAGCATGAGCGCCAGCTACCCCAAAGCGCTGCGCGATTTGTGCGTCTATTTCTATCAACACTACTACCAAGGCCAGCCGCCACTGGCCGGCGCGCGTCACCCACACCTGCTGGACGACGACAAACACCAAGAGTTACAACATCTATTTGCCGACATGGGTGTTGAGGACGGCTTTCGTTATTTACAAAAACAATTCTCGGCCGCCGGCCACAAAATACCCACGCTTTACAAACAATATGCCGCCCTTTACGAGCCGGGCGGCTACCAGCTATTAGCCTTTAGCGTCGACTCGGACTTTGGCGACTGTCTGGATGGATTGTTTATGGGCGATCTGACAAAAATGAAAGCCAATAAGCGCAAACGCTATTTAGGCGACAGCTAAGCGCCGCCGCGGCAGCTGTGACCTTATCCCAAATGCATCTATACTGTGTTGTAAGCTAGTCACACCGCTGGCGCAATAAACATCCAAAGTAGATGCTCAGGATAAAACACACGCTTTTGTTAACGGCCTTGCTTGCCTGAATTAGCCCACGGGCGCTAGCCGACTTAAAGCCAGAAATCACCGGCTGTAACAGCCCCAAAGCCGTGACGAGAAACACAAGCGCGACTCTTTGCGCGATTAAGGTGCTGCCTCACTTTTGCGGCATCCTGCCTCGTGTTAAGCTCGCGACACCTATTGCGGGGCAGACATTTCTATGCACATACATATTCTCGGCATTTGCGGCACATTTATGGGCAGCCTGGCCCAACTTGCCAAAGCCCTTGGTCACCGGGTTACCGGCTCGGACCAAAACGTTTACCCCCCCATGAGCACTCAGCTTGAAGCCGCCGGCATTGAGCTAATACAAGGCTATGATCCGCGCCAGCTAGATCCCGCGCCCGACTTGGTAATTATTGGCAATGCGTTAAGCCGCGGTAACGAGGCCGTCGAGGCTGTGCTTAATAAGGGCCTGCCCTACACCTCCGGCCCTCAGTGGCTGCGCGAGCACGTGCTGCCCGGCAAGTGGGTGTTAGCGGTGGCCGGTACCCACGGAAAAACCACCACCGCCAGTTTACTGGCCTGGATTTTAGAGTACGCGGGTATGGCGCCGGGCTTTTTAATCGGTGGCGTCACGCAAAACTTTCCGCAGTCGGCGCGCTTGGGTAACACGCCCTTTTTTGTGATCGAGGCCGACGAATACGACAGCGCGTTTTTTGATAAGCGCGCGAAATTTGTCCACTACCAACCGCGTACATTAGTGCTCAATAACCTGGAATTCGATCACGCCGACATTTTTGATTCGCTAGCGGACATTCAAAAGCAATTTCACCATTTGTTGCGCACCGTGCCCGGTGATGGCCGCGTTATTTATCCGGCTAACGACACCGCGCTAAAGAGTGTGGTTAAAAAAGGCCTGTGGAGCGAATCGCAAACCTTTGGCCCCGACGGCCAATGGCAGAGTAAAAATCTCGCCGCCGACGGCTCGCACTTTGCCCTGTTTGACGGTGACACCCAAGTGGCCCAGGTACAGTGGAATATGAGCGGGCAACACAATGTCAGCAACGCCATTGGTGCCATGCTCGCGGCACGGCACGTAGGTGTTACACCCGAGGTAAGCGCTCAGGCGCTGGCCGAATTTAAAGGCGTTAAACGCCGGCTCGAATGCATCGCCGATATACACAGCGTAAAAGTGTACGACGACTTTGCCCATCACCCTACCGCCATTCACACAACTCTCGAGGGCTTGCGCGCCCGGGTTGGCGACGACAAAATTATTGCCATTATCGAGCCACGCTCTAACACCATGCGCTTAGGCACCCATAAAAAAGCCCTCGCGCCCTCCTGCGTGCACGCCGACGATGTGCTCTGGTATCAACCACCACACACCGATTGGGATATGCACGAGGTGGTCAACAGCTCGCCGGTACCCGCCAAGCTGTACCACGAGCTAGACACCTTAATTCACGACACTTTAGCGCTGGCCGAGGCCGACACCCACATCGTCATTATGAGCAACGGCAGCTTTGAGGGCTTGCACCAAAAACTGGTGCAGCAACTGACCAAACACGCCATGTAAAAAGCAGGAGCCACTACTGTGTCACGCACTATTACCCTCGCCATGACTGGCGCTTCGGGCGCGCAATACGGCTTGCGCCTACTGCAATGTTTGCTGGCGGCTGATTGTCGCGTTTACCTTCTGCTGTCCAGCGCCGCCGAGGTGGTAATCCGCACCGAAACCAACTTAGATTTGCCTTCCGATCTCGACGAGCAACAACTGTTTTTAAGCCAGCGCTACGGCGCCGATGACGAACAGCTAATCTTGTTTGGCCGCGATGATTGGTTTTCTCCGGTCGCCTCAGGCTCCAGCTCACCCGCCTCTATGGTGATTTGCCCTGCCAGCGGCGGCACCCTATCAAGCATCGCCAGCGGCGCCAGCAATAATTTAATCGAGCGCGCCGCCGATGTCGCCCTAAAAGAGCGGCGCCAGCTGATAGTTGTACCGCGCGAAACGCCCTACTCGGCCATTCATTTAGAGAACATGCTTAAAGTCACGCAATTAGGCGCGCTGGTACTGCCCGCCAGCCCCGGCTTTTACATGCAGCCCGACCGCGTGGAAGATTTGATTGATTTTGTGGTTGCCCGGATTCTCGATCAGCTCGGGCTAGAACAAGACCTAATGCCGCGCTGGGGCGAAGATTAATGCCGTTAACCGCCACCTTACCCACACGGGCCAGCATCGTAGAGGTAGGCCCGCGTGATGGCTTACAAAACGAGCCGGGGCGTATTAGCCTAGACGATAAAGTCGATTTAATTAACGCTCTGGCAAACGCCGGTGTGCAACGCATAGAGGCAGGCGCCTTTGTAAACCCAACCTGGGTGCCGCAAATGGCCGACAGCGGCGACGCGTTTGCCGCGATTACGCGAAAACCCGGCGTCAGTTACAGCGCCCTTACCCCCAACATCAAAGGCTTTGATCGCGCGCTTGCCGCCGGCGCTGATGAAGTGGCTATTTTTGCCGCCGCCTCCGAGGCTTTTAGCCAGAAAAATCTTAACTGCGATATCAATACCAGCCTCGAGCGCTTTGCCGAAGTGGTCGCTGCTGCGAATGCCAACAACATTCCGGTACGCGGCTATATCTCGTGCGTACTGGGCTGCCCTTATTCGGGTAAAGTCGAGCCGCAAACGTGTTTGTCTATCACCCGCGAACTTTTAGCCATGGGCTGCTACGAAGTATCGCTGGGGGATACCATCGGCGTCGGCACCGCCGCCGATACGCAACGCTTGCTCGCTTGCTTACTCAACGACATTCCCGTCGAGCAGCTCGCCGTGCATATGCACGACACCTACGGCCAAGCGCTTAGCAACATCTTAGCGGCGCTGCAAATGGGCGTGCACGTTATCGACAGCTCAGTCGCCGGCTTAGGCGGCTGCCCCTACGCGCAAGGCGCCACGGGCAACGTCGCTACCGAAGATGTCATTTATTTACTGGATGGTTTGGGCATCGACCACGGTATTAATCTGCATCAGCTGATGGCCGCCGGGCAGCGCATTTGCGACCGCTTAGGCAAACGCAATAACAGCAAAGTCACCCAAGCGCACAGCGCCCGAACTCAAAAAATATTATGACCGACGATATTCTTAAAGCCAAAGTTAACTTAGAAACCGCGCCTATCCCCTGGCACGAGCTGCAGCGTTTTTTTGCCGGCGGCACCGCCATTTACGTCGCCCCCGAGCTGGACTTAACCCTTGTAGCGACCGCCATGGCTGAAGATAACGCCGCGCAAATCCAACACTGGATGCAAGCCAACCAAGTGCAACCGGTCAGCGACGAGCAGGCAGGCCGCTGGCTTGCGGCAGAGGCCATTGTCTGGGCCGTAGTGGTTAAGCCCTGGGTAGTAGTGCAGGAGCGGATAACGGATAACGGATAACGGATAACGGATAACGGATAACGGATAACGGATAACGGATA
>NZ_CAXAUC010000016.1:0-75614 GCF_963972205.1 uncultured Gilvimarinus sp. | reverse complement strand
TACAGGCCGCATAACCCTCTACTTTTAACGGCGGTTTAAAATGGGGGGATTACATGATGACCTGCATGAGTGCGCAGTGCCGCTTGGATATCGTAGTCACCAAATCGATCTCTGTCGCGATCGTGCCTAGTGCGAAGTCGCTTCGCGATTTGAGTTTTAAGCTCACTACCTACGGGAAGGTTTGCCTCATAACTGGCTCCTGCACCAACGACATATACGGTTTTTGTTGTCACCAATAGTTCCTGTTTTCTGGTTTAAAAAATTACCATTCAGCTTGTTATGCCCCAGCATTACGCAAAACATCCACCAATAACTCAATATGATCGGCCCTATCATTTAGCGCTGGTATGTAGTGGTATTGCTCGCCGCCGGCTTCGAGAAAAAACTCGCGGTTTTGCTCGTCCAGCTCCTCTAAGGTTTCTAAGCAATCGGCGCTAAAGGCCGGGCTTAAAATGGCGATATTTTTTACGCCTTGGGCGGGCAGTTCTTTTAGGGTTTGTTCGGTGTAGGGTTTCAGCCACTCGGCTTTGCCGAAGCGCGACTGGAAAGTGGTGATGCAATCGTCGGGGTTTAGGCCTGCCTGCTCGGCGACTAAGCGTGTGGTTTTTACGCAAAAACAGTAGTAGGGGTCGCCTTTTTCTAGGCTGAACTTGGGAGTGCCGTGGTAGGAGAAAACCCACTTGTCTGGGGTGCCGTGTTTGGCCTGGTGCTCTTTTAGCGTATTCGCTAGCGCGGTGGCGTAGCTTGGGTGCTCGCAGTAGCCGCTTAGAAAGTGCAGCTCGGGCACCCAGCGCCAGTGTTGCAGCTCGTTTGATACGGCATCAAAAGTCGAGCCAACAGTGGCAGCGGCGTACTGAGGGTAGAGCGGCAGTACGATAATTTTGCGCACCCCAGCGGCTTGTAATTCGGCTAGGGCGCTGGCGATGGACGGGTTGCCGTAGCGCATGCCTAGCGCAACTTTTACCTTGGGGTCTAATGCTTTGGCAATGGCGTCGCGTTGGCGGCGGCTAATCGCCAGCAGCGGTGAGCCGTCTTCTGTCCAGATGCTTTGATAGAGTTTGGCCGACTGTTTGGGGCGCAGGTTGAGGATGATGCCGTGCAAAATAAACAGCCACAGCAGTCGCGGAATTTCGACAATGCGCGGGTCAGATAAAAATTCGGCTAAATAGCGTTTTAAGCCGCGCTTAGTGGGTTCGTCCGGTGTACCT
Source organism: uncultured Gilvimarinus sp. (assembly GCF_963972205.1). Taxonomy (NCBI): domain Bacteria; kingdom Pseudomonadati; phylum Pseudomonadota; class Gammaproteobacteria; order Cellvibrionales; family Cellvibrionaceae; genus Gilvimarinus; species uncultured Gilvimarinus sp. The sequence goes on along the minus strand of NZ_CAXAUC010000016.1, from coordinate 74,406 downwards.
AGGTTGGTGATCAGCACGCCCACTTTGGGGGTGGTTTTAACGGTGTCGTGGGCGTTGTCGGTTAATGCCCGGTACTTTGCTGCCATGGGTGCGCCTTGAGGTGGATAATGGCTAAAGTTTACCAGTTGTTGCAAGGTTTTGTCGGGAGGGGGCGCCCGCCACGGCGGCGGGCGGGCAGTGATTCGCCGTAATCAGTCGGCCGGTACTAAACGCACAATGGCGCCACTGGACTCATCGGTCAGCAGGTAGAGGTAGCCATCTGGCCCCTGTACGACATGGCGCAGGCGTTTACCCTGCTCATCTTTGAGTAAGCGTTCTTCGTGTAATACGCGCTCGCCCTCGATATCGAGACGCGACAGAGTTTGCGCTTTTAAGCTGGCGACAAACAGATCGCCTTGCCAGTCGGGGAATTGCTCGCCGGTGTAAAACGTCAGGCCAGCGGTGGCCAGTGAGGGCAACCAGTAATAAACCGGGGTTTCCATCCCCGCTTTTTTAAAGCCTTCGCCAATCTCGCCACCGCCGTAGTCTTCGCCGTAAGTGATGACCGGCCAGCCGTAGTTTTTAGCGGCGCGGTCGAGGTTGATTTCGTCACCACCCTGGGCGCCGTGCTCGCCGCTCCAAAGCACACCGGTTTGTGGGTGGATGGCGGCGCCTTGCATATTGCGGTGGCCGTAGGACCAGATCTCGGGCAGTGCGCCTTTGGTGTCCACAAAAGGGTTGTCGGCAGGAACACTACCGTCGGTGTTAATGCGCACGACTTTACCGTGGTGGTTATCTAAGGTTTGCGCGTCGTCTTTTTGCGAGTAGCGCTCGCCCAAGGTGACAAACAAAGTGCCGTCGCTTGCAAATACTAATCGCGAGCCAAAGTGCGCATTGCTTTTTACTTTGGGCTGCTGGCTAAAAATACGGGTTACATCAACCAGCTTATCGTCTTGGATGCGGGCCGAGGCAACGGCGGTGCTGTTGGTGCTGTCGTCTTCGCCGGGTTCAGAGTAACTAAAATAAATACGTCCGTTATTGGCGTAGTCTGGGTCGATGGCGACATCCAGCAACCCGCCCTGACCTTTGGCGTAAATCTCGGGCAGCCCTTGCAGGGGTGGCCACACTTGCCCGTCGGGGCTAACTAAACGCAGGTTGCCTTCGCGCTCGCTCACCAGCATGGTGCCGTCAGGTAAAAACGCCAGGCCCCAGGGGTTTTTGAGCCCATCGGCGACCGTCTCGATGGCAAAGCTTGCGCGCTCGCTGTCGATTACGGTTTTAGCATTGAGGTTAAACGGGGCTGCCAGCGCGGCCGCTAAACTGAGGGCCGCCAAGGTGCGTGTGAACATATGCTTCTCCTGTGTTGAGTCTGTCAGTGTACCAGCGTTAGCGCGGTTTGCCCCCTAAAGCGGCGCAGCTGCGGTAGCGAAAGCAGTCGGTGGTGTGGTCATTCACCATGCCGGTGGCCTGCATAAATGCATAGCAGATAGTGCTGCCGACAAAGTTAAAACCCTGCTTTTTAAGGGCTTTGCTCATGGCGTCCGACTCGGGGGTGGTAACGGGCACCTCGTTTAAGCTCTGCCAGTGGTTTTGGATCGGTTGCCCGCCGACAAAGCTCCACAAGTACTCTACCCAATCTTCCCCGGCCTCTTGCATGGCAAGGTAGGCGCGCGCGGCTTTAATGGCGCTCTCTATTTTAAGCTTGTTGCGGATGATCTCGAGGTTTTGCCGCAGGCGCTCGACGTCCTGCTCGGTAAACTGGGCTATTTTGACCGGGTCAAAATGGCAAAATGCCGCGCGATAGCCCTCGCGTTTTTTTAGCACGGTAATCCAGCTAAGGCCTGCCTGAGCGCCCTCCAGAATCAGCATCTCAAACAGTTCCAGTGCGTCGTAGCAAGGTACGCCCCACTGCTGGTCGTGGTATTGCTGGTAAATTGGATCGTCGCTGCACCACTGGCAGCGTATCGGTGTTTTACTCATGGTGCTCCTTGCTGCCGCCTGCTGGTGGCGGCGTTGTCGGGGGGCATTATCGGTTGCAGCAGCCCCAAAGGTGTCGTGTGCAAAAGTATACGACACTCTGTCTGCTGGCTTAAAATGAATACTAGCTACTTGAGGCGTCCATCGCCCGGTAATGAGGGCGGCTATTGTCCAGTTGATGGTGTTGGCCTATGGGTGTTTGCACGGCGAAAATTGCTATAAGCACTCCCGTCCGCTCGGCATGTATGCTAAGTTTGCGACTCTATTCAAGCCGCAGCAGTTTGCAGGGGCCGCACATGTTGATGTTTTACCCAGAGATTAAACCTTACGCTCGCCATCAAATACCCGTAGAGGCACCACATGAGCTGTATGTGGATGAGTCGGGTAACCCCGATGGCATCCCGGTTTTATTTGTCCACGGTGGCCCAGGTGCTGGCTGCGGCAAATACGACCGGCGTTTTTTTGACCCCGAGCGCTACCGCATCATTTTATTTGATCAGCGCGGCTCTGGGCGCTCTACGCCGCATGCTGAGCTGGAAGGTAATACGACTCAGGCTCTGGTCGAGGATATAGAGCGTATTCGCGTTGCGTTGGATGTTGATCGCTGGGCGCTGTTTGGCGGCTCGTGGGGTTCAACCTTAAGCTTGGTGTACGCCGAGACTCACCCCGAGCGAGTGTTAGGGCTGATTTTACGCGGCATCTTTTTATGCCGTGAGCGGGATTTAACGTGGTTTTACCAAGACGGCGCCAGCGCTATTTTCCCCGATTACTGGAAAGATTTTGTAGCGCCGATCCCTGAGAACGAGCGGCACGATTTAATGCACGCTTACTACCAACGGCTAACCGGCGATAACGAGCTGCAAAAGATGTCTGCCGCCAAGGCCTGGTCGCTGTGGGAGGGCCGCTGCGCTACCTTGCGGCCTAATCAGGATGTGGTGGATACCTTCTCGAACCCTTTTAAAGCTTTGGCGCTAGCGCGTATTGAGGCGCATTACTTTGTTAATAAGGCGTTTTTAGAAGACAACCAAATTATTAACAACGCCGATAAATTAGCGGGTATTCCCGGCATGATCGTGCATGGCCGTTACGATATGGTTTGCCCCCTGGATAATGCTTTTGCGCTGCAAGAGGCCTGGCCGGATGCCGAGCTGCAAATTATCCGCGATGCTGGGCACGCCTCCCGCGAGGCGGGGATTGTCGATGCACTGATTCGCGCCACCGACGGTCTGGCACGCAAGCTCGGTAACGACTCCGACCAAATGGCTTAACGATGCGCGGTTTGATTCAGCGGGTAGCCCACGCCTCGGTAACGGTGGAGGGTGAATGTGTTGGCCGTATCGAGCAAGGCCTGTTGTTGCTGTTGGGGGTTGAGCGCGATGATACCCGCGAGCAGGCCGACAAGCTGCTGCATAAAGTCTTAAATTACCGCCTGTTTGCCGATGCTGACGATAAAATGAACTTAAACGTCGGCGAGGTGGCCGGGGGCGTGTTAGTCGTGTCGCAATTTACGTTAGCGGCAGACACCCGCAAAGGGCTGCGACCGGGGTTTTCTAGCGCCGCTGCGCCGGCACTGGCCGAGCAGCTGTACGATTACTTTGTGCAGCAGTTGCAAGCGCAACACGCCGTGGTGGCGACCGGGATTTTTGCCGCGAATATGCAGGTAAGTCTAACCAACGATGGCCCCGTGACTTTTTTATTAGAGGCCCGTTGACGGCGCGCTTAGCCTTTATATGTTCATCAAGTGATGGTGCAACAACCTCATTGGTTAAACCTTTAACTTAATAACCACAAGGGACGATTATGACTCGCTTAAAAGGACTTCTTGCCGCTGGCGCTCTGTGTGCAAGCTTTACCGCTCAGGCTGAAAGCTATGTCTGGCAAGTTAGTGATGGTGATAACCAGCTGTTCATTGGCGGTACCATCCATATGCTAAAACCCAGTGACTACCCGCTGCCGGCTGAGTACCCGGCGGCCATGGCGGCGGCAGAGCAGGTGGTATTTGAAACGGACATGGACGCGGTACAAGACCCTGCCTTTAGCATGCAGCTGCAGCAGGCGATGATGCTGGCGCCGGGTAAAACCTTAGAGGGTGAACTGGACAGCAAAACCTGGGCGCGACTCAGTGCCTACTCTGCCGCCAGGCAATTACCGCTCGCGCCCATGGGGGCCTTTAAGCCGGCCTTTGTCGCACTGGCCTTCACCATGTTAGAGATGCAAAAGCTGGGCTTTGGCGATGGCATTGATCAGCGCTATTTTGCCGAGGCAAAAGCGCAAGGCAAAACCTTGGGCGAGCTGGAAACACCTGAAGAGCAGCTCGGCTTTATGGTTGCTATGACCGAGGTGGACCCCAATTTATTTATCAACTCGACGCTGGATGACCTTGAGCAAATGGCAGAGCTGTTTGATAAAATGGTGGCCGAGTGGCGTGCCGGGGACGCTGATGATTTGTTTCAGCTGATGGGCAAGCCAATGCTTGATGAAGCGCCCGAGTTGTACCATCTGATTTTAACCGAGCGCAATAAAAACTGGCTGCCACATCTTAAGCAAATGCTGGCGACGCCGGAAACCGAATTTGTCTTGGTGGGTGCCCTGCATCTCGCCGGCCCCGACAGTGTCCTCGCGATGCTGAAAAAAGAGGGGTTAAGCGTTAGCAAATACAAGCTGCCTTAACAGCTTTTCGGTTTGGCCACAAAAAAGCAGCCGATCGGCTGCTTTTTTTGTGGTCGTCATTTGAGTCGAGCCGTTAGCCTTCCATATTAAAATCGTAGCTCATCGACTGGGTCGGCTCTTGCAAATAGTGGCCTTGGATATAATGCACCCCCGCTTGCCATAGTGTTGAGAGCACACTGGCGTTTTCGACAAACGGCACAATGGTGATTTTGTCGGCCTCGTGAAGCTGCTCTAACAATTGGGTCAGCGATTCGGGGCTCTCGCTTTTGCTCTGCACATCCTGAGTAAAAGAGCCATCGACTTTGATAAAGGCGGCGTTGACATGCTTAAGCGTATTAAACGGGTTGAGTGAACAGCCAAAGTTGCAAATGGCCAGTTTACTGCCGAGCTTTTCTAGACCGGTGTTGAGGGCTTTGGCCGCATTGAGGTGATTGGTGATGTCCACCTCTTGGGCTTGAAATACCACCGCGTCGGGCGGTAGGCCCGCGGCTTTAAACGCTACCCCAAGCCAGGCGACGAGCGAGCTGTCGCAAATGGATGCGCTGTTTAGGTTGAGAATTAACTTGGTTTTGTTGCCGCGGGTGCGGTGCTCGGATAACAGCTTAATGGCCTCTAAAATGACCCAGCGGTCAATCTTAATCCCGATGCCCGCTTGGTGGGCGGCCTCGATAAACTCATTGGGTGATACTTCTTTTTGGTCGCTATTGAGCAGTCTTAGTAAAACTTCGTAGTACTCTTCATCCGAGCCGCGCAAGCTGATGATCGGTTGAAACAACAGACGAAACAGATCGTTATCCAACGCGTGCTGGACGTCCTTGAGCATATCGCGTTCTTGCTTTTCCTCTGCGCTTACCGGCGGCTCGTACAGCAGCGCGCTGGTCTCTTCGCTTTCGCGTACCTGATCGGCGGCGGTCATGGCCTGCTCGATAACTTGCTCGGCGCTGCTGGAGTTCTCGTTCAGTACCGAGATACCGATGGTGGCACTTAACTGCAAGGTTTTACTGTTGACCTCTACAATGTGCTCGGCAATTGTCGAGCACAACTTTTGCGCCCGGTTGACGGTTTCGGTTGCGGTGGTGTTGCCGGTTAGCAAGGTGAAGGTGTTGTCGCCAAAACGAGCGAGTGTTTCGCCCTCGGCGGCTTCGCGGCTAAGCAATTGTGCTAAATCTTCGAGTGCGGCATCGGCGCCGGCCATACCGAGTTTGGCCTGTACCGTCTCGGCAAAGTCGTCGATGTCGATATACAGCAGGCAGCGGCTTTGATCGTCGCTCATGCCGTCGATAATTTTATCGGCGTGGGCCAACAAGTAGCTGCGGTTGTAGAGCCCGGTAACATTGTCTTTCCACTTGGCCTCTTCGAGCTCTTTGGCCGAGATCCCCGCGGCGGCAGCGGCGGCTGCAGCCGTGGCAGCGGCGCGGGTACCGCGGGTTAAAAACTGCAAGCAGGGCTCGTCGTCGTAGCTGGCGTGGGCAACCTCCAGCGATACATCGGTTTGGCTGCCGTCATGACGTAGCCCCTTAAAGCTTAAGGTGCTGGATTCGGCATCGAGCCCCTTAAGCGTAAATTCTTTTAAAAACTCTTTGAGTTTGGCGTGATCGCTTTCGGCTACCATATCCATAATCGGCATACAGTCGATATCGTCTTTGTCGTCGTAGCCAAACAGCTCGGCAAAAGACTCGTTGGCGTACAGGTATAACCCGTCTTGCACGTAGGCGATGGCGTCGCGCGAGCTATCCAACAGCGACTGTGAGCGGCGCTCGGACTCGCGCAAGCGGCGGTCGGCAATGCGCTTTTCGTGGCGCTGGGCACGGTTTGCCAGCTCGCGGCTGATGACCAGTAACAGGTGCTGATCTTCATCTAAGCGGACCACGTCGGCCGCGCCGATCTTTAAACCCTCGACAATGGCTTGGCTGGTCTCGTCATCGGTCAGCAATATCGACGGCACATCTTTGTTGAGTCGGCGAATTTGCTGGATGGCGGCGGCGGGGGTTAGGTTTTGTGTTTGGTCGTGTGCGATCAGGATGTCCCAGGCCTGCTCTTCTAGCAGCTTGGTCAGTGACTCGTCACTGGTGACATGCTGGGCCCGATTGGGGCGTCCGGCATTGTGCAGCATGCTAATGAGGCGTTCGGCTTCTGCTTGCGAATCGTTAAGGATGAGCAGGCGGATTGTGTCGTTGGGATTCATAGAGGTCTACTGCGCTCGCTATTCCACGGTTTTTATCGAATGCCAGTCCTTTGGTGGCTACAAGTGCGACATCCCCCCATTCACTCGAAAAGTCTAACCGGTTATCGGCTTTGACTTGCAAGCTGGCACTTATAGGTGAAGAGGCAACTATATTACCCGAATATTCGTCGACCTCAATACTTGTACACGTTTTGCATAAGGCCGGCTATGCTTACCGTTGAAAAATGCGACGGGATCGACGCTTTACCGGCCCTTTAATCTGCCGCTAGCACGACTAGTCTTTACTGTCCCACAGGGCGGCAAAGTCGGTTTTTTCACGGCTTTGTTCCGCCTTGGTGTCATCGATGGTCGCCAGTACTTTATAAGAGAACTGACTGATGATACCGGTCGAAAAAACTCGTCGTGTTAGCTGTAATGTGGTTATCACTCCATCTTGGTATAGCTTAATTTTCTGCATCTCGCGAAAACTCACCGCATTGGTAAGTAAGCTGGCAGGCTGATTGGCGAGCCGCTGGGCCGGTAGTGCCAAAACCCGCAGGTACTCGGCGTACTCGCCGGTTTTTTGCACGATAGCTGCCGCCGCAGGCTGCGCCTGTGGGGCGAGTAGTTGTATGCCTATTTGCGTGGCGCCGCGCGTTTGCTGTACCCAGCGCACGGCGGCGATGCCCCATTTGTGACGTCCCGGCTCGCGTACACCGAGCAGCTCGCCGGCCTTGAGGGTGGCGGGGCTGGCGCCGTGCCACTCCAGACAGTAACCGCCGGCACTGGCATCGACTACCGCGACTTTATCGATCGGATGTTGCCCGCGATATTTAGCGCGGCTCGCGCGGCGAATATTCTCTTCCATATTGATGGTCGAATGGTTGCTCGCTTGCAGCGCCGGTTTGGCAACATCAAAGGCTTCGCCCCAGGGGTCGGCGGCGCTGGGGCTAATACGATCTTTTAGCTTTAGGCCGCGCTGTTTAAAAATCCCCTCGCTGGGGTCGTCTAACCCCAGCTCTGAGGGGCTTTTTAGGTAGAGGTTAAACGGCGTCTCCCCGGCACTGTAAAAGTGCAAATTACTTAAGCCGATGGTGACTTCTAGCTCGCCATCGCCCGCGTGGCGTGGGTAACTACGCTCCACAATCCGTTGCCACGCGGCTAGCAGGTGTCCCGCCAGCGCCGATGATAGTCGGGTGGTGGTGCCCGGTGCCAGATCTTGTAGGGTTTGGCAAAGCGGCGCCGTGCTAATTGCGCGCACGTCTTGGCTGTCGTACAGCGCTAGGCGGCTGCGATACACCGGTGGGGTGTCGCTATCGAGCATGACGGCATAAAGGCAGTCAGGCGCTTGGTCGTCGTTGCGGTAAAGCTGCGCCTGCAAACTGAGCGACTCAAGCGACAGGTACAAGTTGTATAGGTCGTTTTGCCCCAATTGGTTGGGGCGGGCGGTGGCCATTAGCACAAGGCGCAGGTAGGCTTGGGTGATGGTGTTGACACCTTGGTGGTTGGGCAGCGGGTCGTTGACTTTAATTGTCGTGAGTCCGTTGCGCTCGGCCAATAAGTAAGGCGTGTGCACCTCGCTCCAGAGCTGCTTAAGGGTGGGCGTATAAAGCTGGTAACTGCGCAGCAGTAATAGCCCCAGGCCTGTCAGCGCGCGGTGAATGGCTAACGCGCGTAACTCGGGGCTGCTGCGGTTGGTAAAGGTTGTACGCACAGCGCTTAAATAGGCGTTGCTTAAGTGTTTTTGCAGCGCCTGAGCTATCACCGCAGCTTTGCGGGCGGGGTCGGGCAGGATAAGGGGTTGGTGCAAAAAGGTTTTGCTTAATCCCTGGATGGCCACTTGCACGGCCGGGCGCACTTGATCGAGCATCTCGAGGTGAGTTTGGCCGTCGGTTTTTAGGCGCGCCAGCTCGGGCAGCGCGGCGTAGAGCACGGCGCTGATATAGCGGGTTTGCGTCAGCGGCTGGGCGTCGATCCATTGGGCGACATTGTTGGCCGTGGCACTTTTGCAAAAGCTGAGGCTTTTAAGGTCAGGCTCGGGCAGCTTGAGTCGGGCAAGCAGTGCGGTATCGGTTAAGGCTTCATTCATGCGTTGGCTTTTTACTCTAGGGTGACCGTTACACTATAGCGGATGGCGCGGTGTTTGTGGCTTAGGGGCCCTGGGCATTACAGGGCCCTCTAACCCTTTCGCCATCCGAGGTATTTTAGATCACCGGTGTCTTAGATGGTTCGCCGGGGATTTCACGCACCAGTTTTGGCACCAGGTAGCCCGATAAACTGTGCAACAGCGCTTGGTGCAGCTGGCGCGCCTGTTGTTCTGGGACGTCAAAGTGAGCCGCTCCGGCAACCTTGTCTAGCAGATGCAGGTAATAAGGTAACACACCGCAGGCAAACAGCCGTTCACTGAGCTGGCTTAAGGCGGTAACCGAATCGTTTACGCCTTTTAATAAAACCGTCTGATTAAGTAGCGTGACCCCGGCCTCGCGCAATTGGATCAGTGCGCGCTCGACACTGGCGTCTAGCTCTTGGGCGTGGTTGGCGTGAATGACCAGAGTGTTGGCAAAGCGCGGTCGGGCTAGCCAGTCGAGGCATTGATCGGTGACCCGCGAGGGCAGCACCACCGGTAATCGGGAGTGCACACGCAAGCGAGTAATGTGGTCAATCTGGCTGATTTCGTCGGTAAGCCACGCCAAGGTAGCGTCCGGTGCGTTGAGTGGATCGCCGCCGCTAAAAATGACCTCGTGGATGCTGCTGTCGTGGCGAATATAATCCAGCGCCTGTTGCCATTGGACCCTACTGGGCCGGTTGTCGGCGTAGGGGAAGTGGCGCCTAAAGCAGTAACGGCAGTTAATGGCGCAGCTACCGGTCACCACCAGCAGTACGCGCCCCTGGTATTTGTGTACCAGCCCCGGATGGGGATTGGCGGCGTTTTCGTCCAGCGGATCGTGACTGTAGCCGGGCGTGGCCAGCAGCTCGTCGCCGATGGGTAGCACTTGGCGCAGCAGCGGATCGTTAAGATTGCCCGGCTCCATACGCCGGACAAACTCGCGCGGCACTCTTAGGGCGAAGTCGCGACCCGCTAAATGCGCCGCCGGGATCAGTGCTGGGTCGAGTTTTAACAGGCTAAAGAGCTCTTCCGGGGTGCGAATAACGTTTTTAAGCGCCTCTTGCCAGGTCTCGGTCTGCCATGTAGCGACGGTTCGATGTATCATTGGCGCCTTTCAAATTCTGTTAATGTCTACGAGAGGGGTTATGGCCACCTATTCTATCAACGATTTCCGCACCGGTCTGAAAGTAATGCTAGACGGTGATCCATGTAACATTGTTGAAAACGAGCTGGTAAAGCCGGGTAAGGGCCAAGCCTTTAACCGCGTTAAGCTGCGCAACTTGGCCACCGGCCGGGTCTGGGACCGCACTTTCCGCGGCAGCGAAAGCCTAGAGGGCGCCGATGTGGTCGATCGCGATATGGAGTATCTCTATACCGACGGCGAGTTTTGGCACTTTATGGACCCGGAAACTTTCGACCAGTTTGCGGCCGATGCCAAAGCGGTAAGCGATTCAGCCAAGTGGTTGTGCGAGCAAGACAAGTGCGTGGTTACCCTGTTTAACAACGCACCACTGGTGGTTGCCGCGCCTAACCACGTCGAGCTAGAAGTCACCGAAACCGACCCCGGCCTCAAAGGCGACACCGCCCAGGGCGGCACTAAGCCGGCGACCTTAAGCACCGGCGCTGTGGTTAAAGTGCCACTGTTTATGAATATCGGCGATGTGATTCGCGTCGATACTCGCACCGGTGAGTACTTAGGCCGCGCCTCTAAAGATTAATCGCACGGCTACCTTTGGTGTGAGTGATTTTTGGCGCCCGAGTTGTTCGCCCGAGCTGTTACAGGCGCGGGCAGAGCTCAACTTTAGGTTGCGTGAGTTTTTTCGCGCGCGGCAGGTACTGGAGGTTGAGCTTCCGGTGCTTGCCAGCTCTTTTGTTACCGACCCGTTTATCGAGCCGGTAACCGCCCGCAACGCCGGGCATACCTATTATTTACAAAGCTCCCCCGAGTACGCCATGAAGCGGTTGTTGGCCGAGTACCAACGCTGTATTTATACCTTAACCAAAGTGTTTCGCGCCGGTGAGTGCGGCTCGCGCCACAACCCAGAGTTTACTATGCTGGAGTGGTATCGCGTGGGGCTGGATGATCACGGTTTGATGCGCGAGGTGGGTGAGCTTCTGTGCGAGTTAATCCCCGGGCTTGATATCCACAAGTTGAGTTATCGCCAGTGGTTTAGCGACCGCTGGGGCGTTGATCCGCATACAATTGCGCTGGCCGAGTTGCGTGCGCTGGGTAAAAGCCTGATCGAGATCGACGACACCGGCCTTGATAAAGACGCCTGGTTGGATTTATTGGTTACCCACGAGCTGGAGCCCAGCTTGCCTGTGGGGCTAACGTTTGTGCATGACTTTCCGGCGAGTCAGGCGGCGTTGGCCCGTATTGTGGACGACGAACATGGCACACCGGTTGCGCGGCGTTTTGAGGCTTACTTAGCCTGCTCCCGCGGTACGGCGATGGAATTGGCCAATGGCTACTGGGAGCTTACCTGCGCCAGTGAGCAGCGCCGGCGCTTTGATTGCGACCTCGCGCGGCGCCAAACATTAGGGGTACCCAGCTACCCTGTGGATGAAAAACTGCTTGGCGCTCTGGAGCGGGGAATGCCAGCCTGTGCCGGTGTAGCCTTGGGGGTTGACCGGCTGCTAATGCAGTTGCACGGGCTTAAGCGCATTGGCCAGACGCTGAGTTTTGAGTTTTCCCGCGCTTAACAAAATTGTGCAAAACATTTTATTGTGAGCATTTTATAGCGCTACCCGGGCGCTGCGATGGGGCACACTGGTGAGTCTAAGTGCCTAAAAAATGGGCGGTGCAGCGCCTTGGGCGTCCTAAGTTGGGCATTTTAACGTATTGATTTTGTTTGTGTTTTGCACTGTGTGAGAATCACACAGTCGGCGCAGAGCCGCCCCTGCTGCCGCCTTGGGGTGGTTACGCAAAGCTCGTACACAAAGTTGTCCACAGGTAGTGTGGATAATCGATATTTACGGGTTTTACGCTCACGTATTGGGCCCGATTGGCGTAAAATACGGGCAACCTTGTTTACCTTTATTGGCTACGGAGAGATTTAGATGCAACAGCTACCGGAAACCCTGCGGGAAAACGTCCGCTTATTGGGCGAGCTGCTGGGCGAGACCATTCGCGAGCACGAAGGCGAAGAGCGCTTTGCCAAGATTGAAGACATTCGCCAGTTAGGTAAAAGCATCAACCAGAGCGAAAACGAAGATTCCAGCGCACTGGTAGAAATGCTGGGTGAGCTGGATGACAGCGACATCCTGCCGATTGTTCGGGCTTTTAATCAGTTTTTAAACCTTGCCAATATGGCCGACCAAGAGTACAGCTCTAGCGCCGAGGCCGAGCCGGAAGACGGTTTAAAAACCATGGTATTGGATTTTGCGGAAACCTACGGCAAAGAGAATTTGCTTGAGGTGATGCAAAACCTCAGTATCGAGCTGGTTCTGACGGCGCACCCGACTGAGGTAACGCGTCGCACCCTGATACGCAAATACGATCAAATTGTTAATACGCTGTCCGATCAACAGCGCGGCAATTTACTGTCATTTGAAAAAGACAAAGTGGTGGGTCGTTTGCATCGCTTAGTTGAAGAGATGTGGAGCACCGACGAAATTCGCGGCGAGCGGCCCACCGCCGTCGACGAAGCCAAATGGGGCTTTGCCGTTATTGAAAACAGTCTATGGCAAGCGCTGCCGGATTTTATCCGCCATATGGATCGCATTTGCAGCCGCCATTTGGGGCAAAATCTGCCCATCGACTTACAGCCGTTTAGCTTTTACTCCTGGATGGGCGGCGACCGCGACGGCAACCCCAACGTCACTCACGACGTTACCCGCGAGGTATTATTGCTGGGCCGCTGGATGGCCGCCGAATTGTATTTGGGTGATGTGCAAAGCTTGTACGGCGACCTCAGCATGCACGAGGCAAGCCCCGAGCTGCGCGAGTTTGTCGGCGACAGCGAAACCCCCTATCGCGATTACCTCGCGCCGCTGCGCAGCCAAATCCAGGCCACTCTCGACTGGGCCGAAGCCAGCCTAAAAGGCGAAGAGCCTCCGCGCCCGAAAAACCTGATCGAATCCCGCGACGACTTACTGGCACCGTTAATGGTGTGTTATCGCTCGCTGAAAGAGGTGGGTTTACCGCACATCGCCAACGGCCCGCTGCTGGATACCATTCGCCGGGTACACAGCTTTGGTATCAATTTAGTACCGCTGGATATCCGCCAAGATGGCGAGCGCCACGTTAAAGTGATGGACGAGTTGACCCGCCACTTGGACATGGGCAGCTACTTTGAATGGAGCGAATCTGAGCGCCAAGAGTTTTTGCTAAATCACTTAAAAGACAAGCGCCCATTGCTGCCCGCCGATTGGCCTGTGAGCGATGAAGGCCGCGAAGTGATAAACACCTGTAAGGTTATTGCCGGTGAGCCACGCGAGACTCTATCGCAGTATATTATCTCGATGGCGCAACAACCCTCCGATGTGTTGGTTGTGGCCCTGTTGTTAAAAGAGTGCGGTATGAGCTGGAACATGCCCATCGTACCTTTGTTTGAAACTCTGGATGATCTCGATCGTTCGGCCGAGGTTATGGAGCTGTTGTGGCAACTGCCTTGGTATAAAGAGTACACCGGTGCTAAGCAAACCGTCATGATCGGTTATTCCGACTCGGCCAAAGATGCCGGCAAATTTGCCGCTACTTGGGCACAGTACAAATCGCAAGAGCGCTTAGTGGGGCTGGCCGAGAAATACGGCATCGACCTGATCTTGTTTCACGGCCGTGGCGGCACGGTTGGTCGTGGTGGCGGCCCAGTCGAAAAAGCCATGGCCTCGCAACCGCCGGGCTCGGTAAAAGGTAAAATCCGGGTGACCGAACAGGGCGAGATGATTCGCTATAAGTTTGGCTTGCCCAAAGTAGCCTTTAGCAGTTTCTCGACGTACGTGGCAGCGACCTTGCGCGCCACCATGCAGCCGCACGAGGCGCCCACCGATGAGTGGCGCGACTTAATCGAGCGCATGGCGCAAGCGAGTCTTGAGGGTTACCGCCGGGTCGTGCGCGGTCATCCGCAATTTGTGCCTTACTTCCGCTCGCTTACCCCCGAGCAAGAGCTGGGTTTGCTGGCGTTGGGCTCGCGCCCGGCCAAACGTAAGGCGACCGGCGGTATCGAAAGCTTGCGGGCGATCCCCTGGGTGTTTGCCTGGATGCAAGTGCGGTTAAACCTGCCCGCGTGGCTCGGTGCGCGTCAAGCGCTGGAGTTTGCCTTAGAGCAGGCGCCGTCCACCTTAAACGATATGGTTGATAACTGGCCGTTCTTCTCGTCGTTCCTAGACTTGCTAGAAATGGTGATTGGTAAAGCCGATGGCCCCATCACCGCTTACTACGAGAAACAATTGGTACCAGAAGAGTTGCACCCACTGGGGCAGCAAATGCGCGCCGATTTGGCCGCGCTTGAGGTGCTTATCAACCGTATTAAACGTCAGGACGAACTGTTTGATTCCGATCCGATATTGCGCCAAACGCTGAGTGTGCGTAAGCCTTACATTGATCCGCTTAACTATTTGCAAGCCGAGTTGCTGAAGCGTCATCGCAGCGGTAAACCGTTTAGTGAAGAGTTAGAGCGCGCGCTTAAGGTAACCATGGCCGGTATTTCGGCCGGGATGCGCAACACCGGTTAGTGGGGGTGACGGTTCACGGATTACGGTGAACGTAAAGGGGGAGATGGCTTTGGCCTCTCCCCCTTTTTTTGTGGTTGCACACCTGAAACAGTGGCGACAGTTATTAAGCACAGAGCCACTCGTGGGCCGTCATATCGTGCGCCTAAGCCTTACCTCGATTTACTCATAGGTTGTAAAACTTTTTGCCCGCTAGGGCGTGCGCGTAATCTGTTGGTGTACTCTAGCAGTTGCGGGTGGTCATTGACTAAGTTGATCGGTGCGGGCGCATCTTTGTTGTAAGTAAGCATGGGCGCTAGCATGGCATCAGCCAAGCTGAAATGGTGGCCCACTAAAAACGGTTTACTCCCCAGCTGCTTAGCAATAATGGCAATCGCGTTTTCCGCCGCTGGGCGATTTGCGCTAGTCACATCCATGCGCGGTTCGCCGTTGTCCCCCTTGGGGAACACAACCTCCAGCATAAACTGACGCACCACGTAAAAATCAATATATTGGGTGATCAGGGAGCACCATTGGTCGATTTGGGCGCGCTCCCAGTCGGTTGCGCCTTGCAACGTTTCCGGGCCAAAAATACGATCTAAATAACGGCCGATACTGGCGGTCTCGCACAGTATTTTATCACCGTGTATCAGTACCGGCATTTTGCCAAACGGGTGTAGTTGAAAGTGCTTATCGCTGTGTATATCGATGGTTTGGCCGTTAAGTTCTTTGCCGGTTTGATAGGCAATGCCTTTTTCTTCGCATACTAGCGCGGCAGTGCGTACAAACACACTAAACGACGGTCCGTAAAGCTGAACTAGATTGCTCATTGCTAACTCCTTGCTGTTTAGGTTTAGTCGGAGGTTAGCAATCGCGACAATATGTTCAAGAACATATTTATAGGCGGTGTTATTAACTGTGCAAATAAAATATGTTAGTGAGCATATTGTGGTGTGCCGGTATGATACGCAAGGGCCAGACTTTTGAGCGGCTGCTGGCTGAATCACTGCGGGCTTATAACCGAGGAGTTGCATTAATGGCATGGAGCAAGACACACAAACCACAAACCCGTGAGGCGATTGTGACGGCGGCGGCTGAGCTGTTTACGCAGCTCGGTTACGAGCGGGTAGGCATAGATGATGTGATGGCTGCAGCGGGGTTAACGCGCGGTGCGTTTTACGCGCACTTTGCGTCTAAGTCGGCGCTTTATGCTGAGGCCATTACCGTGGCCGCGATGCGGGCCCGGGATCATGTTCTGCAGCACGCACCGGTGGCGCCTAGTAGTCGCGATGTTGCCGAGCGCTATTTAAGTCGCGAGCGCGCCGAAGGTCAGGAGAACAGTTGTCCACTGGCGTTTTTAGCCACGGATATTCATCAGCGGGATGACCAAGTACGCGATGCTTACGCCCGTGTGTTTAAGGGTTTTGTGAGCAATATCGCCCGCGCCGATAATCTCGATGAGCAAAGCGACAAAGCGCTGCAGGCAGCGGTGTTAATGGTGGGAGGTTTAGCGGTTGCCCGAGCCTTAACAGACGACCCTATCAGTGACCGGGTCTTGGCGGTTTGTAAGCAGGCTATCGCGAACCTGGCTAGCGATTAATAGTGTGCAATGGCTGCCAGAGTCGCCCCTGTTAACCGGCACAGGTCAGCCGGCGTCAATTCAATTTCTAGCCCGCGCTTACCGGCACTGATGTATACAGTGTCGTGCTCCTGGGCCGAGCTATCAACATAAATCGGCAGGCGCTTTTTTTGCCCTAAAGGGCTGACGCCGCCCATTACATAGCCTGTTGCTCGCTGAACATCGACGGGCGCAGCCATATTTAGTTTTTTGCGTCCTGCGGCGCGTGCCAGCGTTTTGAGGTTAAGGCTCCCGTTGACCGGTACGATGCCGACTACCAAAACGCTTTTTTTGCCAGGGGTGGTATCCGCCACCACTAGCGTTTTAAATACTTTGCCTGGTGTTACCCCGAGTTTTTGCGCCGCCTCTAAACCGTAGGAGCTAGCGTTTGGGTCCGGTTGGTATTCACGCAAGGTGAAGTTGGCGTTTGTCTTGCTCAACAGGTCGATCGCAGGTGTCATACATTTGCCGCTGTCTAAAAAAATAGGTCGATAAATAATAGCGTCTAGCGAGCCCAATGACCACTGGGTGACCGGCTTCTGGGGGATGCTTCTGAGTTGCCGTATCTAAGTTTGGGTTTGGGTTTGGGTTTGGGTTTGGGTTTGGCCGTTTGCCATAATTGATCACAATTGCCCACCGGTTTGCCAGAGTTAGTCGTCGTTACACCCGATTGTTTTGTTGTACTGCGAGTATCAAAACTAACTGGTACAGGAGAGACAGCATGGGCGATCAACGGTGGCGCGGTACAGGGAGCATAGGGGGGCGAGTGATGGGTATCTTGCTCGCGGGGTTTATCTCGGCGGCGTGGGCGGAGCCGGACTCTGGCCGGCTTGTGCTATCGAGCGAAAACGACGATGCCGCCGTCACTACAACCGACGCCTTGCACCTGGGCACTGACCTCGAGTTAACCGTGCAAGGGCTACAGGCTCAGGTGCTGGTTTCGCAAACGTTTAAAAACCAAACCGATCAATGGGTAAATGCCACCTATGTTTATCCGCTGGCCGAAGACAGTGCCGTTAGCCAATTAACAATGCACGTGGGCGAGCGTGTTATTACGGGTGAAATTCAAGAGAAATCAAAAGCGCGTAAAACCTTTGCCGCGGCTAAGGCGTCCGGCAAAAAAGCGACACTCATAGAGCAACAGCGGCCTAATATGTTTCGCCAGCAAGTTGCCAATATTGCGCCCGGCGAAACGATTCGGGTTGAGCTTGGCTATAGCCAACAAGTGATGTACGACGCCGGTGAGTTTCGTTTGCGTTTACCGCTGACCTTAACCCCGCGTTATATTCCGGGGGTAGTAAATGGGCAGTGGCGTAAAGAGCAAACAGTAGCGACCGGTGTTAACGGTTGGGCCAGTGCAACCGATCAAGTGCCGGACGCGCATTTAATAACCCCCTCGCAACAACATGTGGCGGGCGAGTTGATTAATCCGGTGAGTTTGTCGTTACAACTTGATGCGGGTATGCCATTAACGCGGGTTCACAGCGACACCCATCAGTTAACCATAAGCCAGCCGACGGGTAATGATGCCGGTGTACGCCTTATTCATTTTGCTAAAGGCGAGGTGAGTATGGATCGCGATTTTGAAATAACCTGGCAACCTAAACCGCACAGTGCGCCGCTTGCCGCTCAGTTTGTCAGCCAGTGGCAGGGCGAGCGCTACTTACAGTTAATGTTAATGCCGCCGCAAGAGGTAAGCGCTAATAACCTAGCGCCGCGCGAGTTGATTTTGGTGGTCGATACCTCGGGCTCTATGGCCGGTGACTCTATCAAGCAAGCGCGGACCAGCGCGTTGCTTGCGCTTGATACCTTAACCCCGCGAGATCGCTTTAACGTGATTTTGTTTGCCAGCGATAGCCGTGCGGTATTTGACCACGCCGTGGTGGCGTCTGCGAATAATATTCAAACCGCTCGCTGCGCGCTTGAGCGTATGCGCGCCGATGGCGGCACCGAAATGATGGGTGCGTTGAAGCGCGCTTTTGCCCAGCCCAGCAATACCGAGTATTTGCAGCAAGTGGTGTTTGTCACCGATGGCAGCGTGGGTAACGAGGCGGATTTACTGCAGCATATTCATCGCAACTTGGGTGACGCACGACTGTTTACCGTTGCTATTGGCAGTGCGCCCAATCGGTTTTTTATGCGTCGTGCGGCGCAGTTTGGTCGCGGTAGCTTTACCGAGATCGCCGCTACCGCACAAATTGCGCCACGCATGGCGGGGTTACTCAACAAGCTTAAGCGCCCGGTGGTGACCAATATTGACATTGAATGGCCCCAGCCGGTGCAGGTGTTTCCGCGCCGCATTCCCGATTTGTACTGGGGTGAGCCGCTGTTGGTAACCGCCAAACTTGGCCCTTGGCCGAGCCGCTCCCTGCCGTTGGTCACCGTGCGGGGAGTCAGTGGCGGTAAACCGTGGCAGCGGGACTTCCCCATCAATGCGGCTACGGCTGATGCTGATTCAGAGGGCGATGCTATACCGGTGTTGGCGCAGCGTTTTGGTCGCGAGAAAATTAAATTTTTAGAAAATGAATTTTATGTTAATGGCCGCGACGCCAGCGATAAAGCGCGGCAAAAAATATTACCCGTTGCACTTAAATACCAATTAATGTCGCGCTACACAAGCTTAGTGGCGGTTGATAAAACGCCAGCTCGTTCGGCATCAGAAGTCGGGCAAGAGCGCGAGCTTAGTAACGCGATGCCTGCCGGAGCGACTATGACGGCAGTGGGTTATCCGCAAACGGCGGCCGGTGTAACCTGGCACTTATTGTTGGGCGCTCTGGCTTTACTGGCCCTGCTGGGAATAAAAAACCTGGAGGTGCGTTATGGCCGCTCGTAATACTACGCGCGCTGCGGCGCTGCCGGTGTTTCATCGCGGCCGGTTGATACTCAGTGCGCTATTGCTGCTGGTGTTGTTATGGCAGTGGGGCAGCGCCTTTGCGATTGAGGCAAAAGCGCAATTGGCACAAGTGTTAATTGCGCGCGCCTGGCAGCAAAAGCTGGCGGCACCAACGCTGGATGTTGCCCCTTGGCCTTGGGCGGATACCCAGCCGGTAGGGCGTTTACAGTTGTTGGACGGTGACGGGCGGGTGCGCAAAGATTTATACGTATTAGGTGGTGGTCACGGTGAGGCGCTGGCTTTTGGGCCGGGCTTAATGCCGGTGGGCGCGTCGGGCAGTCAGGGGGCGCGAGTTATTGGTGGGCATCGCGACACACACTTTGCCTTTTTGCGCGAACTAAAAGGTGGCGAAACGTTGCGCTGGCAGAGCAGTGATGGCCAGTGGCGCCGCTATGTGATTAGTCAGCGCAGTATCGCTGATTCCGAGCAAGACTCCCTGTGGGTGGACCCGAATGCCGATAGTTTATGGCTTGTTACCTGTTATCCGTTTGATGCAGTGCGCCCCGGTGGGCCCTTGCGCTATGTCGTGCGTGCCGACAGTGTCTTGCCAGAGCTGAGTTATATCCGCGAGCGGCGGGTAAGTTTATAGATCGGCGTTAAGCTCGGGAGGTTGAATAAGCATGGGTTGGGTTAACTCGGGCATTAGCGAGGGTGTTGGATGCTTTAGCACGAAGATGTTTGTATTTGCGGCGCGAATGCGGTTGATGGCACCACCAAAATAGTGCTCGAGCAGTTGATCGTGGGTGCCATCGTCAGAGATTTGTGCAAAGCCCTCTTTAATGCGCCGCGCCAGCTGTGGGTGTTTGCCGCTAACTTGAAACACCATAGCGTGGGGGTAATAGATAATGGGCTGATAAGCGATGGTTAATTTATCGTTTAGCGGCGCGGCGGCAAGCTCGGGCTCTATTTCGGCGATACCGAGAAATATCGCATCAAACCGACCGTACGCGAGCATTTCAAATAGGTTTTCAAAGCGGCCATTGTCGTTGACGTTAAAGTTGTTGTATCTGAGGATCATCGCATCCTCCCAGTGGCTCCCTTGGCCGATGGTTAAGTCGCGCAAGTTGTGTTGCTGCGCCGATTGCGCGTATCGCGCGCCATCGCCTTGACGAATGATCGCCGCGCGATAACCGAAAAGCCCTTTCATCACCGGCCGGCGAATCATCAAAATATCGCGGTTGCGGGTGTAGTCGTCTTCACGCAGACCGGATACATAGACATTAGCCTGCTCGCCGTCGGCGACCACCTGCCGCCCCCGCTGGGTGCCAAAAGGAGAGCTGTTTACCGATAGTTGGTAAGCGGGATAATTATCGGCGGTGCGGTCTAATATGGTGCGCAGTAACGCCACCTCGTAACGTCCCCGGCCATTTTTTCCGGCCCAGAGGGTGACGCGCATAGTGGCATTGTCGGAAGGCGGCTGTTGCTCTTGGGGGCTAGCCGCAGGCTCCGTAAGCGCCGCCGACGAGTGACTTAACAGCAGCCCGGCAAGCGTTACAAGTATCACGCTGACAAACCGCTTAAGCTCGCGGTGGTGCCCGATAACAGGTTGTAAACGCATAGAATACTCGTCGCGTAAGATGGGGAACCGCGCATAGCCGTGTGGCCGTAGCGCAAGGTTCAGCCGAACGTATGGTTGTTATGGTGCGTTTGATGTTATACCGCTCGGCCGCTGGTTGGCAACTCACCGCCCAAGGGCGTAGTAAAGCGCCTATTGCCAGTGGCGAGAGTATGTAGGGCTGGTCTGTGGCGCGCTTATGTTGCTTGATGGACATCAGTATTACTCACCGCCACCTTAGTACGTATAATGAGGCTTTAGTTACAAAGGAGGGAGCTATGTCAGCGCGTCGCCAACTTCAGGGGCTGCGTATTGCCAGCGGGTTAAGCGACAGCTGCCTGAAAGAAGGCTACAGCTTAAATAAGCTGCGTGGCGATGTCATGGCGGGGCTTACCGTGGGTATCTCCGCGATCCCGCTATCTATGGCACTGGCCATCGCCATTGGTGTACCTCCGCAGCATGGTTTGTATACATCATTGGTCGCCGGGCTCCTCATGGCTGTGCTGGGTGGCTCGCGTTACTCCGTCTCTGGCCCAACCGCCGCGTTTGTGGTGATCTTACAACCCGTTGTGCAACAGTACGGGTTGCCCGGCTTAATGTTAACAACGCTTCTGGCGGGTACGTTTATCTTATTGATGGCCGTGGCGCAGTTTGGCCGGGTGCTTAGCTATATCCCCCATACGGTTACTTTCGGTTTTACGCTCGGTATTGCCGTTATTATCGCCACTTTACAAATCCCCGACCTGTTTGGCCTGGTTCTTACCGAGCAGCTGCCCAATTTTTACTTTGCAAAACTGTGGGATATTATCCGCCACCTGCCCACCATTCACTGGCCGACCCTGATGGTCACGGCAGTATCCTTTGTGGTGATGTATCTTTGGCCCAGGGCGAAGGTCCCGATCCCGGCTCACCTCGTGACACTGCTGGCCGGCGTGATCGTGGCACTGTTGTTAGCCAATTACGGCTATCCGGTGGCAACCATTGCCAGTTCATTTGAATATCATGCGCTGGCGGGGCATACCGCCGCAGGGATTCCCAACTTTTTACCGCACTTTGAGCTGCCTTGGCAGGGTGTCGAGGGTAACTATTGGACTTTCGAAATGTTGGGCGAAGTGCTGCCGCAAGCGCTGACGATTGCGCTATTGGGGGCCATTGAAGCGCTGCTGTGTGCGGTGATGCTAGAGCGCCTAACCGGCCAGCGCTACCACGCCAACGCCGAACTGTTTGGCCAAGGGGTCGGCAATATCGTTGCGCCATTTTTTGGTGGGTTTAGCGCCGCCCCCGAACTTGCCCGCTCGACCACCAATTTTCGCGCTGGTGCCGCTACCCCTTTGGCAGCCGTTATTCACACCGGCGTTATTGCGGTTTGCCTGTTGTGGGCGTCGCCTTATCTTAAACACCTACCCATGGCTTGTATGGCGACATTGGTGGTGATTGTCGCTTGGCGAATGTGCCACGGGCGGCAAATTTTAAACACGGTGCGCACCGCACCCACCGCCGATGTGGTGGTTTTTGTGGTTTGCTTTTCGCTCACATTATTGGTGGATATGGTAGTGGCCATTGGCTCGGCGGTAGTGATTGCCGCTTTGCTGTTTATGCGCGATATCGCCACCATGACCAAAGCGCGCGATATCACCAAAGCGCTTAAGCACGTACCCCGGCCACTGCCGGACGGCTGGCGTGTGATCAAAATATCGGGCCCGCTGTTTTTTGCCGCCGCCGATAAAATATTTAACGAGTTGGACGCACTTGCTAAAGATCAACAAGGTCTGGTCATCCACATGGACGGTGTACCACTGCTCGACGCTGGCGGGCTCGATGGCTTAACGGGGTTTATCACCCGCTGCAAAAAACACAAATGCCAACTGATTTTCTCCGACATTCAGTTTCAGCCGCTAAAAGCCATGGTCAAAGCCGGTATTAAACCCGAGAACGGTAATTTTACTGTTTACCCAATTTTAGCCGATGCGCTGGATGCCGTGCTGGATCAAGACCCGAATCAGCCACCGGCCACTAAACCTGCGGCCGAAAAATAACCCGTGCCCCTTAACGCTAAATGGCCCGCAACTTGTTAATTTTTAATGCCGAATCAATGATGACAAACACGGCGTAACCCAGTACCCCCAGTGCAATCCAATCGGCGGATATCACAAACCGCTTGGCGGCCTCATCCGCTCCCGTGATAATAGTTAGTGCGCTATCCTCGCGGTAAATAACCGCCATAATCATCAGCGTGGGAACATACAGCGCTAACTCGGCCATAATCTTGCGGCGGCTCCAGTAGGGCGACCATAGTTTTACCGAACTGATAATCATCCCAGCGACAAGCACAGCATTAATCCAGGGCAATAGCGCGAGCCATTGCTCAGAAAACAGCAGCGCAACGGGCCGCTCGCCCAAGCTTTGCGGAATAATATGGTTTAGCCATGCAGCAAAATAAACGGTCACCACCAACTCAAAGGCAGACCCGGTGCGACTGATGTACTCCCCCTGCGCGACAACGTTGGGCAGTGAGTCTGGCGTCCAGTGTTTAAATAAATCTGTGCGGCTAACGGATTCGCCCACCAGATAAAAAATTAGCGTCAGCCAGGCAAAGCCGTATAAGCTTTTCTCTAAAATGCTCCACAGCGTTTGCGGCAGAGCTTGCCAAAAGCGCCCCTCGCCCTGCTCGATCAATCCGGCTGCCGCAAAGCATATGTGCAACACGGCAATGGCGATCACCATCCATTGCAACAATTGCAGATAAATAGGGAACAGACTTTCGCTTACCAGCGTAGGGCGCGGTTGAAAGTCCGCCGCTACTAACATCGGGTGGCCGCGTTCGCGCAACAGCGCTTTAAGTTCGTCCTCATTAAGCGGGCGGCCTAAAGACTTGGCGCGGTAATCCCGCTCGTCCTGTAGGTCACTTAACAACTCATCCGCCACATCGTTTCTAACACTCGGCGGCAAGTGAGATTTAACCGCAAAGCTATAGCGCTCTAGCCAGTTCATTGGGTGGCCTCTTTAATATTTTTTAATGCCTGATTTAAGCTTTGCCATTCATCGGTCATTGCTAAGCGGGCGGTATCGCCAGTACCGGACAGCCGATACACCCGTCGCTTGCGCCCCTCTTGCACCTGCCATTCACTGCTCAGTAACTCTTGGCTTTCCAGCCGGCGCAGTAATGGGTAAAGCGTACCTTCGTCCACCTCCAGCCCGTGCTCTTGCAAAAACCGCCGCAAAGAATAGCCGTAATGCGGTTGCACCAGCGCCTCAAGTACCGCCATAACCAGAAGCCCCCGGCGCAGTTCCATGGTTAATTTGGTTAATCGTTCGGGGTCATCGGTCAAAATGTTACCTATACTGTGTGTTGCATAGTATATACTATGTATCGCACAGTACTGTGTTGTCAAGCGAGTAATTTTGCTCGGGGGGATTTGTTTGCGTGCCTGTCCTAGGTATCATGAGCCAAACCGAGCCATTAGGAGAATGTTATGAAGCTATTACTGTTAATCATCGTATTGCCCGCCGTGTTGTTAATGGGGTGTTCTAAACACGATGAACTGCACGAGTCGATGGAGTCGATGGGCGAATCGTTTAAAGTGATGCGCAAAAGCGATGACATCGCGGCGGTTAAAGCCGAATGGGTTAATTTTAAACAGGCGCAACTTGTCGCCCAAAAACAAAAGGTACCCGCAGAAGATCAATCAGAGTTCGATAACGGTATGAACGAGGTTTCCCCCTTGATTGACAAAATTGATGCGGCGCTTAACGCCGACGATTTGGCTGCCGCCAAAGGTTTATTTAAACAGCTTGGCGAAGTGCGTAAAGAATATCACGATAAGCTTAACGTCGATAAGTAAGGTTTTTCGCACAGCGCCTGTCGTGGCCAACCGTAACAGGGCGGCCACGACAGGGTGAATTATATTATTTAAAAATAAAAATTCCGAGTGTAAAGGTATCAGCCGTATACGTGCCATTCAGTTAAACCCTAATAGCAATCGAGCTTTACTCATAAGGCGACACCAAGCATTGCCATTGTTTGCCATCAAAAGCGTATACCTGATGCAAGCTGGCGATGACTAACAAACCGTCGCGAGCGTCCATGTGGCCGCTAAAGGGCAGGCGCTGTTCACCAAACATGGCGGGCTCGACTTTATCGCCGGTGACGGTTTTAAACTCGTAATCCGAGCTTAACCACAGCTTGTTATCAAACCATACGCTGTCGTTATACGGCACGCTTGAGGTGTGGCTGTAAATTTTTTCCCATGTGTCAGCTTGGCCGCGCCAGATGTTGCCGCCTTCGCCGCCAATGTAAACGGTTTTATCGGGGGTGACAGTCACTGTGCTGAGTTGCTCGTTACTGGGGAAGTCGCATTGGCGCCATCGCTCGCCGTTGTAAAAAAACACCTCGCCATGACCGCCTACGGCGTACATGTGGTTTTCATTGGGGCCATCCATGTCTTTAAATCCCATATGACTGCGAGATTGTAGTTCTCCGCGAATACGCTTAGCGGAGGAGTCTGGAAGCCCCTTTTTGTTGAATGGCTCCCAGTGGCCTACATCGATTCGTTTGAAAATTTGCCGGAATAGCCCAACGGAATAAGCCCAACCGTCGATGGTGACAACTTTTTTTGTGGCTGGTACTAGGCCTTTGGGGGAGATGAACTCGAATTTTCCGCCAGCGCCTAAAACTCTAACCTGACCTTGGTTGTTGCTTGAAACCAAAAGGTCTTGGGCTACAGGATTGCTGCATGTTCCCAGCATTGGTTTGGTAAAGCCTTCTAAAAAAGCAGCTCCGGTTCTTTCTTTTTCTGGCTCACGGTTGAGCTTTATTTGAACGACATTGGTTCTAAACTCGTGATCAAGCATGAGCGAAGCTTCATCTTCGGGAAATGTTTGCCGGACAACGATACTTATTAACTCTTTATGACGGATAGTTATGTCTGTTATTAACCAATCTTTAATGAGCGATTGCCACTGATCTTTCGGTACATAAATTGAATTTTCCATTTTTCCTCAGCTATTAATCTATTTGATGATCTGTATTTAAGTCATTTCCGTGTTGGTCTTTAACCCTAAGCTTCGCTTTTCGGCAGTGTTTTTTGTAGTAGTCTTTGAGTTGGTTCTCTATACACTTTTTACTTCAGCCGGATAAAGGGAAAGCCCTTTTGTGTGATTCGGCGGCTGTGTCGATAGCCGTGTCCATTCCCATTGCGCCGTTTTCAATAACAGGGGATTTGGTGAAAAATCCTGCAGCATCAGCGTTCTCAGATTTTTCAACTTGAATCGATAAAAGGTTGTCAAACTTGTCATGTATCCGTTTATGGCTGCCCGACGCCTTTGTGACAGACTCTACGCAAACGGTCGGAGCGGAGCTGTGCTCGTAACTGTCGCAACCTAATCCGTCTGATCTTGGTATGTCGTCTTTGCCTTTTGTGGATATGAGCGAGCCTGGAATGAGGTGGTGGCCGGTTTGTCCTTTACAGCAACCTCCGTTGTTGGATGACTCGACGTTATCCCGTTTGCCCTGTGATTTGAAATGCTTTTTATTGTTGTAAGGCACAAGGGAGCATATTCTGGCCCTTAGGCCAGTCAGCGTCGGCGGCCTCTGTGAGCCCGTCCAGGTGAGCGCACAGCAGGTGCTCGGTGTGCGCCAAACGCTCGGCATCAACGATAAAAGAGTAGCGGGCTTTATCCCACTGGCCCCAATAAAACGCCGCGTCACCGGCGTGGCGTTTTATGATCTCGGGGATGGGGACGCGTAAGGCGCGTAACGATTGCATTGGTGCACTAGCCCTCGTGCTCGTCAATTTCAACCAGCTTGTTCATGGTGAAAGAGTTAAACAGCAGGGTCCATTCGCCATCTTCGCAAAAGGCGGCACCGCTTAAGCCCGCGAGTAGCATTACGCCGTCGTTAACGTATAGGTGCCCGGCGCACGCCTCGATATTGGCGGGTAGGTCGGCGCGCTTTACTTTACCTTTATAAATCGTCCACACGCCGTAGTCATTGGTGCACCAGACTCTGTCGCCAAACCATACCATGTCTCTAAAGCCGGTGGAGATGCCACCGCTGTAGATCTTTTTCCACTTATTGTCGCGGCCCATATAGGTCTCGGCTTCGTAGCCGGAGATGTACACCTTGCCGTCGCCGCCGCAACACATGGATTTCAAGGTTTGGTTGCTGGGAAAGGCGATGGCGCGCCACTGCTGGCCGTTAAAGTGCCATACGTCACCATGGCCGCCTGCGGCGTACAGGTCATTCTCGCTAAAACCGTCGATGTCGGAGAATCCAGCTTCGGTAATATTTCTGATGGTGTCGCCAGTATCCAATACTGGCAACGTGCCGACTAGTGATATCCAGCTGCTCTCATCTAAGCGCTTTGCTATTGTTCGACGTCCCCCACAAAAATAAAGCCAGCCAGCAATGGTTTTCAATCGTGTTATAGCACCTCTTCGAACACCTCCGCGTACAATTGCTTGAATGCGGGAGTCCTCATGGGCCGGACCACTTCCCGTAACGTATACGCGATCTTCTAAGTCATCGCTCGCGACCGTAATGGAGTGACTTTTGGGGTGGTTGGTGGCGCCTATGCGGCATGTGTGCCAGCCAATAAGGTCCGTGTGAAACCACTGTCTTCCGTCCTCAAAAGGCTCTCGAAAAAACGTGATAACTCGTTTTGGGCGAGTGGCTAGGTCGTAGTTACCTTTATCGTACTCTTCAATCTCTTCATCGGTTAAGATTTCAGACCCGATAAACATAAAAATATCTTTAGTTCTTATGGCGCAGTCCGTGATGGAGTATTTTTTCAACACCTCTTTGTATGCTTGTGGGCTTACCATGCTGGTAATTTCGGGTTTTGGGGGTGTTTGGTCAGGTCTAATTTGGGTGCCTTTTTTTATTATCTTGATAATATCTTCCGCGTCATAAGGATCAATAAGAAACCCCAGGCTGTGAGGCTTGTTTTTATAGCTAAAATGAATGGAGTTTGCCGCGAGCCCTATAAGCTGAAGTCCAGCGGTTAAAGGTGGCGGGTGGTCTAAGCGGGTCACTGTCTTTAGGTCTCTTATTTTTTCGGTAATAAATGTTCGGGTGAACCCGAATCCGGCTATTTCTCGTCTGTATAAAAGTGTTCCATTTGAAATGATAATGATGTCTTTTCCTTTGATGCGAAACAAATAAGCATAAAGCGCCAGCACCACATTAAAGGCAGATCCGATCATAAAAAGTGTTGATATTATGCGAATGATTTGGTTGTTTGAAAGAATAAAGATTGATATGGGGATAAGGGAAGCAATGACTAGAAAAATCAAGTAGATCTTCAAGAAGATCGTCATGAAGTTGAGTTTTTTTGAACTTACGATTATGGTTGTTGAGTCTGATGTCGTATTGATCTTCGATTCCCATCTGCCAAATTCCATGTGATCCATTTAATGCTCCTTAGGGGTTGGTGTCATATTTTTTATGTATCATAGCGTTAGTATCGCTATGTGGTAGGTTGGTTATCCCAATATGGCAGTCAACGGGCTGCCCCGATTTTTTAGCGTTAAGGTTATTTAAGGGTTTTAATGGCGTCTTCCATTAGAGCATCGTATGTCTCTTCATCAACATCATCGTTGACGATAAAAACTAGCTGTTGACTATTCCAAATAGCACAGTAAATAATATTGAATCCCTTTATATGTTTTTCTCATCTGATTTTTGTTAGTAAATGCCTTTCCGTATTGTTTCCATTCATTATTCCAGTTCTCCTGGTGAGCTAGGTGTTTTGCCATTTTAACCTTTAGCGTTCAGCATAGAATCCGATTGTTTACATGCCCGCTCGTAAAAATCTTCTACTTGCGATCGAATACAGTCTTTTCGGAACAACGACAATGGGAATGCTTTCATGTGCGAGGCGTCGGTTGCATAACCCGTGTGGCGTTTGACCTTTTGTGGGGGGCGCGCGTAAGGCTTGTAACGATTGCATTGGTGCACTAGCCCTCGTGCTCGTCAACTTCAACCAGCTTGTTCATGATGAAAGAGTTAAACAGCAGCGTCCATTCGCCATCTTCACAAAAAGCGGCGCCACCTAAACCGGCCAGTAGCATCACACCATCGTTAGCGTATAAATGCCCCGAGCAGGCGGTAATTTCATCGGGTACATCGACGCGTTGCACCTTGTCATCAACAATCTCCCATAATCCGTAATCACTGGTGCAATAAACACGGTCTTTGTGCCACACCATGTCTCTAAAGCCAAGGGTAATACCGTAGCGGTTAATGATGGTCCAATGGTCGCCGCGGCCTTTAAAGGTAATGCCTTGGTAGCCCGAGATGTACACATAGCCATCGCCCGCGCAGCAAAGCGACTCTAAAGGATCGTTAGACGGGAAAGGGATGGGGGTCCAGTTTTCACCATCAAAATGCCAGACGTCGCCTCTTCCGCCCGCAGCGTAAATATCGGTTTCGCTAAAACCGTCTACGTCTCGGAAGCCGGAATCTAAAAACGATTCCATTTGTTCTTCTGGCATTTCGGGTAGATTTTTGTTCAGGGTTTGCCACTGGCCCTTGTCTAAAAATTTGCCCAATGTGCGATTGCCACCCACGACGTAGGCCCAACCCTCAATGGTTTTTATTCGATGAACTCCTCCTTGAATAAACCCACCTAGCGGAACGCCGTTTTTGGCAACTCTGGGTGGGAAAGGCATTTTCTCGGCAGGGCCATTGCCGGTTATAAAAGCTTGATCATTTAGACGAGTCGAGAGCTCAAGCGTAAGAGAGTGATTGCGCGGTTGGTTGCACGCGCCGATGCGTGGGGTGTCCCAGCCGATTAGGTGGGTTTGAAACCATTGATCCCCATTTTCATCCGGATCTTTAAAGAAACTGACAATTTTTTTGGGGCGGTAGTCTAGGTCGTAATCATTATCTTCGTAGTACTGAACCTCTTCGTCCGTTAAAATCTCAGACACTATAAAAACGAACATATCGTTAGCGCGTACTGCACAGTCGGTAATCGAATATTTACTTAGTATAATTTTGTAACTTTCTAAATCCATCATAATATAATCGCTATCTTTGATGTGTCGCATTAGGTGCGCCTTTAGGTAGGCCAACCGTCACCATCAGAGAGGCCCAAGCCGCCATTTTTGTGGTTTTATACCGCTACGCTTAAAACGCAACGGAGCTTTTTATAAGCTTAACGATGGTGGTAAATACCAATACCAAACCGTTGCGTATGGCGAAAACTGCGAAATAGTTTGCGGGGTAGGGTAAGCATGGGGCGCGTCCTGTTGCGGTGTTTATTGATTCCATTAACGCAGCGCTGAAAGCGCCTGTTACCTAGGGCGAACATTTTATAAGACTGGGCGGGTAACGGGGCTAACCTAGTGGTGGGGTTGCTAAGTTTGTGATGCGGTTGGCACTATTGTGGCTAAGGCGCGGCCTAAGCGCTGTTAACCGCGTGGGCTTTAAATTGTGCATAAACGCAAAGCCCTTTTGCCAAGCCTAAGGTTGTTGCCGCTTTTGGGGTAATAAGCGCGTATAGCTGGTAACCGTGCCAGTCGAGGGTGGCTATTAAGCTGGTGTCGCTAATGTGGCTTAAACCGGTAACGGTGACGCTAAGCGTGTTGGCAATGCTGGAAGGGCCGGGTTGCTGGTGGGCAATGGAAACTTCGTGAGCATCGATGCGGACGCGCAAGGTGTTGGGCGCGAGCGGGCCGCAATCGAGGGGCTGGCCATTTACCAGCACTTGGCCGTTTAGTGACGGGCCGTCTAGCGGCCACAGGGCGCAGGCGTTACTGGGGTGGTTGAGTACGTGGGCCCGGTGGGCATCGGCTAAGGTGCTGAAGCTGTTGCTTTGCCAGTGATACACCCAGTGGCAGGTGGCGGCTAAATCTTGCCATTGATGGCTGACTAAAATGGCCGAAAGTTCACGCTGGGCGGCGATGTGGCGTATAGCGTTTAATACGTGGTGAGCCGCGTTAGCGTCTAGTGCCGATACGGGTTCATCTAATAACAGTAAATTTTTTGCGCATATCACGGCCGCTAATAACGCGACCCGCTGCCGCTCGCCGCCCGATAGGGTGTCAGTATATTGTTGCAGCAAGGGAGTGATGCCTAACTCGTGGGCATCGCGCTGCCAATGGTTAGCCTGATGCAATGCGGCCAATGCGTTGAGCATGGTGTGTACCCGTTGGTTGGGCCAGAGCGCGGCACTTTGCGCGGCCCAGCCCAAGCCGCGCTTATGGCTGGGTAGTGTCAGTAAATTAGTTTGTGCACCGCGCTGCAATAGGCCTTTGGTGCCGCAGGCCATATGAGTTAACAGTTGCGTTTTACCACAGCCCGACGGGCCGCTAATGCCCAGCCATTGGCCTTGGGGCCAGCGCCAGTGTTGGCCGTCTAGCTCAAGTTGCCACACGAGTGTGCCCTCGCTTTTTTTGCCAGCTGTAAAGCACTACCAATAATGCAAAAGAGGCGGCCAGTAAACCACCGGCAATACGGTGGGCCTGGGCAAAGTTTAGGGTTTCGACCTCATCGAATAATAAAATAGACAATACTTGGGTCTCGCCGGGAATGTTGCCGCCAATCATTAATACCACACCAAACTCGCCCACGGTGTGAGCAAAACCCAGCGCGGCGGCCATCACAAAAGCGTGGCAAGTGGCGGGCAATACAATGTGCCGCAACAATTGCCACGGGTTTAACCCTTGGCTGCGGCCCAGTTGCAATAGGCGCGTGTCTAACTGACTAAAGCTGGCGGCGAGTGGTTGCACCACAAACGGCAGCGAGTAAATTACCGAGCCGATCACCAAGCCCATAAAACTAAACGCTAACCCCGACTGGCTAAATTGGCCGATGGCGCCATCGGGGGCCAGTAATAAGAGCAAATAAAAACCGAGCACGGTGGGCGGTAAAATAAGCGGCAGGGCGACGGCGGCCTCGACCAAAGTACGCAAAAAACGCGAACGGCCCTGCGCCAGCCACCACGCTAATGGGGTGCCCAGTACGAGTAGCACTAAGGTGGTGACCAGTGCCAGTTTGCAGGTAATCCAAATGGCGGCGTTCACGGCTTGGCGGCTAGGTATCCGTTTTGCTGAATAAAGTGTTGCGCGGCATCGCTGAGTAAAAAGCTTAAAAACGTTTGTGCGGCGCTTGAGTTGTTAATCACGCTGGCGGCTTGGGTAAGCACGGGGGCGTGCGGCAGTGGGTACCAGTGTAGCTTAGGTGCCAGTTGCCGAAAGCTGCTGGCCACCAGTGCGCAGTCGGCATTGCCTGTTACCGCAAATTGCAATGCCCCGGCTACGGACCCGGCTTGTACTTGTTTGGCGCTAAAGTGTTTGCCGTGCTCGGTAAGCCAGCCGGCAGCCGCTTGACCGTAAGGCGCGGTGCGGGTATTCGCAAGGGCGAGGGTATTGGCTTGCTGTAACGCGGCCATGGCGGCGCTGGCGTTATGGCCACAGGCGGCAATTAATTGGCCGCGGGCGTACACCACCGGCTTGGCGCCTTTATCTTTCGCGTACAGCGCCTCGGGGAAACCGGCATCGGCCGATAAAAATAACCCAAACGGCGCACCGGCTAAAATCTGCTGGGTGAGTGCACCGGAGGGGCCGCTAGAGACGGTGATGGCAATATCGTTTTGCGCTTGCCAAAGTGGCAGTAATGCCTCGAGGGTGGGCTTGAAGTTACTTGCCACGGCAATGCGCAAGGTCTGGCTGGCCTGGGCATGGCAGGCAACAATAAGTAGTAATACGGTGGTTACAGCTTTCATGGGTTGGTACCAATAGCGGTGGCGCTTTAGTGCTGGGCCTAGAGTACTATTGTGCCATAGTGGGCCGCGTGCTTCAGGTGCTGCGATGTTTTGTTTTTGTTGCACTGCCTTTGGGGCGATAAAGGCTCGGGTTGGGTGGGGATCTAGCTATTGCCGTAGCGCACCAAGGCGGTGCGCAATTGGCTTGCCAGTACTGGCGAAAGCCCGTGGCAGGCGTATACTGAAGAGGTTAACAATCACATAAAAGGAGCGCTGGCCATGTACCAGATAGCTTCAATAGGCTTGTTAAAGGTTGTCCTCGCGTGCCTCTTGCTGAGCGGCGTGTCGGCCTGCACCAGTACAGCGGTGACTCACATAGTGCCGGCGCCCGATAAAGCATTAGTTGAGCGCGCGTTATCTGGCGCGGCGCTGGATATTTTGCATCAGACGCCCACGCCACGTATTGCCCCGGATGAGCTGCTTTCGTTAACTCCTGAAATGGCAGAGTTTGCCGAGCAAGCGGTGAGCGGCCAACGGCGTGATGCCGATAAAGTGCGAGCCCTGCACAATGCTTTGCTGCTGCCCGAGTCGGGTGGTGGTCGCGGTGTTTTGTATGAAAGCGCGGCGACTTATACCCCCGCCGAGACCTACCGGCAGCGCCGGGCCAATTGCCTGAGTTTTTCGCTGTTGTTTGTGGCGATGGCGCGTCATGTTGGCCTGGATGCGCGTATTAACGATGTCGCGATACCGCCCACGTGGGGGCGGGTTGGCGATCGCCTGCAGTTTATGCGGCACGTTAATGCCAAAGTGAACTTGCGCCACAGCATCGATACCCTGGTAATCGACCTGGATATGCGTAATTATCGCGCTTATTACCCGCAGCATGTTATTAGTGATCGCAGCGCTAAAAGTCAGTTTTATAACAACCTCGCTATTGCGCCGTTGGATGCGCAAGGCGGCACGCTCGCCAATCGATTTTTTAATTTAAAGCAGGCTTTGGCGTTGGATAGTAGCCAAAGTTTTTTGTGGAATAACCTGGCGACTTTGTATCGCCAGCAGGGCCTGAATGATTTGGCCGAAGCCCTGTACGCCGAGGCGCTGGTACGCAACCCGCAAGATTTAACCGCAATTCAAAACCTAAGCCAGTACTACCGGCAGGAGGGCGAGCTGGTGCTGGCGGCTAAGCTCGATGCGTTGGCTTACCAGCACCGCGAAAGCAACCCCTATTATCAGTATCGTTTGGCCTCTAAATATTACCGCAACGCCGAGTACCAACAAGCCGCGCAGCGAATTGAAAGCGCGATTAAAAAGCACCCGGACGAGCCGTTGTTTTATAAGTTGGCCGTGGATATTTACGACACTTTAGGTCTTACCCGCAAAGCGCAAAAAGCCCAGCAAAAACGCGAGCGTTTATAACGCCGCCTGCAGGCCCAGCCTGAGCTTTGCGGCGGAACTCGCGCGCCAAGCACTTGTCATATAAATGCGGCCTGCACCGCTTGCTATTCAGATCTTTCGCCGTAACTTAATGCCCAAACCTGCGACATTGTGATTGTGCGGTGCGCCCCACTATTATTTACGGTTACACTTTATTGTGTAGGTTGAACGCCAACCCGGTTATTACCGCTTAGGACTCACGCTTTTATGGCTTATTTGGCAAAACCCTCTACGCGGGACAAGCCCGTCCCTGAGGTTAGATTACGGCCAAGGTTTCCCCTCTGGCGCAAGGCATTGCTGGCGATGGGTATCGGTTTGTTGTCACTCGTTGTCTGGGCAAAAACCGGTGCTAGCGATGGCGATACTGAACTGACGGATACCGCGAGCACCGCCGAGGCCTGTCAGACCAAGCTGCGCGCCAGCCGCGCGCAAACCTATGGCGCGGCGTATCAAGTACCCAGTACTTTCTCGATTTTAAGCTGGAATATTTATAAAGCGCAGAACGCCCATCTACTGCAAGACTTAACCACGTTAAGTCAGGATGTGGATATCGTTTTGTTGCAAGAGGCATTGGAAGATGAAAGGTTGGAGGCGCTAAAGCCCTACTGGCGTTTTGCACCGGGTTATCACTCCGGTGATATGCAATCGGGGGTAATGACCTTAAGCCGCTGGCCGGCGGCGGTGCACTGCCAGTTTAGCCATGATGAGCCCTGGCTAAACACCCCAAAAGCGACCAACGTGGTGGAGTACGTACTGCAAAATGGTGAGCGTTTGTTGGCAATTAATCTACACGCCATTAACTTTACCTTGGGCACGCAAGCCTACCGCGAGCAGCTTAGCAGTGCGGTGGCACTGATGCTGGAGCACGATGGGCCGATTATTTTTGCGGGCGATTTAAACAGCTGGAGTGATTCGCGCCGCGACATACTAACGGATTTGCTCGAACCACTCGGTTTAACGGCCACGGAGTTTCCGGAGGATAACCGGACCTTAACCTTTGGTATGGCGCTGGATTACGTGTGGCTGCGCGGCGTCCATATTAGCGCCGCGCAGGTGCCGGTATACGAAAGCTCTGACCATAACCCACTGTTGGTATCCTTGATGATTACCGAGCCTAAGGAGGCCTCGCATGCGGTGCAAGATTAACGCGCGTTGGATTAGCTTAATTGTTTTGTTTGCGCTAGCGCTGAGCGCCCATGCCGACACAAAAGACGAGCGCGAAGTGGCTTATTTAATCGATTTTGTCGCCAATAGCGGCGCGGTGTTTGTTCGCAATGGCAGCAAGCACAATGCGCAAGAGGCCGCCGACCATTTGGCAATGAAGTATCGGCGCGCGGGGCGCTATGCGAAAACTGCCGATGACTTTATCGATAATTTGGCCAGCAGAAGCTCTATCACCCGTAAGCCCTATACGATTATTTTGGCCGACGGTACCGAAATCCTATCGCGCGATTGGTTGTACTCGGCCCTTGAGGCGTACCGCGAGCAACACACTCGCCACTCGTCAGAGGACCCTGCCGCCCCATGACGGTAAAGCCCGCTGCCGACACAGCGGATCAAGCCGCGTTAGTGGCGGCCATTGAGCGTGGTATTGAACGTTACTTTAACGAATGCCGCAGGCGTGTTCCCGCTTTTGTGAAACGGCACTTTCACTACCCCGGCGCCTGGCAGACTAATCGTCGGGCGCTGGGGTGGGATATGTTGCGAGCGCCGTGTAACTTATTGTGGGTGCCTTTTTACCTTGCGCTGCAAGGGGTAGCGTGGGGTGTCGCTGCGCTTAATATGGGCCGCTTAGCGCGGCTGTTGCGGCGTGTTCCCAGTGGTATGCAGACGACTATGCAGCGCTATTTAATGCAGTGCGCCACGAGTGAATTACTGCTGCGCACGACAGATCAAAACCGTTTGCGCGAGTGCATTGTGGCGGCGATCATCGAGCACGAATCATTAATGCCGGCGTCTGGCGCAATAACCGGGGCTGAAAACGAACGGCATTTAGAGCAAAGCTTGAGCGATGCGCTATCGCAGTACGCGCTAACGCGGACTGCGACAGCCGACATAAGCAATACGTTGCTGGCCACTATTGCCGGCGCTTTTACTCTGCAAAAATTTACCCCCGGCGGTATTGCCATTGGCATGACGTTGGCCGGTATCGTGGCCAACCGCTGGGCGGCGTGGGATTTTATTTTGGGCCCTACAGTGGGAGGTTGGTACTACGCACTGTTTCCGATTAGCCCCGATGCAGGTTTGATTGTATTTTCAACCGCGGCGGTGATGGTGTTGATGGCGATATTTGCTTGTTTCTCGGGGCTTATCTCCGACCCGTTACAAGGCTTTTGCGGGATTCACCAGCGTCGCCTTAACCGCATGCTCGATAGCTTAGAGCGCGATTTAAAGCGGCGCACCAGCGGTAGCTTTCGGCCTAAAGATGCCTACCTGGCAAGGTTGCTGGATATTGTTGACGCGGCGCGAGTGGGGATTACCTAAATCGGGGCTCGCGGTAAACGCGCCCCGATAACTTGGTAATAGACAGGGCTTTATTGCTCGGGTGTCTCGATTAAGGCCGAGTCGGTATCCAGAGTCTCGTTTAGGGTGTCGGGCGAGCTGTCGTCCATTGGGTGCTCGACATTGATCTCGCGCATAAAAATACCCCAAAAGGCAATAAACAGCGCGGCGATTAACGGCCCGATGACAAAACCGTTAATGCCAAATAATGCCATGCCGCCTAAAGTGGATAGCAGTACTAAGTAGTCCGGCAGCTTGGTGTCGCGGCCGACCAGAATAGGGCGCAATAAGTTGTCGACTAAGCCGATGACACCAGCACCAAAAGCGATAAGAATAATGCCATCCACATAGCTGCCCACGGCCAATAAGTAAGCCGCAACCGGTGCCCAGATAATAGCGGCGCCCACCGCGGGCAGGAGCGATAAAAACGCCATGACCACAGCCCAGAGTAAAGCCGCCGGAATCCCCAGTGCCCAGAAGATAAACCCACCCAGCGCGCCCTGCACGATGGCGACCACCAAATTGCCTTTGACGGTGGCGCGAGTTACCTCGGCAAATTTAGCAAACAGCAGGCGCTCGCGGGTGTCGCCCATGGGCAGCGCCCGAATCATTAGCTCTAATAAACTGCTGCCATCGCGCAATAAAAAGAAGGTGAGGTAAAGCATTAAGCAAAAGCCGATCACAAATTTAAAGGCGTTTTGACCAATGTTAAAGGTGTATTGCGCAATAAATTTGCCGCTGTTCATAGCAAAATCGACGGCTTGCTTTTTTAAGTCGTTAAAGTTTACGCCAAAGCGCTCTAAGGTATCTTTGACGATAGGAAAGCTGCCCTGAAACTGCTCGATCTTTTTGCCGGGGTCTAGCTCGCCGGAGTCGATTTGTTGATACAGTGCTGCGGCTTGAGCGATGACCGAGGTGACCAAGAAGATAACCGGGATAATCACAATGATCAGGCAAAACAGCAACGTAATAAGCGAGCGAATGTTAGGGCGGTGTTTGAGTCCGCTTAAAAAACGAGTTTGCGCCGGGTAAAAAATAATCGCCAGCGCGCAGGCCCAAAATACCGGGCCAAAAAAGGGCTGTAAAATACATAAAAACGCGATGGATACGATGATCAGTAATCCAAGAAACGATTTTAATTCGAGAGTTTTTCTAAACTCAGACATGAGTGTGCCTCATCGCATAATCGCTGTAAGAGATAACCACGGCGCTCGGCGCCGCGGTCATTAATTATTCTGCTGAGGCTGTTTTGGTCGGTTGCGCCAGCAATACGATTAGAGCAATAGTACCTATTACCGGAATAAACGCGAGTAATAACCACCAAGGTGAGAAACCCGCATCCCGTAAACGGCGCACGCCCGCTGAAATGCCGGGAATTAATAGCACCAGACCGTAAATCGAACTGATAAGGGCGGTGCGAATTAAGTTCTCGATAACGGCGATACCGAGAAGGATAAGAAGGTTAACCAGTACGAACATCCAGTACTGGGTGCGAGTCCAGCGGCCGGAAAAGTCGGCGTACTGGCGAAATGCTTGTAAGTAGTAATCCATAATAACCCTCATTATGTGAAACCCGGCGGTTTGGCGCAGGTGGGTTTATCCTTTAGGTGGCAAGTGTTACTTGCCTGTGTATTTTCACTTAAAGCGGTAGTCCGTGTCGACCGCTGGCGTTGGCCTGCTAATTTCTGGTGCGTATCCATGCACCCGCATAGTAACACTGCCCAAGACGATAGCATCCTGTGGCTGTGGGATTTATGACTTATTTGTAACTTGCTGTTATAAAAAGGCTTTTGTCGCTTTAACTAATTGGCATATATCGTGCGTTTTGCAGGCACAGAGGTGTGGCGCCTGATGCATTGGCCCGCGCTGTTGTTTCCTGCTGACATAAGACCCGATGCTATGCCGATGATCCGTCGTACTATACCGCCGACTGTTATTAAGTGTGCTGTTGTTGTTACCCCGATGCTCTTGTGGGCCTCCCCGAGTGTTGCGGCGCCAGAGGCTACGCAAAGCATTGATACCGTCTGGATAGCGCTTGCGGCAGCGTTGGTGTTTTTTATGCAGGCAGGCTTTGCGTTGCTTGAGAGCGGTATGGCCCGTAGCAAAAATGCCATTAACGTTATTATGAAAAACTACGCTGACGTTTGCCTGGGCTCGCTGGTGTTTTGTTTGGTGGGGTTTGGCTTAATGTTTGGCACCAACCCCACGGGCTTTTGGGGTACCGATCATTTTTGGCTAAACCCTAATGCGCAGTGGGATTGGACCTTCGTGCTGTTTCAGACCATGTTTGCCGCCACGGCGGCGACCATTGCCAGTGGCACCATGGCCGAGCGCACTCGCTTTGGCGGTTACCTGATTGCCGCGTGTTTTATTATGGGGGTGCTCTACCCGGTGTTCGGCAGTTGGGTGTGGGGCAGCGCTTACCATGGTAGTGGTTGGTTGGCGCAATTGGGTTTTATCGATTTTGCCGGTTCTACGGTGGTGCATTCATTAGGCGCCTGGGTGGCGCTGGCGGGGGCGTTAGTCGTCGGTCCGCGAATAGGCCGGTTTGATGCCGATGGCAAGCCGCGCCGTATTGCCGGCCACAACTCCAGCTACGTTGCCATGGGCGGCTTTATTTTGTGGTTGGGCTGGTTTGGTTTTAACGGTGGCAGTACTTTGGCGGCCGATGTGGCCATTGGTTTGATTAATTTAAACACCCACTTATCGGCTTGTGCTGGCGCGGCGGGGGCGTTGCTAGCGTGTCGCTTAACGGGGGTAAAAGTCCGAGTGGAGCACGTGGTAAACGGCAGCCTAGGTGGATTGGTGGGCATTACCGCCGGCTGTGCGACGATGGACCCGCTGTACGCGATTATCACCGGTTTTGTGGCGGGTATTGTGGTGGTGTTGGGCTCGCGTTTGCTGCTGCGTTTAAAAGTGGATGATGTGGTCGGTGCGATTCCGGTGCACGGTTTTGCCGGCGCGTGGGGGACTTTGGCGGCGGGTTTATTTTATCGCGGCGATCTGTTTTCGGTTGAGTTAGTGGTGGTGCAGCTGACCGGTGTGTTGGTGTGTTTTGTCTGGGCGTTTGTCGGGGCGCTAATAATTTACGGGCTTATTAATGCCGTTTCTCCGTTGCGGGCAGATGCCCAGCACGAGCAGCGCGGTTTAGATATTACCGAGCACGGCGAAATTGGCTACCCGGAGTTTGGTAGCAACAAAGCTTATAACAGCCGCACCCTTGAGGTGATAGAGCCATGAGTGCTGAGGCGGAGCAAACCCTTAAGCGCCGGATTGTGTTTACGGCGTTGGCGGATTACCTAAGTGGCGAGTCATTAATGCAGGCGCTTAACCTATGGGAGGCGAATTACGCCGCAAAGCCGGTGTATGCCCTGAATGAGTTTGTGGGCAAACTGGGTGAACACCCGGCGATCGCCGGTAAGCGCAAAGATGTGATCCGTACGCTGTTAAGTCTGAGCCAAAACCCGGTTGGATTGCTGCCTAATCCAACGGCACAACATACCAGCTTTAAGCCGGTGGCACGGCCCGAGCCGGGGGTTTACCCCGAGCGGTTGGATAAAGTGTTTGCGCATTTTTTAACGGCGTTAGAGATGGTAATGCCAGCGGATGAATTTGTAACGCTACGTCTTAGTTTTTTACTGCGCCTGAATGATATGCCCCTCAACCCTACGCTTAAAGCGCGTTTGCGTATGTGGTTTGATTCGGAAGGTAGCGACAGAACGTTTTCGGTGGTGTGCAATGCA
Organism: uncultured Gilvimarinus sp.; assembly: GCF_963972205.1. Classification (NCBI taxonomy): domain Bacteria; kingdom Pseudomonadati; phylum Pseudomonadota; class Gammaproteobacteria; order Cellvibrionales; family Cellvibrionaceae; genus Gilvimarinus; species uncultured Gilvimarinus sp. The sequence continues at coordinate 34,404 of NZ_CAXAUC010000016.1, read as the reverse complement.
CCCGAGATCCGGCGAGTGGTAAACCAGCTATATGTGGCTTTGTGTGAACAGTACGGCCCGGTGCAGGCCGACGATACGTTAGCGGCGACGGTAATGTGGTTAGAGCGCAAGCACCCCGCCTGTGTGCGAGACATCCGGCGCTTTTTATAGCGCCGGATAATCCCAGCGGTTTACCAGCCTAACTGCGGCTCGCGGTAGTACTCGATACCCATGGCATCAAGCATGGGGCGCAAGGCATTAAGGCGCGCTAAAAACTCTTGGTAGTTGCGGTCATCTTCACGGCTCCAGCCGAGCTCGGCGGTGACGGCCACACGCGGCCACAAGCGATTGTCGGCCGCGTTGTCGCTGTGAACCAGCTCGGACCACATAGCCGACTCTACTCCCATCACTTGCTCAAAGTCTTGCGGGTTTAACTGATAGGCACGCGCTAGCGGTACGCCCTCTTTGCGGCACCAGTCATAGGTGTCGGGCTGGCCTTGATAATTACCGTGGTCAAAGTAGCTGTAGGAGCAGGGCGATAAAATCAACTGGTGACCGCGATCCAGCGCGGGCTGAATATCGTATTGGTCATTCCATAATTGCAACAGTACGTCGGGGTCGTTGTCGGCCACCGAGCCTTCCTCCCACGCGATCGCGGTGCGGCCTAAATCGCTCACCATACGGGTTGCACGGGCGATAAACTCTGGGTAAAGCGGGTCTTTAATTTCATCGCCACCAATGTGGATGTATTCCGATGGAAACAGTTTGACGATCTCGCTCAGTACATCTTGGACAAACGGGTAAGTGGTGTCCGGATCGGTTAAGCACAGTTTGCTAAAGCCAACCTCCAACCCGTTGTAAGGAGCAAGGTTGGTGACATCGTCGCAGGCAAGCTCATTGTATGAGGCGATAGCCGCTTGCGTATGGCCGGGCAAGTCGATCTCGGGCACGAGCGTCACGTTGCGCGCCTGGCCGTAACTGACAAGCTCGCGAATCTCGGCTTGGGTATAAAAGCCGCTACGGCCACCTTTTACGGCGCTGGCGCCGCCAATCTCGGTGAGCTTGGGGTAGCCTGCTATCTCGACGCGCCACCCTTGGTCGTCACTTAGATGTAAGTGCAGGCGGTTAAGTTTAAAGCGCGCCATACGGTCGATATGCGCTTTGACGTACGCCACCGGCAAAAAGCTGCGGGCTACATCCAACATATTGCCGCGCCAGCTAAAGGCCGGGCTGTCGGTGATGCTGAGGTTGGGCAGCTCGTAGTTCGCCTGTACCTGGCTTGGCAGTAACTGGCTAAGCGTTTGCACCGCGTAAAACAAACCCGTGTCGGTATTGGCGCTTAAGATAATCTGCTGATCAATGTCCAGGCGGTAGCCTTCATCCCCAAGGGCTGGCTCATCGACTAGGTACAGCTGAATTTGCGTACTGGCCGATGTGTCACGGGTAATATCCAGTGTGTTTAGCAAGCGCTTTAGGGCGAGGGCCGATGTTTCTGTGCCGTCGGCTGTTTCGACATGCACGACTTTGTTGAGCACTAAGGTGCCCGGCATGCGCATCACTGATTCGGGGTAGGGAATCAGCGACAGCTGCTCGCTGGTGTTATTGCTGGCAGGTGCTTGATCCATATGACTGCCGCAGCCGGCAAGCAAGCAGGCCGCGAGGGTGGCCAGTAGTATTTTCATGCAGTTGCTCCATTGGGGTGTACTTATTAGCTTACGGCATTATGCCGTGATGGTTGGAGGGCATTGCTATTGACGCATATCGGTCGCTTTGATGTTTACTTGTTGTATCGCCAGATAGGCGTGCTTGTTTTTGGCTCAGAGGAGCAAAGATAGATAATTAGCTGAGACAAAGCAATGATATCCACAGCCGTTAAGGCGATTGCTTACATATCTTTATCTTTGGCTGAGCGCCAGCATCGAGTGTTCGCCCGTGCGCCTTTTAAGGCCCGGCCGGTGAAAAATACAGGGGATAAACAGAGGTCGAGCTGCCAGCGCGTGTGTGCTGACGATGTACGGGCTTCGCCGAGGCCGGCGTGGGTTTTGGGGTCAGCTGCCGCTGCTGGGTTGCACCTCGATTGCGTGCGCCTCGATCTTGCTGTCGGCGTGGCCTGCGGGGGGCGTTGAGCACGCGCTTTGCGAGCCGCAGCCACTACAACCGCTGGCACAGCCGGAGCGTCGGCCGGGTAGCATGCGGCGCACCACCGCAATGGCGGCTAATGCAACACAGACGGCGACGATCAATTCTTGCCACATAGTGTTTCTCCCGTTGTTGTCGCGTGAGCTACTTTGCCTTTGGCTCTTAGCTTAACAACCAGCTCGATACTTGATAGGTAATAACGGCTGCGACGTAAGCTAGAGCAAATAAGTAAAAGGTAAAAAAGGCTGTGGCCGAGCGCGAGTTAGTCTCGCGGCGCACTACAGCGATGGTGGCCAAGCACTGGGGCGCGTAGACAAACCACGCCAAGTACGCCAGGGCAACCGGTAAGCCCCAGCTCTGGCCCAGGGTTTGACCCAGCGCCTGCTCAAAGGTTTCGCCGCCCACCGCGTAAACGGTCGCCAGCGCGCTGATGGCTACCTCGCGCGCGGCCATGGCGGGGATTAAGGCAATACACATTTGCCAGGTAAAGCCCATGGGCTCAAATAACGGTTGCATTAAACGGCCCAGTTGGCCGGCAAAGCTGTACTCGATGGCCGCACCAGTGGCATCAGCGGGTGGCGCCGGGAAGCTCGATAACGCCCACAGCACAATCGACAGGGCGAGAATAATCGTACCGACGCGGCGCAAAAATACCCAGGTACGCTCGCGCAAACCAATCAGCAGGTGGTAGGGCGAGGGCCAGCGGAAGGCCGGCAGCTCTAGCAGCAGGGGAAACTCTTCGCGGGTGTGGCGCAAGCGCAGCAGCCAGGCGGCCAGTGCGGCACTGACAATACCGGCAATATAAAGCGCGAACAGCGTGAGCCCTTGCAGATTAAAAATGCCCCAGACTTTTTGGTCGGGAATAAACGCGGCGATAATCAGCGTGTATACGGGTAGGCGCGCCGAGCAGGTCATGAGCGGCGCCACCATAATGGCGATAATACGCTCGCGCGGGTCGGGCACGGTGCGGGTGGCCATAATGCCGGGCACGGCGCAGGCAAAGCTTGATAGCAGTGGGATAAACGAGCGGCCCGATAAGCCGACGCCACGCATGGGGCGATCGAGCAAAAACGCCGCGCGGGTTAAATAACCCGAGTCTTCGAGCAGCAGAATAAAAAAGAACAGAATAATAATTTGCGGCAAAAAGACTAAGACGCCGCCCACCCCGGCGATTAAGCCGTCGGCGAGGAAATCTTTAAGAATACCATCGGGGAGCGTGGCGGCAACCCACTCACTGAGCGTGCCAAAGCTGCCGTCGATTAAATCCATAATCGGCGCGGCCCAGGCAAATACCGCCTGGAATATCAGCAATAGCACCATAAACAGGGCGATAAGACCGGCAATAGGGTGCATGACAAAACGGTCGAGCTTGTCTTGCCAGGTGATTTTATCGGGCGGAGCTATGACGTGGGCGGCGGTGATTTGCTCGATACGCTGGTAGAGCGACTCTACCGATTCTTTGCGGCTGGCCCCGGCATCGCTGATAACCTCGGCTTTAGTGCCTTGGTAGCGGGTGGATGCCTGATCGATTGCCTCGCGCAAGGCTTTAAGGCCGTGGCGGCGAATGGCCACTGTCTCGACTACCGGGATGCCTATAGCTTCGGCCAGGCCTTCGGTGTCGATTTTAATGCCGCGCCGCTCGGCGGCGTCGGCTTGGTTAAGAGCCAGAATCATCGGGCGGCCGAGCTTTTCTAGCTCTAAGACTAAGCGTAGGCCCAGGCGCAAATTGGTGGCATCGACCACCGCAATTAATACATCCGGTGGTGCCTCGCCGGCCATTTGTCCCAGAATAATATCCCGCGCGACTTTCTCGTCCAGCGACGATACGTGCAAACTGTAGGTGCCCGGCAGGTCGACTAAATTGGCGGGAGTTGATGTGCCCGACACCGGCCCGGTGCGACGCTCTACCGTTACCCCTGGGTAGTTGGCCACTTTGGCGCGGGCGCCGGTTAAGCGGTTAAAAATAGATGTTTTACCGCAGTTGGGGTTGCCCACCAAGGCAAAGCGCAAAGCTTGAGTGCTCATGCTTGGGCCTCCGCGGTCGCGACGGCTATTTTACTGGCCTCGGTGCGGCGCAGCGCAAACTTGGTGCCGGCTATTTTTACCGCCAGAGGGTCGCGCCCTAAGAATCCGTAACCCAACACCATCATGGTAACGCCGGGTAAAAAGCCAAGCTCTTTTAACCGCAGGGTCACCTCCTCGTCGTGCTCGCCAAAGGCGGGCTGCGCGAGTAACTCAGTAATGCGCAAGGTTTCCCCTTTGCGGCACTGGTCAAGTGAGCGGGTGCTTTTGATCTGGGCGCTGGCGCCGCTGTCGGTCGAAGTTGAGCTGGATGTCATAGCGCGGAATATTTCTTGTGTTGATAATGCGAGTAATTATTAATTAGGATACTCGTTTTGTCCCGTGGGAGCAATGAATCTATCGTCAGCTCGGGAGTGTTTACGGGGCCAGGCGGCCGGTGGCCGGTTCGGGCAGCTGTGCAAGGCGAGTGTTGATGGCGCGCTCAATGCCCGGTGCATCTAGGCCTTGCCCGGCCAGCTGGTCGGCTTGGTTGGCGTGATTGACAAACACATCGGCGAGCCCCAGTTGCAGCAGCGGTACGATTTGCCCGCTGGCGGCTAGATGCTCGGCCACGGCCGAGCCCGCGCCACCGGCGATGGCGTTCTCTTCCAGGGTGACGAGCAACCGATGGCGCGTGGCCATATCGTCGATCAGTGCGGTATCCAGCGGCTTAACAAAGCGCATATCGCACAGGGTGGCGCCTACGTTTTCGGCTACCTGATGGGCGGTTTTACACAGAGTGCCAAAGCACAAAATAGCAACGTCGCTGCCCTCGCGCTTAACCAGACCCTTGCCGATGGGCAGAGCATTCATGGCTGTTACAATGGCTGCGCCAGTACCGGTGCCGCGCGGGTAGCGCACTGCGCTTGGCCCTTTGTGAGTAAAGCAGGTGTAGAGCAACTGGCGGCATTCGTTTTCGTCGCTGGGGGCGGCAATCACCATGTTGGGGATGCAGCGCAAATAACTGATATCAAAGCTGCCGGCGTGGGTGGCGCCGTCTTCGCCAACTAAGCCGGCGCGGTCGATGGCAAAGGTCACGTCTAAATTTTGCAGAGCGACATCGTGAATCAGCTGATCGTAGGCGCGCTGTAAAAAGGTCGAGTAAATAGCGACCACGGGTTTTAAGCCTTCGCAGGCCATACCGGCGGCCAGTGTTACCGCGTGCTGCTCGGCGATGGCGACATCAAAAAATCGCTCGGGGTACTCGCGGGCAAATTCGACCATGCCAGAGCCCTCGCACATGGCGGGGGTGATGGCGTTTAGGCGCGGCTCAAGGGCGGCCATATCGCACAGCCACTGGCCGAATACGGCCTGAAACTTAGGGCGGTTAGCGACTGGTTTTTTCGGTGCCGGCTCTAATTTGTTTAGCGCGTGGTAGCCCACCGGGTCTTGCTCGGCGGGTTCAAAGCCTTTGCCTTTTTGGGTGATGATATGCAGCAGTTTAGGGCCTTTTACGCTGCGTAAATTACCTAAATAACGCACCAGCGAGGGCAGGTCGTGACCGTCGATGGGGCCGACGTAATTAAAGCCCATCTCCTCAAATAGGGTGCCGGGCGATACAAACCCTTTAAAGTGCTCTTCGGTGCGTTTGGCAAACTCCCACGCGGCGGGGATTTTGGTTAAGACTTGCTTGCTGCCCTCGCGCAGAGAATTGTAGAACTTGCTGCCCCAAATTTTGGAGAGGTAAGTGGCCAGCCCTCCAACGTTGGGCGAGATCGACATATTGTTGTCGTTAAGAATTACCAGCAAGTCGGCATCGGTGTGGGCCACATGGTTGAGCGCTTCAAATGCCATGCCGGCGGTCATGGCGCCATCGCCGATGATGGCCGCGCATTTGCGCTCGCCACCGGCCAGTGCCATGCCCAATGCGGCGCTGATCGAGGTGCTGGAGTGACCTACCCCAAAGGTGTCGTATTCGCTCTCTTCACGCTTGGGGAAGCCCGATAAGCCCTCGGCCTGGCGCATAGTGAGTAATCGCTCACGGCGCCCGGTTAAGATCTTGTGAGGGTAGGTTTGGTGGCCTACGTCCCAGACCAAGCGGTCGTCTGGGGTCTGATAAATATAGTGCAGTGCAATGGTCAGCTCGACCACGCCGAGCCCCGCGCCAAAGTGGCCGCCGGTTTGGCCCACGCTGTAGAGTAAAAACGCCCGCAACTCTTCGGCCACGGTGGCGAGCTGCTTTTCTTTTAGCTCGCGCAGATCCGCCGGCGACTCGATGGTGTCGAGCAGCGGGGTATCGGGGCGCTGTGTCGGAATCTCATTAAGCATGGACGTTATTTATCGTTTGCGGAAACCCGCCATTGTAGGTAGTTAACGACACACTGGCTAGTGCATCGTTAATGACGTCGCTCGACCACGTATTGGGCAATGCGCTGCAGCGGTTCAGTATCGCCCGCTAGCTCTGTCAGTGCCGCCAGCGCCTCTTGGTAAAGCTCTTGGGCCCGGGCCCGCGCGGCCGTTAAGCCCAACAGTGAAACATATGTGGGCTTATTGCGGGCGATATCGGCGCCTTGCTGTTTGCCGAGGGTGGCGGTGTCGGCGGTCACGTCCAGGATGTCATCGTGTACCTGAAAAGCCAGCCCCAGCGAGCGGCTGTAACGCGCCAAAGCCTTAAGCTGTTGGCTGTCTGCACTGCCAATCAGCGCGCCCATGGCGACGCTGGCATCGATTAATGCCCCGGTTTTGCAGCGGTGCATATGCTCTAATTGGGTGATGTCCAGCTCGGTATCGACGGCGGCCAAATCAATCGCCTGCCCGACCACCATGCCGTGCATGCCAGCGGCGCGGCTTAAGTGGCGAATAAGCTGAATCCGGGTGCCATCGGCCAAGGCGGGCGAGTCGGCCAGCAACTCAAACGCCAGGCTTTGCAGGGCGTCGCCGGCCAATATGGCCAGTGCCTCGTCAAAGGCAAGGTGGCAGGTGGGACGGCCGCGGCGCAGGGCGTCGTCGTCCATGGCGGGCAGGTCGTCGTGAATTAGGCTGTAAGCGTGTATCGATTCGACCGCACAGGCTGCGGTCTCCAACGCCGGGTGCTCTGTGGTGCCGGCAATCGCGCGATAACTGGCAAACAGTAGCAGCGGGCGAATACGCTTGCCGCCGCCGGCTAAGCTGTAGCGCATGGCCTCGGCCAGCTGGCTGGCGGGGGTATCGGGTATGACCTGATTCAGCGCGGTATCGATGCGCGCCCGAAAAGCGCTGGCGTATTCGGTAAAATCAGTCATTAAGCCTTGCCGTGCTCTTGCGCATCAAAGTCGGTTAGGGTCGGCTCGCCATTTTGCTCAATCAACATCTGCACTTGTTGCTCGGCCTGCTGCAAGCGTGTTTGACAGTCGCGGGTGAGCTTAATGCCTTGCTCAAACGCGGCTAGTGACTGCTCAAGTGTTAGCTCGCCGGTTTCCATTTGCGCGACAATTGACTCAAGCTCAGAAAGTGACGTTTCTAGGTCGAGGCTTTTTTTCTTGGCGGGCATAGGGCAACCTGTTTCTGCAAGGTGTTGAATTTTGGGGTTATGTTACAGCGCTGCCGGCCGATAGCTAAAAGAGTAATCGCCGCTGCTGCTCATTGTTGGCCGGCATTATACCGTTTGCGGGCGGCTAGGTGGCAGTCTCTAGCGCGCTTTTTCGGTGATCGGGTTATTATTGTGATTACAATAGGTTTATTGGCGGTGGGCTCGGCGACGGTAACCGCTGACTAGGGCTGCGTGGGCCGGGCAAAACTGAGGAGAGGGGTGTGGATTTAGCAACGCTGATTGGGCTGATTGGGGCGGTGGGCCTGATTATTGTCTCGATGTTTATGTCGGGTGAGATCGGCATGTTCGTCAATGGCCCGTCTTTGGTTATTGTGCTGGGGGGCAGTATCTTTGCGGTTATGGCCAAGTTTGGGCTGGGTCACTTTCTCAGCGCCTTTAAAGTGGCCGGCAAGAGTTTCGTTAATAAGAATGATGACCCTCTCGATTTGATTGATGAAGTCGTCGATTTGGCCGATGCTGCGCGCAAGGGCGGATTGTTGTCGCTGGAGGGAAAAGACGTCAGCAATAACTTTTTGCAAAAAGGTATTCAGCTGCTGGTCGACGGTCACGACCCGGATGTCGTGCGGGTCATGCTCTCTAAAGATCGCTCGCTGGCCGAGCGGCGCCACAATAACGGCTCGGCCATATTTGCCGCGCTAGGTGATGTGGCCCCTGCCATGGGGATGATCGGTACGCTGATCGGGCTGGTGGCGATGCTGGCCAATATGGATGACCCTAAAGCGATTGGCCCGGCGATGGCCGTAGCGCTACTGACCACCTTGTACGGTGCCATGTTGGCCAATGCCGTGTGCTTGCCCATTGCCGATAAGCTCCGCTTGCGCGCCGCAGAAGAGCACATGATTAAAAGCATGATCATCGATGGTTTGCTGGCGATTCAGGCGGGGCAAAACCCCAGGGTAATCGACAGCATGTTGCGCACCTACTTGCCCGAGCGCAAACGCGACGTCGTCGATGCGGCGGATAGTTAACCCCTATGAATACCGAAGACGAAGATAGCGGCTGCGACTGCAAGCCCGGCTTGCCGGCATGGATGGCAACCTTTGCCGATTTGATGGCATTGCTGATGTGCTTTTTTGTGCTGCTTTTGTCGTTCTCGGAAATGGATGCTATGAAGTTTAAACGCTTGGCGGGCTCGCTGGCGCAGGCGTTTGGGGTTCAGTCTGAAATATCCGTCAATGAGGTGCCAAAAGGCACCAGTATTATTGCCCAAGAATTTAGCCCGGGGCGGCCCGACCCCACACCCATTAATGAGATCAAGCAGCACACTGAGGACATCACCCAGATGAGCCTAGAGGTGCGCGACTCGCAAGAGTACGACATCGAGCGCGGCGAACCCGATATGGACGACAGCGCCCGCGAGCGGCTCGAGCAAATTATGCAAGAGCTGGTAGCGCAAACCCGCGCCGATGCGGCAGAGTTGGCCGATAAGCTGAAAGAGCGTATTGCCAACGGCGAGCTTGAAATTGAAACTCGCGGCCGGCAGATTATTATCCGTATTCGCGAGAAAGGCTCGTTCGAATCGGGCACGGCGACTTTGGCGCCGGATTACTATGATGTGATTGATGAGATTCGCGCGGTCTTGATGCTTAAGCCCGGACGCATTGAGGTGCAGGGGCATACCGACAATGTGCCTATTCGCTCTGAGCGGTTCCGCTCTAACTGGGACTTATCCGCCATGCGCGCGGCCTCTGTTGCCTCGCAGTTGCTGCGTGGCAATTACCTTAACCCGCGTCGCTTTGAGGTGTCGGGCTTTGCCGACACCCGGCCACTGGTGGTTAATGATAGCAGTGCCAACCGGGCGCGTAATCGCCGGGTGGAGATTGTCATCCGGCAGGGCTTGGGTGAAGACCTTAACCCTGAAGATATGCAATTGCTAAAAGAGCAGGGCGACGACATTAGCCGTAAGCTGGATGTGGCGCCACAATATCTGTTTGATTTAGAGCCGGAAGAGGTCTTTTAGACGGTTTTTGTACGATATCTCTTACAGGAAACTGTGACAAAGGCGACTATATCGGTCGATTAAAGGGGCGCATAATAGCTAACTGGACAGGAGCATAAGGATTATGGCTGTTCAAAGGGAACAATACGGAATGTCGCACGGATTGTGACGTAACAGGGAATACCCACACAGGGATTGTGAGGCAAGGAATAGACGGATCTCGCCGACATTGAGCCCAAGGCTGGTCTCCATCCTGTAAAACCCGCAGCAGGCCCCCTTGTTGCGGGTTTTCTTCATTTTGGCTTAGCCGTTATCCGCGCACACCTCGGGTCACTCTAGTGCGCCATCATTACCTGCGGCCTTTTGCTACATGCCTTCCAATAGTGGGCGCTTTGGATTTTACTCACCTAAACAACACTTTGGCTTGTCACATGTATGGCCGGGCGTACGAAAAGACGGGTAAAGCCGTGATGAATCGCCTGGGCGCTGTGTTTTAATGGTGCTTGTGAATTCCCCTTTGTTGCTTGGCCGCAAGTAACGCTCCGTGTATAGGCTGTTGTTTGAATACGAACTCTCCCACTCTGGATAAAATTGCCTCGCCTTGGTTGGTGCTGGTAACCGTTTGCCTGGGCGCTTTTGTGGCGCCTTTGGGTATGGCCTCGGTGAATGTGGCTATACCGGCATTGGCTGAAGATTTAGCCGCCAACGCCGTGTTGGTGAGTTGGATTCCCACTGTGGTGCTTATCAGCAATATTATGTTTATGTTGCCCGCCGGCAAGTGCGCCGACTTGTGGGGCCGCAAACGATTATTCTTTTTGGGTGTGTGCGTTAATGCCGGCACCAGTGCGGTGGCATTTTTTGCGCAGTCCATAGAGGTGGTATTGCTGTTGCGGTTTATTCAGGGCATCGGCTCGGCGATGATGTTTGCCACTAGCATGGCGTTGCTGATCTCGGTGTTTCCCGCCGATAAGCGCGGTCTGCCACTGGGGTTGAATGCCGCGTGTATTTACCTGGGTTTAACCTTGGCTCCCGCGCTTGGCGGCTGGGTGACCGAGGCACTGGGTTGGCGCTACGTATTTTTGCTGCCTTTGCCTATTGCGACGGTGGTACTGGGGATCTTGATGCGCGTGCCGGGAGAGTGGCACAGCCACACCAAAGATCGGTTTGATTGGCGCGGTGCGGTGTTGTTTGCCGCGGTGGCGGTGTGCTTGGCGGTGGGTTTGGCCGGGCTGCCGGACATTGAGAATGCGGCGCTGGTGGTGATTGCGTTAGTGTTGCTTGCTGTATTTGTGCGCATGCAGGCGCGCGCCAAAGCGCCGCTAATTCGGGTGCAGATGTTTCGCGAGTCTAAGCTGTTTTCTATGTCTCTGGCGACTGCGTCGCTGATGTACGCCAGCAGTTATCCGCTGGGGTTTATGCTCAGCCTATATTTGCAGTATGTGCGCGGCTACAGCGCCGGCGATGCCGGACAGATTCTGTTGGTGCAAGCGCTCACCATGGCCTTTGTGGCACCCATCGCCGGGCGCTTGTCGGATTTTTTTCCGGCCCGTTGGTTGGCCAGCGCTGGTTGCGCTTGTACTTTGGCGGGCTTTGCGCTGCTGAGTACTTTAGACAGTACCACCGAGCGTTTGGATATTATGTTGGCGTTGCTGTTGGTGGGCTTTGGTTTTGGTTTTTTCTCCAGTCCCAATAACCATGTGGTCATGCACTCGGCGCAGGCCCACGAGGTGGGGGTGGCAGCCGCCACTTTGAATTTAGCGCGGGTGATGGGTAATTTGGTGGGAATGAGTTTGGTGAATTTGTTTGTGCATTGGCACTTGGGCGATAGCGCCATGAGTCGCGCGATTGCCGAGCCATTACTGCTGACGTTTCATCAAGCGATAAACCTTGCTATGGGATTTTTGCTGCTGGCGACGGTGTTGTCACTGTTGCGGGGACGTGCTCATGCCGCCGCTACGTCGGTATGAAAACCGTTAAACGTAGCGACGGTGCGGCACAATAATGCGCAAAGCTTAAGCCGGTTAAGCGTTACCGATCAGCGTATCGTAAAGAATCCGCGTCGCCTGATCGGCCACCGTTTGTGATACCCCTACATGAAAGCAAATTTGCGACGGGCTTTGGTCGATCAGGTCGATTGGAATAAACGCCTCGCCCAGTGCGCTTAGCGCTTCAATAATAGGGTAAGAGTTGCGGTTAAGGCCCAAGCCGACCGGCGTAATAACCGACAAATTGTAGACCACGCGCATGTTGTCGGGTTTCAGGCGTTTTTCGATCACCCGGCGCAAATCGTTGATGCTGCCCAGTAAATCGTCTTTGCTGACCAACACCGCAATATCGTCCTTATCGGTGGGGTAGTGGTAGGTGTTGATGCCGAAGTCGTGAAAAATTTGCAGCAGCGATGCGGTAAAGCCCACCTCTTCGCCCAGCATATCTTTTTCGATATGAATGTACGACATGTTGTCGAGTCGGGCAATTCCCACCACGCCTTCTTCTGGTACGCGCTCGTTTAATATAAGCGTGCCCGGATCGTCTGGCGAGTTAGTATTGCGAATGTTAATCGGGATTTTACGGTCGCGACATTTGAGCATCGCATCGAGGTGAAAAACGTTAAAGCCTTTGCTGGACAGTAGGCGGATTTCTTTAAACGTTAGCCGTGGAATGGCGCGAGCCTCGGTGATAATGCGCGGGTCGGCCTCGTACACGCCGTTGACGTCAGTCCAGTTCTCGTAGGTGTCGGCATCTAAAGCGTAGGCAATTTCGCCGCCGGTTAAATCCGAACCGCCGCGCGAGAACACCGCAATGTTGCCGTCTTCGGTTACACCGTAAAACCCAGGTATCACCGAGATGCCGTCGTACTCGGTTAATACTTGGACATTCTCGTAGGCTTGATCGAGCGTTTTCGCGGCAAGGTAGTTATCGCTTACCACAAAGCCGATATTCTCGGGCAGTTGCGCGCACGCTTTTAAACCACTTTTGTCAAAATAAGCGGCGATAATGCGGGCGTTGTAGTGCTCGCCACGAGAGGCGAGAAAAGCCACACGTTTGTCGCCGCCCAAGTCGGTGTCAAGGTCTTTACTGAGTGAGGCAAGAATCTCTTTGCTGTCGACTTTTAAGTCGCGCATGATGGCGGTAAATTTATCGATCACCGCTTGGCGGCTATCGTCGGCCGATATATCTTGGCGCTGGTTGTAAAAGTGAATGCCTTTGGTGGCAATGTTGATCAAATGATCGGTCACTTTCTCTTCGTTTTTGTGGCTTCGTCCGGGGCCAGACACCACAATAACGCGCCGTTTTTTGTCGCTTTCAACAATGTTTTTGATCTTGGCTATTTGCTTGGCGTCGGCAACTGAACTGCCACCAAACTTGCTGATAATAATATCTGACATGGCATCCTTCTGTTTTTGGTGGGCGGCGCAAGTGCGCCGCTTTTGCAAAAAGATTGCTGCGGGACTAATGTCCCGCGCAATTACTGACCGGTCATCATTTTATTGCGGCGCTCCGATAAAACTTTGAGCGAGTCGCGAATAATGCCGATACCTTCATGCAGTAAATTTTCATCAATCAGTAGCGATGGCAGGAACTTTAACACCTGATCGTCGGCGCCTGCGGTTTCGATGACTAGGCCGCGCTCAAACGCCTCGGCAGAGACTTCGTTAGCGACGCCACTGGGTAACTCCAGCGCGTAAATCATGCCTAGTCCGCGCACCTTAGGTTCAAACTCGGGGAAGTCAGCGGCGATTTTTTCTAGCTCAGTTTTGAGTATGTCGCTTTTGTACTCGACCGCATTGGCCAAGTCGTCGTTATCCCAAAAGCTTAGCGCCTCGGTTGCGGCCACAAACGCGAGGTTGTTGCCACGGAAGGTGCCGGTGTGTTCGCCCGGTTGCCACTGGTCCAGCTCAGGGCGCATTAGTAGCAGCGCCATAGGCAAACCGCCCCCGATGGATTTAGACAAAGTCACCATGTCGGGGTGAATGCCGGCGCGCTCAAAGCTAAAGAATGTGCCGGTGCGGCCATTGCCCACTTGAATGTCATCAATGATCAGCAAAATATCAAATTCGCGACACACATCTTGCAGCCCTTTGAGCCACTCAATGCTGGCGACATTTACCCCGCCTTCGCCCTGCACGGTTTCGACGATAATGGCGGCGGGCAAGTCGATGCCGCTGCTGCCGTCGGAGAGAAACTTACGCAAGTAATCGATGGTGTCTACATCTTGACCCAAAAAGCCATCGAACGGCATAAACGCGGTATTGGCGCGTGAGCCGTAAGATTCATCTTTATAAAAATAATTACCAGTGGCCGCGAGCGCCCCCATGGTAAGGCCGTGGTAGCCGTTGGTAAATGCAATGATATTAGAGCGCTGTTTTACCATGCGCGCTAATTTTAACGCGGTCTCTACAGCGTTGGTGCCGGTGGGGCCGGTAAATTGAACTTTGTACTGCAAGTTGCGCGGGGCCAAAATGGTGTCGCGAAACTTTTGCAAAAAAGCGCGCTTAGCGATGGTGGCTTTATCCAAACCGTGCACGATGCCGTTGTGCTTTAAGTACTCGATCAGCGCTTCGGTAATCATCGGGTGGTTGTGGCCGTAATTTAGAACCCCCGCGCCGGCAAAGAAATCGATGTAGCGGGTGCCGCTCTCGTCAAACAGCTCGGAGCCCTGCGCCACGTCAAATACGGTGGGAAACGAGCGTACATAACCGCGTACTTCAGATTCCATCTCTTCAAAAATTCTCATAGATTGCTCCTGGCGCTGTGGTCAATAAGGGTTGTCGTGCTTGTCTGTTGCCAAATACAGGTTGCGTCTAACGAGTATCTGGTTGTCGCTGTAAAGCGCTTGTATAAAAACGCTGTGCCACGGTAAAAACTTATTCGTGGCAAAGCTGTTTTGATGGTTCACAGGCTAGTGCTTGTGACAGTGCTGAGTAATACGGATAACCAATGGGTATCAGATTACAGTAAGAATGGCAGCCGATAATCATGGGTGACAGCCTGCACCAGCGTGAACGTGATAATAATAGCGCATCTTTACGTTACTATTGGGGCTAACGCGCACATTTTAAGAGGCGCCGTTAGCCTTCACCACCCAATTAGAACCCGATGATAACAAGCGAGCCGCAGAAAAACTAATCGGCACCCCATTGGTGTGTTGCCGATTGGGCGCGGATGAGCGGCTTTGCTCGTGTCGCGCTACCCTGAAAGACGGCGGTTCAAATCCGATGGGTGCCGTATAATATGGGTTTGAAATAGGCAAAAGAGAGCCGCTGGGTTCTATCTGGAGTGGCATGAGTCGACCGTATCAGGTGTTGGCAGCACCGTGTGAGTTTATGTTTGAAGAAAAGCGCAGCACCTTTACCGCGGTGTTAAGCCCAGCACAAGAGCGTGAAGTGGCTCTGGCGCAGCTAGAGACGCTGCGGCGCGAGCGGCCGGGGGCCAGCCATTATTGCTGGGCGTATATTCTGGGCGCGGCGGCCCAGCCAAAAAGTATGGCCTTTAGTGATGATGGCGAGCCTGGCGGCACGGCGGGCAAGCCCATGCTGAACGTACTGGAGCACCGCGAGGCCGGCAACTGTATGGCGGTGGTGGTGCGTACCTTTGGCGGCACCAAGTTGGGTGCCGGTGGCTTGGTTCGCGCCTATGGCGCGGCGGTCTCTGGTGCATTGGATGTTGCCCGCTGGAGTGTGGTGACGCCCTCTATCGGTATCTCTATCGCTGTGGGTTTTGCCCTGGAAGAGCGGGTGCGCCACTGTTTAGAGCAGCACCAGATTACTGTTGTTGCCGCCGATTACACCACCGAGGTGACGCTTACGGCGAACGTGCCAGAGTCGGCCGTAAGCACGATAACCGAAGAGCTTAGAGAATTAACCTCTGGGGCGGCGCGAATTCGGCCCGCTGACTAGAATTCGGCCCGCTGACTAAATGTTAGGTAAATCGCGTAAAAAGCGGTACATTTGACATATTGTCGTCATATACACAAAGCACATTGTAAGAGGCGACTGCGGCGGAGATAGACGCCCTTAGTTGGTGGTTAAAAAGCTGATCCAAGGCTGTTAACCCGCGTTTTTCATCGCATGCCCGCCAAGGCGCGGCGATGAGCCGTACACTGACTGGGATGATTGGCGGCGCAGGTATTTGTGCTCGGAACTGCGAGCCGCTGAATACGCATTTTGAACACTCTGCTAGCCACACGAGAGGGTTTTGCCTTACAGGAGGGGTCGATGGACGCGCGGATTCTGAGGCTTAATATTGCCGGCCAGCCCATTGAGTGGCTGCACTGGCAGGATGCGGTTTGCTTATACGCCCGCGACTTAGTGGTCTGGAGTCTCGGAGGCTCGGTTCGCCGAGTGCTTGGTGGTTACGCTCGCGGTAGCGGGTTGCGCTCAGAGATACAGTTACCCGCTATTATTGCCTGTGGTGGCAGCCGAGTTGCGCGCTACCGCCATACCCCTCCGCTAACCAACCGGGCGCTGTTTGCCCGCGACGATTACCTCTGCCTTTACTGTGGTAAAGAGTTTCCCAGCACTGCGCTATCGCGCGATCATATTCACCCGGTCAGTCGCGGTGGTCGCGATATTTGGAAAAACGTGGTCACGGCGTGTAAGCGTTGTAATCAGCGCAAAGGCAGCCATCTGTTGGCGGATACCGACATGGAATTACTCGCTCTACCTTTTTGCCCCAACAATGCCGAGTATCTTGCGCTTATCAACACCGATCGCATTCGCGGCGATCAAATGGAGTTTCTGCGCCCGCAGTTTTCTTCGCGCCGCAATTGGCACTGATGCGCGCACGCGCTAGAATCCCCTCTACGTATACATTTTTGCTGTGGCGCTCTATATACGCGACAGTCGCTGTGAGGTGGTTATGGCTCGTTTATCTCGTCGTCATTGTTTGCAATGGGCTGGTGCTTTGGCCGGCAGCTCTGCTTTGGGGGTGCGTGCCGATGAGTTAACGGCAGCGGCTCCTTATCATTTCGATATTTCCTTGGCGCAGTGGTCACTGAATAAAGCGTTGTTTGATAAATCCCTTAGTACTCTGGACTTTCCCGCTGTTGCCCGCACCAGCTTTGATATTGGGGCGGTGGAATACGTTAATCAGTTTTTTATGGATAAAGCCCGCGACGGGGCTTTTATCCGCGATTTAAAACAGCGGGCGGCCGACCACAACGTTAAAAGCTTATTGATAATGGTGGATGGCGAAGGCGATTTGTCCACCGTGGATGAAAAGCGCCGTAAACAATCGGTTAATAATCATCATAAGTGGGTCGAAATGGCGGCCGAGCTGGGCTGTCACAGTATTCGCGTTAATTTGCACGGCAGTGGCGGCGCCGAGGACTGGCACCGGGCGTCGGTGGCAAGCTTGACTGAGTTGGCGGCGTTTTCAGGGCCCATGGGGGTTAAAATATTAGTGGAGAACCACGGTGGCTACTCCTCTCACGGCGCTAAGCTGGCGGCTGTGTTAAAAGACGCCGATAGCCCTTTTTGCGGCTCTATGCCCGACTTTGGTAATTTTTGTTATCAGCGCGAGTCGGGCGACTTGTGGGATTCGCCCTGCATTAAGCAATACAACCTTTATCAAGGTGTTGCCGAGCTAATGCCCTACGCCGGAGCGGTCAGTGCAAAAACCTTTCGCTTTGATGACGAAGGTAACGAGCCAAATATTGATTATCTGCGTATTTTTGAGCTTATTAAGGCCGCCGGCTACACCGGCTATGTTGGCATTGAATATGAGGGCAATGAGTTGCCCGCGGCCGAAGGTATTCGCGCAACCAAAGCTTTGCTGGAGCGTGTGCGCGGGCAGCTGAGTTAAGCGGCGCCGTTAATTTTAGCGTCTGTACCAGCTTACTCTTGCGGCGGTTGTAATAGCGGCCAATCGGTCACCGCCGGATTAAAAAATCCGCACTCGCGGTAAGCGCGCCGAATAACGCCCCGTTGGCGCAATTGCGCCAATCCGCGCTCAAGCGCTTGGTAGTAGGTTTCTCCTAGCGGGTGCTGTCGACTCACAAGCCAATGGCGCGATCCTTTTAATGCCACCTTAATATTGGGTATTGGCAGCAGTGTGGCCTCTTCGTTGTAGAGCGCCATTCGCGCGCCGGTTTGAAACGGTGCCAGAGTGATATCCCCGCGTTGCGCGTGCAACATACGCACAATAGAAACCCAAGTGTTGGTTAAATAAATATTGTGAAACCCCAGCGCATCCAGAGTGATCTGATCGACCTTCCAATCGGGGCTAGTAACGGCGACAAGGCGTCTTAGTGTCTGCTGGCTGGCGTTAAGCGCTCTGTGATTTTGCTGTGAGGTGTAGAGCCCGACAATAAACTCACCATCTTCTATGGCGGCGGCGCTGATATACAGCTTGTTTTGTAAGTCTGCCGCGTCGGCTCTCCAGGCCAAAGCCCCTGTGCCGATAAGTTCGCCGTTGGCCACTTGGTGCAGGGTGCGGCGATAGGTTTGTTCACGCACTATGCTCAAAGGCGGGTTAAACCCTCCAAGCTTAAGAGCTTGCTGTAACAATACCAACTCAATCACGTCGCGGCGGGCACCCGGCCCACCGTAGTAATCGATGGCGCTAACCTCTCGGCCTGCGACAAAGCGCTGGTAATCGTCGATAACATCCTTGGTAACAGTCACCTTCACCGAGGTGTCGGCGGCCATCAAACGTGGTGCGGCGCCGCTCAGTAGCGCGAAAAAAATAACTAAGATAAAACGGCGCACGAATGTTTGAGGCACAGTTGTGACCTACAAAAGAGCTGTCAGAGTCTTTTAAGCATAGCAGCTACTGCGGGGGTATTGGCGCGCTTATCAGCTATAAATCACCTGGCCACGATAAACCCGCACCGGCCGTTTGGTGTCCGGCTCGGGTGCTTTTGCCGCCTGTGGGGGTGTCTCTTCTAAGCTCACCTGACCGCGATATACCTTGGTTTGTACGTGGGGAGATGGCGTCGTATTCGGTTGCTCAAGCTGCGCCGGCCAGGGGCCGCCGGCAAGTTGCATCAGCTCTTTAATTAACGCGCGGGTAATCGTGTCACGGCAGTGAGGGTAGTGCTGCAAAAGCTCAGAGAGTAAATCGGGGTTTGCCAGCTTAACACTGGGTTTTAGGCTTGATGGCAGACGGCGGCGCACTTCCATGACAAGGTCAATCATAGGTTTACTGTACTGCATAGGTTTGAACCTTCAGGCCGGTGAGAGCAATCATTCGAGAGCTGGGCAAAGCTATTAAGCAAAATATTCGCCAACTGGTTAACAGCACTAAATTTGGGGCTATACTCGAGCTGTGTGCGTACTTTAAGCGCGCGCTGGCGTGCACCGTGTCTATTCTGGTGCAGGCTGGCGTTATCTGACGCAAACAATACTTAACTTGAATGCCGGTTTTGCTGGCTTATACTCCAAAATCCTTGTATTCCTCAAGACCATAATGATAACTGTGAGCCCTATGCCTAAAACTCAGAAAGTAACCCGTTACGCCACCCTGTTTCGTTTAACCGCGCTCGCCGCCGCTATTGCTTTGGCTGGCTGCTCCCAAGACGAGTCTGCCGTTGCGCCTGGCGCTGTGGATGTAGACCTACCGGCAAAAGATGCCTCAGTGCAAGAGCGTACTGGCCAGCCGGTTAAAGCCATTGCCATGACCGATGCCGAGATGGCCGCCCGGGCCAAGCGTATTAGCGCGCAGGTGAGCCTTGATTTAGCCGACGGCGTGGATATGCACTTGTGGGCGTCGGAAGACCTAATGGCCGACCCGGTTGCCTTGAGCATGGATAACAAAGGCCGGGCCTGGGTGGCCATCACCCGGCGCAGTAATAATTCTGAGTTTGATATTCGCCCTTACCCGCATTGGTTGACGGACTCCATCGCTATGGAGACCAATGAAGATCGCCGCGAGTTTTTGCACAAAACCTTTGCCGCCGATAAAAACCTGACCGAAAAAGACGTGCCCGACCGCAACGAAGACGGCGTTCACGATTGGCAGGACTTGGCGGTGGTTAAAGAGCAAGTGCTGCAGGTGAGCGACACCACCGGCGATGGCCGCGCCGATCGTGCGCAAACGTTTTTAGAAGATTTTAATACCGAGATCACCGATGTGCTCGGTGGTATTTACTACGATAACCACACCGACGATTTATTTTTAGCGGTAGCACCTAATGCCTGGCGGGTAAAAGACACCGATAACGATGGCGTCGTCGATGAGAAGCTTGCCATCTCGGATGGTTTTGGCGTTCACGTCGGCTTTAGTGGGCACGGCATGTCCGGTATTACCAAGGGCCCCGATGGCCGCATTTATTACGGTATTGGCGATATTGGCTCACACATTACCGACGTCGATGGTAATGAGTACCCGTACCCCAACCAGGGGGTAGTGGTGCGCAGCGATCCGGATGGCAGCAACTTTGAGGTGTTTGCTCACGGGGTACGCAACACCCATGAATTTACCTTTGATAAGTACGGTAACCTGATTAGCGTTGATAACGACGGCGACCACCCCGGCGAGTCTGAGCGGGTGGTTTATCTGGTTGACGGTTCGGATTCTGGCTGGCGCATCAACTGGCAGTTTGGTAAATACACCGATCCGAAAAACAACACCTATAAAGTCTGGATGGACGAAGAGTTTTACAAGCCGCGCTTTGCGGGGCAAGCCGCTCACATATTGCCGCCTATTGCCGCTTACCACGCGGGCCCCACCGGCATGCTTTACAACCCCGGCACCGCGCTGAGCGAGCGTTGGGTCGATCACTTTTTTATTGTGCAATACACCGGCTCGGCGCCGCGCTCGGGTATTAACGCTTTTACCCTCGAGCCCGATGGCGCCGGTTTTGAGTTGGCGACTGACGAATCTGTGATGCGCGGCGTACAAAGCACTGGTCTGGATGTTGGCCCAGAGGGTGCGCTTTACACCAGTGACTGGATCGAAGGCTGGGGCCGCAACGGTAAGGGCCGGATTTGGAAACTGGATACCCCTGAAACCAAGGGCTCTGAGGCTCGCACCGATACCGCTAAATGGCTTACTTCTGACTTTAGCCAGCTTGAGCTAGCAACCCTTACTAAGCTGCTGGGCCACGCCGATATGCGGGTGCGCTCTAATGCGCAATTTGAGCTGGTGGATCGCAACCAGCGGGCGACACTGACGGCCGCGCTCGACAGTGATGAGCAGCTTGCCCGCATTCATGCTATTTGGGGCTTGGGGCAGATCGCACGCGAGAGCGTTGATGCCGCCGAGCCGCTGCTTGCGTTGCTGGACGATGCCGACCCGGAAATTCGCGCGCAAGCGGCCAAAGTTATCGGCGATGCGGCTTATCAACCCGCCCTGCAGGCGTTGCTTGCCAATTTGCAGCACGACAATGCCCGCGTCCGCTTTTTTGCCGCGCAAGCGTTGGGGCGGCTAGGCAATAGTGATGCCACGGCACCGATCGTCGCCATGCTTAAAGCAAACAATGATAAAGACGTGTATTTACGCCAAGGCGGCGCTATTGCTTTGGCTCGCATTGGCGATGTCGAGGCATTGGCAGCCCTCGCGGATGACCCATCCGAGGCCGTGCGCGTTGCGGCGGTAGTGGCATTGCGCCAACTTAAAAGCCCGGCGCTGGCCGACTTTTTAAATGATGACAGCCAATTTGTGGTGACCAACGCGGCGCGTGCCATTAACGATGATTTATTTGTCGACGACGCCTTGCCGGCATTGGCAAAACTTTTGGGCACGACTAAGTTTAGCAACGAGCCATTGCTGCGCCGGGTGATTAACGCCAACGCGTTTGTCGCCGATGCGCCAGCGGCTAAGCGCTTGGCCGATTACGCCGCCGATACCAAAGCGCCGGCGGCGATGCGGGCCGAAGCGGTTGCTGCACTGGCAAACTGGGCGGAACCATCGGTCTTTGACCGGGTAAGTGGTCGTTATCGTGGCGAGCGTACCGGCAATGGCGATGACGCCAAAGCGGCGCTCGCCGATGTTTACCCTATGTTGCTCAAAGACGCCGACGCCAATGTGCGTGAAGCCAGCGTGAATGCGCTGGGCGCCTTGGTGTACGCCGATGCGGCGACCCGCTTAAACGACATTCTCAGTGACGATGATTCGGCAGATGTTCGCAATACCGCGCTTGTTAATTTGCAAAAGCTCGACTACGCCGATATACAAAAAGCCATTTACCAAGCGCTGGAAGACGATGCCGTAAAAGTGCGAATGACGGCTCTGGGTATGGTGCCCACACTGGACATTCCGGTGTCCACCCAAGTGGATATGCACACTATTTTGTTGGCGCAAGGCTCGGTGACGGAGCAGCAGGCCGCGCTAAAATCACTGGCGCAAATCAAAGCGCCCGAGGCTGAAACGGTGCTGGCGGATCAAATGCAAAAATTGATCGCCGGTGATATTGCGCCCGCCGTAAAATTAGAGCTAATCAATGCCGCCGAAAATTCGGGTAAAGATTCGCTGAAGCAATTAGTAAAAGAATATGAGGCCGGTAAAGATCGCGACGATCCGATGCAGGTTTACGCCGAGTCCCTTGCCGGTGGTGATGCCGAAGAAGGCCGCAATATTTTTCGCTATAGCAGTACCGCCCAGTGTGTGCGCTGTCACGTGGTGGGTACGCGCGGTAATCGCGTGGGGCCAGAGCTAACGCACATCGGCCAGCAGTTAAGCGACGAGCAATTGTTGCAGGCAATGGTTGATCCGGGTGGCCGTATCGCCCCAGGGTTTGGCCGCATCAGTGTGACCTTAACCGACGGCACTAACGTTGAAGGTTTGTTTGCCGCTGAGTCGGACTCTGAGCTAACCATTGAAACCAACGATGGCAAGTCAGTGAAAGTTGCGCGCGCCGATATTGCCAAGCAAACCAATTCGCCCTCCGGTATGCCGCCTATGGGTTTACTGTTGGATAAAGCCCAGTTGCGGGATCTGGTGGCGTTTTTGAGTAACCTTGACGGTGCGGAGGCGCCAGAAGGGCATTAACGTTAGCGATTGTTGCACTAAAAAGCCGCCCCCAGTGGGCGGCTTTTTAGTTTTTTTCGGGGCTATTTGTTGCGCCTAGATAGGCCGTTAGCGATGTGATTAGTTGGAGTATTCGCAGGCGTCGCTGTCATTTTTAATAAAGTACGAACGGTAATTGCTGGCTTTTTTATCCATGCAGCCTTCTAAGTTTAGCAGTCGCACACGCCGAAAATCGGCCGGATTCGACTCGGCTTGCAGGGCGATATAACCGCTGTCGCGAGCAGTGCCATCGTCTAGCTGTAAATCTGTGTACTGCATGACTTGTTCACCGTTTACGCTGTGAATCGCCAGCTCGCTGCCGTGAACTTCTAGTCGTACGGTAACCCACTGATCGCCGTGGTAGGTTTTACTAGAGGAGTTGATGCAATGGTCTTTGCGCAGCTTGCCATCCATCACCACCTGTGTCGCCGGGGTACAAAGGTTGGCGGTCGAGCGCTCATCGGTGCCGTTACCGCCTAGCAGTTGGTACTCCACACTGAGCGGAAAATCCTGATCCAGTGCCATCGACTGCGGGCTTTGTGCGTGATACATCATGCCATTGTTGCGGTACGCCCAAGCGGGGCCATCGGTCACTTGCTCGCCCACAAAGCGGTACTCAACCTCTAAAATGTAATGCGAGAACTCGCGCTCAGCGTAAAAAATATGGCCAAAGCCCGCGTGCTCGGCAGGAAACGATTTATAGTTGTCGTAGCGTACTTTCAGTAAGCCGTCTTCCACCTGAAACGTGTCTAAGGTGTTTTCGCCCAGCGGCGAGCCCTGAATTTTGATGGTCCAGCCATCGAGGTTTTTACCGTTAAATAAATCGACCCACTGTTCGCTATCGACGTTGGGATTAGCGTAAGCGGTGGCCCCCGTTAGTAGAGACGCAACTGCGAGCGCTAAGGGGAGTTTGCTGTGCTGTAAAAGAGTAGGCATATGTGGCATTCCTTATTGTTAGTGGTGGTGTTCACCGGTGTCGCCTTGTTTATAGGTGAAAGCAATGCCAAATATACATCAGATTGTCGGGTCAAAGGGTGAACAATTGCAAAGCGTCGCCGGATGGTTTACCCGTCCAGCGAGTGATTCATGGCACGTGAGGGGTGGTCGCAATCGGCGCTGCCGACGACTTTGGCGGGCACGCCGGCAACGGTAGTGCGCGGCGGTACGGGCTTTAATACCACGCTGCCGGCGCCGACTTTGGCGCAGCGGCCAATCTCAATATTACCCAAAATCTTCGCGCCGGCGCTAATCAATACACCGCTGCGCACCTTGGGGTGCCGGTCGCCGGACTCTTTGCCGGTGCCGCCCAGGGTGACCGATTGCATAATCGATACGTCATCTTCCACCACGGCGGTTTCGCCAATCACAATCCCCGTGCCATGATCGAGCATAATACCGCGGCCGATAACGGCAGCGGGGTGAATATCCACCGCAAAGACCACCGAGATGCGATTTTGTAAAAACAGTGCCATGGCGTAGCGCTCGCGTTGCCACAACCAGTGGGCGACGCGGTATGCCTGCAGTGCATGAAAACCTTTAAAAAATAAAAACGGCGTGGTGAGCGAGCAGCAGGCCGAGTCGCGCTCGTTAATGGCCTGAATATCGGCGCGTACCGCAGCACCGATGCTTGAGTCGTCCGCCAGTGCCTGATCAATCACCTCGCGCACCGAGATGGCCGGCAGCGCGGGGCTGTCGAGTTTATTGGCCAGATGAAAGCTCAGCGCATCTTCGAGCGAGTCGTGATTTAAAATAGTGGCGTACAAAAAGCTGGCGAGCATCGGCTCGCGGCTCGCTTGCTCAAAGGCGCGTTGGCGAATTTCGTCCCATACAGGGTCGGCGCTTGAGGTGGCCGTATCGATTGACATGGTAGCTCCTGGGTGACGCGGTCAATGTACCTATTATGGCGATATTAACCTAATAAATCTCTAGTGCCGGCTCGTTGATGGCGGCCAGCTGTTCACGCAGCTCTAAAATATGCTCGGCCCAATACCGCTCGGTATTAAACCACGGAAAGCTGTGCGGAAAGGCCGGGTCCTGCCAGCGCTTAGCCAGCCAGCCGCTGTAATGCATGATGCGCAGGGTTCGCAGCGCCTCAATCAGCAGCAGCTCGGCGCTGTTAAAGTCGCAAAACTCGCGGTAGCCCTCTAGCACTTCGGATATCTGCGCCGTCTGCTGGGCGCGATCGCCCGATAGCAACATCCACAAATCCTGTACCGCCGGGCCGTTGCGGGCATCGTCAAAATCCACAAAATGAGGCACATCGTCGCGCCACAAAATATTGCCTGGGTGGCAATCGCCGTGCAAGCGAATACTCGTGTACTCCACTTGGGCAAAAATTTCGTGGCAGCGGGCAATTAAATCTCGCCCCAGCGTGGTGTACGCCTCCAGTAAAGAGCGTGGGATAAACTCGTTATCCAGCAAAAAGTTAAAGCTCGCCTCGGCAAAGGTTGCGGTATTAAGTGTGGGACGGTGCTCAAACGGTGTCACCTGGCCCAGCGCATGAATACGCCCCAGCGCGCGGCCCAAACTTAGCAGATGATCAAAGTTATCCAGTGTAGGCGCGTGCCCACCCTGGCGCTTATACAGCGAGAACCGAAACCCCTGAAACTCAAATAAACTCTCGCCATTATCGTCCACAATCGGCGGCACCACGGACACGCCCAAATCGTGCAAATTGGCCGAGAAGCTGTGTTCTTCAAGAATCTGTGCATCCGTCCAGCGCGCCGGCCGATAAAACTTGGCAATAATGGGCGCGCTCTCGTCGATCCCCACTTGATACACGCGGTTTTCGTAGCTGTTTAAGGCAAACACGCGGGCATCGCAGGTGTAATCTAAGCTCTCTACCGCGTCCATAACCAAGTCGGGGGTTAAGGCTTCGTACGGGTGTGAGGTGTGCTCGGCTGATTCGCTCATACGGGCCCCCTAGGGTAGTGGGTGGTTGTGGCGGGGTATTGTACGGGGTTTGCTGGGGGTTCACACGTTTTGTGGTTGGTGGGGGTTGGCTTTCGGGTACGCGCAGTTTCCGTTAATTGCCGCACTGGCGCTAAGTAAGCGCTTCCTTGGTGTTTGTTAGTTATCCGACTTACCTTGGTTAAATCTTCAATTTGTTTGCCCTCGGTCGCCGGGCGTGGCGATACGGGCATATAAACCCAGCCCGCCTCGGCGGCGCCTAACATCAACCATTCGCTGGCGTTCTTGCCAACGCCCAAATATGCACTTCGGCGGCGCCGGCGCGGCGCAGTACTTTGCTGATCTCGCGGGCGGTTGTGGTGGTCGTGACAACGTCATCGACCAAGGCAACGCGTTGGCCTTTTAAGTCGCGGGCGACAAATGCTCCGTGTAAGTTTTGTAACCGTTGGCGGCGGGTTAAGCCTTGTTGCGGTTCGGTGGCGCGGGTGCGTTTCAGTAGTTTTCGGCTTAGAGGTAAGCCAATGGCGCGAGCGCCGGCGCGGGCGAGTGGATGGGTTTGATTAAAACCACGGCTGATGTGCCGCCGCCAGTGCAGCGGCACCGCGACAACTTTAGTGGGCCATTCTCGCTGTGGTAGTACGCGATAGTACTGCTGAACATAGCCTGCCATTAACGCGCTCAGTACTCGTGCGCTGCCTAAACAGTGGTGGTGTTTGGCGCGGCCGATTAAATAATCCAGCGGGTGCCCGTAACGGCAGGGCGCAACAATACGATCAAACGCCGGGGGCGTTGCAAGGCACTCGCCGCAGTATTCAATATCGGTATCCAGCGGTAACGCGCATTGGCGGCATTGGTGCTCGCCAATGATTAGTGTCTTTAAATGCGCGGCGCATCCGGCGCAGAGAATCTGGTCGGCGTTTTGGCGGCATAAAAGGCATAGGCTGAAACGGGGGAGGCGCAATGGGAGTCCTTTCTGATTTGTGTCGAGGCTTAGTTTTGTTTGTTTATTCGTTAGGTTTAGTTAAACCTTGTGCAAAAGTCTAGTTTGGGGCTGGGTGCCGTGGCGGTTGTGCTATAAAGTGAACTCTCAGCCCAAAAGGTTTAGTCAGGCACCATGATCACGGTGCGTAAGAGGATCAAGTAATGCTGTTACAAAAATTTATGCGCAGCGCGTGGTTGTTAATAACCGTGTTTGTGGTCGCGTGTGCGCAAACGCCCACGCCTGCCGAAAATGATTTTAAGGTCATCGGCTACGTTAGCTTAAGCGCCGATAACTACCTAAATGCGGTAAAAGCTCAGCTACCGTTTAACACCCATATTAATATTGCGTTTGCCAACCCAACCGATGATGCCAGCGGCAACATTCAAGCGATCAACGAGCCGCTGCTACAGCAAACGGTACGCCTGGCTCACGCTCAGCAAAAAAAGGTGTTTATATCGTTCGGCGGTTGGCGCGGCGATGATCGTGGCCACGACTTGGTGTATGAAAGAATCGCTGCGGATGATGTGGCGAGGTTAACCTTTATTCGCAATATTGTTGCGATGGTTGAACGATTTAACTTTGATGGCGTCGACATGGATTGGGAGTATCCTCGCCTTAAAGGAGAGGCTGATTACGAACGATTTATTGTCGAGCTTAGCAATGCATTGCACGAGGTTGACAAAAAGCTAACCGCTGCCGTCATCGGCACCAGAACCAAAGTTACTGACGATGGGGATGCCAGCGCTTATAGCGATCGCGCATTGGCCGCCTTCGATTGGATTAACCTTATGGCCTACGATGATCGCCCGGATGATCACTCGCCCTATAACTTGGTCGAGCGCTCCACCGATTACTGGCTGGCTGAACGAGGTGTAGACCCGCAAAAGGCCGTGCTTGGGTTGCCCATTTATGCGCGCCCCAGCTGGCGCAGTTATCGTGAGGTAGTGGCCGATGATCCAAGCCACGCCTGTGTCGACAGTGTCATTTATAAAGGTAAAACCGATTACTATAATGGCCTGCCCACAATCGCTAAAAAAACTCGCTTTGCGCTCGATAACAATCTCGGCGGCGTGATGGTATGGGAGCTTGTGTTAGATAGCACGGCCCCCGAGTTGTCGATCATGCAAGCCATTGATGCTGAAATTAACAATAAGTCTGTTGCGATATCTTGTGGAGAGAAATAAAAGAGGGTGAGCTTCCTTCATGGTGGAGTTTTGCCCGCCTTGAAGAGGTATGGTTGTAACGCACAGTGTATGTCGCGTGAATTTGGGAGAGTTACCACACGGCAGTCTATGTACTCTATTACTTGTGGTTCAAAAAGCAGTGCATTATAGTCAATGCTTATCGGTAGTTTGGAAATAATAACTTAGGTAGCCCCGCCGCTCATTCTTGAGTCGCTGCTGCGAATAAGTATGACTATACTAATATAGTTCCTCAGCCACTGGAAGGTGAAAATGGTTCATTGGAAGATCCTATTGCTATTTGTTGTGTGGATACCCTCTCATGCCCTCGCATTGACTATAAGCAATGCCAATGCATGGTCGGCACTGTTTGGCGGCAAGCCAACAGAGTACGAATTTTCGTTACTTGGGCGGGCAAATGCGCAGGTATCAATTCATTGGGAGTTGGCCGCTAAAGGGCGGATCTTGTCAAAAGGGCAGGATCACGCTGAGCTGGATAGTGATGGTTTGGGTATAGTGCAGCTAACTTTGGTTGCCCCGAACCTCACACCTAGCGCCGTCGTGGGTGGGCAGCTATCAGTGGTTGTCTTCGGAAAAGGTAGCGCCGGCCCTATTGCTCAGACAAAAGTCGCCTTAAGTATATACGGGCAAGATGTGCTGTGGGCCGATAGACAAGTGCTTGAATCGAGCGAGATTCAACTGTTTGACCCGAGTCAGGACACCGCAAAAGCCTTTAAATCGCTGAAACTTCCCCACAACCAAATCTCTAAATCGCAACTTCTTAATGCGGCTTCTCCGGGGCTTGTCGTTATAGGAACTGGCCTCGCTTTAGATAAAATCAGAGGTCTTACACCGGTTTTGCTCGAGCTTGCCAGTACCGGACGGACGGTTGTTATCCTTCAGCCTGCATCAGGGACGTTTCCGCTATATGATCCGCTCGATTTTACGCGTTTGCCTACGGCGGTGTCATTGTCCGACTCTTTTCCTTTGTCGTTGCTACACGGCCTGACTTGGCCCGAATCGACCTCTACGCTAACTTATAGACTTAATCTTGCCTATAGCGACTATGGGGCAGAGGTTGAGGTGATACACGCATCACCAACAGGCTGGAGCTGGTTGCAGTTGGACTATGCCGGATCGGGTGGGCGCATGATTGTATGCACCGTCCCGTTAATCGAACGTATCGATGAATCTCCAATTCCGCAAATCGTATTGGCGCGTTTGCTGGCGAATGCCAGCTTATAGCTTTGACTCTCTAGGAGAAAATTATGAAGGTTGTGTTTAACCTCTTGTTGGCACTTTGCCTGTGCGCTTCTGCGTCATTGAGCTTTGCCGATACCGCGGGGGCACCCCACCCAGTTGCCATTTTTGACTTTTCCGAGAAAGGCCGTGCGGTATCGGGAATGGGAGAGAAAATTGGATCCATTTTATTTGCAAAGCTGGTTATGAACCCAAATATAGCATTGGTGGATCGCGAGGAGCTTAGCAAGCTTGAAGACGAGGCGGTGCTTAGTTTGTCCGGTATGGTGAACCCGCAACAGGCGATTCAGGTGGGACAGTTGACAGGCGCAAAAATCATTGTTGCCGGTACTGTTTTTGAAATTGAAGATAATCTAATAATTGTCGCCAAAATAATTGGCACTGAAACCAGTCGGGTTTTGGGTGCATCGGTTGAAGGAGGTGTGAGCGATAGCGTTCTTAGTTTGACCGGGGATCTCTCCAGTCAAGTCGCCAAGGTTATTACCAGTAACGCGGACACGTTGTTGGCGAAGCCCGTGAGCCGGAACGATCGTTTGGCCGAACTTAAGAAAAAACTCGGAGACCGAGAGAGGCCCACTTTGGCGATTTCAATTCGCGAGCAACATATTAATCGAGCGGCCGTAGATCCCGCTGCCGAAACTGAGATGATTTTTTACAGTATGGACTCTGGTTTTGAGGTGATTGATGCTAGCTCTGCAAAGGCAAAAAGTGCTGATATTTTAATTCGTGGCGAAGGTTTTACCGAGATAGCGACTCGCAAGGGCGAAATTGTTGGTGTGAAGGCGCGGCTGGAGATCAAAGCGATAGACCAAGCTACTAACCGCGTGATTGCAGTGGATAGACAAGTAGAAGTAGAGATCGACGTCAGCGAAATGATAGCCGCGAAAAGTGCACTGCAAAGTGCGTCGGCTAAAATCGCGGAGCGCCTGCTACCTAAGCTGGTAGGGTTGTAAGACATAATATCTAAAACAGGGTTGCTGAGAGTGAAACAAAATAATAAAAAGTCAGCCTTCAAGATCACTAATGTATTGATTTTGTTACTGGCGGTTGTTATCGGGCTGCAGCTGGCCGGCTGGTTGTCGACCCTCAGCCTGACTGAGCCAAGCGGGAGCCCGGCAGCGGCGCAGCAATCCACGCCTACGGTAGTGGCTGAGCCTACTCCCACCCCCACTCCCATTTCCGAGCCGGCGCCGCCGGTGTTAGTCGCCCCTAGGAGCTCCTCTTCTGAGGTGACGTTCGTGCCTCGCATTGCGCTATACCCATTGGACGCTACGCTATACAGCCAGAAAAATAGCGATGGAACTGAACTCTCAGAGCTGATCACGTCTTTGCTGTTGATCGAATTGGGCTTAAGTTCTCAGGTCGAGTTGCTTGATCGTTCCTTCATTGCAGCATTGTTTCGTGAAAAAACGACACAGTTTGCAGGCAGCCAGTCACTGGAAAACCAGCAAGCGTTGATGAAATTACCGCTTTCAGATTACTCTTTAGTCGGCTCGCTATTGTCTGGTGACGAAGGTAAATCTTATACCTTAAAGCTTCTAGACAATAGCACAGGCGAGGTGATGAGCGCTGCGCGCTTCCCGTTTACGATCGCCACTTTGAAGCAGGCTGTGCGGAAAGCCTCGACTTTTGTGCAAACACAAGCGTCTACGGTTAGATATCAGAGAGGCACAAAAGAGTCTGAGCCGGCACAGCGAAAAATCGCCATTGGCCACTTTTTTGATATAACAGTAGAAGATACGAATCTAGCCAAAGGGCGTGATTTAAGTGAGAGCCTAATAGAGCGTTTAGTTAACGATGAGAGTTATCGGGTTCTGGCAAGAACACATGTTATGCCGTTAGTACTTGAAGAAGGTTTGCGGAAGTTGCAGCATACAGAAGAAGATCGGTCCTCCTTGCGAGAGCAAGCCGATTGGACTGTTCACGGCGTGTACCGAGCCGAAGCCAAAGGTCTAGGACTCTTAATAACGGTTTATCTTTATATCGATTCAATTGAGAACGGTCGAGAATTGTTTGTTTTAAAGGGTCATGATTGGGCCAATGTTTATAGTCTAATCAACGAAACTATTGTCGCATCTATCTCGCCAGTAGTCGTGGAGGTAACCGCCGAAAATCAGAGTAAATCCCGCGATCTGTTATTCCAGGCAGCCGATCTACAGGGCGTAGTGGAGAGAGAATCCGTTCGTAATGGAACACATAACATTGCTGATAGATTTTATACTGAACTCGCTAAACGACAGGTGAGAAATCAAGTTGATGCGACCGTAAGGTTGCTTGAACAAGCGCTTGAATATAACCCGATGAATTACGCTGCCAAACTTTCGCTTTCACTTATGCTTGATGACGAGCCAGGAGACGCACGAGCAAAAAAACTATATATCGATGTACTAGGTGGAACCGATTCCGAGATTTCTTATTCAGCTCAGGCCATCAAGCGTAAAGAAAGTCTTGAGAGTTATCTTGGTTCGCGTGTTGATGAAAATGAAAGAGAGAAAATACGAAAATCTCTCGTAGATAATTGTTTTTTAGACGAATCAGATAAAGCGTTTAAAGCGACTTATTACAAATTGGATCATATCTTCAATAGACCTTACTCAAAGCCTATCGGAGCTTTAGACCTTGATACGACAGTTCAGGTACTTGAATATCTTCGTTTAAAATATCACCAGCCGGGATATAAAATTCGCTTTTCCCCGCCGCGAAATGGTCGTTATAGCATTGCTCAGAAGCGGTCGTGGTATCAAGCTTACTACAAAGTCGGGCACAATCGTGAGGCAATGCTGAATATGAACTTAGCCGTTGCGGCCAGTGGCATGGATGTTCTCTATGCCACTGACTTGCCCTCAGTGGGGTTCTATCCCGAAACTGCAAGCCAGTCGCCCGAGCGGCGCCGGTCTCGAATGAGGATCGCTGTCGATGGATTTGCGTCGAGTGTTTTTTTAGATGAGGATTATTTAAAGCCTCGGGTTATGCTCGGTTATAGCTTGTGTCGACCCGAGGTAGGGCTCTGTGCTTTGGGGGAGCAGATGTTGTCTTGGGCGGTAGATCAAATACCTGGAGCTGATGGCGAAGGCCCAATGGATCTTTTTGAAGAGGATGAGGTTAACGAGCATGATCGCTTGATGTTTCTAGCCGCTGACGCAGTAGATCGTGTAGATGAGGCGAGCTTTACAAGACGTTTTCGCTTTGTGCTGGATAGCAGTAATTACGCGGTTAATAAGAAAAAACAACAGGTATCTAAACTGCAAGATATACAAGGAGAGGCTGTTTACGAAGAGCTAGCGCAAGCGCAGATTTATAGTTATGTCGACTTGATTAGAGCCGAGAGTGAACAGTTAGAACGCAGCCATAGTATGCTGAAGAGAAATAAAAAATATAACAAAAATAGAGAAGCATTAGCACTTTTCGTAAAGGGCAAAAATAGCACTGAGTTAAACAGCCTGGCGAATAACCTGTTGGATAAAGTGTTGAGCGATTTTCCTGGTGTTTATCCATATTTACTGTTTTATGCCGACCCAGTAACACCGTCGGTGATTAACGAGCAAGATAGAGTTATGGCGCAAATCGTGGCGGGAAAAGTAAACCCAGTCGAGCCAGGCAAACTAATGGAACGGGCGCTAGTGTTGTTTCGATATCGTGCAGAGCAAGGTGATCCAGAAAACTTGAAACGAGCCAAAAAATTTATTGCTCACTTTGAAGAGTATTATGGGATAACAGAAAATACGGCAATAGATTTTTCGTGGTTGTATCATAGTGTTGGCGAAAATAAAAAGTCAAGATCTATTTTGCAGGGTTACGGTAAGTCATCCTTTGAGCTTAAAAATTATAAATGGGATAAACTTAACGGAGTCTACACCCAGAACGGATTTGATAAAGAATCACGTTTAATCTACAGCAATACCCGCACAGGTATTGAGATCACTTATACGGCTCATCACAGGCTGGTTGAAATTGGTGAGCACTCCTATAAGTGGCGGAGAGGGCCTTATGGTTTTCAAGAAGATGGCGATTTTATCTGGGGTGAGATGAGCCCAGAGATAGCAAAAAAAGTCGCGATCGATCGAGCTGGGCCACATGATCCTTGGGCCGATATCCCGATAGTTGAGATTGACGCCCTCCCTGAGGTTGTTGATGATGAAAATGAAAAAACGACAGAATCGTTGTTGTCCGATGAATACTCTATAAGTCCAAGCGGTAATGTTGCTATAAAGGGGTTTCCTCGTCGCTCGGGCATAGGGCCCTTGCGAAAAAAATACTTTTCGGGGGGGCTGCGACGCACACAAAACGTTGAGGTTATTAGAGAAGCTTTATTTAAAAAAGGCTATTTATCAGTTGAGGGTTTTCCTGTTGATATGCCAGGCGTTAAGAGATTAGATAAGCTTCGGGAAGATTTCCCTGATTTCAATTATCGAGAGATGAAAGATTTAAGGGCGGCACTAGAGCGCGCCGAAAGAGTCTCATCTTCTGGTGAGGTTAGCATCTATCAGTACGTTGCGGGAGCTTGGGTAGAGGCGGCTGCACTGTTGGCGAGCGATGCCACAACAGATGCAAGTTTTGGTTTGGGGGTCGCGGCGCAAGGTGATCGCGCTTTAGTTTGTAACAGTTTAGGAGGTATATATAGTTATTTTTTAATTGATTCACAGTGGCAATGGGGGCGAAAATTTGAAGCTGGCTGTAACAATGTTGCCGTGTCCGGCGACTGGGCGGTAGTCAGTTGGCGTGAGAAAGCCTATGTTTTTCATTTTGATGGTCAGTTTTGGCAGCCGACGCAAACGCTAATTGTGGATAATTATTTTGCCAGGCGTGAAAAAAGAGAGAATTTTGAAGTTCTCGGGGAGTCCATGGTTATCATGGATAACGAAATGTTTATTGGCAATCCAAGAGGAGGCTCCGCTCACCTTGGAGAGGTTTACCGGTTTGTCTTAGAGCAGGGAAAGTGGCGACAGACAGATACATTGGCGCCAGACGTTGAAATCGCCGATAGACCCAACTCCTCCTTTGGTGATTCGCTTGCTGTTAGTCGTCACTGGCTTGTTGTTGGTAACTGTGCCAAGGGGGCTGTCGATACACCCGATTTTCGAAGGGGAATGGTATACATCTATAAGCGCCAGAATAAAAAATGGACGCCTTTCGTTCGTCTGATTGGAAAAGATACAACAGTGCGAGAAGAGCTTGGTCAGAGTGTATTTATTGATAAAGAAAATGATGCTTTGTTGATTAAATCAAGTAATAGTCTTTACCGGTATATGCTTGAACTGTAAAAAATTTACTCCTTAGGGGGCGTATGGAAAAAATTAAAAAAATTAGCTTAATTGCTATACCAATAGTTTTAATTCTACTGGCCTATAATTGGTATGAGAAAAAGCAGTATGCTCAATATAACAACATCGCTTACCTCAGTGAGGGCATTGATCGGAGTATGTGATCCCTACCACTAATACTGGACACATCGTTAAGCGAGTATAATTTATCGTAA
>NZ_CAXAUC010000015.1:0-80869 GCF_963972205.1 uncultured Gilvimarinus sp. | reverse complement strand
CTTTCCTGCGAAAGAGGGGCGCATTATACGCACCAATCCGAATCGCACAAGCCCCAAATCACATTATTTTTACACTTTCTTTAACGCCGCCTAAATCGGGTAAAAACCGACCAAACAAATGCGCAAACTACAGACACAAAAAGGCGGCTTGCGCCGCCTTTTCTTGCCACTGAGACCGCCCGTTAAGCACCGGGGTTGGCCACCTTGCTCCGCCTAGTCCAGCGCAACACGATGACCGTTGCCGATGGCAGGGTCGTAAGCGTCACCAGCGTAGCCCCAACGATACCTGCCATTACAATCACCCCCACGCCCCGATATAACTCGCTGCCTGCGCCCGGCAAAAACACCAGCGGCGCCAGACCAAAGATGGTGGTAACGGAAGAAATGGCAATGGGGCGCAGGCGCGACTGCACCGCTTCGCGCACAGCATCGACACATTCCATACCCGAACGCTCTACATTTTCGATGGCGCGGTGCACAATCAATATCGGGTTATTGACCACAGTGCCCATCAAAATCAAAAAGCCGAGCATGGAGATCATATCGAACGACTGCTGAAAGCCGCCAAGCCCAAGGGACTGCAGCAACGCCCCCAACCCATTCATTACTGCCAAGCCAGCAATGCCGCCGGCAATACCAAGTGGAATTACCGTCATAATAAGCAGTGGATAGCCCCAGTGCGAGAAAATAGCGACCATCAACAGATAAACAACCACGAGGGACACTAAGTAGTTGGAGCTAAGGGACTCTCGGGTCGCATCGAGCTGGTCGGCCGCGCCGGCGATATTAAGTGACACACCCGCAGGTACCCGACCGGTCTCTTTAAGCCAGCCGACCAGCTCCTCACGTACCCGGGCCACACCGGTTTCCAATGCCACCGAGCGAGGCGGGATAATATTCAAGGTAACGGTTCGGCGGCCATCCACCCTACGCAGCACATTGGTATCAACCGTCTCTTCTATTTCGGCCAGCTCTGTCAAAGGTAGCGTACCGCCCGAGGGGGTATAAACCGACAGCTGCGACAGCGTCTCCAGTTCCACTCCCGGACCACGGTTGCTGTAGAGATACATATCAATTTTATCGTCGCCCTGAAAGTACTCGCTGACAAAGGCGCCGTCGGTTAAGGCTGCCACCGCAAAGCCTATATCTTCGGCGCTCATACCAAGCTCCGCAGCACGCTCCCAGCGCGGCCTAATTTGCAACATGGGCTGTGATAACGACAGACTAGAAGGCTGTGTTTGGATGCGGGGACCGTCAAAAATCTCTTCGGCCCGGGCAAGCGCATCACGAGCAACCTGATAGGCGTCCGCCAGGTTAGGACTGGATATCTCTAAATTAACACTGCGGGTACCGCCATCGTTACTACTAATAATGGAGCCGCGGGCGGCAAAGGCGCGCATGCCCGGGTAACTCTCATACTTTTCCACTAAGGCATCCATCAGCGGCTCGATCTGCCCGGGATCTTTTGTCTCCGAGATAATGCGCATACCGCTCGCCGAGACCCCGAGGTTTACATACTTCATCGCCGGGACTTCAGTCTCGCCGCGCGCAAACGCTTCGGGCTCATCATCCACAAACGGCATAAAGTAATCTTGCACCTCTAAGGCAATCTGTTCCATTGTCTCAAGGTTGTAACCCGGCGGAGCATTCATCGAGGCAAAGGTTTTTGCCTCTTCCCCCTCTGGCAGGTATTCAGCAGGAGGCGTCAGGAACAGCACAATAGCGCCGCTGGCAAGCACCGTTAACAACAAACAGCTGATACGCCGGCCAGATGTGGCAAACAACCATGACAACTTATCGGTCAGCACACGGCGCCAACGGGTATCGTGATTTTTTGAGTGCAATGACAACCGCGCGCTCGCGGTAGGAATCACCGTAATCGCCACCAGCATCGAAACAAAAATAGAGGCAGAGATCGCAATAGCGATATCGGAATAAAGCTGACCCGCCTCTTCGGCAATAAACACCACGGGCAAAAACACCATAATCGTGGTCAACGTAGAAGCAAGCACGGCCGGCCAAACTTTTTTAACGCCCTCGACAGCCGCCTGCATACGCTTTAACCCCCGCTGGCGCTCGAGCTCGATACTCTCGAGCACCACAATGGAGTTATCGAGCGTCATGCCAATGGCAAAGGCCACTCCGGCAAGAGAGATTACATTAATCGTTCGACCCGCCGCCAACAGGCCAATAAACGCTGCAATGGTACAGATAGGAATACCCACAACACCCAACGCCGTGGCGCGAAACGAGCGTAAAAAAGCGTACATAATGACGGTGGCCAGCAGCGCCCCGAGCACTAAGTTCTTCCACACGTTAATGATCGAGTCATTCACGTAAACCACATCATCGGCGGTGCGCTCAAGAATCATCCCTTCGGGCTCAAGCAGCTCGCGATTAATGCTCTCTACCTCGGCCATCATCGCCTCTTTAATGGCCAACACATTCGAGCCACTTTCACGGCGCACCGACAAACTAATAACCGGCTTGGTATTCACAAAGGATTTGTCGCGAATTTTAAAATGATCAAAACGTACTTCGGCCACATCCGCCAGGCGGGTCACGCTGTCACCGTCACGCTTAACAATAAGCGCTTCCAGCTCTTGCACCGAATCAAACCGCCCCAAGGTCCGTAAAAGGTAACGCCGCTTGCCACTGGTCACCTCGCCACCAGAGATATCGCGGTTGCGCAAAGAGATAGCCGTGCGCACATCTGCCAACGTCAACTGGCGCTGAGCCAGAGCATCTGGGTTAAGCCGAATTTGTACCTGTCGTTTGGCACCACCACCGACACTAATCTCGGACACCCCCGGCACGCTAGACATGCGCGGGCGCACATTGTCCTCGATATAATCACGCATCATGTCCATATCGAGCCCACGGGGGTTACCATCCAGCGGCGAGATACGAAAATACATAAACGAATTGGCGGAGAATGAGGTTGCGTATACTTGAGGCTCATCCACATTCACCGGATACGAAGGCACCTGAGTCAGAGCATTATTTACCCGAATCAGGGTTTCGGTTATATCTACCCCAAAAGGAAATTCCAGCTCAATGCTCGCCTGCCCCAAGCTGGCCGACGAGGTAATTTCCTCCAGGTAAGGGATATTGCGCAGGTATTCCTCCTGCTCGATCAGGATCTCTTTTTCCACATCCTGCGGCGTCGCACCGGGCCACTGGGTGCGAACACTGATGGTGCGCACCTCTAAGTCGGGGATCATTTGCACCGGTATGCGCAGCGCCGCCAGTACCCCCAACACACTGATGATTAACACCGTAACGGTGACCAGAATTCCGTGGCGAACAATGCCCTCAAACATAGTCTGGCCTCACTCAGTTGGATTGATTCGAGCGGCGCAGCTGAACGCGCTGCCCCTGTTGCAGCGCCTCGTTGCCGCGGGTCACTACCACTTGCCCGCCACTGAGCCCTTGAGTTATCTCAACCCGTCCGGCAAAAGCCACCCCCGGGGTAACCTGCACCTCAGAGACAGCCACCTCCTCGCCAAAACTATCCGACTCGGCCACCCACACCACAGTGCGACCATCCGGGTAACGCAACAATGCATCCCGGGGGACCGTAACCGAGCGGCGCCCGGCGTCGAGATTAAGGGTGGCCGATACCGCCATGCCAGGGATGGATTGCGGGACATCAGCCGGCAGCGATGCTCGCAACAAAAAGGTGCGAGCCCCTGGGCGACTGAGCGGTACCTTGCGAAGGTTTACAGCGGTAAAGGTTTCGTTTGGCGCCGAGTCTAGTGTCATTACGACCCGGGTTTGCTCGTTAATACGGTGAAAGTATCGCTGAGGCACCTGAAAATCTACCCGCAATTGCTCGGTAGACACCAACTCAAGTAACGCTGTGCCCGGCTCCACCCACTCGCCCACATCGGTATGCTTAACACTCACAGTGCCGGCGAAAGGCGCCGTCAGGCTATGCTTTTTCAGGCGTGCTTGAGTTAGGGCGCGATCGGCCTCCGCCACCTGCCGATCGGCTCGGGCACTGGCGAGCGCCGCCTGGCGGGCACCAACTTCGGTGGCGGCGATATTGTGCTCGCGAACCAAATCCTGAGCCTCAGCCAATAACCGTTGCGCCTCGGCCTCTTGAGCTTGAGCCCGGGCCACATGAGCCTCGGCCCCATCCAGCGCCAGCCGCGTAAGCTCCGAATCCAACTGCAGCAGCGGCTCCCCGGCAGCCACGTGGTCCCCGGCATAAACATCCGCACGTTTTACCACCCCGCTAACCTCGGCCGACAGCGACGACAACTGCAATGCGCTGACAGATCCGGTTAAGGGTATCGGCTCGACAACGGCTTCAGGCTGCACTATTACGGCCTCGACGGTAACCTGTGCACGGGCAAAAGCCGCAGTGAAGGTTACCACAGCCAAAACACTAAAAACGCGGAGCCAACGCACCGCTCGCTGAATGAACATGGTTGATATCCCCAGAGAGTTGCTGCTTCAATGCGGCACAGCGCACTCGACCAAGCAAGAGGCACTGCGAATCAGGCACTCAGCATACACAGCTTTCGCAACGGGATAAAACGGCCAGCTCCGGCCAGAGCTGGCGCAGAGGGTTTAACCTACTTGAAACAGGTGATACTTCTTCTTACCCAGCTTGGCCACATAAAAACGGCCAAACTTGGCGCGCTCGGCGGCAAAACACGCGGCCGCATCGAGGTTTTCTTCAAAGCTGATCGCCGCACCGTTTATCGTCACAGCGCCGCGCCCCAACGCATCTTTTACCTGCTTACCAGAGGCCGCCATCTCGGCATCCACCAGCCACTGGGTCAGTGTTTTGTCACCCAACTGATCGCGCGCGAGCTCAGACGAAGGCAAGCCATCCAACTTCAGCTGCTCCAGGTCCGACTCATCTAACTGATCCAAACTCCCGGAAAACAGCGCCTCGGTAATACGCTCGGCCGCCTGCAAACCTTGCTCGCCGTGAATCAGCGCGGTCATTTCCCGAGCCAATACGCTCTGGGCTTGAGGCCGCCCCTGAGCCGCTTTATCCTCTTCCTCGATGGCGGCGATGTCGGCCAACGGCAGGAAGGTGAAATAACGCAAAAACTTATAAACATCGGCGTCGGCAGTCGCCAACCAGAATTGGTAAAAAGCGTAAGGTGACGTTTTGGCCGGGTCGAGCCACACGGTGCCGCTCTCGGTTTTGCCAAACTTGGTACCGTCCGATTTAGTCACCAGTGGCAGCGTCATGCCGTAGGTTTCACCGCTGTACATACGGCGCGCCAAATCGATACCGCCTGTAATATTGCCCCACTGATCCGAGCCACCAATCTGCAGCGTGCAGTTATGGCGTTTATAGAGCTCGGCAAAGTCGTAAGATTGCAGCAACATATAGGTAAACTCG
The DNA here is from genome assembly GCF_963972205.1 of uncultured Gilvimarinus sp. NCBI lineage: Bacteria > Pseudomonadati > Pseudomonadota > Gammaproteobacteria > Cellvibrionales > Cellvibrionaceae > Gilvimarinus > uncultured Gilvimarinus sp. The sequence continues at coordinate 75,501 of NZ_CAXAUC010000015.1, read as the reverse complement.
GTAAACGAGATACCCGCCCCTTCACGATCGATACGCTGCTTTACCGACTCTTTGTTAATCATATTATTGACGGAGAAGTGCTTGCCCACATCGCGCAAAAAGTCGAGCACATTCATGTCGCCCACCCAGTCGAGGTTATTGACCACCTCGGCGGCGTTTTCACCGCTATCAAAGTCGATAAAGCGACTCACCTGAGCCTTGAGCTTATCGGTCCAGCCCGCGACGATATCCGGGGTGTTGAGCTTGCGCTCGGCGGCCTTAAAGCTGGGGTCACCCACCAAACCAGTAGCGCCACCTACCAACGCAATGGGTTTGTGGCCGGCTTGCTGAAAGCGCTTTAGCGCCAACAGTGGCACCAGATGACCGATATGGAGACTATCGGCGGTAGGATCGAAGCCGCTATAAAGGGTACGACTACCGGATGCCAAATAATCCGCCAGCACATCGCCACCGGTGGTCTGTGCAATCAACCCGCGTTTTTGCAGGTCGTCAAATAGCGAAGCATCGATCGTCGTCATGAAACTATTCACCCAGTAAATAAACTGTAACCATATAGAGAAAAGCACCGGCTGACGCCGATGCCAATAGGCGGGCAAAGATACCCGAACCGTTCACAAAAACAAACCCCTGAGCCCTTACCGTGCAACTTTTTGATGGCCTCGTGGACTAACCATCCAGCGATAAAAACAGCCTTTAAAAGATCAAAAAACGATCACAAAAGATCGATATTAAAGGCCTTTTCTGATATAACTAAGCGCAATTGATGCTTTATTTAGGTTTAAATGTTTCATGCAACCCCCTGAAAAACAACCACTACCGCGCGCCTTGCGGGCATTCTCTCAGTACCCCAAAGGTCACATGGCCGCGGCTGGGGCACTAATTTTCGCCTTGGGCGTATGGGCCGGTGGCAGTTTCGACGCCCCCTCTCAGCCTGAGCCTGCCAACAGTGCTCGCGTCGCCTTAACGTTGCCAGCACCTGACAGTAGCGCAAAGCCCGACACCCTTAAGAACACGCAGCCATCCACAGCTGCTGACACAGGTGCCCCTGCGCCGAGCGTAACCGCCACCAGTGCCGCGCCGTCAGAAGCTTCAGCGCCCACTCAGGAGGCGCTGCCCTCGGTGACTGCCGCCGCAGCGCCTGCACTAACAAAAAAATCGTTTACAGTGCGTTCGGGGGATAGCCTATCAACCCTATTTAAGCGTGCAGGACTAAACGATAGCAATGTTTACGAGCTGACCAGCACCTGTAAAGAGGCAAGAGGCCTGACGCGCATTATGCCCGGCCACGAGATTGTCTTTTATTTAGACGACAGCGGTAAACTGCAAAAGCTCAGCCACATTACCAATCGCCTTAGCAGCACGCACTTTGAGCGCGCCGACGAAGGCTTTGTCAGCGCGCAAGAGATCAAAAACCCCGAGCTGCGGCCCGCCTATAAAGAGGCGACCATTAATAGCTCGCTGTTTTTAGCCGGCCAAGCGGTAGGCATGCAAGACGCGCTTATTATGGAGTTAGCCAATATTTTTGGCTGGGATGTCGACTTTGCTTTGGATATTCGCAAAGGCGACCATTTTAATGTGCTTTACGAAGAGAAGTTTTTAGACGGGGAAAAAATCGGCACCGGTGCCATTCTCGCCGCCGAATTCACCAACCAAGGCCATAAGTTCCGGGCGGTGCGCTACACCAATGCCGCCGGTGATAGCCACTATTTTACGCCCGACGGCGAAAGTATGCGCAAGGCTTTTTTGCTGGCGCCGGTAGATTTTCGGCGGATCAGTGGCAACTTTAACCCCAAGCGCTTACACCCTATTTTTAAAACCGTACGGCCCCACCGCGGCACCGATTACGCAGCCAACACTGGTACCCCGGTATGGGCATCTGGCGATGGTCGCGTGGTTGCGGCAGGCTACACCAAGCCCAACGGTAACTACGTATTTATCCAGCACGGCAACAACATACAAACCAAGTACCTGCACCTGAACAAGAAAATGGTTAAGACCGGTCAACGGGTTAAGCAAAAGCAAATTATCGGCACCGTCGGCTCTACCGGCTACGCTACCGGGCCGCACTTACACTATGAGTTTTTACTCGACGGCGTGCACCGCAACCCGCGCACCATTGTGCAAAAGCTACCCAAAGCGGACTCAATACCCAAGGCCGAGATGGCGCAGTTTCGCGCTCAAACCGAGCCTATGGTTGCCCAACTGCAACAACGCTACAACGCCAATCGCCTAGCTCTGAACAAGAGCGAAAGCACGATCAACTAAGCGATGACCACCCCTGGCGACGTAGGCCCAAAGGACACGCTATACATAGGTCTAATGTCCGGCACCAGTGCCGATGGTATTGATGCGGCACTGCTCGCCATTGGTGAGGCGAGCATTCGCCTCATCGCTCACCACAGCTTTGCTTTTGACGCCGTATTGCAACGAGAGATCCATGCCCTTTGCGAGCCCGGCGCCAACGAAATAGAGCGCGCCGGCGCCATGGACACTCGCCTTGGCGAATTATTTGCCGAAACAGCCAACGCCTTGCTGCGCAACTGCGATTTGCCCCCCAGCCGTATTCGCGCCATAGGCAGCCATGGGCAAACTATTCGCCATCGCCCCCCCGGTAACACTCCATCGCCTTTTAGCTGGCAAATTGGCGATGCCAATATTATTGCCGCCCGCTCAGGCATTACCACCGTCGCCGACTTTCGCCGGCGCGACATCGCGGTGGGCGGCCAGGGTGCACCGCTGGTGCCCGCCTTTCACGCCGCCGTGTTTGCTCACCCCCACATTAACCGGGGTATTATTAACATCGGCGGGATTGGCAACATCAGCTGGCTAACCCCAGCGGGGGAGACATTAGGATTTGATACCGGCCCGGGCAACGCGCTGATGGACGGCTGGATTTTACGCCACCAAAGCCTTGCCTATGATGCCGACGGCCAGTGGAGCGCCAGTGCAGCACATAGCCCAGAGCTACTGGCGCAGCTACTTGAGCACCCTTACCTGAGCCTGCCAATTCCCAAAAGCACCGGCAGAGAAGACTTCCACCTGAACTGGCTAGACCAACAACTACAGGGGTTTAGCTCACTTACGCCGGCGCAGGTGCAAGCAACCTTGGCGCGCTTCACGGTTGAGAGTATCGCCCGCCACATCCAGCGCTGTCCAAACTCTGAGCTAGGCGGCGAGCTTTATATTTGCGGGGGCGGCGCGCACAACACTCACTTAGTAACAAGCTTAGCCGCTCGACTACCAGCATTTGAGGTCATGACCACTGCCGAGCTGGGTATAGATCCGGATTGGGTCGAGGCGGCCGCCTTTGCTTGGCTGGCACATCGGCGCCTAGAGGGACTGCCGGGAAACCTCCCCAGCGCTACAGGTGCGAGCAAACCCGTCCCGTTAGGCGCGGTCTACCCCGCTTAAACGAGGCTCGCGCGCCTTTAAAAGAGACGCTTTAGATCGAGAACGATGAGCCACAACCGCAGGTTGTCGCGGCATTGGGGTTGCTGATAACAAATTTAGCGCCCTGCAAGCCTTCGCTATAGTCTACGTTAGCGCCTACCAAATAGGGGTAGCTCATCGCATCAACCACCACTTTGACACCGTCTTTTTCCACCACGGTATCGTCCTCGGCCGTCACATCGTCAAAGGTAAAACCATACTGAAAGCCTGAGCAGCCACCGCCGGTTACGTACACGCGCAACTTAAGGTCATCATTACCCTCTTCTTCAACCAAGCTTTTCACCTTGGCGACGGCGCCCGGGCTAACGTAAAGCAATGCAGGGGTAAAAACTTCAGGGGTGGACATGATAAAACTCCAATAGGTCGGGGCAGCGCCCCAGTGATCTGCAGGGCATTATCCCAATACCAGAGTAAAACAGTCAACTATTACTGTTTTAGCTGGCGGGAATTTCATCACCTTCGGCCGCCTCAAAGGTGCTGGCATCAGTGCGGGCTGAATCACTATTTTGTTCGCCATAAACAAGCGCGCCATTAACCTGCGAGCCTTTCACCATCTCAATAAGCTGGTAGTGCACATTACCTTCTACCACCGCTTTGGACGCCAGCTCGACGTGCTTGCTGGAGAACACATTACCCACGACTTTGCCGTTGATGACGACGCGAGGCACACGGATCTCGCCTTCGACCACCCCCTTCTCGGCAACTACCAGCTTGGCATCGCCGCCGTTTTCAACCAACACATTACCTTGCACGGTGCCCTCAATTTGCAGGTCGCCCGAGAAGTGAATATCACCCACGATACGGGTGCCTTTGGAGATAAGAGTGTGATTGCTGTTAAACGCCATAGTCTTAATACCACCTATCGTTATAGGTATTTGATTGTAACTATTCAACTCACAGCCAAGGTTGCGCGACAACCTAAACTGTTATCGGGAGCGCTGAATAATTACATTGATTGTTATAAGTCCCGCACCCGCCAACTAACGCTTTTTTTGGCTTCGGCGGCATTTTTACCGGTAGATTGGGCCACTAGCTCAATTTTTTCGGGCTCAAAACCTTCGGGCAACATCATATCGCCCTCAATATTCTGAAAATATTTAAAGCGCAGCTTGATGTCGTTATCATCGACCTCATCGGACACCTCGTAAAGCGCCAGACGTTCTGACTCGCCCGCGCGGCGCCCCACGAGAGTAATCTCTATAGCACCACTGATCACCGAGTGCTGCGTCGCCAGCTGCTGTACCACGAATTTATAATTAAAGTGGCGAGGCTCATTGCGCGCGGTTAAAGACACTTCGCCTATTTTTAAACCGCTCGCTTCATCGCCTGGCGCCATTAAGCCGCGATAAAAACTAATATCGGCCTCAAGGCTAGCAATCTGCTCACGCAAATCTATCACCTCGTTGCGGACACTGTCGTTAGCTTGGCGATCAACTTCGGATGAAAGAGTTAAATTGGCAACTTGTTGGCGTAGCTGCTCGGCCTCTAGGCGGCTGTCTTGCAGCTGGCTACTTAACTGGTCGCTCTCGCCCAATGCAAATGACTTACCGCCCAGGCCCATCCAATAGCCATACAAGTAACCACCACCGGCGGTAGCAACCAATAACAGCAATACCAGCAACACCAGTGCAACGTTGCGCCCGGGACGGCTGGGCACCACCTTCATCGAGTACTGCTTACTGCCTTTTACCGAGCTCAAAACACCCGCTCCTTCATAACCACACCATAATCACGGTAACAGTGCCACAACATCCAAGCCCGCATTTTCGGCTAAGCCAAACATAATATTCATGTTTTGCACCGCCTGCCCCGAGGCACCCTTGGTGAGATTATCGATAACTGACAAGACGACGATTGTATCGCGCTGCTGGGGTTGGAACACGGAAATGCGGCACATATTAGAGCCTTTTACCGAGCGTGTTTGCGGGTGCACACCGGCCGGCATGACATCCACAAAAGGCTCATCGGCAAAGCGCTCTTCAAACAACGCCTGCAAGTCTGGCAGCGTGTTAGCGTCCAGTGCACGGGCATAAGTGGTGGCGTGAATACCGCGGATCATAGGCAACAAATGTGGCACAAACGTCACTTGCGCCGGCTTGCTGCCCGCTGGCTGCATATCCCGCAGCGACTGCTCGATCTCCGGCAGATGCCGGTGCCCGCCCGCGCCATACGCTTTAAAATTATCGCCAGCCTCAGTCAGCAAAAAGTCGACTTTACCCTGACGCCCTGCGCCCGTGGCACCGCTGGCGGCATCGATAATCAAATGCTCGCTATCGACAAGGTTTTGCTCCAGCAAAGGCAGCAGGCCAAGCTGAATAGCCGTGGGGTAACAGCCAGGGCAGGCCACCAAACGCGCCTGCTTAATAGCCTCGCGCTGATACTCAGGCACACCATAAACGGCCTGACTGATAAGCTCGGGACAACCGTGGGTTTGGTTATACCAACGAGCCCATAGTTCAGGGTCGCGGATCCGAAAATCTGCGGACAAGTCGATAACGCGCGTCCCCGTTGCCAGCAGTGCTGGCATCAGATTTTGCGCTACACCGTGAGGCGTGGCAAAAAACACGACATCACACTCACCCAGCGTGGCAACATCGGGCTCGGTAAAGCACAAGTCCACATGGCCACGCAGGTTAGTATAGAGGTCGGCCACAGGAATGCCCGCCTCCGCGCGCGAGGTGATGACGACAACCTCAGCCTCGGGGTGTTTGGACAATAACCGCAATAGCTCGACACCGGTGTACCCGGTACCTCCGACAATACCTACTTTAATCACACTCAGCCCCTCAATTAACTCAACTCACGCCACTTTCTAATAACATTATGGCAACTGCGCAAAAGCCCCCTATCATAAGAGCCAGCCGCTCAAATTGCCAGCCGCCCACGCTGCGCCGGCGCGCCACAGCTGGCATAATACCGGCTTTACGATACCACCGAGGGAGCCCATGCTCTGGATCAAAGCATTTCATATTATTGCGGTTATCTGCTGGTTTGCGGCGCTGTTTTATCTACCACGGCTATTTGTCTACCACGCGATGAGCGACGATCTGCCCAGCCGCGAGCGCTTTAAAATCATGGAGCGTAAACTGTATCGCGGTATCGCCACGCCATCGATGCTGGCGACTCTTATCCTCGGTGGCGCACTGGTGCATTATCAGTGGGACTTTATCAAAGTCACCTACTGGTTTTGGTGCAAGCTCGCTTTGGTCGTGCTACTGATCGGCTATCACCACATGTGCGGCGCCCACGTGAAGCGCTTTGCCCAAGACGTCAATATCCGCAGCGATCGGTACTTTCGTATTTTTAACGAGCTGCCGGTACTCGCTTTAGTGGCGATTGTAATTTTGGTGGTGGTTAAGCCTTTTTAGCTTGCAGGCCCCGCCTTTGTAGGCGGCAGCCTTGTGCTAGACTCACAACACGCTATCGTTTTGTGAGGTAACCAGCCATGTCGGAGTTTAGTGACCGCACTCCGGTCGTGCTCTCGCTATCGAGCCACGACCCGAGTGGCAGCACAGGGATACAGGCGGATATCGAAACCGCCATTAGCTTGGGCGCCCACTGCTGCGCCGTGGTCACCGCCTTGTGCGCTCGCGACACACGCCAGCTTGTTGACCTTGCCCCCACCCCGGCCGATTTACTCATCGAGCAAACCCGCGCCATCTTGGAAGACATGCCAGTGGCTGCGATCAAACTTGGCTACTTTTGCCGGGTCGAGCAAATAGAGGCCATCCACAGTATTTTATGCGACTACAGTGACCTGCCGGTTGTCCTCGACCCGGTTGCCTCGCTGTCTATTGCCAACTCATCGGCCAGCCATTTCGACGATGCCGAGCAAATTAGCAGCGCCATGAAGACACTCTTATTGCCGCTGGCCGACGTCATTACTCCAGATATTGTCGAGGCCCATCAATTAGCCAGGCAGGCCGATACGGTCGACGCCTGCGGACAAGAGATCCTGACACAGGGCTGCGCCGCCGTTCTCATCACCGGCGCCCGACGCAACGCCAACGATTATGAAAACCGCCTGTACTTGCCCCGCCGTCCGATGCGCTCGTTCTGCTGGCCGCGCCTGAGCCTGTTTAGCCACGGCAGTGGCGCCACCTTATCGGCCAGCATAGCGACCTATCTTGCCCACGGCTTACTGCTCAGTGATGCACTTGAGCAAGGCCAACAATTTACCTGGCAGTGCCTCAAAGCGAGCCGCCGATTGGGAATGGGGCACAGCATTCCCAACCGACTCTACTGGGCCGAGCGCAACGGCAAACATCAAGGGCGCTTGCATTAAGCGAATAAAACCGGCGCAGCAAAAAGATTTTGCGAAGGACCAGCCTCACCAGTAAACTGCGTCCATGACAAGGCTCACCGCTTTAACTCACCCACTTTACGCTATTACTGACAGCGCGAACTTTCGCGAGGCACGCCTGTACGCTGTAGTAGAGCAACTGCTTGAGGGCGGCTGCCAGCTACTGCAATACCGCGACAAGACCACCGACCATGCGCGCCGCCGGCGCGAAGCCCGGCAACTGGCGCAGCTGTGCCAGCAATACGGCGCCGCCCTTATTGTTAATGATGACGTGCAACTGGCCCGACAATGCGGCGCCCAGGGTGTTCACCTGGGGCAATCGGATACTCAGCTACTTGATGCCCGGCAGCAATTAGGTAAAGACGCTATTATCGGCATTACCTGTCACGCGAGTTTAACCCTCGCCCAGACTGCCGCTAATAACGGCGCTAGTTATTTGGCTTTTGGCCGCTTTTTTAACTCACACACGAAACCCAGCGCCAAACCAGCCACGCTTGATATTCTGAGTGCCGTACGCGAGCGGTGGCCAACATTACCCACGGTAGCCATTGGCGGCATTGGTTTGCACAATGCCGGGCAAGTGCTGCAAGCTGGCGCTGATTACACGGCCATTTGTCACGATGCGTTTCACAGTGCAAACCCACGGGAATTTGCCAACCGCTTTACCTCTCTTTTACCCAGCAGCCCCCACCGGGCTCCATCGATCATCACCCTAGGAGCGCCTAATCCATGACTCGTTCAGAAACCCTCTTTCAACAAGCAAACCAGTGGATACCCGGCGGCGTCAACTCGCCGGTTCGCGCCTTTAAAGCCGTTGGCGGTACTCCGGTGTTTTTTAAAAGTGCTGAAGGCGCCTACATTACGGACGTCGATGACAAACGCTACATTGATTACGTACAATCCTGGGGCCCAATGATTCTGGGCCACAGCCACCCCAGCGTGATTGATGCCGTTATCACGGCGGTTAAAAGCGGGCTGACCTTTGGCGCCCCGACGGAGGCCGAAACCACCTTAGCCGAGCTGGTGTGCGCGCGCGTACCCAGTATGGATCAAGTACGCTTTGTAAACTCCGGCACCGAGGCCACCATGAGCGCCATCCGCCTCGCGCGCGCTTACACAGGTCGCGATACCATCGTTAAATTTGAAGGTTGCTACCACGGCCACAGCGACTCGCTGCTGATTAAAGCCGGCTCCGGCGCCCTTACCTTGGGCGTACCCAGCTCGCCCGGTGTACCTGAAGTATTAGCCGCACATACAGTAACGCTTAACTACAACGATGCCGACCAGGTACGCGAGTTTTTTGCCGAGCGCGGCGAGCAAGTCGCCTGTGTCATCGTCGAGCCGGTGGCGGGCAATATGAACTGTATTCCACCGGTTGCCGGCTTTTTAGAGACCCTGCGCGAGGTGTGCGACGAGCATCAGAGCGTCTTGATCTTTGACGAGGTAATGACCGGCTTTAGGGTAAGTGCCAGCGGCGCGCAAGGGCGCTACAAAATCACCCCCGATTTAACCACCCTCGGTAAAGTCATCGGCGGCGGCATGCCGGTAGGCGCCTTTGGCGGCAAGCGCGACATTATGGACCATATCGCCCCGAGTGGTCCGGTGTACCAAGCGGGCACATTATCGGGTAACCCAGTGGCGATGGCCGCCGGTATTGCCACCCTGCAAGAGCTTAGCGCAAGCGACTTTTATCCCACGCTATTTGCCAAAACTGAGCGATTAGTAAAAGGGCTAGAGCAGGCAGCGGCCGATGCCGGCATCGCGATGACCACCAATCATGCGGGCAGTATGTTTGGCTGCTTTTTTACCCAAGAGGAAAAAGTCGAGAACTACCGCCAAGTCATGGCCTGCGACACCGAGCGTTTTAATCGCTTTTTTCACGGCATGTTGGAGCGTGGCGTGTATTTGGCGCCGGCCTCCTACGAGGCGGGGTTTATGTCTCAAGCCCACACCGATGCCGATATCGATTTAACCATCAGCAAAGCTGCTGAAGTTTTCGCGACGCTTTAATTCGCGCCACCTATAACGTCATTACTCAGTGCTTCGCCGTCAGTACTGGGTAATGACTTTATCGGTTAGTCTTGTTGTTCATCGGCCTTGGCCGCTAATGTTTCGATATCTTCGAGCGCCTGAGGCGAGGCGTCAATAATACTAAAGCCCGCCCAGTGCTTGCCATTATCTTCTGCGTTACGCGCCCACAAACAATCCACTCCCAGCTGAATACTGTTGCGCTCGTTAACAGGCTCGGATAAGTGCAAATCAAAACGGTACAAACAGTCTTCCTCAAAGGGTTGATCGCCAATAACCATCAAGCCTTGACTGTGCAAGTTGACGACACGCCCAAGATAGGCATCGCGGGTGTTGTCGTAAACATCGATACTTTGACCAACCGAGCTGCGCTTTGTCGCGCGGCCATCGGCATCAGGTGATAATGGATCTGCCATAAGTTACTCGCGTTCCAGCAGCTCACCCGACGCGCGGGCGTTGAGGCTGTGATAAATGTTTTCCAGGGCGCGCTCGAAAAATGGCTTAGCACTGCCAGCAATCACACGCAGCTTACCCGCAATCATCTCGCGCGCCAGATGCTGCGCCGAGGTCATAGACACCTTGCGCCCCTGCTGATCAACCAACATATAATGCATTGTCTTGTGGTTATACCACGCCACTTTTATACGCTGACCTTTGTCGTTTTCCAGCCAAGTACCGAACTCAATTAATTTAAGCTTTTCAATTAACTGCGCCTCCTCGGCGGTGACTTGGCGATCATCCTGCGTCACTTGGCCGGCTTTTTCCGCCGCCATTTTTTCGAGCTTGGTGCGCATCGTGTCAGGGGCAGGTTCCACTTGCTGACTCTTAAGCGCCAACCGCTGTAATGAGCTCACCGCATCAATAAGTTTACGCGATTTGTTTTGCTCATAACCGATGGTCTCAAAGCCAGACTGCAAAGTGTGGAGCAGATCACCCTGCACTTCGACTTGTTTCACACGATCCACTTCTAAGGACTTAGGCTCGATGCTCCACAACAACTGATTGGCAACGCCTAAAGCCTGCTGATAACTGCCCGAATCGGCCCCGTAACGCAAAATAATAAACGATAGATAATCGGACCAAGGTAGTAATAGCAACAGCAGAATCGGCGAGGGTAGCGCTTTACCGTCAATGCAGGCCGAGATGTCGCTATTAACGCGAATTTTAGCCTCGCGTAATTTCTCTTCACCACGGGCTTTTTCCAGCGCACGTTTTTCCATCAACTCTTGACGACGCGACACGTTGCGCGCATAGGAGCTAAACTCTAACCGCGCCTCGGCAAACACTTTTACATCGTTAACAAAGTGCTCCAACACATGAAACACAGTCGCTTTAATTTTCTCAAAAATATTGTACTGGCTTGAGCCATCGTTACCCACCCAACGGCTACCTGCTTCAGCCATTTGGTTTAACAGCATTCGCGCTGGATGATCGACATTATCGAAAAACTCTTTATCGATAAAAGCCAATTTTAGTACCGGGGTATGAAAATAACTGAGCAGCGCTTTAACTGAATCGGGCAGTTGCTCATCGTTAAGAATATACGCAAACACCAAACCGACTAACTCGATGGTGTTCATATCATCTTCTAAAACATCACCCGCGCCCTGCTTTTTAAGCTCGGTAACTAGCTGCTCCGATACCGCTGCCACAGCCAGTGGCTGTATGTCACTTGCCTGCGCGTGTTGCAAGCCTTGCGTTGAGCTCGCCATCTGCGATTGCAGTACCTGAATGGCACCCACAACCTGAGTCGAGCCGCCACCAGCCGATGCTGGACCCGCCGCGCTACCCGGGCCTGAATGTAAAGGTTGCGCTGGCGCCACACCACCACTGGGCGCACCGTTACCGGCAGGCACATCCCTTGTAGGCACCCCGGTGGAGGGCGTAGCCGCTGCCACTGCGCCGCCCAAGTGTGTTTGCAGCAGGCGAATCGCACTAACCAAGCCTTGCTGATACTGTTGCGGCTCACCGCCCACACCAGGATCAAAAAGCTTGTCGGTTGCTCGCCGCCGCGGGCTACCGGGCGCAGCTTCAGGCTGTGACTCCGGAGCAGCTTCTTGCGAGCTCGACTGTTCACTTGTATCTGACTCACTTGGCTCAGAGGCCTCTGGCACATCGCAGTTATTACCAGCGCCGGCTCCGCCAGCCGAATAGCGTAAATTGGGCAGAATCCCCTCGGCAATCAGCAGCTCATTAAGGCTTTGGTAAAGCTCGCCCATAGGCTTGATTACGGCCTGCTCAAACTGCTTATAGCCAAGTACCTTGGTGCGGGCATCGAAGCTCAGCTCTTGCAGAACCCGCCGCAAACTATCGCAAAATTGGATGGGGCTGACCGGGTTGCTGCGTTCATCAATTTTACGCCCACCGTGCAACAGCGCTAAACGCTGATGCAAAGCCCAGAGGATGTCGGCAAATTGCGAGTCGGCTCGGTGCGAAATAGAGGTGATCGCAATGGTCTCTTCAAGCTCGGCATTATCGACCAGCGACAAACCAATATTTTGGCTAAATCGCTCTTGGCCACTCGCCACATTAAGCTGCCGCTTCGAGAAATCGGCAAAGTTTTGTTTTACGTTACTTTGAAACTGTCGCAGGCAGCTTTTGCCACTGCCCTGCAGCTGCTTCACAAGCTCGGCCAAGGCAATCTGCTCTTTGTTGGATCGCGCATGCTCTTCGCGCTTTTCAACAGATGCAATCCACTCTCCCCAAAAGGCGGGGAACGACTCCAGCAAGTAGTCTAGTGTCACCGTTGTGCATAACGTCAGGCAGCGCTCAACTTGCGCCTCAGACAATGTTTCATAGGGGGTGCCGGGGTTGTTCATCGCTGTTTCCCCCCGGCTCTTATCCGTAGACATAGACGTAGTATCCATTAGCTCACCTGCGTTAGGGGCGATGCACGCAATAAATCAAGCCGCCCAGCACGTATCACATCATTGTTCGATGAACAGCTAAATCACCGTTATTTGATTTTGTCCTACAGTATAAGCTAGTCGTATAAAAATCGCACATTTGTGCGCCAGATCACGGCAAATCATTCAACAGCCCTCCGGCACCAAAGCGGTGCACCTCTAACCCTTACGCACCAACTTACATCGTAGATGCGACTAATACGACCTACCGCCACCGGAGCTTCGCCTAAGCTCCTCCCCTCCTGTCGCGCCTCCAGAGCCGATTTACCGAAGTTGGTACTCATATTGCTATTTTACTTCCCGTACCGACATGTCCGCACAATTACTGGTGATCAGGGCATTAACAATTTGGCAAAAATAGAAAGCTAGGGTTCCGGCAGTGTTAAAAGCAAACACTGTGACTGGTCCGAGAGCTTTCGACCTCCGATTTTGGTCGAGGTTACACGGCGGGACAAAAGCCCGGGAGACTTATTGGCCTGATCGCCAAGCGAGTTGTGTGTAACCAAAACTGACCCTTGGAGGTTTGTATGAAAAAGTCCCTCTCTATCGCGGCCGTCGCGCTGCTTCTATCGGCTCAAGCTCAAGCGGCCGACTCCTTTAAAGTATGCTGGTCTATCTACGTCGGTTGGATGCCCTGGGGTTATGGCGCCGAGCAAAAAATCGTCGACAAGTGGGCCGACAAGTACGACATCGATATTGAGGTTGTACAGATCAACGACTACATCGAATCCATCAACCAATACACCACTGGCGAATTTGATGCCTGCACCATGACCAATATGGATGCACTGACCATCCCCGCCGCCGGCGGCGTCGACAGCACCGCGCTGATTGTGGGCGACTTTTCCAACGGCAACGACGGCGTAGTATTAAAAGGGAAAAACTCGCTGGCCGACATCAAAGGGCAGCGCGTCAATCTGGTCGAGCTATCGGTATCCCACTACTTACTGGCCCGCGGGTTAGATACCGTGGGTTTATCTGAGGCTGACGTACAGGTGGTTAACACCTCGGACGCCGATATGGTCGCGCTTTACAGCTCCGGCTCCATTGACGCGGTGACCACTTGGAACCCGCTGCTGAACGAAATTCTACAACAACCGTCCGCCAATAAAGTGTTCGATTCATCGCAAATCCCCGGTGAGATTATGGACCTGTTAGTGGTTAACACCGACACCCTAAAAGCCAACCCCAAACTGGGTAAAGCATTAGTGGGCGCTTGGTACGAAATCATGGATGCCATGAGCGCGCAAGACGAGGCCGGTAAAGCCGTTCGTACCGCCATGGGCAAGGCATCGGGCACCGACCTCGCCGGTTACGACTCTCAGCTGGCCAGCACCAAAATGTTTTATAAGCCCAGCGACGCTTTAGCGTTGGTTAATAGTGACGAGCTGCTAAGCACCATGGAGAAAGTAGCCGAATTTTCATTCGATCACGGCTTGCTAGGGGAAGGCGCACCCGACGCTGGTTTTATCGGCATCGAGGGCCCCAACGGTTTGTATGGCAACAGTGCCAATACCAAACTGCGCTTTGACACCACCTATATGCAAATGGCTGCCGACGGCAAACTCTAAAAACTCTCCGACAGCGCGGGGGCAACAGCCCCCGTACGGGACACCATTATGAAACGTCTGGTTAACCTGACACCCTCGCGACCACTTAAAGTCTTATTAGGGCTCGCACCTTTTGCATTAGTGTTATTGCTCTACGTGATCGCCTCTGATGCGCGATTGGAAGCCAACCCAAGTGACAAACTGCTTCCGAGCTTTAGCCAAATGGGCGACGCCATGCACCGGCTGGCGTTTGAACCCAGCAAGCGCACCGGCGAGTATCTATTTTGGCAAGACACCGCCTCCAGCTTGCAACGCTTAGGGCTCGGTGTCGGTATTGCCGCGATCATGGGGTTTATTATCGGTTTACTTACCGGCGCGTTACCCACGCTTAACGCACCGTTTGCGCCGCTGCTCACGGTTATCTCGCTGGTACCGCCCATGGCACTACTACCGATTTTGTTTATCGTCTTTGGCTTGGGCGAGCTATCCAAAGTGGCGCTCATTATATTTGGGGTCGCGCCCTTTATTGCCCGCGACATTCAGCGCTGCACGCAAGAGATCCCCAAAGAACAATTAATTAAAGCTCAAACATTAGGCGCGAGCACTTGGCACATACTGGTACGAGTGCTCATCCCGCAACTGCTACCGCGACTCATTAATGCCATCCGATTGTCACTGGGCGCCGGCTGGTTATTTTTAATCGCCGCCGAAGGTATTGCATCGACCGATGGTCTGGGTTACCGAATCTTTCTCGTGCGCCGCTATTTATCTATGGATGTTATTTTGCCCTACGTGGCCTGGATCACCCTACTGGCGTTCACGGTCGACTGGTTGTTGGCCAACACCAGCCGCTTGTTGTTTCGCTGGCACCATGCGGGGAGCAACTCATGAGCAACGCCAACAAACCTATGCTGCAAATCAAAAACCTCTGGAAAAGCTACGGCGATACAACGGTACTCGAAAACCTCAACAAAAATGTCGCGGCTGGTGAGTTTGTCACCTTAGTCGGCACCTCGGGTTGCGGTAAAAGTACCTTCTTAAAAATGCTGCTGGGCATGGAAACGCAAACCCGCGGTGATTTACTGCTGGATGACCAGCCCATCGGCACCGAGCCGGACCAAACCCGCGGCATTGTGTTTCAGCAGTACTCGGTGTTTCCGCACTTAACCGTATTGCAAAACGTTATTATCGCGCGCGAGTTTGAAAAATCCCCACTGCTGGGTAAATTATTTGGCACACCTAAGAAAGCGCTTGTCAGTGAAGCACGGCAACTGCTAGATCGGGTTGGACTAAGCGCGGCCGAAAACAAATATCCCCACGAGCTATCTGGCGGTATGCGCCAACGCCTCGCCATTGCCCAGGCACTGATTCGCAAGCCGCGCATCCTGCTTTTAGATGAGCCCTTTGGGGCGCTGGACCCAGGTATTCGCGCCGACATGCACGCGCTTATTTTAGATTTATGGCGCGAGCATCAGCTGACTATTTTTATGGTAACGCACGATTTAACCGAGGGGTTTTATCTTGGCACCCGCCTCTGGGTGTTCGATAAAGTTCGCCACGACCCGCAGGCACCCGGCGCCTACGGCGCGCGCATTACTTACGATTTATCCGTAGGCGACATGCCCAGCGACACCCTCAATCAAATTCAACAGTCCCTTAACCCGGCAGACACTTCACCTGCCAGCGCGAGCGGAGAATCACTATGACGCTAAAGACCATCGATTACACCACCACGCTACCCGGTGCCAGCCATTGGTCATTGGAAGTGCGACGCGGCACCGCCATGCGACTGACCGACACCAGTGGCGCCGGTAACCTTGGCATGCTGTTTTACAACCCGCGTAATTTACTGGAGCGCTACAACGCGCCGGACACATTAAAATGTCAGCACACATTTAAATTAACCGCCGGCCACTGTTTGTACTCTGACATGGGCCGCATCTTTGCATCCGTTACCGACGATACATTCGGCTGGCACGACACCGTATGCGCTAATAGCAACGCGCAACATATTGCCGAGCGCTGGGGCGCACGCGACTATCAAACCGAACGCAACGATTGGAAGCAAAATGGCTTTGATGCTTTTTTAGTGGAGCTGGCCAAGTACAGTCTAGGCCGCGCCGACCTGGCCGCGAACCTCAACTGGTTTAGCAAGGTACAGACAGATGCGGCTGGCGCAATCGCGCTTGACCAAAGCATCAATCAGCCGGAGGCAGCCGTCACGCTGCGCTTTGAGATGGACACATTAGTCGTGATGCACACCTGCCCGCACCCGTTAGATAGCTCCGCACAATACCCTCGCGCGCCCATTAAAATTGAGCTAGGTGAAGCTGAACAAATTAACAGTGATGATTTGTGCCTCAACGCGCGGCCCGAAAATGCACGCGGCTTTGCCAATAATGCGCTTTACCACATCGGCGTTTAACAGGAGAAACCATGACCATTTTAGCCAGTAAGCTGGACATCAAAACGGCCAGCGCTCGCCATGTTATCGGTG
Organism: uncultured Gilvimarinus sp.; assembly: GCF_963972205.1. Lineage (NCBI taxonomy): Bacteria > Pseudomonadati > Pseudomonadota > Gammaproteobacteria > Cellvibrionales > Cellvibrionaceae > Gilvimarinus > uncultured Gilvimarinus sp. Next base: position 58,767 of record NZ_CAXAUC010000015.1, on the reverse strand, counting down.
CCGGTGACTATTATTTAGCGCCATTAAAACGCGGCCAAACATTGCGTATTTTAGACGTCGAAGGCAATCAAGCCGCCGACACCTTGTTTTTTAACGCCGATGATCCATCCGAGCGCTACAGCGCCATGGACACCATTCGCGAGCAGGGCCAAGTCTACTTAACCGCCGGCAGCGTTTTGCGCTCAAACCTCGGCAACCCGATGCTAGAGATTACCGCCGATACCTGCGGCCGCCACGACACCTTAGGCGGCGCCTGTGCCACCGAGAGCAACACCGTTAGGTACGATTTAGAAAAGCGCTGCATGCACGCCTGCCGCGACAGCTGGATGCTGGCCATTGCCGAGCACCCGGAATACGGTTTAAGCAAACGGGACATCACCCACAACATCAATTTTTTTATGAATGTGCCGGTCACCGCCGATGGCGGTTTAACGTTTTCCGACGGCATCTCAGGCGCCGGCAAATACGTCGAGATGCAAGCCAACATGGACGTGCTAGTGCTGATGTCTAATTGCCCGCAGCTTAACAACCCGTGTAACGGCTACAACCCGACACCGGTAGAAATGATTATCTGGGATTAGTGATTGCCACACCTTAGTCACACACATTTTTAATTTGACGTGCCGTAGAGGACGACCTCTACCCAACCGCACAGCCCGGGACGACCCGCGGGAGAAGCTCATGTTTAGCAAAGTACTGATTGCCAATCGCGGTGCCATTGCCGTACGTATTATCCGCACCTTAAAACAAATGAACATCCAATCCGTTGCGGTTTACTCTGAGGCCGATGCCGGCAGCTTGCATGTTAGCCACGCGGACGAATCCTACAGTTTAGGTGAAGGTAGCGCGAGCCAAACCTATCTCGATCAAGAGCAAATTATTGCCATCACCGTAAAAACGGGGGCGCAAGCCATTCACCCCGGCTACGGCTTTTTAAGTGAGAACCCAGGCTTTGTCGCCAAGTGCGAAGCGGCAGGGATTGCCTTTATCGGCCCTACCCCTGAGCAGATGGAAGTATTCGGGTTAAAGCACAGCGCCCGCGAAATTGCCGAACAAAATCAGGTGCCGCTGGTACCAGGCACCGACTTGCTACTAAGTTTGGACGAGGCCTGCGCACAGGCCGACGGGATCGGCTACCCGGTTATGCTTAAAAGCAGCGCTGGCGGCGGCGGCATTGGCATGAAGCTGTGCAACAGTGAATCCGAGCTGCGCGAAAGCTTTGACGCAGTTCGCCAACTCGGGGCTAATAACTTCTCAGATGACCGCGTATTTCTAGAGAAATTTATCGGTCAGGCACGTCATATTGAAGTACAGGTTTTTGGTGACGGTAAAGGCCACGCCGTAGCCCTGGGTGAGCGCGACTGCTCGAGCCAGCGACGCAATCAAAAAGTCATTGAAGAGTGCCCCGCCCCCAACCTACCACAAGTTGTGCGTGAACAAATGCACCAAACCGCCGCACATCTATTAGCCGCCGTACAATACCGTGGTGCCGGAACCGTCGAGTATATTTACGATGCGCAGGATGAAAAGTTTTACTTTCTAGAGGTAAACACGCGCCTTCAAGTAGAGCACGGTGTCACCGAAGAGGTATGGGGTGTTGACTTGGTCAGCTGGATGATTCGTCTGGCCGCCGGCGAGCTAGCGGACCTTGCTCAAGAGCACAGCACCCTTACCCCCAAAGGGCACGCCATCCAAGTACGGCTGTATGCCGAAGATCCGGTAAAAAACTTTCAGCCCTGTGCGGGGTTATTAAGTGAGGTAAAATGGCCTGAGACCTTTCGCAAAGCAGACGACGTACTGCGTATCGACCACTGGATCGAATCCGGTTTAGAGATTTCACCCTACTTTGACCCAATGCTGGCCAAAGTTATCGCTAAATCCAGCAACCGGGATCAAGCCGTAGATTTGCTCGAAGCCAGTCTGTTAGGCAGCTCACTGTACGGCATTCAAACTAACAAAGACTATGTCACGGAGCTGTTACGCGAACCAATTTTTATTAAGGGTGAAATTACCACGCGCTACCTAAATGAACGTGCATTCTCTGAGGCACGCATTGATATTTTAAGTGGCGGCACGCAAACCACAATTCAGGACTTTCCCGGCCGCAGCGGCTACTGGGACATTGGCGTACCGCCCTCGGGCCCGTTCGACAACTACAGTTTCCGGATCGCCAACCGCCTGCTTAATAACCCGGCCGAGGCCGCTGCCCTCGAAATTACCGTACAGGGTCCGACACTGCAGTTTGGTTTTAGCACTCAGTGCGTATTAACCGGCGCCGAGATTGATGCAAAACTCGATGGTAAAGCCATTGCCAGCTGGCAGCCGTTTTTCGTGGCGGCGGGCCAAACTCTAAGCCTTGGTCGCGTTAGCGAGCAAGGTGCGCGTGCGTACCTCGCCGTAGCCGGGGGTATCGACTGCCCCGATTATCTCGGATCTAAATCTACCTTTACGCTCGGCCAATTTGGTGGCCACAATGGTCGGGCATTGCTCGCCGGCGATGTACTTAAATGTTTTACATCGAGCAACACAGAACAAAGCAATAACTTGCCCGCCACGCTTAAGCCCGCGATCGACAACCATTGGGAGCTGCGCGTTATTTACGGCCCCCACGGCGCACCAGAGTTTTTTACCCCAGGCGACATCGACACCTTTTTTACCACCGACTGGGAAGTACACTATAACTCCAGCCGTACCGGTGTGCGCCTGAATGGCCCCAAACCCGAGTGGGCACGCACCACCGGTGGCGAGGCGGGCATGCACCCGTCCAACATTCACGACAATGCCTATGCTTTTGGCACCGTCGACTTTACCGGCGACATGCCGGTTATTCTCGGCCCCGACGGCCCATCGCTGGGTGGCTTTGTTTGCCCCGCTACGGTTATTAGTGCAGATTTATGGAAGCTGGGGCAGTTGCGCGCCGGTGATACGATCCGTTTTTCGCCCGTAACCGTTGCCCAGGCCGTTAGTATTGAAGCTGAACAACAAAATAGTATCGATGCACTAATCTCTACGCCGTTAGAACTTGGAAAAACCGTAACCATTGATGAGCTGCCCACCCCTATCGTTGGCGAGCTCAATGCCGATGAAGTCGGCGAGCAAGTACGCTACCGCACCGCGGGCGATCACTTTTTATTGGTCGAGTACGGCCCGTTGCAACTGGATATTCGTCTGCGTTTTCGCGCTCATGCATTGATGCAGTGGCTGCAAGAAAATGCTTTGGAAGGTATGCGTGAACTCACCCCGGGGATTCGCTCGCTGCAAATTCACTACAACAGCCAGGCACTTTCGCTAGACATGCTACTAACGCACCTGCAAAAAGGTGAGCATTACCTGGCGACACAAATCGCCAACTTAAGCGTGCCATCGCGTATCGTGCATATCCCGCTGTCATGGGATGACGAAGCTTGCCAGCTCGCGATTGAAAAATACCAGCAAAGCGTGCGCCCCGGCGCGCCTTGGTGCCCGTCTAACCTAGAGTTTATTCGCCGTATTAACGGCTTAGACAGCATCGACGACGTTAAAAAAATCGTCTTTGATGCATCGTACTTGGTGATGGGGTTAGGCGACGTTTACCTCGGGGCACCGGTCGCCACCCCCATGGATCCACGCCATCGCCTGGTTACCACCAAGTACAACCCCGCCCGCACCTGGACCGCCGAAAACTCAGTTGGCATCGGCGGCGCCTATATGTGCGTGTACGGCATGGAGGGCCCGGGCGGCTATCAGTTTGTCGGCCGCACACTGCAAATGTGGAACCGTTACCGAACCACCAAAGAGTTCGAACAGCCTTGGCTATTGCGCTTTTTTGATCAAGTGAAATTTTACCCTGTAAGCCGTGATGAGCTAAAACAAATTCGCCAAGACTTTCCGCGCGGACAATACCCGCTCACCATCGAGCACACCGAGTTTAGTTTGGCCGACTACGAGGCAAACATTGCCGCAGCCAGCGCCGAGATCGAAACCTTTAACGCCGCCCGACAACAGGCGTTTGACGCGGAGCTGGCACGCTGGCACCGCGACGGACAATTTAACTTCACCCCCATCGAGCAAACCGATAGCGAAGACGAGCTCGACCTTGCCGAAGGCGACACGCCGGTAGACAGCTCAGTGTCTGGCAGTGTTTGGCAATTAAACGTCGAGGTCGGCGACGAAGTAGACGCCGGACAAACTCTACTGGTGTTAGAGTCCATGAAAATGGAGATCAACATCACCGCACCCATCGCAGGCCGTGTTAAACAGCTGCTAAAAAGCCCTGGCGGCGGCGTTAAACCAGGGCAAACGTTGGTGGTACTTGAACAAGTTAATGACTAAACAGGTTGGCTCTTAGAAAAATAGCTACGCCCCCAAAGGGGTGTAGCTACGCAACTTTAAGGCAGAAAACAGCGCCAAAAAGGGAAATCCTGCTAAGTCTATGCTCTACCATTCAAAGCGCAGCCCCAACAATGGCAACATTGAGCCCTCTTCGGGTGTATCCTCACCTGTGCGTTCGTTAAACTCGCTGTTGTTGGGATTCTCGGCCCCCAACACATTAATGATATCGACAAAAGCAATCACATCCATCGGACCTATGTCGCGGCGGTAATCGACCCGAATATTCACGGAGCTATAGCTGTCATAGCGTTCGGTATTATTGCTAATGGTCTCTTTGCTATAGCGCAGTGGTTCACCGTCACCCAATACGTTATCGTTGACAATAAAATCACCAAACGGCCGGCCCGAGGCCCATTTCACCCGGCTGGAAACTTTCCAGCGTTGGTTGATCTCCCACACGCCACCCAAACCAAACGCGTGAGGGCGATTGTAATCGGCATCGTATTCTTCGCCTTGTGCCGAGTCTTTATAAACGGCGTCGTTGTACGAGTACGTGGCACTGGCCGACCAGCCATTAGCAAAGTAGCGGGTTATCGCCGTATCTACCCCAAACGAGGTGCCCTCGCCGATATTACCGTAGGTTTGATTGACTCCATCGAGCTGAACGATTCGATCGCTAATGACTTGATAGTAAGGCTCGATAAAAATCTCGATGTTATCGCTGTAACGGTAACTCATACCTACCGTTAGCTGATCTATTTTTTCGTAATCGAGATTGGTATTGGCGGAATCAATAGCCAACTCATCAATGCGTGGCGCCTGTAAGTAACGTCCGGCGGTCGCGGTTAACGTAACCGATTCACCCACAGGCCACGATGTTCCCAGTCGAGGCGAGACAGCATCGTGCCCAGTTAGCTCGTCGGCATCAAAGCGCAGCCCGGCGCGCAAATCTAACGGTCCTAGTGCAAAGCTTTGCTCAAGGTACCCCGCGTACTGCACCGACTTATCGGCATAGGCAGAATTGAGTGATTCAGGTGTTAGCACGATATATTTTTGCTCGGACGACGGGCGAAAATCGGATTGATCGTACTCATAGCGAATCCAGTCATCATCCAGCGCGAGGGAAAGATCCAAGTCCAACTGTAAAACTCGCACCCCGGCGCTAAAGCGCCCAAAAATGTTGTCGTAACCAAAATCAAGGCGCCAGCCAATTTCTGACTCATCGCGCTGGGAGGTAATTATGGGGAACCGCTGCGGCACCTCAGACGCTGGCGTATCCAGTGGAACTAGATCCGGATAGGCCTCACCGCTTTGTGACTCTTCACCGTAATGACGATAATATAAACTATTGGTTAAATCGGCGCTCTCGCCCAACAGATGCTGCCAACGCAGTGACACCAAGGTGTTGTCGGCCGTTTGGGACACCAAGTCTACATCTTCATAAGTACCCGGTTTATCTTCATCCGACGCCAACACATGGTCGATGTCGCGGTTGTACTCTTCGGGTGCGTGTATGGCGAGAAAGTTAAACGTGCCGCCACTGTCAAAGCGCGTTGTGGTTTTTAAAATTATATCGGTCAGCTCTGGCTCGCCTACGTCGTCCAAACCTACCATCTCAAACAGACGACCAAAGTTAAGCTGCCGCGCCGAAAACAGCATGCTGGTGTTATCCAGTACCCCCGTCGGCCCATCGTAGCCAACCTCAAGCCCGGCAATGTCTATTCTCGCACTGTAAGATGGCGTCTCGGGGTTACCCTCGGCGACCTCCAACTGCAATAAAGAACCGGCACGTCCGCCGTAAGCGGCGGACCAGCCACCTGGCTGAAAATCCGCTTTACCGATCGTGTTAGGCGCAAACACGCTATAGCGCCCGCCGCCTTCTACATCCTCTAATTCACCAAAGTTATCACTAAAATGCACCACATTATCAAAGGGCACACCGTCCACTAAAATTTGGTTATCCCGTGGGCCGTTACCTCGCACGGTAAAGCTTGAATATTCGCCATCGGAGAACAACCCAGGCAAACCATCCAGCGCCCGTAACACATCCCCTCCACTACCGGCCGAACTGCGCAGCGCCTCGCGATCAAGCTCCGTTGCACCAGCCGAACTGAGCCACCGGCCGGTATTGCCGCTACCTAAAATCAGCACCTCCTCCATGCCGCTCGGTACCGCCACCAACGCCACATTGACCGGTGTGGTCTTATCTTCTATGACACGCACACTCGGCAGCCGTACGCTGTTGTAATTCGCTTGCGTAATGCGCAGCTCATATAAGCCAGGAGCCAAACCCTCAAACCTAACGCGCCCTTGGGTATTGCTGGTAGCTTCGGTACGGCGACCGTCCCGATCAGTTACTATCACTCGCGCGCTCTCGAGCGTTCTTAACGTAGCCTGATCCTTAATATCGACCATCAGGTCAGCTGCCGTGGCAGGCAGAACAGCAAGACAAAAAATAACGACAGCCCACAACGGGCGATGCATAAAAGTGTTCATAGTGAGTATTATCCCTAACCCCAGAATGGATGACGTTGCAGGACTATACGATAAGAAACCACAGGCAGTTCTGCCACAATGCACTAATGGTTACAATGATGTACCAGCCGTACACTAATGAGTGCTTACGCCAAAAACAGGCGGCGCCACCACGAATGGGTAACCTAACCACTGGTGAATAATAGGAACCGTTGATGTAATTACTCGTGCAACAGACCTATTATTTTGCACAATAGACGTCGCAACACAGCCAAAAAGGACTTAACCGCGGATGCGAGTCATCGACCGAACTATTTTAAGTATTGCGCCCATTCGTACCAGCTTGCTGGGCGTGTGCGGGTTTCTGACGGTGCTCTTCACCCTTGTCGAGCCCGAAGCCTCTCAAGGCCTAGGGCTCGCCGCACGATTAGGTTTCTGGGTGTTGCACATCGGCATAGCCCTAGGCGCTATATTGCTCGTTAGTGTGGTCATTCGTCACTGTCACCTTAGCCGCTGGCCACTGTGGATATTAGTACTAGTAACCGGCGTGCTCGGGGCCGTTATTTCGGCGCCACTTTACCTCGCTATAGAAGTGCTGCTGCCCGAGCTGATACCTACCGATACGCCCGATAGCTTCTGGGACCGATATGCAATGCAAGGGCATTGGCAAGCAGTCGTCAGTGAGTTTTTTCAGGTGCTACCACTGGTACTGGTGGGCTGGGGAACCGTTAATTTACCGCTCATGCTCAACAAGCCAACACTGCTTGAGCCGCCGCTTCCGCCAGAGCCCCCCACAGGCGAACAAACAGAGCAGGATGCAATGCAGGCACGCCGCGACGCATTTTTTGCCAGCTTGCCCGAAGTGGTCGGCCAAGACTTAATCGCCATTTCATCGGATTTACATTATTTGAATGTCTACACCACGTTAGGCAAAGCCATGATTTTGGGAAGCCTAAAGTATTACGCCGAAGCATTTGCGGAGGAAGGGCTACAAATACACCGCTCGCACTGGATCGCCAAAGCCCATGTAGAACGTTTGTGCTTATCGGGCAAAGACGCTTTTTGTTTAATGAGTACAGGTTTGCGCGTACCCGTTAGCAGAAGTAACCGTAAGCTAGCCAAAACCTATTTCGGCTCGTTAGCGACCCCCAAAAAAGCACCCGCCATTAAAATTGCAAGCTGACCGATTACAGCCAAAACGTCCCATCAAATATAAAGCAGGGTTTACCGCGCCGGCACTAAACCGAAAGACACAAAAAAGGCCCGTTCCGAAGAACGAGCCTTTTAAGTTATATGGTGCCCAGAGGCGGAATCGAACCACCGACACGAGGATTTTCAATCCACTGCTCTACCGACTGAGCTATCTGGGCTTTGCTGTAGCTGCTATTGAATCAAGCGGCTGTCACAAGAGGCGCGTATTAAACCGTTTGAGTCGCTTTGAGTCAAGGGGTCAGAGGTAAATTATTTGTCATCTGTGGGCGGAACATAGCCTTCGGCGGCATCGTAGTCGTCACCGGATAAAAACTTGGTCATTTGTTCACCAAGATACACTCGGGTACCGGTATCCATTAAATTTAATTGTTTTTCGTTAATAAGCATGGTTTGGTGGCTCATCCACTCTTGCCACGCTTTTTGGCTGACGTTGTCGTACACATCTTGACCTTTGGGGCCAGGAAATGGCGGCTGTGCCAGGCCCGGTAACTCTTGTTTGTATTTGCGGCACATGACGGTACGGCTCATAAAATCTCCTGATGTTTGCTCAAAGGACGCTCGCACTGCGTTAACTCGACAGCGGCGCCAGCTCGTGCAGTTGCTCTAGCAGGCGCTTAACCGGTGCGGCTAAACCCACCGCTGGCGGCTGGCTGACGTTATACCAGAGCGCTTGCCCCGGCGCCATGACGCCCGCACTTGGCTCGGGCAATTGTACCAATACTGGGGTGATGTCCAAATGGTAATGGCTAAAGGTATGGCGATAGCTGTCCCAGTACTCGATCTCGCCAGGGGTGCCATAATAATCGGCGCAGTAATCGGTCACTGAGCGCTCCAGCGCCAGCTCGGGAAAGCTCCACAGTCCGCCCCAAATACCTTGCGGCGGTCGCTGTTGCAGCAGTAAATCGCCACTGGGGGCGCGCAACATCAGCAAGTAGGTTGCCTTAACGGGTTTGTCTTTTTTCGGCTTTTTGCCCGGGTATTGCAACTGGGTGCCAGTGGCGCGGGCGATACAGCCATCGCCCAAGGGGCAAGTGTCGCATGCGGGTTTAGTGCGGGTGCAGACAGTCGCGCCTAAATCCATCATCGCTTGCGTATAGTGATTACAGCGTGACTCAGGAGTGTGCTGACGCGCGACTTGCCACAGGGCTTTTAGCGGCCCACTTTGACCGGGCCAACCATCGATGGCGTGATAGCGCGCCAGTACCCGCTTAACATTGCCATCTAAAATAGTCGCGGTTTGCTTAAACGCAATACTGACAATGGCACCGGCGGTGGACTCGCCAATACCAGGCAGAGACGAAAGCTCGTCAACTGTGGCGGGAAATTCGCCCCCAAAATCGCTCACCACTTGTTGCGCGCAGCGATGCAAGTTGCGCGCTCGGGCGTAGTAACCAAGTCCGGTCCACAAATGCAGCACGTCATCGACTGGCGCCGACGCCAGATCTGCAACCGTGGGAAAACGTTTTGTGAAGCGCTCAAAGTATGGAATTACCGTCGTTACTTGAGTTTGCTGCAGCATGATCTCTGACAGCCAAACGCGGTAGGGAGTGATATTTTGTTGCCAAGGCAAATGCTTGCGGCCGTGCTGATCAAACCAATCGAGCACGGCCGCCGAGAAAGTATCGGTCATTCTTTGTCTTTTTTGTCTTTGTTTAAAAACTGGTTCAGCAAACCTTTAACGGCCGCTTTGGTGGGGTCGGTTTCCTCATCGCCCTCGGCATTTTTCTCGTCGCCGCCAAGCTTGCGCACCAGCTCGTCTTTTAGCCGTTGCTTGGTGTAGTCACCGAGCAGCGACTCTAACGCTTTTGAGTCGAGGCGACAATCTTTTGCCGGTGCCAGTGTGGTGATCGAGCCACGGCAGCGCAGCAAAGACAGACTGCGGTTAACCCAGTAATTACTGTTAACCGTACAACCCTCAGCACTCGTAGACGGTTGCTCTAGCGTTAGCGGCAAGCGCAGATCAAACGTCTGACCGGCCAAATCGATCTGGCCGTTTAGCCCCATCAGCAACTGCTCAACCCCAGCGGTAAAGCTTTTTATGGTGATCACTTGCTGACGCAACTGAATCTGGCCCTGTAAGTCATGCATCTCGGTCAGTTCTGGCCAGTCTTGCTCGGCGCGCGGCTCTTGCTTAGCGCCCTTGCCGTCAGTCGCTTCGCCCTCAGCGGGTGCTTGGTCTTTTTCGCGCAGTGATTTAGTCAAACTAATCGCTTGGCAAAAATATTTTTCGACGTTAATGGGCGCAACCGTCACCTGAGCGCCATTGAAATTAGCGTCGGCAATGGCCGCTTGTGTTAGCTCGTTCTTGGTTAAGCCGACGCTGCTGGCAGTCGCGTCTAGGTTCATCAGTCCGCTTAGCTGAATTTTTTCATCCAACTCTAAATCGCTCAGCAGTGGCGTCACATTCAAGCCTTGCATCTCGAACTTGGTACTAAGTCGCGCCGCAGACCCACGGCCATCCAGTTTGCCCGACGCTTGCAATTGACCTTCGTAGGCGTCCAAACTCGCCTCCGTCAATTGCACTAAGCCGTCAGCGGCATTCAAGCGCAACCGCAAGTTTTGCATGGTTAAACCACTGACAATCGCCTCGCGCAAATCAATCCGCACCCGTGCATTTAATGCCCGTACTGCATCCAGCGGTATCAATGGTTCGTCGCCACTGGCAACCGAGGGTTTATCGGGTGTTTTGTCTGTTTTGGGCGGCGTATTACCAGTGGTATTCGTTGGCGGCTTTTCTGCTACCGGCGGCGGCAAGTAATGATCGACGTTGATTCGATCCCCCGCTAAGGTCACCTCTAACGCCATACGCTCAAGGTCGGTTACCGCCATCTCGCCGCTAACAGTGGTATCGTCCAACTCCAGTGTTAAAGGCGCCAAGGTCATCGAGCGTGCGCTGCCAGAGACGTTGGTGTTGATGCTTAAATGGGTCAAAGCGTCGTCCTCGGCCGTTACCGGAACGCTCTGCCCTAAGCTTGCCAACAATGTTTTAACATTGACTGGCGCCAACGCCACGTGACCATTAAACATTAGCTCGCCGGTGGGGTTTTCAATCTCAAGCTCAAACCCGGTGCTCACCGACGCCTCGTCATCCAACCCACTGATATCGAGTGTGACATCACCACTGTTAATAGACACTTTCGATAAGTCGGAGGCTATTTGCACATCGGCACTGAGCTCCCCCGCCACTTGCAGTTCACGCTCGGCAAACATTGCGGGGTCTTTAACACTGACCAGCCAATCGCTACTTAGCGCGAAGGGCTGGTTCTCTGTGTTAAACCCAGTGAGCTTTAAAGCATTTACCCTAAACTCAGCCGTGCGCGAAAGCGCAGCATCGCTATAACTCACCTGGGCATCCGAAATACTGATTGCCTCGACCGCTAGCTGCAGCTCGCCGCCACTGCTGCCGGCATCCTCTTGGCTCTCGTTAGAAACTGGCGGGGTCGCATCTTTTTTGGCTTTGTCGGCCGATGCCATCGCGTCGGCAGGCACTTGCGCTGGGTCGGCAACGCCGGCCCGCTCGGCCTTGCGTTTTGCTTCGTCGGCTAAACGGCTCCAGTTACTAGCGCCAGACTCGTCGAGCTCAAACGCCAAGGAGGCGCCGTCGATAATTAGATGCTCAACTTGTAGCTGTTTATCAAACAGTGGCCGGGTGGCCACCAGTAAGCTCGCGCTGCGCAAGTGCGCAAGCTGGTCATCCGGAGCACTTAAGCTGGCCACAGTAATATCCTCGACCTCAATGCCGATACTGGGCCAAAACTGCCAACTAATGTCGCCGGCAATCTCCAGCGCGACGCCTTGCTCGGCCGCCAGCGATTTGATTCGGGGCTTAAAGATATTGGGGTCGAGCCAGAAAAACAGCGCCGCCACAGCCAACACAATCAGCAGCAGTAACACGACAAGTACCTTTAATAGCGTTTTCACCACCATCTCCTTGAGTAATCGGGTAAAGCCTGAGCATAGCATTTGTCGCCATGGGGCGGCGTGACGAAAATGCTTTTTTGCGCGCCAGCGCACCGATAAGACGACTCCGGTGCCCGGCAAACGGAACTTATCAGCCGCTACCGGCACAAATGCTGCGAAATATGACACCGAAACCGCTCAACGGCTGGTTATAGCGCCCCTGCTCGCGCTAAAATAACGCCCTTTAGGCCACACTGGCATTAGGAAATTCCATGGGACACAAAACCGCACTGTACGATCTGCACAAAGCCGCTGGCGGCAAACTGGTGGATTTTGGCGGCTGGGATATGCCCATCAACTACGGCTCGCAAATCGAAGAGCACCATCAGGTGCGCCGCCACGCGGGGCTGTTTGATGTATCCCACATGACCGTTGTCGATGTCGCCGGCTCCGACGCCCGCGCCTATCTTCGCAAACTGCTGGCCAACGATGTCGCGCGACTCGACGACACATCAGGCAAAGCCTTGTACAGCGGCATGCTTAACCATGAGGGCGGCGTGATCGACGACTTGATCGTCTACCACCTTGATGGTTGGTACCGCGTGGTAGTGAACTGCGCCACCCGCGACAAAGACCTGGCGTGGATGGACGAGTGCGCCGCGCCGTTTGACGTAACGGTATCCGAGCGCCCCGAGCTTGCCATGATTGCGATTCAGGGCCCCGAGGCTATCGGGCAAGTACAAAAAGCCGCAAGCGACGCACAAGCCCAGGCTATTAGCACCCTAAAAGTCTTTTGCGGCGTCGAGTGCGATGGCTGGTTTATCGCCCGCACCGGCTACACCGGTGAAGACGGCCTAGAGATTATGCTCAGCGCCGATGACGCCTGCGCCCTGTGGCAAACCCTGACGGATGCCGGCGTCGCCCCCTGCGGCCTGGGCGCACGCGACACCTTGCGTCTAGAGGCGGGTATGAACCTTTACGGCCACGAAATGGACGATACCACCTCACCGCTGGTAGCCAACATGAGCTGGACTGTAGCTCTGGAAGACCCGGAGCGCGATTTTATCGGCCGCGAACCGATCGAGACGATTCGCGCCAACGGCGGCCCCGCCACCAAGCTGGTGGGTCTGGTAATGCGTGAACGCGGCGTACTGCGCGCCGGACAAAGCGTTAACGTGGTCGGCAACGACGCCTCTGGCATTATTACCAGCGGCTCTTTTTCGCCCACGTTGGGTTTTTCAGTCGCGCTGGCCCGCGTACCCAGTGCCATTGGCGACAGTGCCGAGGTCAACTTACGCAACAAATCAGTCGCCGTTGAGGTGGTAAAGCCTTGCTTTGTTCGCCACGGCAATGCGCTTGTTTAGCGGCAAACCGCACACTAACGTCTACACTTTTTGAGCCTACTTTTTATTTAAGGACACAACCATGAGCGATATTCGCAACGAACTAAAATACCTGCCCAGCCACGAGTGGGCTCGTGTCGAAGAAGACGGTACCGTTACTATCGGCATTAGCGATCACGCCCAAGACAGTCTGGGTGATGTGGTTTACGTCGAGACGCCAGAAGTCGGCGCTACCGTAACCGCCGGAGAAGAAGCCGGCGTGGTTGAATCGGTAAAAGCCGCCTCTGACATCTACTCACCGGTGAGCGGTGAAGTCATCGCCGTCAACGAAGCGCTGGAAGACTCGCCCGAGCAAGTCAACGAATCGCCCTACGATGACGGCTGGTTTTTTAAAGTTAAACCTAGCGACTTATCCGAGCTGGACGACGCACTGGATGCCGATGGTTACAAAAACGCCATTGAAGCAGAGGCTTGAGCCGAGCCGTGAAAACTGCCCTGCGTAAAATCTTTGCGCCCCTGCTAAAGGGGCTCGAATCCGGCACCGAGCCCTACCACTACAAACCACTCAGCCGCAAAATTTTGCTGTTTTTTGGGGTGACCTTTGTCGGGCTTGGCGCGCTGGCCGCGTACTTGATTCCCGCCGACGCCGACCCAGGCTACTACTTTCCCGTTATCGTCTTCATCTTGGCGGGCGGCTACGGCTTACTGGTGGGCTTGCTGGGCGAAGATCGGGCAGTGGCGAAAATATGGGGCAATAAGTAGCACACTCAGAGCACTGATTCGCCGATAGCTTTCACTCACCTTGGGCGCAACAACATTAGCGACAACACTTATACCGAAGACTTAAGAGGATATTATGTTGAAAGGAATCTTACTAATGACGTTGAGTGTGTCGCTGGCAGCATGCACCACTCTGTCTGGCTCTTATAAATTGCAGGCATTCGACAACAACGGCAAGTTACTAGGCAACAACTCCACTATGATTGCGCAAGGTAGCGCTGTTTACTCGGTGCGAAACTCCTTGTGCATCGCCCTTCCCGGCGCTCTCATTCGCATCACAAACATCGACACCAACCTAGAGCTTAAAGAACAAAGCCCTTACCAATGCCCTGGTCAACTCAAGAAAAACCAACAGGTAACACTTGATGATAGTGAACGCTGGGATTTCACCTTTGATGAACGCACGTGGGTACTAGGCAACAAAGGCGCCAGTAAAACCCAAGTACTAAGAGAGTACGTCCCAGAAGGGGTGGATATCAAAGAGTGGAGCGAGCTGGTTTCCAGCGCTTATTTTGTCATTGACTCTTCCAGCCCCGCCCGTCAGCATATTGAACAAATCGGTGGATTTGGCAACTACATGCTAACCGTATATGAAAAACAGTTTGCCAAAACCTGCAAGTCCTACCAGATCGATGTTATTAAGTCCGAGCCGGACGACATGCTTCTAGAGTGGCACCACCAAGGCTGTCAGGAGCATCCAGCGCAGCATCAAGTTCAACGTATAGTGGATACGCCAACCGGAGCGATGACGTTAAGTTATGTTGAAAAAACACCAAAATTAGATGACGAGAAACGTCGTCTATGGATTGCGCTAATCAGCGCAGCGTCTCTGGTGCCGGGAGGCACAACAACCAGCGCCCTAGTCGAAACAGTCAAATAATCGACGAGCCATACCAACGTCAGAGTAAAACCTATGCACGTATTAGTGGTTGAAGACGATATCGCCATGCAGGAACTGTTAGCGACACTGCTGCGAGGGCTAGACAGCCGCGTACATATTCACCACGCCGAAACCGTCGCTACTGGATTAACCTTGTGGCGACAGCACCCCATTAATTTATTGTTGTGCGACTGGAACCTACCCAATCAAGAATCGGGGTTAACGCTGGTAAAAGCGATTCGGGCTAAAGATTGCGAGCTGCCCATCGTAATGATTACCGGGCGCGGCGACCGCGCCACGGTGACCGATAGCTTGCGCAACAAAGTTAACGAATTTATCGTCAAACCATTTGACCCTAGTGCGGTGATGGAAAGGCTCAAACGATACCTGACGGAGCCTGAAGCTGAGCCCGACAGCGACCGTAATACAGCGGACGATCCGGACTTAGAAACCTTTGTTGCTCAGCACGACAGTGTACTGGCCCGTCTCACCATCATGCCTGGGGCCGAGGCGGCACTGTCGAGCATCACCCACGCCGACCAACCCTCAGCACTTGAACTTGCGCAGCAGTGGCAAAGCGATATGGCCATTACAACTCGACTAATACGCTTGGCCAACAGCAGCTTAATGCGGCGCTCTGGCGGCGCTATAACCACACTGCGTGATGCCATCGCCACCTTAGGTGTCGAGATGGCACTAACGCAGGTACTCGCGCTAGCGCTTGCCAATACGAGCGGTCTGCGCCACAACACCCTACAAAGCCTTAGCAAAACGTTTGCCGAGCAGTCGCAACAGCTTGCCGAATACGCCGCACTATTGGCAAAACGCCTAAAGCTTAATGTGGCCAACTGTTATACCGCAGGGTTGCTGGTCAAGATCGGGGATTGTGCCGTTTTAGAGGCGATTCAGCTCTATCTCGACTCGGGAGGAGAGACGATTACCGACGAGGAAATAAACAGCGCACTTCTCAAACACGCAGCCCAATACGGCAACCAGCTAAAAATTAAATGGCGCTTGCCGTTGGTCTTACGCGAACGTATTGGCGCGACATACTCTGCGGGCGCCGGCCAGGTAAACCCCGAGCTACTGTTAATGCGACTGGCCGCATGCCTCGCCTCAAGCGATGACCACAGCACCGAGCAAGAAAAGTTGTGCCGACAACTGCGATTAGCACCTGCCGATTTACCCGGTGCCAGCGCTAGCAACCCTCAGGAGCAACAACCCTAAAACCATAAGCGCCTTCAGCTTAATAAACCGGAATGTCCGAGCCTCCGCGCTTTTTAATGCGCGGCCAAACCTGCCAAGTACCAACGGCGTAGCACACCCCCAGCAGCAAACACACCGCCGACGACACCGCCATAAACGTCATATTTTGCGCAAGCTCGGCAAAGTACGGTTGATCGGCCCACAATACGGCAGGTATACCCAACAAGCCGCGCAACACGTAAACCACCGAGATAAGCACTAAGGCAATACGCATAAACGGCATGCGTGGCAATAAGCCCGCACCGGCAAACCCGTACAGCCCCCAACTGGCCAACACAAACGCAATAACACCGGTCATCTGCGCGGGGTAACTGGAGCCCTGCTCGGCCATCAACGCCATTTGCTCACCGGCGCCAAACGCCCGGTACCAGCCGGGACCACCCCAAATGATGGCTAGGTGCAGTAACGCGGCCACCAAACTCAGACTACCTCCGACCAACAACCACCTATTCTTTTTCATGCTAAGCTCCCGTATTTAATCTAACCGACATCATAGTCGTTTCCGCCGCCTGGGCAACCTCCCTCTACCAGCGGCCCTCCCATTAACACTATCGATCTTTTCACCTGGTGACAGCAGTCTTAGCCCACCGCGATTCGCGTTTGCAGTATGACTCCCATAAGAATCAACCGAATGTACCCTCAACACGGAACGCTCGAACAGCTCCGCCCTCGACTTTACTTTCGAAAACGTCCCAAGTAAGTCCAACGCCAGCTCTATTAAAATTAAGAGACTACAGGAGCCGTGGAACCAACAAAATAATTCGCTATTAGCATTAAATTCGAAGGCGAGGCTTATGGACTGGACAACAGTTCTTTTGTATCGGCGGGCTCAACCTTAAGCTCAGTATCGGCTTACACATACTTCAATCAGCTCGATGAAAAACTCTTAGCAGCTGCGCGAATGGCCTATTTTTTGGGGTATTATCATTAGGGCACATATCGACAACTGCCAAACGGCTCTAGCGGCTTAGCGCAACCATCGTTGGATCGCTATCTGTTCGCATAACCAATGCTACCCGAGGCCAAAGGCTACGCGCCTTGAATGGCCTTGCTATTATCACTGGCAGACAACGTTAAGTTGTGGCTTTAAGAGCTTACCTAGACAGCAGCCATGTGCAGACGCTGAACAGGGCGCTTCTGAGACATGACGTCGCGTTTGATCGAGCTTGAAGAGGTGCGCGGGTTATACTGCACTTGCTTAATTTGCTTACCGGCTGACTTTAAATAAGATTCCACGGCAAGATTGTGTGGTTTGCGGCCCCAGTCTTCCCCAACAACGAAGATATCGGGGTTTATCTCTTGGCAACCCGAGACATACTCCAACTCATCGTAGGGCCGCACAATATCGACACAGCGCAGAGCGCTCAGCATCTCCATCCGTTGCGCAAGTGGGATAACGGGAACATTGGGCTTATAGGAATTTACCACGCGATCGGATGCCACACCCACGGCCAGCGAACTGCCCAGCGACTTACAGTATTCAAGTAATGCGAGATGACCTACATGCAATAAGTCAAAGGTCCCTACGGTATATACAATCATTTATTAATTCCTATAAATTGCTTTAAATATTTCGACACATTAAGTGCTACTTTTTATCTACAGAAGTTTCCACAAATACAAGGCTGTTATAATCAGCGTGTAACCAGCAAGAAAACATACATTGCGTGGATTACCAGAAAGCTTGGGGGTTTTTATTTGCGAGACATTGAGTACCGCCAGCCCCAGCGCGCAGGCACAAAGCACGAAAGCAAACACTCCAGCGGGAAGGACACTTTCTAACAGAAACACAAAAACCAATGCGATACTGTTGTTATCAAGTGCTAAGCCGGTGTATTTTGACTTATTAGATAAACCAAAAGTGCTAAAGTAGCTCAACCGAATGGCACTAGCGGCGACCACAACAAACGCGGCAAGCAACATAATGGGGTTAAAATCACTAAAACTCAGTAAGACAATAGCCGGCGTAACGCCGTAGCTAACGATATCGATTAAAAGATCGAGCTGACCGCCAAAAATCCGATCACTGCCAGTACGGCCTTTCATTTTTCGAGCCACTAGGCCATCGGCCCAGTCAAACGCAACGGCCCAAATCATTCCAATCATGGCCGCATAAAAAACACCGATAACACTGAAATAAATCGCAAGTAACGTGCACGCCAACCCAGCCAGCGAGCAGACATTTGGCAAATCTTTAACAAATGAGATTATCGTAGGTTGTAGCGCTTGGGATTCTTCGTTAGTGGCCGTCATGGCGCTCCAAAAATTAAGAAATAGAAGGCGCACCCACCTTATACATAGGAATCACGTGCGCGGAAGATTACTGCTTGAAAAAACACAGAAATACATTTAAATCGGGCGGTTCTCACTAGAACTAAGAAACACCACCACAGATGTTAGGGATCAACTTTAGGTGCTGACGAATAAGAACCAATTAGAATGCTGATTAAGCACCCAAATTACCTAAAAGTGTAATAAGGAGGATAGAGGCGTGTGCCAGTAGGCTCGATACAAAGAAAAGGCTAACCGCAGCACTATACGCCATAATGACTGCAGCTGATAGTGACTTAATTTTTTATTTGTATACGGTTGATTACAATGAAGTTTATTACCAGCGAGTAACGTTATCGTGAAAACTGAACCTACGCCACACTAAAAGACACCTCCAAATAGCGCGCGTCCGCGTTAAAGAGTGCAGTTTAAAGCAATAAAAAGGGGTGCCGACCTACATCGGCACCCCTTTTTAAATTTCAGCACGCAGGCCTACTCAAACGTTTGTACCACTTTATAGATTACCGTGGTGCCACTCACTTCATTGCCCACCACCACTAATGCATCCTCAGTAGGTGAATCTTCGGCGGAGATAAACACTAAGCCCTCCGGGCCAAGATCGCCGATGCTGGCCAGAATACTTTCGGCATCTTCAGTCGTCCAATCCTCCCGAGTGTTTAAGTAATCCTGAAATGCAGGCGCATCGGGATTGCTAATGTCGTAGACTAATACACCGCCCATACGCTCAAGCCCTATAAAGGCAAAGGTTTTCTCGCCGACATGCCCAATAGTGATGCCTTCGGGCTCGGGGCCTTTGGCGTCGCTGCGGCTGTCGGCACTATCGCCCTCGTCGTGGGCACTGTTAAAAAAGTCTTTACAGGGAATGTCGCGAGTTGCGCTTAGCATGCAGTCATCGCTTGCCAAAAACTGCTCGATGGCATCGCCCGAGTCCCACACCAGCTGACCTTCGTCATCCCAAATGGTAAATGAACGCGCGCCGTAGCTGTAGAGGTTGTCGTACATTAAACGGTCACCGTCGGCCGACTCGTTTCCGGCGGCGTCAAACATAACCGGAGAGCCGTCGGCGTTTTTACGATAACCTTCGGTCCAAGTAACGTTTAAGCGCCCCAGCATTTCGTCATCACGGCAGTCACCCGGATCACCGGCGGTGGCACCACAGTAACTAAAGGTGGTTGGGTTAAGCAGAGCCCCGGCGGCAAGCTGGCGCAGTTGCGGCGGCAGATCGTCACCGGCGCGACGGTCAAAGCCATCTTTGTGCACTAAGTGCTTAACGCGAAATTCTTCGACAAAACCTTGGCTGGCGTCGCCGGCCCAATAGTCGTCGTTATCTTCACCCCAGGCGCGGGCATCGCCTTCGTTGGCGGTAACCAGGTAGGTCATACCGTTCACCTCATAGGCGGCCATCGCATCCGGCAAATACAAACCGCGCACACCGGGCCAAGTGGTGATCTCTACCGGGCCTTCATCGCTGGCATCAATGCCATTGCCATCGGTGCCGTGATCTTTGTAGCCCAACGGAATAATACGCTGTACGTTGGCCGCCGTAATATCAACCTGCGCTATGGCGTTGTTCTCTTGCAGTACCACCCAAGCCGTTTCGCTGTCGGACGATACCGCGATGTATTCGGGTTCCAGATCTTGATCGAGCGTGGCGTTAGGGCCGTATACGCGAACACCTTGATCACGCAGAGCATCGCGCTGGCCATTAAAGGCAGTAAACCCTGCGAGAGTCGCGGCTGGGTTGGCCATATCAGAGATATCAATAACCGCAACCGAGCCCTCTGGGTCGATGCTGTAATCATCGTTCGGCTCCCCCTCGTTGGCCGCCAGTAGGTAGTTTCCGTCTGGGGTAAATACCAGCATATCGGGCTGAGCGCCCACAGCCACACTTGATATAAAACTTAAGTCATCGGCATTGTATAGCGCCACGGCACCGTTGTCGGTTTTTGCATCGGCTTCAATCGCGATCGCGACGATGCCATTTTTAACCGCTACCGAGTTCACCTCGCCGTCAGCCAGTACGCTGCCAGCTTCGATCGTATCAATCAGGCTCGGGTTTGCCGGGTCTGACAAGTCCAGTACATCCAGCATGCCTTTTTCGGCATTCACGACAAACAAGCGTTGGCTGTCGGCATCGTAAGCGGGAATCTCCGCAGCGCTTTCATCAAACTGACCTGCACTGTAGCGGCCAGCAAATTCCAACGATAACCCAGAAGGGGTTTCTACCACCGGCTCATCAGTGATGTTGTCGTCATCATCGCTGCCGCAACCTACCAGCGCCAAGGTGCTACACGCGGCTAAGATATAAGGAAAACTCTTTCTCATAGCAAACTCCAAGAGGTAATTGTGCGCATGAGACTACTGAGCGATTGTTACAAGTTTGTGGCGGCGGTCTACACACGCGCCAAATCGGTGAGCTAATAAGCCCCCTGGCTGATCGTTTAACGATCATAAAAGATTGAATTAAGCGGCGCCTTTCGGTAACTTGCGCGTTTATCTGCAATCGGCCGACTCCGGCCATATCCGCCCGCTGGCGGCCAGCACGAGGCAAGCTAAATGGCACAGTACGTATACACCATGAATCGGGTGGGCAAAGTCGTCCCGCCTAAGCGTGAAATTCTAAAAGACATCTCATTGTCGTTTTTCCCCGGCGCCAAAATCGGCGTGCTGGGTTTAAACGGCTCGGGCAAATCCACTCTGCTGCGCATTATGGCCGGCGTTGACACCGAATTTAACGGTGAAGCCCGCCCCATGCCCGACATTAAAATCGGCTACCTGCCGCAAGAGCCGGTGCTCGACCCGGAAAAAGACGTACGCGGCAATGTGGAAGACGGCATGCGCGAGGCCGTGGATGCACTGGCCGAGCTGGAGGGTATTTACACCGCTTACGCCGAGCCCGATGCCGACTTTGACGAGCTGGCCAAAAAGCAGGCGCGCTGTGAAGACATTATTCAGGCGTGGGATGCCCACAACCTGGACAACACGCTGGAAATCGCCGCCGACGCGTTGCGCCTGCCGCCATGGGATGCCGATGTCACCAAGCTATCCGGTGGTGAGCGTCGCCGTGTCGCCCTGTGCCGGTTACTGTTATCGCGCCCCGACATGCTGTTACTGGACGAGCCTACTAACCACCTGGATGCCGAGAGTGTTCACTGGTTAGAGCAGTTTCTGCAAAACTTTAACGGTACCGTGGTGGCCATTACCCACGATCGCTACTTTTTGGACAACGCCGCCGGGTGGATTTTAGAGCTGGACCGCGGCTACGGTATCCCCTACGAGGGCAACTACTCGAACTGGCTGGAAACCAAAGAAAAGCGTCTGGAGCAAGAGGCCAAAGCCGAAGCCTCGCACCAAAAAGCCATTAAAGCCGAGCTCGAGTGGGTGCGCACCAACCCCAAAGGCCGTCAGGCTAAAAGCAAAGCGCGCTTGGCACGGTTTGACGAGCTGCAAAGCCAGGAGTTTCAGACCCGCAACGAAACCAACGAGATTTACATTCCGCCCGGTGAGCGTTTAGGCGATAAAGTTATCGAACTGGAAAACGTCAGCAAAGGCTATGGCGATCGCTTGTTGATTGACAACCTAACCATGAGCGTACCCAAAGGCGCCGTGGTGGGCATTGTCGGCGGTAACGGTGCAGGTAAGTCGACCTTGTTCCGTATGATTGCCGGCACCGAACAACCCGATAGCGGCACCATTACTTTAGGCGAGACGGTTAATGTCGCTTACGTAGAGCAAAGCCGTGAGAACCTGCAAGACAAACAAACCGTGTGGGAGGCAATCTCGGGCGGGCAAGATATTTTGCGCATCGGCAACTACGAAGTAGCAAGCCGCTCGTACGTGGGGCGCTTTAATTTTAAAGGCTCCGATCAGCAAAAACGCGTCGGCGAGTTATCCGGTGGTGAGCGCGGCCGCTTGCATCTGGCCAACACCCTAAAGCAAGGCGCCAACGTTTTGCTGCTGGATGAACCATCAAACGACCTGGACGTTGAGACCCTGCGCGCACTGGAAGACGCGATTTTAGCCTTCCCCGGCTGCGTGATGGTTATTTCGCACGATCGCTGGTTTTTGGATCGGATTGCCACCCATATTCTGGCGTACGAAGGCGACTCAGAGGCGGTCTTCTTTGAAGGTAACTACACCGATTACCATGAAGACTTTGTCAAACGTAAGGGTAACGACGCCCAGCCTAAGCGGGTTAAATACAAACCGTTAAAAGCTTAATCGTTAGCGCGGCGGATGCTTGCAACGGGCATCCGCCGCATTTGTTTTTATTCCGCTCGACCCAATATCACTCCCATCATTAAAGCACTGCACTGGCAATTGCTCCCTTAACGTTATTTAATGACCGCTACACGTTTGTCTTGGTCGGCAAGGCTTTACCCTTATGCAGCGAATCGCGTTAATGCTTTTGGCACTTCTGCTCTGTCTCAGCGGCGCCAATCAAAGTTACGCAGCGACCACCCCCTGCCCCGCCGAGCTTAACCGCCCTTGCGTCGCGCTGGTATTGGGTGGGGGCGGCGCCCGCGGTGGCGCCCATATCGGGGTAATTCGCGCTTTGGAAGAGCGCGGCATCCCGGTGGATATTGTGGTGGGCACTAGCATTGGCGCCTTTGTCGGCGCGCTCTACGCCAGTGGTAAAACCTCCAACGAAATTCTACAAATGTTTGAACAAGCCGACTGGGACGCAGGCTACCACGACGACCTACCGCGCAGCCAAATTCCCAATCGCCGCAAGCGGCAAATTGACGAGTTCCCCATTCAATTAGGTTTAGGGTTTGACGGCCACAGCCTAAGATTGCCCCAAGGTTTTCTGCAGGGGCAAGGGATGAAATCACTGCTTGATGAGCTAATGGGCACCCACGTTATCTTTAAAAGCTTTGACGACTTGCCTATCACCTTTCGCGCCGTAGCTGCCGACATAGAAACCGGCGAGCAAGTCATACTAAAACGCGGCGATTTAACCACCGCACTGCAAACCTCCATGTCACTGCCCGGTGTGGTGCGCCCCATTGAACGCGATGGACGCTTGCTTGTCGATGGCGGTATCGCCAATAACTTACCCATTAGCGTTGCCCAAGAGATGGGGGCAGACATGGTGATTGCCGTAGACATTGGCTCACCGGCGATGACTCGTGACGACCTACAATCAGGCCTTAGTATTTTGCGGCAACTCACCAGCTTTTTAACTGAAGAAAACGTCCGCCAACAAATCGACTTACTCACCGAAAAAGACGTGCTTATCCACCCCGAGCTCACCGAGGTCACCCTGCTGAGCTTTGACAAAGCAGCCAGCGCTGCGGACCAAGGCTACGATGCAACCATAGCGGCTTTTGAGGCCAGTGCCAGCATTGCGCAAATAAGTGGCAGTGCCGTACCCAAAAGCCCGGCGAAATCTTTACGTGGCGATGCCAAAATCACCATTGACGATATATCCTTGATTAACCACACCCGCCTTAGCGATGACTATATTCTGCACCGCATGGAAATCCACGCCGGCGGTGCCTATTCGCCGTGGGAGATTCGCAAAGGGATCGAGCGGTTATACGGTCAAGGCACTATCGCTCGCGCTCGCTCCAGCATAGACGAGCAAGATGAGCGCAACCGACTTTATACTGTGGTTGAGGAAAAAGAGTGGGGCCCAGGCTATTTAGATTTTAAACTATCGTTTGAAGACAACCTCAAATCTTTTAGTCGCTACCAGCTGGGCGCCTCATACCGCCGCACTAACCTATCACCGTACGGCGCCGAGTGGTACACCACCGCTGCGTTCGGCACTGAGAAAAGCTTTAACACCGCACTCTACTGGCCACTTAGAACCTCTGGCTTTTACGCCAGCGGCAGAATGCTTGCCGAGCGGGATGTATTCTCGTACACCCTTGAAGGGAAATCCTTTGGCGAGGTTATCTCTAACGAATACGGCGCGATCACGGGCGTAGGGTGGGATTCGTACGACCGCCTGGATATTTTTACCGGTTACACCTACTCGGACGGCAACCTAACCTTACCCGCTATTATCGCCGCCGAACTTGCACAACCGGAGGTAGACTACCGCGAACAAGGCGGCGTCTTAACCATCGATTACGACAGCCTAGATAACGCCAGCTTTCCGGTGCGCGGCTGGAAGATATTATCGGCCATTAAACGCAGCAACATCAGCCTTTTTGGCACTAAAGATAACGCCACTCAAGTCGAGCTTGAGGTAAACAAAGCGCTATCGCTTGGTCGCCACAGTTTGCGCGGCCGCTTACAACTGCAAAGCACATTTAACGACGATCCCCTGTCACTGGTAGGCTCATACAGCTTAGGCGGTTTTTTAAACTTATCAGGTAATGAGAGCGATTTTATCTCTGGCCAGCACACACGTTTTGCAAGTGTTGTATATACCTATCGAATTGCCGATAACGACTATCGCATACTCAACCTGCCTCTGTATTTTGGCCTCTCTTACGAGGCGGGCAACGCATGGCAGGATCAAGACGCTATTGATTACAGTGATTTGATTCGCAGCGGTAGCTTATTTTTGGGCTGGGACAGCCCTCTAGGCCCCACCTACCTAGCCTACGGCGAATCCGACACAGGTAAAAAAAGTGCCTACGTTTACCTGGGCGTCACCTTTTAGCGCAACAGATAAAGCCGCACCAAGTTGCTCAGAGCGACAATCAAGTTTCGTTAACCATGCTGGTCAAGGATTGATATGACCGGCATGCGCCCCATATCTATTATCAGGCAACCGATAGAAACCTGCCTCGCGTGAACTTTAGCCCCAACCAGAACGGAGAGCTACCATGCCCAGCCTGCAAGATCCAATTACCCTCGGCGAGCTAACGCTTGCCAATCGCATTATTATGGCGCCGCTCACCCGCTGTCGCGCCAGTGAAGGCCGGGTGCCCAACGAGCTAATGCTGGAGTACTACAGCCAGCGCGCCAGCGCCGGTATGATTTTAACCGAGGCGACCTCGGTAACCCCCATGGGCGTAGGTTACCCAGACACACCGGGCATTTGGTCTGAGGCCCAAGTGGCGGGCTGGAAAAAAATTACCAATGCAGTACACGCCAAGGGCGGCAAAATACTGCTGCAATTGTGGCACGTAGGACGTATATCCGACCCTCTTTATCTGGATGGCAAATTGCCTGTCGCCCCCAGCGCCATTCAACCGGCCGGGCACGTGAGCTTAGTGCGCCCGAAAAAAGATTACGTCACCCCGCGAGCACTCAAGCTGGAAGAAATTCCCGAGGTAATCGCACAATTTAAACAGGGCGCCGAAAACGCCAAAAAAGCCGGGTTTGACGGCGTAGAAATTCATGGCGCCAATGGCTACTTGCTGGATCAGTTTTTACAAACCAGCACCAACCAGCGCACCGATCGCTACGGCGGCAGCCTCGAAAACCGGGCGCGATTAATGCTTGAGGTGACCGACGCCGTGCTAGAGGTGTGGCCCGCTGGCCGGGTCGGCATGCACCTAGCGCCACGCGGCGATGGCCAGAATATGGGCGATGACAACCCCGCCGAAACCTTTGGCTATATCGCTCGCGAGCTGGGCACACGCCAACTAGCGTTTATTTGTAGCCGAGAGCACGAGGCGGACGACAGCTTGGGCCCTGACTTAAAACAAATGTTTGGAGGAGTTTATATTGCCAACGAAGGCTTTGAAAAAGATCAGGCGAACCAATGGCTGGCCGAAGGCAAAGCCGACGCCGTCGCCTTTGGGGTTAAGTTTATCGCCAACCCGGATTTGCCCGAGCGCTTTGCCCAAAATGCTTCGCTAAACGAGCCCGACCCGAGCACCTTTCACGGCGGCAGTGCTGCAGGTTATACCGACTATCCAAGCATGTAGCTCGCGGTTAAGGCCTTTCTTTTACTTCCCGGTTGCGATACTTTAGCGCCATGTTATTTATTACTAACAATGTGCAAATCGCCGACTGGGAAATCGAGCTGACGGCCATCCGCGCGCAAGGCGCGGGGGGCCAAAACGTCAATAAAGTTTCCAGCGCCGTGCACCTGCGTTTTGATATCCGCCGCTCAAGCCTACCGGATGTTTACAAACAGCAACTGCTTAAGATGACGGATCAACGCATTACGAAAGAAGGCGTTATCGTCATCAAGGCGCAGCAGTTTCGCACCCAGGAAAAAAACCGAGACGATGCGCTCGCGCGCTTACAAGCGCTGGTTAAACAGGCAGGTGTGCAACGTAAATCGCGGCGCCCGACCAAGCCCACCCGCGGCTCGCAACTAAAGCGTATGGACAAAAAAACTCAGCGCGGGCGCACCAAGCAGCTCCGCGGCAAAGTTGACTTATAAGTGACGGAGCTTGCTACCACACAAATCTGGGTCGATGCCGACGCCTGCCCCGTCGCCATGAAAGAGATTCTCTTTAAGGCGGCTAACCGTGCTCAGGTGCTAGTAACCCTAGTGGCCAATCAGTCGCTGCAAATACCCAAGTCACCTTACATTCAATTCCGCCAAGTTGAGCGCGGCTTTGATGTGGCCGACAACGAGATTCATCAGCGGGTGAATAGCGGCGATTTGGTAATTACCGGAGATATTCCGCTGGCCGCCGATGTGATCGACAAAGGCGCCACGGCACTTAATAGCCGAGGCGAGCTTTATACCAAAGAAAACATTCGAGCGCGGTTAAACATGCGAGACTTTTTAGACAACTTGCGCTCGAGTGGCATAGACACGGGTGGATCACCCACGCTGTCGCAAGCAGACCGCCAGCGCTTTGCCAACGCCTTGGACCGCTGGCTGGCTAAGCGGCCCAAGCATTAACCGGTATATTAATGATAGTGCCGGCACGCATTAACCACGCGACGGCCTAAATCGTCCGTTGTACAGTGATTGGCAATATCCGCCAAGCTTACCACCCCGACAAAATCTTTGTTTTTGTCGTTGTTCAAAACAATCAAACGTTGCACTTGCTGATCTTGCATGTTTTGCAGTACGTCCGATAACTGATCGCCTTGGTAGCAATACAATACTTTGCCGCTGGTAATAGAGCCGACGTTATCGTCGCCATTTTTACCCTCGGCCACGGCGCGCAGGGCAATATCGCGATCGGTGACGATACCCACAATTTTTTCATGATCGGCTACCGGGGTAAAACCGCGACCGGACTCACGCATCCCCAAAGCGGCTTCGCGGATACTGGCGTTAACATCTAAATATTCAGGCTTCTGCGTCATTACATCTTGAACTTTCATTGCGCTCTCCTGTTTGCTATTACGCGTTACCATTGGTGCAGCGGAGTCGAACCCACAACAAGCCAATGCCTTCCCCAGCAGTTTCGCAAACACCATGCCAGCACGCCGCTCGCGGCCAGGCCTCGCTGCGGGCTTACTATGGCGACTTAAATCTTGTAGAGAACACCGTAACTGGTAAATTTTGCAATATTCTTAGCCCGAGATAAGCTCCGGTTTAGGTGCCAGCGAGCTAGGCCGCCCACTGGGCCGCTCCGGCGGGCAAACCGACAAAGGCGCCAAATCGGCATCAATCCTGCTACCTTTATCACAAACGCTACCACCTTACGGCGCCAAACAAGACAGCAATGTAAGCGTCTAATGGGCACTCAGGTGGCGTACAATATCTGCATAATCATGGTTTTGCTGCCATACTGAAACCCTGTGAGTGGACAACAAAAAGGAACCTCTATGAGCTTGCACACCCAGGCCAGCACCAACGGCGGCCGCCCGGTTTATATCGTCGACGGGGCGCGCACCCCGTTTATCAAAGCACGGGGCAAACCCGGCCCCTTTACCCCGGTCGACTTAGCCGTCCAGGCTGGCCGGCCTTTGTTGTTGCGTCAGCCGGTAGCCGCCGAGAACTTCAGCCGCGTCATTTTGGGTTGTGTTAACGTGATTGCCGCCGAGATGAACCCGGCACGTATTGCCGCGTTGCGCCTGGGTCTTGGCGAGACTATGCCCGCCTTTACTATGCAGATTAACTGCGGCTCGGGCATGCAATCGATCGAAACCGCGTTTCGCTACATCAGCGAGGGCAACGACGATTTAATTTTGGCCGGCGGCGCCGAAGCGCTTAGCCACGCGCCACTCATCTTGCAAGATGACGCCACCAAGTGGTTGGCCGAACTAGGGCAAGCGCGCTCACTACCCGACAAACTCAAGCATCTACTCAAACTCAAGCCCGGTTACTTCAAACCCGAGATCAGCCTTAAAAAAGGCCTGACCGACCCGGTGGTGGAGTTAAACATGGGCCAGACTGCCGAGGTAGTCGCCAACTTATTTAATATCAGCCGAGCCGAAGCCGATGCCTATGCAGTGCGCAGCCATCTGCGTCTGGCCGAGGCGCAAAAAGCCGGCTGGCTCGATAACGAAGTGATGCCCATGGTGGCCAGCGATGGCAGCGTCTACACCCACGATGACGGCGTGCGCCCCGACAGCTCAGAGGAGCACCTAGCCAAGCTTAAGCCGGTATTCGAGCGGCCCTACGGCAAGGTCACCGCTGGCAACAGCTCGCAAATCACCGACGGCGCCTCCTGGGTAATTCTCGCCTCCGAAGAGGCCGTTAAAAAACACGGCTTAAAACCCAAAGCCGTAATCCGCGACAGCGAGTGGTCGGGGCTAGAGCCCGAAATTATGGGACTGGGGCCTGCCGTCAGCGTTGGTCGCCTGGCCCTTCGCAACAACATGACCCTCGACGACATCGAGTTGCTGGAGCTAAACGAAGCCTTTGCCGCGCAGGTGCTTGGCTGCCTTGCCGCCTGGAACGACAAAGACTTTTGCCACGGTGTATTTGGCATTGACGGTGTATTGGGTGAATTTGACCGCGAACGGCTTAATATTGATGGCGGTGCCATCAGCCTTGGTCATCCAGTAGGCACCAGCGGCAACCGCATAGTGTTGCACTTGGTAAACGCGCTGGAGCGAAAAGGCCTCAAGCGCGGTATTGCCACCCAGTGTATCGGCGGCGGCCAAGCTGGCGCCATGCTGATCGAAATGCTCTAAGCCAGGAGAAACTTATGAACGGATTAGTACTTAAAACCCTGAGCGACCGGGCAAAAGCCATAGGCCCATTTAGTGAAGCTGGTGGTCACGTCGCCACAGCGTGGCAGCACTGGCAGTTGCGCGTCGCCGATGATGGTGTCGCTTGGTTAATGTTCGACTGCGCCGACGCCGAGGTCAACGTATTGTCGCAAGCCGCACTCCAAGAGCTAGACGAAGTGGTAATGGCCCTTGAAGCCGACAAGCCTAAAGCGCTGGTGTTGCGTTCGGCCAAAGCCGGTAGTTTTTGCGTGGGCGCCGACATTAAAGAATTTCGCCAAATCGACACCCTTGATGCCGCGCGCGACAAATTGCAGGCCGCCCACACGGTAGCTAACCGCTTCGCCGCACTCCCATTTACCAAAGTCGCGGTGGTACACGGCCACTGTTTTGGTGGCGGCCTAGAATTGGCATTAGTGTGCGATTACCGCGTGGGTGTTTTTGGGGCCAGTTTCGGCTTTCCCGAAATCTTACTAGGCTTACACCCAGGCCTTGGCGGCACCGGTCGCAGCGTTAAGCTAATCGACCCGGTAGAGGCCATGACCATGATGCTTACCGGCAAAACCGTGCGCGATAAACGCGCTAAAAGCCTCGGGCTTATTGATGCGCTGGTGCCCGAGCGCCATGTATACGGCGCCATCGACGCGGCCATTTCCGGTAAGCTTAAGCACAAACAACCAGGTCTTAAAACCAAACTGATGAACACCGGCCCGGCCCGCAAGTTTATTGCCAAAAAAATGCGCGACCAAGCCGCCGCTAAAGCGCCGCCGGCACACTACCCCGCCCCGGGCAAGCTCATTGATTTATGGGAAAACGCCGATGGCGACCCCAAAAAAATGCTGGCCGCCGAGGTGGACTCATTCTCCGAGCTGCTACTTACCGACGCCTCGCGCAACTTAGTGCGGGTTTTCTTTTTGCAAGAAAAAATGAAAAAACTCGCCAGTAATATCGAGAGCGTAGAGAAAGCCAAACACGTACACGTGATCGGGGCCGGCGCCATGGGCGGCGATATTGCCGGTTGGTGCGCCCTGCAGGGTTTAACCGTTACCCTGTTCGATATGAAAGCCGAAATCATCGGTAAAGCTGTGGCCCGCACCGCCAAGCTGTGCGACAAAAAACGCATGAGTGTCGCAGCCAAACGCGCCGTACTCGATCGCTTGATTCCCGATTTAACCCACGACGGCGCACGCCACGCGGATATAATCATTGAGGCGGTGCCCGAAAAAATTGAGATCAAGCGGCAGGTGTACAGCCAAGTCGAGCCACTGTTAAAAGACGGGGCAATTTTGGCCACCAACACCTCGAGTATTCCGCTGGACGATTTACAGCAAGAGCTACAAGACCCAAGCCGTTTAGTGGGGCTGCACTTTTTTAACCCGGTATCGCAAATGCAGCTCCTAGAGATTGTGCGCCACAGCAAGCTCAGTGACGCCACCTACCAAAAAGCACTGGCGTTTGCCGGACAAATTAAACGCTTACCCACTCCCGTGACCGGCACCCCTGGCTTTTTAGTAAACCGTGCACTAACACCCTACCTGCTCGAAGCCATGGTACTGATGGACGAGGGCATCGCCCCCGAAACCATCGACCGGGCTGCGGAGAAGTTTGGCATGCCCATGGGGCCGGTCGAGCTGGCCGATGTGGTCGGTTTGGATATTTGCATGGGCGTGGCCGAGATGCTTAACGCAGGACTCGAACAACCCATGCCAGCGGTACCCCAGTGGCTAGCGGACAAAGTCGCCAAAGGCGATTTAGGTAAAAAAACCGGCAAAGGTTTGTACGTGTGGGAAAAAGGCAAACCTAAAAAGTCGGACAACGCCGCCTCCGGGCCGGACAACCTAACCGACCGTTTGCTACTGCCTATGCTAAACACCTGTATGGGCTGCTTGCGCGAAGGCGTAATTGACGACGCCGACTTACTCGATGGCGCTATGATTTTTGGCACCGGGTTTGCGCCCTTCCGTGGTGGCCCCATGCACTACAGTCAAGCCCGAGGTCACGCAGCAATTAAAGCCGAGCTAGAAAAATTAGCAGGGCAACACGGGGAGCGTTACACCCCTGACGCGGGCTGGTCTTCCGAGACATAATGAAGCACTGCCACACCCCCGACGCACTAGTTGACGACATAATTGAGCGAGTAGGCGAGCACATTGTGCTTGGCCTACCGCTCGGTTTGGGCAAAGCCAACCACTTAGTGAATGCTTTGTACCAGCGAGCCCGCCAAGACAGCAGCCTAACCCTCGATATTTTTACCGCCCTGACACTTGAGACGCCTACGGCGCCCAATGAGCTCGGCCGGCGTTTCTTAGCGCCAATCTCAAAGCGCTTTTTTGGCGGTTACCCGCGCCTTGAGTACGCCCAAGCATTAAAAGAAAAAGCCCTGCCCAACAATATATCGGTAACCGAGTTTTTTTTGCAGCCTGCAGGCTGGATCGGCTGCGACCTTGTGCAACAGAACTACACCTCCATTAACTACACCGATGCTTTGGACTACCTGATTAGCGCCGGTGTGAATGTTATTACTCAACAAGTTGCCCCAGAGAGCTCGTCCGAGCCATTGGGCGCGAGTTACAGTTTAAGCTGTAATCCCGATATAACGGTCGACTTACTCGACAAACGCAGCCGTGGCGAAATCGACTTTTTAATGGCAGTGCAAGTTAATCGGCAACTGCCATTTTTAGGCGGCGCCGCTATACGCGCAAGCGACGAGCTAGATTTAGTACTGGACGAGCGGGCCTACGACTTTGCGCTTTTTATGCCGCCGCACCAACCGGTAAGCTACGCCGATCATGCCATAGCGCTACACTGCGCCCGTTTAATACCCGACGGCGGAACCTTGCAAATTGGTATCGGCTCCATCGGCGATGCCATTGCCGCTGCACTCGTGCTGCGCCAGCAATCACCACAAGAGTTCAAACAACTCACCCACCAATTGCAGTGCGCCGCCAGCTGGCCTAAAAGTGAAAGCGGGCCTTTTAAACAAGGTCTGTACGGTTTAAGTGAAATGCTCGTCGAAGGGTTTGTCGAGCTGATAGAAGCGGGTATTCTTACCCGTACAGTAAACGGCTACTGCTTGCATGCGGGCTTTTTTATGGGCAGCCCGTTGTTTTACCGACAACTGCAAGCGCTTCCGCAAAATAAGCGCGAGCAAATCGCGATGATGCCAGTTAACTTTATCAACGATGCCTATGGTCATGCGCTTGGCAGCGAGCAGGATAAACGCCAAGCCCGACAAAACGCGCGGTTTATCAACTGTGCCATGATTGCTACCACCGACGGTGCCGTCACATCCGACGGCTTAGAAAACGGCCAGGTGATTAGCGGTGTGGGCGGACAATATAATTTTGTGGCACAAGCTCACGCGTTAAAAAATGCGCGCTCTATAATCACGGTGCGGGCCACACGCCAACGCGGCGGCAAGCTATCGTCTAATATCGTTACCCACTACGGCCATACCACAATTCCTCGCCACCTACGCGACATTGTCGTCACCGAATACGGTGTCGCTGACTTGCGAGGAAAAAGCGATGCCGAGGTGATTGCCGCGATGATTGAGATTGCCGACTCCCGCTTTCAAGAGTCATTGCTTAACGAAGCGAAAGCCCGTGGGAAATTACCCCAGAGCTATCAAGTCCCCGCGGCGTTTTGCCACAACACGCCAGAGCGGTTACACAGCGCACTGAAAAGCGGTTTTGATAGCGGCTCACTCAAGCACTTTCCTCTGGGCAGCGATTTTACCGCCACTGAGCAAAGGTTAAGCCGGGCGTTAACGCTGCTCTCAGAAAGCGCCGGCGCTAACAAAGCCACCGCCACATTGTTGCGCTGCGGCCTGAACGCCAATCAACAGCAATACCGTGATGAACTGGCGCGCATGGCGTTAGCGGCCCCGAGCGGCGTCAAAGAAAAACTGTATCAATGGTTACTATTAGGTGCGCTTGACTCGCTATAAACCTTCTCCCGCCGCAATAGTTTGTTCCAGCCGCCATACTCTCCGCGCACCGACAAAGGCACCAGCGCCAAACCAATGAGTGCGGCGGCACAAATACCCGAGCTTGCATAGGCCAGCATACCAGCACCGGCAAAAAACGGCGCGGGTAAGAGCATAAGCGCAAGCACTACCAATCCGTAACGCATCGGCCTTGCCACCTCAGCAAAAGCGCAGACACTGACAGTAACCACCAACGCGCCGATTAAATGCTCCCAGTTAGCTAGTTGATCGGCATGCCCTAAGGTTAAGCGGGTAAACATTAACCAGATGCCAATCAGTATGGCCGCGAGCAAGCTTAACGGCACGGTAATACCGCCACCGACCATGTCTTTAATAACGGTTAAAGGCGAGCGGGTAAAATCGTCGGGCGCCTTGGTGCTCTTGCCCTCATCGGTATCGCCAACAAAGAATATTTTTAGTACGGGTTTACCGGCTTTTTTACAACGCTTTAAAAACTGCCCCGTGGCAATCAGCTCATCCAATGAGTAGGGGATTTGAATCAACATCGCCAGAGCGCCAAGCAGACACAGAGTGCACCAAGTGCCAATAACAATAGGCTGAATAATGATAAACGTGATAGAGACAATACCAAGCGGCACAATCATAAACCCGAACAATACCACCAACCACGGCATGGTGCGCCAGCGTCGGGTAGAACCGAGCAAGCCGGTTAAAATCTCCAACGCGTAGGTAAGAGCGCCGAGCCCCGCATCGGGCACTGGCCACGCCTCAGAGACACTAGAGGTAATAATCTCTTCGGTACCGTTTTTGTCAGGGGAGTTTGGCCCGCTAAAAAATGGCTCCCATACGCCATCAATATGCCCTAACTGATACGCGGTTAGATAACGAGAAATCAAAAAGCCTACTAAGGCCAAGGCAATAATCGGCGCGCGCTGAAACCAGCTGGATGGATTAACACGCCAGCCCGGTGGAATCGTTGGCCCGCTCATTTCGGCCGCTGGCGACACACCAACAATAGGCGGTACGAGTGCGGCAAAACCAATCACCAACATACCGATAACCGTGCCATTTAAATACGCGGCGGCACTGGGCGTCCAGAATACTAAAGGCGCGAACATCAGCCACAACCCCACCAACACACTGGCCCAGCGTACCAGTCGCATACGCCAGCTAATCGCCAAGGTGCCAAACAAGCCTAACAATGCACCGCTAATACGATCACTAATGGCTAGGGGCGAATCGCCATATCCCATCGCCTCGGGGGAGGTAACCAACCAGGCCCCCAGTGCAATGGTCAAAAAAGGCGCCCACAGGTTTTGGTAGTGGGCGCGCGCAATATAGTCGTGATAGTTATTTAACAGCGTATCGGGGTTTTGCTTTTTTTGCGCCGCCGAGGTCATCCAGTCGGGAGGCGTTATACCGTTTGCTTTGTACCATTCGAGCGGGTTTGCCTTTAGGTTTTTTACTAAAACTTCCAGCTCATCGTATACATTTTTTTGTGCCTGCCAATCAAGCTCTTGCCTGGCTTTGGTGCAATCCAGCTCATAGTGATCGGAGGCCATGTCGATCATAAAGGCGCGAATAAAAGGCTTCTCGCCTTTGTCAAAATCATCTGGCACCACCGGCTCTGACCGCGCCTCTAACCAAGCACCCGCTTTTGCTATCCCCTCGGGCACCGAGCGGGTATACCAACTGTCCTCACCATGTAAAAGTGCACCTATGTGATTTTGCAGCGCCTCGTAACTAACGGTGTGTTCTTCGCCGGCGAGCAAGACGTGCTCGCGCGGTAAGTCGTTGCGTTTCTCGATCACTTGGGCAAATAGCGCCATTAAGTCATCGCGGTGAATAAACGCTTGGCCCGCACCGACGTTGCCGGCGTACACATGACTTTTTAAACTGTCCTCATAAATACGCGCTATCTGGTGGGACAACGTAGGCACAGCGGTTTGCTCATCGTACAGACCGGCCAGATGTAGCAAGCTATAAGGCATGCTGGCGTGCTCGGCAATGACCGTTTCTGTCTCCGCTTTAGATTCGGGATAAGCCCAGCCGGGTGCGATGGGGGTTTGCTCGGTGATCTTTTGCCCCGGCACACCGGGTTTATGTACCAGCATTGTGCCTGAATACACAAAGCGCTCGACCGTGAAATCTTTAAGTGCTTGCAATAAATGCTTAGTCCCTTGGACGTTCACGGCATCGTAGAGCGGCGATTTCTCGCCCGAGAAATCAAAGTAAGCGGCTAAATGAATGACAGCGGCGACCTCGTGCCCGTACTCTCGGGCAAATCGCTCGAGGGCGAGCTGCACCGAGTCGGCCGAGGTCAAATCCACCTGGAAGCTTGCGTCGGCTAACGGCGACTCATCTTGGTCGAGGCCAATCACTGTGTAACCTTGCTTTAACGTGGCTACTAAGCTGCTGCCCAAGTTGCCGGCGCAGCCGGTAATAATGACTGTGGGTTTATGAGTTTTATCCGTCATAGTACGCTCTGTTGTGAAGGTTTAGTCCATTACCGTGTTAACTACAGAGCAAAATTGGGGCCGATTTAAATCCCCGCTATCGCGGGTGAATTAGACAAATAACGACGTAAAAAACAGAGCCAAGTGAAAAGTTTACAAAATGGCCGCCTTAATGGGACCATCTCGCGACCGCTAACAGCTTAGCCATCGACCTCGTGTAACACCCGCTCGATATCAACTCCTACCGTAATAACTCCGGCGACGGCCTCCGCAACCATAACGGGCAGACTTACCTGCACCTGAAAGCGATGGGTGGAACTATCAAACACAACCTCGTCAAAAAACCACTGCCCGGCCGGCTGCACCACAGCTTGGCGAAACTTTGCTTCGTCCCCCTGCCAGTAGTCCGAGCTATAAGGCACTGCGGCAAGGTTAAGCCCCCGCGCACCGGTAATGATAATTTCACTGATATACCCCGTGGCATCCTCGCCGTACCACTGTGCCAGCTCAGCCATCAATGTCGGCGCCAGCATGTCATCGAGCGATTCGGTATCTGCCCGGCGGTATGCCTCGCGCCAAAAATGGTCGCGCTGCTGAATATGCGAGTCGGTTAAACGAGCTCGCTTTTGATTGTACTCAGCCAGTACCCCTGCCAGTGCTGGCGACGCTAACCAGCGGTTTACTACCGGCTCAACACGCTGGCGAATGATGGCCTCTTCAAGGGGGTTCAACGCAAACCCTTCGGGAACGCATAAGGGTATTTTTTGATTAAAGTGCGCAATAAAGTCGGCGTTATCGGCAAGAAACTCCCGCCCGAGGTAAACCCCCAGAGGCACATAGCGAAAAAACTGTGCCTGATAGCGCTCAGCCGTCACGCCCAAAGCGCTGGCAGCTTCAATAAAGTGTTCGCGATCGGCGAGAATCACGTCGATACGGCCGGCGAGCAGCAGTTTAATAAGCTGGGGTAAATCTTGTGCCGATAAGGTGCTGGAGTGACCATTGAGCTCGTACCACAGCTGTTGCTGACTGCCGAGTATGGTGCCGCTGCGCAACCTGACTGGGTTGGCATCGCGCGGCGTATCGGAGCGACTAAACCAATACCACTTCTCTAGCACAAGGGGGTCCGTAAGCGCCGCATACTGATCTACTTGCGGATCTGACATAGCGGTAAAAAAGCCATCAGAGGCACCGGTTAGCACCTCTTGCTGTACGCGCCGCCACGGCTGCACATGCAAACTGACCTCGAAGGGTAGGTGGGCAAAAACGCAGCGGACCAGCTCGGCAGATTGGCCGAGGCTATTGGAGGTTTTATCGGCGCTGTAGGCCGATGGAGTGTTGGTGCCCAGTACCACGCGCACTGAGGGCACAGCGGCATCGGCGCGCGCATGGGCGTGGCAGCACAGTAATAACCATAAAAAGGGCAGCGGTAAAATTCGAGTAAAGCGTACAGTCATCCGGTTAGATCCTTTCATACCGGCGCGCATTTGTTTTTAACGGCTATATCGACCACCAGCGGGGTTTAGCAGTCCCTTACAAAACGGCAATCGATCGCTTAATCGCGCGACCTACGGGTGAGTATAGCAGCCTAATAAAGAAATACCTGCCAGCGCCTAGAGGGTGCGCCGGCGGTCGTGACGAAGGGGAAGATTCAGGAGGGGGTCAAACAAACGAGGCTTATACCGCCCGCTTAAGCTGCGGCAAGAAGTGCCACTCTTCGAGGCCCATGGGGATATCCCCCGGCAGACCCAGTAAAAACAAACCCATATCGCGAACCCGGCCTTGCGCTTCAATCATTACGCTGCCATTGAGCAGGGCACTTTTGTAAGTCCCTGGCTTGCAGATATCCACCAGCACGGTTTTCTCGCCTTTTTGATCGGTATAACGCAGCGCTAATTGCAGGGGGTGGGCACTGCCCTGAGGCAGACGCAACCAGACGGCCAGATCAAAAATACCGCTCCAATTACCTGCGGGCTGCCAGCGAGCGTGCGTGCTAAGGCGAGAAACCGGAACGTCGGCAATACGCTTGTCGCGCTTGTTGGGCAAAGGGCTGGCTGGAGTGACGGGGGCCGCACCCGCACCGGCGTGGCGCAAAGTTTCGGTGGCAGCTTGTGGGTTTTTGCGGTTAAACAACATAGCGAACTCCAGCACAGGTCTTTTTTGTGAGTGAACTCACCTTAGCACCGGCAGTTTTTGCAAAGTGTGATTTAGCCAACACTGTGCGCAACCACGAGCCGGCAAAGAAGCAAGAGGCGACGAGCATTCATTAAATTGTGCATGGTAGCGCTTTCATCGCTTAACAAGCCGTAAAAGCCCGCCGCTAACGGCTTTGCCCGCTGTTCTCGGTGAAACACTGTGGTAATATACGCGCGCGTTATTGGTGCACTTGAAGGCCTAGACCCCTGCCCGCGCACCACGCCCCCTCAAAAACTAAAATCTGGTAGCCACAATGTCTAACCTATACTCCCGCGCGCTCGCGTTATTGGGGATATGTTTGTGCATCATATCGCCTTCAGCTCTTGCCGAAACCGGTGAGATTAACCTAACCCACTCGGTGGTTGGTTACATCGCAATCTTTCTGTTTGTGATTGCTTACATCGTCGTAATGTTGGAAGAAAAGCTGCACCTGCGAAAGTCCAAGCCG
Organism: uncultured Gilvimarinus sp.; assembly: GCF_963972205.1. Taxonomy (NCBI): domain Bacteria; kingdom Pseudomonadati; phylum Pseudomonadota; class Gammaproteobacteria; order Cellvibrionales; family Cellvibrionaceae; genus Gilvimarinus; species uncultured Gilvimarinus sp. Next base: position 20,264 of record NZ_CAXAUC010000015.1, on the reverse strand, counting down.
GTGTTGGTTGCCGCCGGTATTATCTGGATGCTAATCGGCTGGGTGTACACCCAAGCGGGCCTGCCGCACGAATCGGAAGCGGCCTTTCGCCATACCCTGCTGGAATACGCCGAGCTATTGCTGTTTTTGCTGGTAGCAATGACCTACATCAACGCCCTAGAAGAGCGCCGCCTGTTTGATGTGCTGCGCGCCTGGATGGTACGTAAGGGCTTTAAGCTACGCACGCTGTTTTGGCTGACCGGCATACTCGCCTTTTTTATCTCATCGTTTGCCAACAACTTGACCACCGCGATGCTGATGTGCGCGGTAATTTTAAAAGTGGCCGGTGACGACTCGCGCTTTATTAGCCTGTGCTGCATTAACGTGGTGGTCGCCTCCAACGCGGGCGGCTCATTTAGCCCCTTTGGTGATATCACCACCTTGATGGTTTGGCAGGCGGGCTTGGTCGATTTTCACGAGTTCTTAGCGCTGTTTGTGCCCTCACTGGTCAATTACGGCATACCGGCACTGATCATGAGCTTTTTTGTCGCCAACCGTAAACCCGGCACCGTCAACGAAGAGGTGGAGCTTAAACGCGGCGCGCTGCGTATCCTCTCGCTGTTTGTGCTTACCATCATTACTGCCGTGCTGTGCCACCTAGTGCTTAACCTACCGCCGGTACTGGGGATGATGACCGGCCTTGGCTACCTGCAGTTTTTTGGTTACTTTTTACGCCGTACCCTGCCCGGCTCACTGGCCCGCAAACGCGCCCGTGCCGAGCGCGCCGGCGACTCGCGCGCGCTGGAGCGTTTAGGGGGCGTCATCCCGTTTGACGTATTCAGCAAAGTCGCGCGTGCCGAGTGGGACACGTTGTTGTTCTTTTACGGTGTGGTGATGTGCGTGGGCGGTTTGGGCTATATGGGCTACCTTGCCATGCTGTCAGACACCCTTTACTCCAGTTGGGATCCAACCTACGCCAACGTGTTTTTAGGGCTAATGTCCTCGGTGGTAGACAACATCCCGGTGATGTTTGCGGTGCTGAGTATGGAGCCTGATATGTCCCACGGCCAGTGGCTACTGATTACACTCACGGCCGGGGTCGGTGGTAGCTTGTTGTCGGTAGGCTCCGCCGCCGGTGTGGCACTAATGGGCCAAGCCCGTGGCCACTACACCTTTGCCGGTCATCTCAAGTGGGCACCGGTAATTGCGCTGGGTTACGTCGGCAGTATCGTCACCCATATGTGGGTTAACGCCCACTTGTTTTAACCGATACGGCTAGGCACAAAAAAGCCCGACAGGTTGGCGCCTGCCGGGCTTTTTTGTGCCTAGGTTGCTACAGCGGGTTCAGCCACGCGGCGCCGCGCACGCCGCTGGAGTCGCCGTGTTGCGCCTGTAAAATCGGGGTATCGCATTCGCCGCCAAATACGTAGCGTGGCAGCCTTTTAGGCAGCTCACGGTAAATAGCGCTGACATTGGAGGCGCCGCCGCCCAACACAATTGCATCCGGGTCCAGCACGTTAATTACCGCCGCAAACGCACGAGCCAGGTGCTCCATATAGGCATCGACCACCTGCAGTGCGGTCGTATCGCCACTATCGCTGGCGGCCAGTATCTCTGGGCCACTCAGGCGCGCACCTGTCGCTAAGCGATACGTTTCGGCAACCCCTGTGCCCGATATAAACGTCTCTTGGCAGCCGTAGCGGCCGCAATAGCAGGGCCGTGCATTCAGTTGCGGCTCGGGGGTCCAAGGCAGCGGGTTATGGCCCCATTCGCCGCCCACACCATTAGGCCCCGCCAAGGGCGCCGCCCGATAACACACTCCGCCGCCGCAGCCGGTGCCTAAAATCGCCGCAAAGACAAAATCGTACCCGGCGCCGGCGCCGTCGGTCGCCTCCGAAACCGCCAAACAGTTGGCATCGTTGGTGATCTGAACATCGCGTTTAAGCTGCGCGGAGATATCCTTTTGCAACGGCTGGCCATTCAACCACGTCGAATTAGCGTTTTTAACGAATCCGGTTTTACGCGATACGGTACCCGGAATCCCCAAACCCACCGGAATCTCACTGCCCCCCACCGCCGCCTCGGCCTCTTTGACCAACAGCGCAAGGTCCGCCAAGGTACGCTGATAATCATCGCGATAAGTGGGAATACGCTTGCGATAAAGCTCCTCGCTGGTATTGTTTAGCACAATGATCTCGGTTTTGGTGCCGCCCAGATCAATGCCTACTCGTAATTGCGTCATAACTTGTCTCGTTGCGGTGTCGCAGGCTAGCTGTTGTAAAGGCCATTATAACAGCCGGCAAGAGCCGTGCAGATCGACTACAATTATGGCGAAACCAATAACGGATCACCCCATGACTGACTCAGAGCGCCGCCACTTTCATCGTATTCCGTTTCACACAGAGGTCATCCTATCTCAGGCCGGTTTTCATTGGCATGCCCAGCTGTTTGATATCTCTTTAAAAGGGTTACTCGTAGAGGGCGCTTTGCCCGAAGAGGTCGACCCCGACGCCCCGGTGCGCGCCGAGATTGCACTTTCAGAGCAACAGGAGATCTGTATGCAAACTCAAGTGGCACACCGCGAGAGCGACCACACCGGCCTTAACTGCACCTCGATTGATGTAACCAGCATTCGCCACCTGCGCCGCATGCTGGAGCTAAACATCGGTGCCGAAGCCGCCGAGCGAGAGCTGCATGAGCTGCTCTAAAGACGCAAGCAACGCTCACAAGCGCAACCTAAGCCCGTAAACCTCAGCGTCCTTTGACGAAACCACCCTTTTACGTTTTAAACTCGGCAATGGCTAGCCGATTTTGCGACGTCATTTCTCGCAAGTTCGCCGCGCCGCGAACCAACTCTTGCGACAGTTCAGACAGCTCCCCGCGCTCTTTATTGATCGAACCGCTATTCACACCTATTTTCTCCATCGCGCACGCTGCGAGGTTAGTCGGCGATGATACATTTGCGCACTTAACGTAAGCCTGAAAACCGCACCTTAGCAAAGCTAGGTAAAGCACCTGTCGTTAAAAACCTTAAGAGTGGTCAACCTTGTTACTTTCCACCATACTTCACTTAATGCACTGCGACGCTGTCCAGCTAAGGCCTGTGTCACTGCCCCACAATACACAGGGTTAAAAGGCCGCCGCTATACATGCTAAAGTCAACGCGGCAAAGCTGCCTCACTATGGCAAAGCAGCTCATCACCGGCACACGAGGAGGCGGACTTACCTTATGCCCAAACGCGGTACAACTCCCAGCGATTACAGCGAACTAACGTGTGCCGCTTGCGCCCATGGGCAGGCACTAGGTTTTGATTTTTCCATGGCGTTTCAACCCATCGTCGATGTTAGTCAACAAAAGGTGGTGGGCTACGAGGCGCTAGCGCGAGGCCTGAACGGCGAATCTGCAGGGCAAGTCATGGCGCAGGTAAACGAGCACAATCTTTATCGCTTTGATCAAACCTGCCGTGTCAAAGCAATCGCCCTTGCGGCGCAATTGGGTATTACCGGTTACGTCAGTATTAATTTTCTTCCCAACGCGGTTTATCGGCCCGAACTGTGTATACGCACTACCCTCGACGCGGCGGTCCGTTACAACTTTCCCATTGAGCGCATTTTGTTCGAAATCACTGAGGTGGAGAACGTACGCGACAAGTCGCACCTGCGCGATATCATCCGCTACTATCAGCAAAGTGGATTTCGTACGGCACTGGACGACTTTGGTGCGGGTTATGCTGGCTTAAATATGCTCGCCACCTTCCAGCCGGATATTGTAAAGGTAGACCGCGAGCTACTCAGCGATATAGATAGCCACCCCGTCAAACAGGCCATTATCCGCCACACCTTAGCCCTGTGTGCCGAATTAAACCTAACGCCACTCGCCGAGGGCGTGGAAACCGAGGCGGAATATCAGTATCTGCGTGCCGTGGGTTTTAATCTGTTTCAGGGCTTTCTGTTTGCCCGGCCCGGCTTTGAATATTTGCCAGAGGTAAACTGGCCGACGGAGCATCATAAGCATTAAAAAAACGTTTAAGCAAAAAGGAGGTAATCGCCCTCGCCACCATCCACATTAAGCTATTTTTAACTATCCAACTTATCGCAACAAACCTGCCATCACGGTGAAGCTTTATTGGCCTTACAAACCAAAATCATCAGCTCTAATATTATACCCGCAGGTAATACAAGCATTATCGCCACAGTAAAATCGGCTATTACCAACAACAGAATAAACACCGCTGCGAGAATCACCAGCCCCACACACTCCACCTTACCAACGTTTATATTTTTATTCATATCAAACCCCTAGCGTTACTTCAAGCTAACAAAAATAACCTAGCACAGAGGAAGAAAAGGAACACCACTAAGGCTTAAACGCTTTATATCGACCCTCACTTGACAAAAAATTAACCCTAACCTAATACATCTAAACCTAACCCGAAACACGTAAACAAAACATCATAGGCATTTTTTCGACCAGCCGAGAATCGCTACGCCATGCTGACACTGTTATGGCGTTATCCGGCAAAACCATGCCACTTTATGACGATCGTGACCTCGAGCAGTAGCACGTGTGAAAGCTACAGCGGCCTACTGCCCTAGAGTGGCGCTTTAAACAGGTTATAGCCTTCGCTTAAACCGCATTCATTTGCGGTAACAGCCAATGCCCTGTACCGTGGGTAGTCTGGCGAACAGAGTTCTTTACTGTTCCAATGTATTCCCCATGTGACCGGTTATGGTCCAACCGTTCAGTTCACTTGATTATAAAGCGAGGATGTTATGGATATCGATCCGAATAAAGGTTATATCGCTCTACTTGGCTGGAGCCTAAATGCAGTAGAGGCTGCGGCAACCTTCGACCGTCGCTATATCGTGGTGGCGCCCGATTGGGCGCAGGAGTACTGCGAGCAACACAACATCCCTTATTTGTCCTGGAACTTTGAACGGCTTAATGAACGCTCGTTTGAGATTGCCAACAAACTTAAAGAAGAAGGCGTTGATGTAGCGGTGCCTTTGTATGAAGAAACCGTTGAATGGGCCGGTGCCATTAACTCTGTATTACTAGACAACCCGCGCTTGCTTGGGCAGTCCATGCTGATGCGCGATAAGTCACTCATGAAACGTCGCGCACAGCTGGGTGGCATTCGGGTGGGTATTTTTGAAGAGGCCCACGATCACGAAGACGTGGTACGTTTTTTAAAGCGTGTTAATCAAACCCTATTAAAACTCGATGGCGACCCCACCGACCCCATCCACTTTAAAGCATTTGATAAAGCCGGCTGCTTAGGCCACCGGGTGATTCGCACACCCGACGATGTAGCCACGATTCCCGATGAAGAATTTCCTGCGCTCATAGAATCGCACTTAGATGGTTGGGAATTTGCGGTAGAGGCTTGGATACACAACGGCAAAATTGCTTTTTTGAATATCTCTGAATACGTTTCTCTGGGCTACTCGGTGTATGTGCCAGCATCACCAGAGCTAGAAAAATATCGCGATCAAATTCGCCAGCAAATAGAAAAACTAATTAAAGTTTTTGATATCGATTTTGGTTTTGTCCACCCGGAATACTTTTTAACAAACGATGGCGAAATGTACTTTGGCGAAGTTGCCTATCGTCCGCCGGGCTTTAAAGTGTTTGAGCTGCTGGAACGAGTTTACGGGTTTAACGCCTATCAGGGGCTAATGCTGGCATTTGACCCCAAAGCCACCGACCAGGAAGTGAGCGAGTTTTTCCCCCGCGAGATTGTCGATGCCAAAGGCTATGCCGGTTGCTTTGGGGTTTATCCACGCCGCCGGGTTGTTAGCCATTTAGATATTCCCGAAGAGACCGAAAACCACCCTTATTTTGAATCGCACGATTTGAGTACCCCCATGGAGGAGACCGTCACAAAGCGCACTGCCTTTGGCACCCACTGGGGGCTGCTGTACTTTGTCGGTGAGGACGCCGAAGAAATGCACACCTTACTCAAGCGTCAGGAAGAATTAGACTTTTATGTGTGAAGAAGCCTTGCTAAGCTGCGGACTCTATAAGCGATAAGCCTAACCTATGACCAGCCAATTGCCACAGTCCGACAAATTGCAGCGTTTGCTGGTACAGATGGACGATGCCATCGCCAAGCTTGCCAGCGCCCCCGACTTTGCCAAACCCGGTAAAGTCGGTCGGGTGTTCGACACCGCGCGACGCATTTTGCTAACCGAGGCCGGCGCAGCGGCACTTGAGTCGCGCGCCCAAACAATAGAGGAGGCCGGCAGCTTTGCCGGCTCCGACTGGGCCGATCCGCACACCTTGGTACCCAGCCTTACCCAACAATCGCTGCAAAGCAATAACGCCGACGTGCTCGCCATTGAGGCCCTAAGCGAGCTGCGCCTGCTGGCAACGGCCAAAGGCGATTATCTTCATCCAAGCATCTCGGCCGAGCAAGCACATCATTACCTGACCCAGGTTTTAGCGATCAACTTAACCCTGCTGTTCTCCTCCCCCGGCGAGGCCGAACGTGAAACTCAGGGCCGCCTAGCCGAGCTGCCACGGATGCTGGTGCGTCACTTGGCCGACCGCATCGGGTATGAACATGTCATTGATACGTTAATCGATGAAATCTGGCGCATCCTCCGTCAGCGGCCGATCCAGATTGACCCAGTCAAACAGATGATTACCCAAATTGCCATTTGCCGCACTCGCACCGATGTCGATTTGGGTAACAGCGGTGTAGGCGCCGAGCGCTTAGTCAGCAGTTTATTTGGCCCCACCCAGGCGTGCCGCGAAGACCCAGGTGTCGAGGTATACCAACAACGCATCGAATACTTTGACAGTGCCGCACTGCAAGCCGAAGCTACCGGCTTTGCCCGCGCCATGCACGACACAGGCTTAGTGTCGCCATATCACGCCATGTTTTTGCGCTACCTAAACGAACAACACGATCACCTATTGGTCGACGCACTCGGCTTATCTGGCACCGGACGCGACAGCCTACTGTGCTACCGTGAGCTCGTCCGTGCGTTAATCGCGCAAGCGGTGCACCCGGCCACCGCACAGGCCGCTTACGGCCTGGCGATGATGCTTGAACGCGGCATTCTTTATCGCGCCGCAGTTGCGCCATCACTGTGGCGGCAACTGCATTTAGTCTTATCCGAATGGTCACACGACCGCTTGCAGCTGGTATTTGGCAATCAAGTCCCGGCAACAACACGACTATTAGAGGGCGTGCTGTGTATGCTGGGTTTGCCATTAGGCGTGGGACAAGGCAATAACCCGACTTGCCAATCGGCACGAGCGCTCTCTATTTGGGCATATAACGACCCAGACTACTTACTGCAAATTATTGCGTCGGCCGTGCGCGACGATGAAATCGTGATGAACTTTGAAGGCCAACCTATTTCATCGCGCGCACTACTGGACGACCCGACTCGTTTATTGCCTTTCGATCTCGACCCGGTATCGTTACTGTTAGTGCCGCATCTGGATTATGTTTACTCACAAATGGGCCAGCTGTGTATTGGTCGCGAGGGCGACCCACATCGCTGGATTAACCCCGAGTTTCACGGTTGGTGGGTAGGCCGGGGGTTTAGTATTAATGTCGATGTGGCAACCGGCCAGCTCACAGCGCTAGATGATTTTTTGCGGCACTTTTACGCGTATTATCACCCTTACTACAACGGCAACCAACCGCTTATTCATCCACAGCCAGCAGGCATTGCCGTTACCGACAGCGCCGCTCGTTTTATAGGCTGGCATGCCATTACTATTCAACGGGTGGCACTGGACCCCAGCGGCGAAATGCGGGTGTACTTTTTTAACCCCAATAACGACAGCGGGCAAGACTGGGGCGACGGCGTCAAAGTAGATACCGCTGACAACGGCGAAGTCTACGGTGAATCATCTTTGCCAGTTGCCCTATTTGCCTCGCGTTTATATATTTTCCACTATGACACACTCGAACGTGGCGAGCCCGAAAACGTCACCATCGACGAGCTAGAAACCATCAAAGGTTATATCTACCGCAGCTGGGGCAGCGAACGCCGTGCAGACCCCGGCATGCAAGCCAGTGATGGAGTGGTGTAACGGACACAAGCGCAGCAGTAATGTGGCTAAAATTGCTTAAAAAACTTAATCACAGTCAACCGTTTTTGTTTTACTGGAAAAGGTAACCGGCTTATTAATTTTTGCCGTACTGACAAAACAATAGGGGTAGGTTAACGCCCCATCCACACCACACGCCCCACCCGGCTCTTTGTCGACGTAATTTACGGTAATCGCTTCATCGCTCTCTCGGATTTCGGTTATCGCCACGCTGTGGCCGCCAGAGGTTTTCATACCCGAATACACGGCAAGTACCGTCCTAGTATCAAAATCCACATGGGGAGGACTATCCTGGGAGTTTAGATCGGCACTCATGTAGCGCTCTAGGTACCGATGAGGGTCATTAATCACTTCAGTTTCGGGCTCCTTTATCGAGGAGTTTCCCGGCACGGTCGGACAGGCCAGCGAGGTAAACGTCACGCTTGAATCATCGCGCTTATCATCACTCCCACAACTTGCCAGAGCGGTGCAGATAAATATTAAAGGTAATCGTTTACAAAATATCATGTAGCATTCCTGCTCGTGTTGCCCATCCTCGCCCCCTCCCGATAGACACCGAACCCTAGGGGTGACAACGCTCAACAAGTTCGAACAGCCTAATCAATCGCCTCCAGCGCTTCGGTCAAATTACTTACACCAACCACCTCAAACCCCGGAATAGTTTTTTGCGGCGCATTGCCTGCCGGCACAATCGCGCGCTTAAAACCGTGTTTAGAGGCTTCGCGCAAACGCTCCTGACCACTGGGTACGGGACGAATTTCGCCAGCCAAGCCGACCTCGCCGAATACCATTAGATCCCGTGGTAATGGGCGGTCACGAAAGCTGGATACAATCGCCAACAACAACGCCAAGTCAGCGCTGGTTTCAGCGACGCGTACGCCGCCGACGACGTTGACGAATACATCTTGATCACCCACCATGATGCCGCCGTGGCGGTGTAATACGGCGAGCAACATCGATAGGCGGTTTTGATCGAGCCCCACGGCTACCCGCCGCGGATTACCTAAATGGCTGTCGTCTACCAGCGCTTGGATCTCGACCAGCAACGGGCGGGTGCCCTCCCACATCACCATCACCACCGAGCCGGATGAGACATCCTCACCGCGTTGCAAGAAAATCGCCGAGGGGTTGCTGACCTCTTTCATACCTTGCTCGGTCATGGCAAATACGCCCAATTCGTTAACCGCGCCAAAGCGGTTTTTGCTACCGCGCAGGGTTCGAAAGCGTGAGTCGTGTGAGCCCTCTAATAAAATCGAGCAATCGATCATATGCTCTAGCACTTTGGGGCCGGCCAGCGAGCCGTCTTTAGTCACGTGGCCCACCAAAATAACGACTGTGCCGGTTTGCTTGGCAAAGCGGGTTAAAAAAGCCGCCGCCTCGCGCACTTGCGATACCGAACCGGGCGCCGATTGGATATCGCTTAAATGCACCACCTGAATCGAATCCACCACCAATACTTTAGGTCGAACTTTTTCGGCGCTCATACAAATAAGTTCGACGCTAGTTTCGCTGAGCATTTGCAGTTTATCGGTGGGCAGCCCCAAGCGTTTTGCGCGCATGGCCACTTGCTGCAACGATTCTTCACCGGTAACGTAAAGCGCGGGCGTTGACTCGGCAAGCTTACACAGCGTTTGCAACAACAGCGTACTTTTACCCGCCCCCGGATGACCGCCAATTAACACCACCGAGCCGGGCACTAAGCCGCCCCCCAACACCCGGTCAAACTCACCAGTACCACTCGAAAGGCGCGGTAAATCCTCTAAGCTAATCTCGGCCAAAGTTTGTACTTGCGCTTGGGTGCTGCCAGCATAACCCGAGAATTCTGCGCCCCGTGCACCCCCTTTAGGCGCAGGGCCAAGCTTCATCTCAACCACAGAGTTCCAGGTGCCGCACTCGCTGCACTGACCCTGCCACTTACCAAAATCGGCACCACACTCGTTGCACACAAACGCTGTTTTACTTTTTGCCACACTCACTCCGTTAAATTGCTTAATTGCCGGGTTACGTTCGCTACAGACCTTGCTCTTTGCGATATTGCGAGGGCGTTTTACCCACCTGTTTTTTAAAAATCGCGTTAAAGGTTGATTTGCTGGTAAAACCAGACTCAGCCAATATTTGCAGCATCGTCCAGTGTTGTTTATCAGGCTCTTTTAATAAATGCTTAGTCTGCTCCACCCGATAACTGTTAATAAACTCAAAAAAGTTTTTGCCAAAATGCTGATTTAAAATGCGCGACAGCGTGCGCTCGGGCAACGATAAGCGCTTGGCTAACAACTCGAGCGATATGTCGGCTGACAAGTAGGGCTTATCGGTGTGCATGTACTCACTCACCCGTGTCACTTGCTCGGGTTTATAGGGTTCGGGCTCGCCGCCGGTGGGCTCGGCACCTAGGCCGCCAAACAAGTGCGTATAACGGATGCTAATAAACACCAATGCGTTAACAAAGATAAACGCCATATAGTGGCTGGCGATACCCAGGATATTGGATAGCCCCTCCCCCACCCGCTCACCCAGCAAGTGCACCGTAAGCTTCCAAAGCGCGATAAACATAAAACCGAGCACCACCCACAGTAACCAGCGCCGCTCGCTAACCTCGACGTTGGCGTAGCGCTCTAACAGCTGGCGCCGGTAGTGCCACAGCAGCCACAAGCTAGCGCCACCATAGGCCAGTACGCTTAAGTGCCACACGGTCATAAAGTGGGTCATCAACGGCGTCCACATAAACGCCAAATCGGCCATTGCCGCAATTTTGTCGGCCCGGGGCAAAACGTAATAGTGGCTGATTAACAGGACGCCAGCAATCAGCGCGGGCAGCAGATGCAAGAGATAGCGCTTGCGAATGGGCCGCTGCTTATAGAGCACGCTCGCCACAAACCCATACAGTAACGGCCCCTGCAGCCAGTAGCTAAAACTACCCAAAAACAACAAATTGGGGTGCCAGTTAAGCACGGCCTGACGCAACGTATTGCTCCAAATAAACAGAGTATCCAGTTCTTGTACGGCGGTTATAAGCAACATGGCCGCTAATAGGCACACGCTAATATCGCCCTTGCGCCGGGTGACCAGCAGCAAGATCGCGAGCATCACATACTGTGAGGCCGCCAGCACCAAAACTAAATCGTGAATATTAAACAGCAGAGAGTCGTGGCTCAAAGTGATGTCTCTTATTGTAGTGACCCCGGCATCAACAAGCCCACAGAGGGCGCGGCCAGGGTGTCCGAGTTAGAAATACCGAAAGTCGGACGCGCCAAGTTCACGATTCATCGGCCATTCGGGCGCTCCGCTCATGCGCCGGCATTATGGTAAACCTGTGGCGGATACAACAATCACCTTGCCGCTTAGCACAGCGTACAGGTACGCCACCCACAAAGCTTAGACCTGTCGTCCGTTCCCACAGGGCGCTCGCCGGTCAGGCTATAAGACTAAGACAGATAATAACGAGAGGTCAAAGATGCTACAGAATATTTATCGCTCTATCGCACTGACTACCGCCGGTATCGCACTGTTGGCGAGCACTCACGCCAGCGCCCAATCGGGCTATTTTAAAGATGATTTTAGCTGGGGCTTTAACAGCAGTATTTGGCAAGCCCGCAGCGGCAGTAATGGCACACCTTTTGGTTGCACGTTTGACCCGAGCATGATCAACCCCAGCTCCCATGGCATCACGCTAAGTGTAACACCGGGCCAGTGCGCCGAGCTACGCACCAACCAAAACCTCGGTTATGGCAAAATACAAGGCAGCTTAAAAACCGGCAACGCACCCGGCACCGTAGCCTCGATTTTTACCTATACCTCTTGGTACGACACACCCGGGCGCCCCTGGCAGGAGATTGACATTGAGTTTCTGCCAAGCTTGGGCAATGTCGTTCATACTAACGTTATTTACCAACCCCAAGGCGGCACCTACGAGAGCTGGGAGCAAGACATCGACTTAGGGCAGTACGGCCTAAACATCACCCAAGATCTGGTCACCATCGGCTTTGATTGGTCCAGCTGGAAAATTGAGTGGTATGTGTACGATGCTTGGGGTAACCAGCAAGTGATCCGCACTCTGTACAAAGATAATGGCGATGGCTATGTGGCCAATAACGAAATCCCCCAGTACGCTTGGCCTCAGGATCCAACCCGCATCATGCTCAACCACTGGCATGGCGACAACTCAGCATCTGGTATGTACTTTCCACAAGAGTACTTCTGGGAAAACACGTGGGCCTATTACGATTATTTGGAGTATGTGCCCCACTAACTTCTACGCTTAAACATTAGCACCCACAATGGCAGGGGCGGCTTAACGCTGCACCTGCCATTGTGCCGATAGACATATTAATAACAGGTCTCACTATGCAAACCCAGCTTGAACCCAAGTGGTCGAAACTGTTTTTACGTACCGGTTTAATCGCCAGCATTAGCGTGTTAACCGCTTGCGGCAGCAGCGGCGGCACTAAGTCAGAGCCCCCCACAGCGTCATCCAGCGCTAGCAGCGTAGCCTCTAGCAGCTCAACCTCTAGCGATGCGTCGAGCAGCATCGCATCCAGTGCTAGTAGTAGCTCAGTTTCTAGCGGTGTTGCATCCAGCAGCTCTGAGGCCGGCGGGTGCGCACCAGACGTGGCGGCCACCATCGGCACAACCACTACCCGGCTTGAGGCCGAGCACTACAGCAGTTGCAGCGAGCAAAGCAAAACCACCGAGGCCGACGATGCGCTTTCGGGCGGGCTTGCTATTAGCGACACCGGCAGCTCCCTAGATTACCGGGTCGATGTGCAAACCTCGGGGCTATACACCGTGACCTACCGGGCACGTGCCAGCAACAGCAGTAGCCGTTGGGCGTTAGCGGCCGGCGGACAAACAATAAGCAACAGTGAGGTCGAGCTGGCCGCGAGCGAAGCGCCCGAGTGGCAAGATGTAAGCACAGCAGCGGTGTATTTGACCGACGGCCCACAAACCATAGCGCTAAACTTTGCCCAAGCAGGCGCCGCGCTCGATTACCTAGAGTTGCACTACGATGAGCCGACCCAGTACACGCCCCACGAGGCGGTAGCGCAAATGGGCATTGGCATTAACCTTGGCAACACGCTCGATGCCTACCCCAACGAAGGCGACTGGGCACCGGCGGCGCAAGAGTCTTACCTAATCGCGTTTGCCGATGCAGGCTTTGGCCACGTGCGCATACCCGCCACCTGGGACAACCACACAGCCACCAGCGAGCCTTACGCGGTAGACACATCGCGCATGGACCGTACCGAGCAGGTGGTAGACTGGGCCCTGGCCCAAGGCTACTACGTTGTGTTAAACGCCCACCACGAGATCTGGCTAAAGCAGGATTACCAAAACGCCGCCAACCGCGAGCGCTTTGACGCCATTTGGACACAGATTGCCGAGCGTTTTGCGCACAAGTCGGCGCGCTTGGTGTTTGAGATCCTCAACGAGCCAAACGGTATGACGCCCGCACAAAGCAATGACTTAAACCCGCGCATACTGGATATTATCCGAGCCAACAACCCCGACCGACTGGTTGTGATTGCCGGTAGTGGCTATACCCCGGTGGATACTTTGGCCGATATTAAGCTGCCTGCCGACAATAAGCTTATTGCCAACTTTCACTCCTACGACCCATGGGAGTTTGCCGGCCAATGCACCCGAGGCTGGGGCACAACGGCAGATAAAAACGAGCTAGAAAACGTATACCAAACCGCCAGCACCTGGGCACAAACCAACGAGGTGCCGGTAACCGTTAATGAATTTGGCGCAGCCCACGAAGATTACGAACACCCTGAGAACATTTGCAACCAAGCCGACCGGTTAGAATATTTACGCGCTCACGTTAACTTTGCCACTCAGTATGGTATCGCCGCTACCGTGTGGGACGATAACGGCTCGTTTGGTGTGTACAACCGAGAGCAAGGCAGCTGGGGGCCAGAGAAAGATATTCTGGTGGCGCCAAACCCTTAACATCAGCCTCAACGCATCAAGTCAACCCAAAACCGGACGTCCACCGTCCGGTTTTTTATGGGCGGTCTGCGGCCACTTACCCGACGTTAGCGCGCGGCAACTCGAAAGAAAAACAAGTGCCCGCCCCCTCCTCCGAGGTCACCGAGATTTGGCACTGGTGTAAATCCAATATGCGCTTAACAATGGCGAGCCCAAGGCCGGTGCCCTCGCCCTGCGCAAATCGCTGGCCTTTGGCTTGATAATAGCGCTCAAAAATACGTGGCAGTTTATCTTTGGCCACGCCGACGCCGGTGTCGGCCACATCGACCGCCACACCGTTATCGCCCGCCGCTAACGATACGGTAATACTGCCGCCGTCGGGGGTGTAACATAAAGCGTTATCGATTAAGTTTTCAAACACACGCTCCATTAACGCAATATCGGCGGTTACCGCATAAGGGCGCCGCGCTAAATCGGCGTTGACGGTAATATTGCGCTGGCTGGCTTTAAGCTCAAATTTTTGCAAAACATCTTGTAATAGCTCGGCCAACAAAAAGGTTTCGCAACTCAGCTCAGTGCGGCCGGTGTCCAGTTTGCTTAGCTCAAACAGCTCTTGCACTAATTTGGTTAAGCGCCGGCAGTGCGTGTAAGCAATTTTTAAATAACGGGTGCGTTCGACGTCACTGAGTTTTTCGTCACGAATGGCCAAAGTCTCTAAGTAACCCTGCATCGATGCCAAAGGCGTACGCAAATCGTGCGAGACATTAGATACTAATTCGCGCCGCAGCCGGTCGGTTTGCTCTAGCCGCTGTAATTGATCGTGAATTTTTGCTTGCATGCGGTGAAAGGTATCGTGCAAATAGGCAATCTCATCACCGGATGCAGCGCCACTGTGCGCGACATTCAGCTCCACACGCTGAAAGTTTTGCATATCACGGGCAAGGCGGCGCAAGGGCTTGGTCATCGCCGCAAAAATTAACACCGCGGTTATCAATGCAAAAAGCACGATGGCAATTAACCCGCCTAAACTTAAACGCAACACGTAACTCTCGGTTAAGGAGTCGCGCAGCGATTGGTACAACTTGCCGCCCAGCACCACATATAGATAACCCACGCGCTGACCATCGTCTTCAACCGGCCAAGCCGAGAACACCTTGTCTGTTCGGCCGGTGCGCGGATCGGTGCCGGTAATCGGCAGCGGGCGCTCATCATTCAACCATGCTTCAATGGGCGCCACATCAATACGCGGCTGAACCAGCTCGGACTCAGGAAAAGCGTGGTCCAGGATTTTTCCCGAGGCATCCGTTAGGTACACCTCGACAATGGGGTTAACCACCATCACCAACTCGGCCAGCTCTTGCATGGCGGCGTGGTTCACTACACCGCTATCAATCAAAGGCGCACGATTGACAATATACATCCCTAAACTGCGATTTAGGCTTTGGGTCATCTCTTGGTAGTAGCGGTTGCTGCTCCAGTACACCAACACTAAATAGGCCACGCCGATGCTGGCAAACAACACGATAAGTACCAGCGACATACGCGCATAAAGCGTGCTAAACCAGCGGCTCACGGGGTCACCTCGGCGCACGGCTCGCCACAAAATTTATACCCTACCCCCCACACAGTTTTTAAATAGTACGGCTCGGCGGGGTTGTGCTCTATTTTGCCGCGCAGCCGATTAATATGGCTGTTTACGGTGTGCTCGTAACCATCGTGGCCATACCCCCACACGGCATCCAGCAACTCCGAGCGGCGAAACACGCGCCCTGGGTGCGAGACAAAATACCACATAAGTTCAAATTCTCGGGCGGTTAACTCGACCGGCTCACCATTAACGCTTACGCTGCGCTGCGCTTGATCGATATGCAAGCCCTCTACGGTGATGACCTGCGCGGGTTTGTTAGCGGGGGTCTTATTGTGCTCGGCGCGGCGCAACAGTGCCTTGACGCGCGCCATCAGCTCCAACGTGCTAAAGGGTTTGGTGAGGTAGTCATCGGCGCCCAGCTCTAAGCCCAACACTCGGTCCAGCTCGGTGGAGCGCGAGGTTAATATAAGCACCGGGGTAAGTACGCCCTGACTGCGCAATTCGCGACAGATATCCAGGCCATCGATGCCCGGCAGCGATAGATCCAACACAATAGCGTGCCAGGTTTGCCGCAGCGCCAGCGGTAAGGCATCGTCGCCACGGTGGCACACCTCAACCTCGGCATCCAGCTCAGACAAATGCATCCGGATCAGCTCGGCCAGATCTTGTTCGTCCTCCACCACCAAAAAACGTTTGCGCGCCTGAGGCTGGGGTGGTTTTTTATTAACGTAGGCTAAACGGACATTATCGACCATGGGCAGTCCTCGCTCGCAAAATGGCAACCAGAGGTGAATAACAAACAGACGCACCCGTGTGGCGAATGTTACAAAACTCACCACGCGGGCGCGCAAGCCCAAAAACTGATGCCGTGACAGCCCCGCAAAGCACCGCCACAGCCCCGCGATTACTGCATGCGCGTTATCTCTACCTGCATCACAGGGTTGTCAAAGCGCTGGGCCTCGCTTAATGCCGAGCTCGCCATCCCGTCATCAAACGATACCACGCCACTGTGCAGCCTAAGTTCGTCGACGAAATCATCGCGCTCGGCATTAAAACCTTCTTGCAAGCCACCGGCGGCGGCCGGACCAATAATGGTATCGGCGCTTTCGCTATTACGCTCTGTGCCGGTATCGTAGCTTAGGGTCTCAAAGGTAATGGTGTCATCTACTTGCAGCCCCCCGAGGTCTTTGCCGCTGAGCATAGTAATACCGTCGTTGGTATTCGCCAGCATGGAGACTAGCCCAATATACATACCCTCGGGCGAATCGGTGGCCGTATTTACCTCTAGCATCATGGTCTGACTTAAACCCGGCATCAAGGGTCCGCCTTCGGCAGAGCGTGCCAGATAAACATGTTCGCTGCCCATGGCGGCGTCCAGTAACTGGCTATTGTCGCCACTTTCAGCTAACACCTCTAACGCTACGCTGACCGGCTCACCCATTTTTGCCATCTGAAACTCGCCATCAAAAACCATAGCGGCCAGTGGTGACAACGGCTGACCGCGAGTCATATTGGTAATGTTAACCGCATAGGTAAACGTCATGGATTCAGGTTCAGGCATCGGCTCAGGGGTAGGCGTCATCCCCATAGGGCTGTCGTCATCGTCGCTACCGCAACCGGCCAAAGCCAGTGTCAGAACGCACAAACCCGCGATTAGATATTGTTTGTTCATAGCGGTCTCCTTACTCTACGGTGATAGTGACGCGGGCAACGGGGTTTAACCAACGGTGGCGGGTGGCGTCGATATCGCTACCGCCTGCAACGCTGTCGGTATCGCCCAACACGCCGCGGTGAATATGCACAAACCCCTCTGCTTCGCCGGGCATTCCGGTACCGTTATTGCCCAGCTGAGGGTCTAGCGGTGGCGGCACGGGCATTCCCGGCTCGCCCGGCATCCCACTGCCACGCAGTTCATCGTTGGCCTCGGTGCCGGCATCGTAGCCTTTAAGCATGTACTGATAGGTGCCCGGTTCAGTAGGCAACCACATAGCATCCAACCCCACAAAACCATCGTTAGTCGGTAGCAACATAGCCACAATTGAAAGGTGATTATTATCGGGGGCATCGTCATTGTTAAACATGGCGGTGGCAGATGCACCGGCCGCCAACAGCCCTCCGGCGGGGTTGGCGACAGCAATACCACTAAGGCCATCTATCTCGCCCACCAAAGGCTCAATGTTGCCACCCTCAGCCATCGTCTGCAGCGGTAACGAGGCCTCACCACCCACGGCAAACAAGTGGTTCTCTGCCGGGTGCGCGGCCACCAATAATGGGGTAAAAAACGTGCTGCGTGTTAGGTTTTGAATTTCGACAGTGTACTCAGCGCCGTTAGCGCCCGTGGCGGCCAGTATCATTAAGCTCGCCAGTGCAGATAATCTCTTCATCGTGTTCTCCCTGTTCGACATAAATATGGAATACGGCAGAAATAATGCCGATAACCCATTGTCAGGGGAGCACACAGTCGAATCCTCACAGAAGTATCACGGGCCGATCACGTTTTACTAAAAACTGCACATTTACGCAGAGAATTACGCCAAAATTTTAGTTCAGCGCGCAAACAACCCTTACGGCCCCTCGCTAACCGACGCGGTACCTCCATTCACTCGCTGCAGGTGAAGGTTGCGAACTACCCGGATTGCAGGACGCACAGTAAACAAAACCGAACCAACTAAAAAGAACCAAGTGGCGGCATACTCTGTCTCGGCTTTAAAAAACAACACACTTCCCACGATAAATAAAACACCGGCCAGCAAATCATTTATTGCGTAAAAAAAGTCATACCGGGAGCTAATCTCAATATGCCGCGGACTTAAGTGCGGCAATCGCCGGTCAAACAAACTGAATCTAAACACAAAGGCTCCTATATCTAGTGGTGGGAAACTCCCACATTCACCGTCACCATAAACGCTCTGGCACTGATCCTGCTTAAGCCTATGAACGAACATTAATTATGAACATGCGCAAAAAACAAAGGCAAGCCTTGATGAGGCTAAGGAGACACAATGGCAATGGTACCCAAAACGATGGATGAACTGTTATCCGCCATTGAACAATTTCACACCGGCTTAGCGGCACACTTGGTGGACTGCGCCGATAGCGGCGCACCGGAGCGCGAGCAACTGTTGTTAAACTATCTTGCAACGCACGAGCAAAAACTCGCCGAGACTCTGGCTTTTTTCCGCCAACAAGAAGCGCTGGGGCCACTCAACACGTGGTTTTACGCTTATACCGACCGCCACCCAATCACCTTGCGCGACCCGCGTGAGGCCGACTTTAAAAACTTAGACTGCGAAAAAATTTGTGCGGAAATCAGTGATACCCATGCACAACTGGTGGATTTGTATGAACATTTGCACGAACGTGCCGAATGCGAGTCCAGCCGCCGCACACTAGCGCAGCTGCTGAATATTGAAAAAAGTAATGCGAAGCTATTAGCTCGCGAGGCGGTGCGAGCCCAAGAGATGTAAATATTACAGACTTTGTCAGCAGTGCATCGGCTGGCGTAGCCCGCTAGCCTGCCGACGTTAATCACTCAGCGGGCGACTCAACCAATGCGGGGCCCCGCATCCACAAGGTGCCCCCCATCGTCATAACAACCGAAATCTCTACTTCCACCACTTGGGCCTCTTTTGGTTCCGGCACATTAAATTTAACATGGTACCGATGCCACTGAGCCAGACCCGACGTCTCCACTATCGGCTCACTTTTAAAGAATAAGTTTGAACTGCCCATCATGGCAGGGGTGCCCTTTCTTAAGCCTCGAATTTTTACGGCTACAGAAGGCGGTTCCATCGGCTCACCATACTCTTCTGTATACTCGGCCTTCACATCCACCGAGAACTCCAGCGTTTTACCCAGCAGCGGCTCGATATCTTTTTTACGGTACCGCTGGCTTATTTTTCCCCACGGCTCAACGCCGACTCTGGTAAGCGCCAAGACGCTATCATCGACACTAACACGATAAGAAGTATTACTGGCGTGCTGAAAAAGCTTCCAATCAGCCATCTCACCACTGTCGCTCGCAACAAACAACGGGTTCTTTATATAGCCCGAATCCGGTGCGACATAAGGCTTAGCAATGTTCGACTCACTCTTCGGCTTCTCATCAACGCCCTTCTCGCAGCCAACCATACTGCAAGCCAAAACACATAAAAGTCCCAAGTTTTTCAAAAACGCCAAAAGATTCTCCTTGCGCGCTTACCTGTTTATTGTATAAGCGCATAGTATTTTAAGTAACCCAACCAATTAACTACTACTGCGAAGCCACGATAAGATTGAAAAAACCCAAAAATCGCATGATACAGCAAAACTCAGCATCAGATTAAGCACATTTCATTTCGCAGTGAAGCGACTAGAGTAAGGAGTATAAAACCATAGTATGGCCGCCGATTGACACCAACACCCTTCGCAACCCAATCTTGAACGCGCCGAAGTTGTCAAATCGTTAAATAGCCTCTTTGCGAGGTTCATCATCGTATTGCTTGTCCATAGCCCTCCACTTGGGCAGTTTATTATCAATCATAAAACCGTCCTCAATATCGTGGGAAGTCCATATAATTATACTGGGTGCTTACTTTTCATGGGTAACTTGGACATCTAACGCTTCAATCAGCCGACGCGTTAGCGGTCGGCTGTACTGATTTGTGTACGCCCAGCATGGGCATGAACTAATGGGGTGAAAGTCCCCTGTAGGAA
>NZ_CAXAUC010000014.1:0-82576 GCF_963972205.1 uncultured Gilvimarinus sp. | reverse complement strand
CAAAGCTCAAGTCGCTGCTCGTTACTCAATGCTCCCGCCCTCTTTGCTTGATGCTTAACGCCGCGCTCAGGGGCGGACAATGCTATGCACCTTTGTGCGAAAATGGGAGCGCAGCGACCAGCACAAAGGTGCATAGCGTTGGCCGTCCCTCTGCAGCGCTTTGTTAGGCGCGATTTCCAGATTTCTGAGTTTGGTCCGCATCTTGTAGTATTTTTATACCGCCACGAATCACCACGATTGATATTATTGTTCCCACAATTAGGTCGGGATAGCGACTGCCAACGATGGCAACAAGAACACCAGATATAATTACCCCCAAGTTGGCAATGACATCATTTGTTGAAAATATCCACGAAGCGCGCATGTGTACGCCGCTATCTTTGTGCTTGGAAATGAGAATTAAACAAATGATGTTTGCCAGGAGGGCAACCGCACCGACAACAATGATAAGAGTGCTTTGAGGTTCACTGCCAAAAAACATACGCCTGATCACTTCGAATAAAACGCCAAGCCCCAAAATTATTTGTAGGTAACCGCTCACTCTAGCCGCCTTTGCTTGCTTCACGACTCCTTTCCCAACTGCATATAGTGACAGACCATAGACAGTAGCATCAGCTAGCATATCTAGCGAGTCAGCGATAAGCCCGGTAGATTGCGCCAACCAGCCCAGCGTTAATTCAGTAACAAACATAAATGCATTGATAGATAACAGAATGATGAGAGTTTTCTTTTCCAGACTCTCCGCTTGTTCTGCCCCACAACCACAATCTGACATATTTCCTCCTACTTCAGTAAGGCGCCTAACATTTGTATATCAAGCTAGCACGTTATCACTCCTAGAAACTGTTTAGGAGTAAAAAACAACTAACTGATTAGTCTCAACTTTTTCTGTATTTATAAAAAATAGGAAGGAGCCTAAGTGTGCTTGCGCGTTATCCTGCAGCCATTGGCCCTATTATCTCACCTTCCGATCTGGTTAAGCTTATGACTATAAAGGATTTTTTTATTATTGAAAATAGAAACTCGAGCCGTAATGTTTGCAAACCGTGCGCTTATTTACTATACCTTTCGATACACCTGTATATAACAACAGCCAAGGAAAGAGGCTTTACATGTCACGCAGCCCTTTTTTAGAGATGATTCGACAAGAAATTCGATTACGCGGTTATAGCATACGCACTGAGAAATCTTATTTGTATTGGATACGGCAATTTATTTTATTTCATAAAAAGCAGCACCCGCAGTTATTGGGCTCAGAGCAAGTAAAGGATTACCTTTCTTGGCTGGCAAATGATCGGCGTGTTGCCGTAAATACCCAGAAGGTCGCCTTGAATGCTCTTGTATTTCTTTATCATAAAATATTAAAAAAAGAGCTTGGCGAACTCGGATTCTCGTTAGCCCAGAAGCAAAGACAGCTTCCCACCGTATTGCGGCCTGATCAGGTATACGCAATACTTTCTCAGCTGGAGGGCCGCAACCATCTGATTATTTCACTATTATATGGCAGCGGGCTACGGGTCGCTGAGTGTTTGCGATTAAGGGTACAAGATGTTGATTTTCACAGGTTGTGCCTCACCGTACGCGACGGCAAAGGTAAAAAAGACCGGCAAACACTGTTAAGTCATAGCGCAGTTGATAATTTGCACCTAGCAATAGAGTACAGTTTGAAGGTTCAGCGACAAGATAATGCGCAGGGACTTGGCCCATCTTTACCCCACGCAATAGATCGAAAATACCCAAGCGCATTCAAAACACAGGCGTGGATGTATGTATTTCCAGCTACCAATATTTGTACTAACCCGTATAGTGGCAAGCCTTGTCGCCATCACCTACATGATTCTGTTGTTCGAAAAGCCATTAATTATGCGAAGAACAAAGCCGGCATTACACGTCAGCGGGTAACCGCGCATACGTTTCGGCATTCCTTCGCAACCCATTTATTACAGCAGGGGCACGATATCCGTACCGTTCAGGAGTTGCTTGGACATAATGATGTGAAAACAACCCAGATATATACGCACGTTTTAGGACAGCACTACGCAGGCACGACTAGCCCGCTTGATGCACTAACGCAGTAAACGCCGGGGCACTACCCCGGCGCTTTTGTGCTTTTAGACTTAACCCGCCAACTGCCTTAATACGTAATGCAGAATCCCACCGTGGCGGTAGTAATCCCATTCTACGGCGGTGTCAATGCGGACATCTACCTCAAAGGATTTTTTATCGTCACCTTTAACGGCGGTAACGTTTAGGGTTTTAGGCTCGCCATCAATAGCCTCAATGTCGAACACTTCACTGCCATCTAAACCGAGCGACTCGATAGACTCGCCCTCTTTAAACTGCAGCGGCAGGACTCCAAAGCCCACTAAGTTAGAGCGGTGAATGCGCTCAAAGCTTTGCGCGATAACGGCTTTAATACCCAACAAGTTAGTGCCTTTAGCGGCCCAGTCGCGGCTAGAGCCGGTGCCGTATTCTTTGCCCGCCAACACCACTAGAGGCGTGCCCTCGGCTTGGTATTTTTGCGAGGCATCGAAGATGCTCATTTGCTCGTCGGTGGGCAGATAGGTGGTCCAGCCGCCCTCGGTGCCGGGGGCCATTTGGTTTTTAAGCCGAACGTTGGCAAAGGTACCCCGCACCATTACGTCATCGTTACCGCGACGCGAGCCGTAGCTATTAAAGTCTTCGGGGGCAATACCTTTACCTTTAAGGTATTCACCAGCAGGGCTATCGGGCTTGATGGCACCAGCGGGTGAGATATGGTCGGTAGTAATAGAGTCGCCCACTTTAACCAAACAGCGCGCATCGCTAATGTCCGGCGGCTCGGGTAAATCCATGGTGATGCCGTCAAAGTAAGGCGGCTTTTTCACATAGGTGGATTCAGGCCAGGTGTAAATTTCATCTTCGGGGGCCGGTAGCGCGCGCCAGTTATCAGTGCCGGTGAACACATCGGCGTATTTGTCTTTGTACAGGCCATCGGTCATGGCGCTGGCAATGGTGTCGGCCACCTCGGCAGGGCTGGGCCAGATGTCTTTTAGGTAGACGGGTTTGCCGTCTGCACTCTCGCCCAGCGGCTCGTTAAGCAAGTCGACGTTCATATTGCCCGCCAATGCATAAGCAACCACCAATGGCGGTGAGGCCAGATAGTTGGCTTGTACATCCTGGTGAATGCGCCCCTCAAAGTTGCGGTTACCCGAGAGCACCCCGGCGACCAGCAAATCGCCTGCGCGCACCGCATTTTGCACCGGCGGCGGCAGAGGACCCGAGTTACCGATACAAGTGGTGCAACCAAAGCCGACAATATCAAAACCTAAATCGGCCAGCGGCTGCAGTAACCCGGCGTTTTGCATATACGCCGGAACCACTTGTGAGCCAGGCGCAAAGGAGGTTTTAACCCAGGGTTTAGTCATTAGCCCCAACGCTTGAGCTTTTTTAGCAACCAGACCGGCGGCGACTAATACGGCGGGGTTGGAGGTATTGGTGCAAGAGGTGATAGCGGCAATCACGACGGCGCCGTGCTTAAGCATAAACTCTTGGCCGTTCATCTCGACCGGCACCGCACCGCGCTCATGCAGGTTGGTGTTATCGATGGCGGTTTGGCCCCCCTCGCTCACAAAACGCGAGTCGGCGTCGGTGGTGATCACCTCGTCGGCTTCGTCTAGCTCTTTTTGCAGCAAGGTGGCAAACGCCGATTTAGCGTCGGTGAGGGCAATGCGATCTTGCGGACGTTTGGGGCCGGCCAAGCTTGGCACCACGTCATTCATATCGAGCTGCAGCGTATCACTGTAGTCAGCGACCGGGTCGTCATCGTTACGCCATAGGTCTTGCTCTTTGGCGTAGGCCTCGACTAAATCGATTTGCTCCTGATCGCGACCGGTTAGCTCCATATAACGCAGAGTTTCGTCATCGACAGGGAAGATACCGCAGGTGGCGCCATACTCGGGCGCCATATTGGCGATGGTGGCTCGGTCGGCTAATGGCAGTTTGGCAAGCCCGGGGCCGTAAAATTCGACAAACTTACCCACCACGCCGCGCTCACGCAGCATCTGGGTGACGGTTAGCACTAAGTCGGTGGCAGTAGCCGATGGCGGCAGCTCACCTTTTAGCTCAAAACCGACAACCTCGGGAATTAGCATAGTAATGGGCTGGCCTAACATAGCCGCCTCGGCCTCAATACCACCGACGCCCCAGCCCAACACCCCCAGGCCGTTAATCATGGTGGTGTGAGAGTCGGTGCCCACTAAGGTATCGGGCAGGGCAACTAGCTCGTCGCCGTGCTCTTCGAGCATCACGACTTTGGCCAAATACTCTAGGTTAACTTGGTGCACAATACCGGTGCCGGGCGGCACCACGCGAAAGTTAGAAAACGCTTTTTGACCCCAGCGCAAAAACTGGTAGCGCTCGTTGTTGCGCTCAAACTCTTTCTCGGTATTTTTTTGCAGCGAATCGGGATTGCCGTAGTAGTCGACCATCACCGAGTGATCGATGACCAGGTCGACCGCCCCCAGCGGATTAATTTTGGCCGGATCGCCCTTTAAATCGCGCATCGCCGCGCGCATGGCGGCTAAATCTACCACTGCTGGCACACCGGTAAAATCCTGCAACACCACCCGCGCGGGGGTAAAGTTGACTTGCTCGGAGGCTTTATCGGAGCCCTTCCAGCGGCACAGGGTGTCAATATCCTCGCGCGAGACGTTTTTGCCGTCTTCTTTGCGCAGCAAATTCTCTAGCAGGATTTTTAAACAAAAAGGCAGGCGCTTTAAGTCGTACTGATCGGCCAGCGCTCCTAGCCGGTAATAGGTGTAATCTTTGTCGTTAACGCGCAACGTACTGCGGGATTTAAAGCTGTCGCTCACCACAACCTCCGGTTGACTCATTAATATCACGATTGATTAAGCAAGGATTACGCCGACCACTCATTGAGGCGGAAAACGCTCCATGTCAGTTATAACATACTAAGAATAGGTCAATTTGAGGCGGCATTGCACAATTCGCCAAGGATTTGCTCGATTGGGTTTGTAAATTGGTGAAGGGTGAGCAAAAAAGTAAAAAGCGACGGCCACCCAAACAATGTTATTTAGGCGCGCCGCCGTATCGAAAAATACCGATTACATCCGTAAGCGTGGCTATACACGATTACAAGGAGAGATCACAACTTCACTGCACCAGACAATAATCACCATGACCATGTCGTAGGACAGGAAACCACCCGGTCATTCTAACGCGTATTTTTTTACTGAAGCAAATAGTTTTTTATATAAAAATCAATCGAGCGTTTGGAGAAATTCGTGATGTGATGGGGCACACTGAGCGCCCAGAACAATAGAGTGGGCCATGCCATCGATCATACGGGTGAGCTTCTGGCTGTCGAGCTGCTGCATAGAGACAGGCAAAGACTGCGGGCGCAACCCCAGACCATGAAACAGTGCGATCCAGCTCTGCTCGGTAAACGACTCTTGCTCGCCTAGCAATATTCGGCCATCGTCGGCAAAGGCACACATCTTTTCGGTCAATGT
The DNA here is from genome assembly GCF_963972205.1 of uncultured Gilvimarinus sp. Lineage (NCBI taxonomy): Bacteria > Pseudomonadati > Pseudomonadota > Gammaproteobacteria > Cellvibrionales > Cellvibrionaceae > Gilvimarinus > uncultured Gilvimarinus sp. The sequence continues at coordinate 77,063 of NZ_CAXAUC010000014.1, read as the reverse complement.
ATCCGGCACATCCATGGCACTGACATCACGCCAAAACGCCGTATCGCGCCGGCCGCTGGCTTTGTAATGCAGGATAATAAAGTCGCGGATACGCTCGTATTCCGCGCGATTGAGGCGATTTGCCTGAGCTACTGCCGACTCGGTGACCTCCAGCTCGGGCATGGACTGCATAAGCTTTTCAAGCCCGGTTTGAATCAGCGAAATAGAGGTAGATTCAAGTGGCTCAATAAACCCGCCGGAAAGGCCCAGTGCAACGCAATTGTATTGCCAAAATACGCTGCGCATACCAGCCTTAAAACGCAACTGCCGTGGCTCGGTTAGCAATTTGCCATCCACATATTTAAGCAAACTGCCCGCCGCTTCATCGTCACTCAAGTAGGCACTGGAGTACACCAAGCCATTACCTTTGCGCTGCTCCAACGGAATCCGCCATTGCCAGCCAGCTTCGCGGGCAATCGATTGAGTATAAGGTAGCGGTGCACTGGTGTTTTGTGTCTGTACCACGACGGCCCGATCGCAAGGTAGCCAGTGTGACCAATCATCAAAGTCAACGCCTAGGTTTTGCTTAATCAGCACACCGGTAAAACCTGTGCAGTCGATAAACAAATCCCCCTCGATAAACGCGCCTTGCTGAAGCTGCACTCCGGTAATCGCCCCTGTACTGGCGTGGTTTTCGACACGTGTAACTTTACCTTCTGTACGTTTTACGCCGCGCGACTCGGCATACTTGCGCAAAAACTGTGCGTAAAGAGTCGCATCAAAATGGTAAGCGTAACTATAAAGTGCCAGTGGATTGGTAGCCTCATCATCGGGCTGTGCAAAACGACCTTGACGCGCCATAGCGGTAGAAAGGCTAAAAGCCTCCAGCTCATGTGCACATCCATTGTCGCGAGACTTAAGCCAGCAGGGATAAAAAGGCTGGCCGTTGATAGGTGCGCCAAACGCCGAGAACGGGTGAAAAAAGCGCTGTCCGATTGAATGCCAATCAATAAACTCAATGCCAAGCTTAAACGTCGCGTTAGTAGCTTTGATGAATTCGCGCTCAGAAATACCTAAGTTTTGATGTAGCCGCATCAGCCCGGGAACAGTTGCCTCTCCCACCCCCACGGCACTAATCTGGTCGGATTCAATTAACTCGATACGTAAGTTGTGCTGGCGGTAGCGCTCGGCGAGAGTGGCCGCGGCCATCCACCCACTAGTACCGCCACCAACGATCACCACTTTATTCACTTTATAAGGCATAACATCACCGATTACAGTGTGCCCGGTACTAGACCGGGCGAGCGAATACGCTAAAAACTAGCTCTGATGCCCAGAGAATAGCGGGTATCCTGACTGTAAACAAAGGCGGTGTGCTCGCCTGCGCCGGTCTGCTTAATAATGCCACGTTGCTTAGATTGGCTGAGGTTGTAGGCTTCAAAGTTAATCGACCAATTATCGTTGAAGTTGTAACCCATGGTGAAGTCGAGTTGGCCGTAATCGTCAGAATAGACCGGCAAATTCCAGGTGACTCCCTCATTTGTGCCATTCCAGCCATTTGGGCCTACCGATAGTAGCTGCTCGCTGCGCCAGTTATAAGCCAACCGACTATAAAAACCGTACTTTTCGTACATCGCCATCAGGTTATACGTGTGCTCCGAGATCCCCTCCAGAGGCTGCTCGTCATAGCTTCCTCCATCAGTGTCCACCGGGGCCGTGCTCTCATCAACGTCAGCACTTGAATCCAAATAGGTGTAGTTCGCTTGCACGCCAAAGCCGTCAAAGGGCTCCGGGAGTTCATCAAAGAACTTTGTCAGCCCCACCTCAAGCCCATTGATTTCTGCCTCGCCAGTATTAATAACCTGAGTAGCCGTTACATCCTGAAAACCTTCAAACTCATCCAGCGTCGTGGTCGAAACCCGGAAGAAATCAGATACATCTTTGCGGAATACCGCTGCGTACACCATGCCGCCGTTTTCATTAAAGTACCACTCGGCGGTCAAGTCGTATTGATTGGCCTCCATTGGCTCTAAGTAAGGGTTGGTTTCCTGAGAGTCGAGCGTGAAATTCACCATGCTCTCGTCAAAGTCGTCAATTGTCTCGGGCTGCTCGACGTTATCTTTAAATGCCGCGCTTAGTGCTAAAACGGCTTTCAGGCGGGAGAATTCAGGCCGCCAAATACCCTTTGAAGCACCGAAACGAAACATCAGTTCATCGGTCGCCTCCATTTGTAAGTTCAAGCTAGGCAGGACGTTGGAGTAACTGTTTTGGCCTTCGTACACCTGATCGGGCTGGTAGAAAGGCTCCTCACTGATGGCATTACCCTGATCATCGGTCTCACCGGTTGGCACCGAAAAGGTCGGGAAGCTGAGCTGACCTTTGGCGAGGTTGTCGGTTTGCACATAACGCACACCGATATTACCGCGGATAGGCATACTCAGCTCTTCAAAGCCGAAATCCATACGGACATAAGCGGCTTGAGTTTCTTCTTCCTGAGTATTGATATTATCGGGCGAGTCAAAATCCACAAAGCTGTAATCGGGTGCCGAGCTACCGCTTGGAGTCGCGGCAACAATAGCGTCAGTAATACTCTCAAAGTCATTCAGCAGGTCGCGCTGGAACATCATCCCGGTGGTGGGAACACTGGTGTCGCCGCGCTGGAAATCGTCGAACGAAAACTCTGTCAGGTACTGAGGATTATCGATTTTAGGTAGTGCGTCACTTGAGGGGAAAGGCTCCCAAGAGGAGCCCACCATCCAAGGCTGATAACGTGCCGACCAGGTGTTACCGCCACGGTTATCCGCTGACTTTTCTGAAAAGCGCACACCCGCCTTAACTGACTTAACAATAGAGTCGTCAAAACTATACTCCACATCTAAGCGCCCCGCGGTAGAGTCGGCGGTGTTCTTTGACAGGATTTGCATCATCTGGCCGTAGCTGTAATTGCGGTAATCCGACAAGAAACTGTCCTGCACACCAACCGAAGGGGTACCGTCGGTCGTGTTGAGATCGGACACCGTAATCTGATCAGGGTAGGCGACCAGACCCAGCGTGTTGTCTTCGCCTTCAGAGCTTGAGTCTACGTATTGAAAATCACCGCTGATAAACAGCTGATCCGACAAATGCCATTTAAAACCGGTTGAGATGTCGGTTGTTTCAGATGTGTTATCGGACAGGCGGGTACTGGTACCAAAGGGTACGCCATTACCTTGTGCTGTGGTGATGGTTCCACTAATCAAGGCGTCGTTGCCGTCATAGGTCCAGTCGTCCGCACCTTTGGACGGCAAATAGGTAGCAAAGCTGCCGCCGGCGTCAACAAAAAAGCCGTTTTCTAACCAAGAGCGCTCAGCCTCACTGCGAAAAGCTGTAAGAAAGAACTCGGCATCTTCGTTGGGAGCCCACTGCAGAGCGATGTACTGACCGTCACGCTTACGCTCGTAATCGTTACGGCGCCAGTCTGCCCCGCGTGGCACGTATACGGTACGATCCGCTTCGATCTCGGTCGTTGTACCCGGCACACGGGGGTGAAAAGCGCGAACATAAAAGTTGTCAGCGCGAGATTGAATCGTAGAGGAGGAGAAGTCCAATAACAGACCAAATTCACCAATACCAGTGTCCCAGCGGTTACTATAAAGGCCGGAATATTCTAGGTTGGCCTCCTCGATCAAGTCCCCATAATTAGTTTTTACCGTTGCACTCACAACCTGACCATCAGAGTCGAAAGGCATGCGCGTGCGCAAATTAACGATGCCACCTAAACCACCTTCGATCATATCGGCCGTTGGAGTTTTATGCACATCGACACCAGCCATTAGCTCGGCGGGCACATCATCGAAGCTCAACCCACGACCACCGTCAGCCGAAAAAATATCGCGCCCGTTCAATTCACCCCGCACTTGTGGCAAACCGCGAATATTTACCCCAGCACCCTCACCGGCAAAGTGTTCGGGATCCGAGGGTGTATCAAAGCGTGAAACCGCTACACCTGGAACGCGCTGTAGCGCGTCAGTCACACTGCGATCAGGTAATTTGCCAATATCCTCAGCGACAATAGAATCAACAATACCGTCAGCATTGCGCTTAATGGCTTGAGCAGACTCAATACTGGCACGCTGGCCCTGAACTAAGATTTCCTCAAGCATTACATCTTCAGCGGCACCCTCATCGGTTTGTGCTAATGCCGGGGTAACGACACCCAAGGCGGTTAACACGAACACCGAGACGCTGGTTTTAAGTAACGTATGGGCACCAAAATTTGACTGCTGTTTAGCATTGATCACGAGAGCACTCCTCTATTTATTATCGTACGGCTGGCAACCGCGGGCTGTAGTGTTTGTTATGGCGTTAACCGGCGGAGCCGGCCCGAGGACAGGTTAAGACTGTGTCCTCGTAGAAACTTAAAATATTTTCATATATGAGCACTTTATAACCCATAGATTTCATAAGCGCAAACATTTTTCTATATAAAATAGTCGTACAGGAGTCTCTTTTGTGCCGCCGCCCTGCGGGGCGGCGGTTCATGTTTATAAGGCAGGCTTTGGCTCTTTTAACGTCACTCGGTAACGCTTGCCCGCATCAAGCGCAAAACGCAAAACGCCATCTTCCAGCCGGGTATTTAGCGGGCGGCCCGAGTCACTACTTTTGATCTGATAACCGTTATTCAGCAATGCGTAATTGCCACTGCGACCGGCCAGCAGCACCGCCTCGGTTAAGGCGCCCTCTTGCCAGGCGATATCCACCGTTAGATCACCCCGTGCTCGCAAGCCTGTTACCCGGCCCTCGGGCCAAGCGCTGGGCAGCGCCGGCAACAGGGTCACGTGGCCGGTGTGGCTTTGCAGCAGCATCTCGGCCATCCCCGCCGTAGCGCCAAAATTGCCGTCGATCTGAAACGGTGGGTGGTTGTCCCACAGGTTGGGCAAAGTGCTGCGTTTAAACTGCTCACCCAGCACTTTGTGGGCACGGTCGCCATCCAGCAGGCGCGCCCAAAAGTTGATCTTCCAGGCTTGCGACCAGCCAGTGCCGCCGTCACCACGAGCATTCAGTGTGACTTTGGCGGCCTCGGCCAACTTGGGTGTTTGCGCCGGGCTGATAACCCGACCAGGGTGCAACGCGTACAGTTGCGAGACATGCCGGTGCTGGTTGTCTTTTTCATCTACGTCCTCGCGCCACTCTTGCAGTTGTCCCCAGCCGCCGATACGTAAACCTGGGTCGAGCTTGGCAAGCGCCGCTTCTAACCTGAGGGCAAACGCTTGATCGCCGAGTTGCTGAGCCGCCGCACGGGTGTTGCGCAATAGCTCGGTGACGATTTGCTGGCTCATGGCCGCGGCCACGGTAAACTCGCCGTGTTCGGGAGAGAAGCTTGGACTAACCACTAAAGCGCCTTGGTCTTCGACGAGCGCACCGAGCCAAAACCGGGCCGCTTCTTTCATAATCGGGTATGCGCGCTCGGCGAGGAACGTCTCATCGCCGGTAAACAGGTAATGCTCGTAGTAGTGCTGCATCAACCAAGCGGCGGATTCAGGTTGCCAAAAAGCCGTTGGCCAGGCGATAACACCCGTAAAGCCGTAAATATTGGTATTGAGAAACAACGTCCAGCCCTCGGCGCCCACCAGCTTTTTTGCCGATACACGGCCGGGCGCTACCAGCGAGTCCACAAAGTCGTAAAGCGGCTCGGTTGTCTCGGCTAAATTGGTGACTAGGGCCGGCCAATAATTCATCTGCAGGTTAATGTTGACGTGATAATCGGCGTTCCAGGGCGGGGTATTGGAGTGATTCCACACCCCTTGCAAGTTAGCGGGCAAACTGCCGGCGCGGGATGAGCTAATTAATAAATAGCGGCCAAACTGAAAGTACAAAGCCTCAAGCGCGCGATCTGTGGCAGCGTCACCTTTGCCATAGTGAGCAAGCAGCTCTGGCGTGGACAACTCCGGCTCGGCCTGACCGATGTACAAACTAACCCGGCCAAACAGCGCTTGGTAATCCTGTATATGAGCATCGTGTAGCTGGGCCAGACTTTTTGCTCGCGCTTTTGTCACTGTCTGATTGAGCCTGCGATGGGGATGATCGCCACGGTAATCGGGGTATTGCTGACGGTAGTTCGTGGCGGCACTAAACAGCAAGGTGACGCTGCTAGCGTTTTTCACCGCAAGACTATTGTCGCGATTACCAGAGCTGACTTTAGCCCCTTTAGCGCGCAACACTACTTGGCCTTCGTAGATCAAACCATTGTCTTTGAGCGCACCAACCACCGTCAGCAGGCCGTCTTTGCGGGTAAATGTGGCGCTGCGATTATCGGGGATATCCAACACCACGTTCACGCTGATCGCATCCGCTTGATCGGCGCTTAGATGCGCGACCAGCACCTGATCGGGGTAACTGTAAAAGTACTCGCGCGTGTAGTTAACACCACCGCGCCGATAGCTAACCGTGGCGATACCGCGCGCCAAATCCAGCTCGCGACGATAATCACTCACCTCACCCCGGCCCGCGATGTCTATTTCTAACTCACCAAAGTTTTGGTAGTTACCGTAGCCTTTGATGTCGCGCCCCATCAACTCGGCGGCGGCTTCGGGTGTCATACTGCCTTGTTCAGCAAGCGTTTTTTGCACTTTTCTCAGGGCGACGACCTGATCGCCCTCGGGCGGAACACCATAGTCATAACCCTGTTTGGAGCCTGGGCCACCCTCCCAGAGCGTCTTTTCGTTCAGCTGCAGCACCTCCTGCTCGACACCGCCAAAAATAACGGCTCCCATAGCGCCGTTACCGATGGGCATGCCTTCTTGCTCCCAGTCACTGGCCGGGCTGTTAAACCAAAGCAGAGGAGAGCCCCAGGCGGTTTGGCCGGATAAAGACAAAACGGTTATCGCCAGAGAAAAGAATATCGCTTTAGGTTGGATCACACCCATAAGGTTATGGCGGCTAACCCGCCTCCTCGTGATTTATGTTGATTATGGTAGCCAGTGAGGACGTTATAACGCAGATGTTTTTATATGTGCAAATATTTTCAGTTTATGCAGGCCGTGACTCCGCCTAGGTATCCCAACCTAAGCGGACCTAATTGTACGACAAATAAAGCGCGGAGAGTGTTAGATGGTGAAAAAGCTCAGTGCGTAAAGCTCTGATGAATAGAGCTGTAGGTCGCTTTGAGTTTTGCCAGCTCGAAAGGGGGCTTAAAAAAGCCGTGATAATCACCACGGGGGTTAATCAGCACAATATTGCCCGAATGATCAACCGTGTAATCATCGCCAACGGTGACTTTATTAAAAGCCACATTAACCTGATTGGCAAAGCGGCGTAGAGTCAGAAAGTCGCCGGTAACACCGATAAAGTTTGGGTCAAAATAACCCACGTATTCAGATAAAACCTCTGGCGTGTCGCGCGCCGGGTCTAAGCTTACCAATACCACTTGAGTCTCTTTGGCGATATCGTCGGGTAACTTCGACACTAACCGGTCCAGCTCGGCCATGGTGGTGGGGCAAATATCGGGGCAGTGGGTAAAGCCAAAAAACACCAGCGACCACTGGCCGACAAAGTCTTCGCGGGTAAAGGGTTCGCCCTTTTGGTTGCGCAATGCAAAGTCATCAAACCGGCGCGGGGTTTCAAACACTACAGCGCCGTTTAGCCGCAGCTCGTCGGCCGTCATTACCCGGGGCGTGGTGAGTTTATTCACCAAAAGCGTGAGTAGCAACGTAATAAAAACCAAACAGCCGATAACGGTTAGGCGAATACCACGACGGGTTTGGGCTTTGGCATCGAGCTCAGTCACGCTAATTCCTTAAAACGGGTGAGTTACCGGCAACAGATAATGATCGAGTAGCATCACCACAAACAGCGCCATTAGGTACACAATCGAATACTTAAACGTATCCATGCCAACGCCTTCGCGCTTGCTAAACAGCATCATTAATGACCAGTAAATAAATCCGGCACCCAACACCAGCGCACCCACTAAATAGAGCCAATTCATCATGCCCGTAACAAAAGGCAATACCGTTACCAGCACCATAATAATGGTGTACAACAAGATGTGCAGTTTGGTGTATTGCTCGCCGTGAGTGACCGGCAGCATTGGGATATCGGCTTTGGCGTATTCATCTTTGCGGTGTACCGCCAGCGCCCAAAAATGTGGCGGCGTCCAGGCAAAAATAATCAGCACCAGCAGCAGTCCGTGGCCATCAAGCGTACCGGTCACCGCCGTCCAGCCCAGCAGTGGCGGCGCGGCGCCAGCAATGCCGCCAATAACAATATTTTGTGGCGTGGCACGCTTTAAAAATAAGGTGTAAACCACCGCATACCCCAACAGAGATACCAGCGTTAACACGGCGGTTAAGGTATTAATAAAAACCAGCAGTAGCGCCATACCAATCGCGCCAATCACTAACGCAAACAGCGCCGCCTGCATAGGCTCGACCCGACCTTTGGCAACCGGGCGGTTATAAGTGCGGGCCATTTTTTGGTCGATGCCACGATCCACCAAATGGTTAACGGCGGCCGCCGATCCGGCACACAAAGCAATACCTAGGTTACCGATAATCAGAACGTCTAGGGGCACCATGCCGGGCACGGCCAATAACATACCGATCACCGACGTGAGAATCATCAGCATGACCACACGGGGCTTGGTTAGCTCATAGTAATCACGCCACGAGGGCGATTGGGCCGCAGAGTGAGCTTGTGTTTGGGTCATAAGACTACCGCTTCTTTGTTATGGTAACTCGGTTTCGCATTCAAGATTGCTATGAAACTCGTGCTTACATTATTCTGTTTTAATACACGCTGTCGTACTCTGCGCCGAATAGACCCGATGCGTCAAGGTCACCAGTACTAATAACAGCAGAGCGCCACCGGCATTGTGCGCCACCGCCACCGGCAGGGGTAAATGCGCCGCTACATTCGTAATACCTAAGCTCACTTGCAGCAATAAAACGGCCAGCAGCGTAAAGCCTAACACTTTGGCCTCTTTGCCAATGCGCAGTAAGCGTATCACCAACAGTAAAACACTCACGCTTACCACTAACGCACCCAGCCGGTGCGCCATATGAATCGCCGTTCGGGCCTCGCCCTCTAACAGGCCACCTAAATAGTTGGGGCCAATACCTTGCGCTAAATTAAAACCGCGGGCGACGTCCATAGCCGGCCACCATTCACCGTGGCACGTGGGAAAGTCTGTGCACGCTAACGCCGCGTAATTAGAGCTCGTCCAACCACCCAACGCGATTTGCACCACCACCAGCATCAACACGACAACCACCAGGGGCCGCAAGGCTCGCACTCGGGTGTAAACACCCTCGGCTAAATGCCAATTTTTATCCCCCAAACGCTGCACCAGCAACCATAATAAACTCAAGGTGGCAAAGCCGCCCAGCAAGTGCGCCGTAACCACTTGCGGCCAAAGCTTGAGCGTTACCGTCCACATACCAAATGCCGCTTGCACGATCACTAAGACTAACAGCCCTAAGGTATGTCCCCGAGGCAGACGCTCTGAGGTTTTTCCGGCTCGCCACCAGGTTAATACCGTCAGGGCTAAAATCAATAGCCCTAACGTACCGGCAAAATGACGATGCACCATTTCCGGCCAGGTTTTATCGTGTTCAACCGGCGTTTCAGGAAACAGCGCCTCGGCGGTCGCGACATGTTCATCGGTGGTGGGCCACGTCATATGGCCGTAACAACCCGGCCAATCGGGACAACCTAGGCCCGCATCAGAAAGCCGGGTAAAGGCGCCTAACACTACCACGATGCAGGCCAGTACCGTTGCAGCTAGTGCTAAGCGATAGCCCCACACAAACAATTTTTGTTGCATTTTACCTAGCTCTTATTCGTAGGAGGTTTTAAGCATTTTTTTTACATCTTTTAATAGCTCGCCACCGGTATGCTCGGGGGTATAAGTGAGCATTAAAAACCCTTCTTGATCCATTAAGAAATAGCGGCCAGCGGCGACCGGATCATCGCTAAAGTTACTGCTTTGTAGCGCTTGCGTAAGATCTGCGCGATTGACTGTCATAACCCGCAACAACGGATGCTGCGCTTTGATATGCGCGGCCAGCTCGGGCGATAAGGTGTCGTCTAGCAATAGGTAAATACGCTCAACACGCTCAGCTTTTTCGTTTAGGCGAATGTGTACCTGACGGGTCAAGTACAAGTTATCCATGCACGTTTTATCGCATTTAGCATTGCCCGGTATGACATAGCGCCAGCGCTTAGGCTCTTGAGTTAAGTCCCACCGTTCACCTTGCTCATGCGGTGCAAGCTCGGATAGCGCGAGCGGCGGCGCCAGCAACGTGCCTTTATTAACCGTACCCTCTGGCATCCCCCAGCCGGTATGGTAAATGGTATAAGCCGCAATCATCGGCAGTGCCACCACCAGCATTAACAACAACGCTTGCAGTTGCCCGCGTTTTTTATTGGGTCGTGGCGTTGTCTGTTGCGTATCCGTCATAAATGATCGACCTATTCGTTATTTTTTAGTCGTACTGCTATGTCTGTAATAGCGCCACAAAGTGGCAAGGTTGGTATTGGCAAACAGCGTTAATATTGCCAGCGCTAACGCCAGACCAAACCACTGTAAAGCGTAACCGGTATGCCGCTCGGGCATCATGTTAACGGCTTGCCAACCTGTGCGAAAGGCGCCGGGGCTCGCCTCGTCAAGTTTTAATATGCCGGGTGCTAACGACTTCCCCACACTCTCGCCCATTACCGCCACGTCTACCTCGGTGATCACACGCGGCCATTGCGACGTCTCGCCCTGTGCATTAAGCAAAGGGTGCTGGCTAACTGGGTAAAGCTCGGCAAAAATACTAACGCTACCGGTTACGAGCGGTACCTCGGGCAACTGTGTGCGGCTTACATCGGCGGCAAGCCAACCCCGATTCAGCAACACTCGTTGATCATTCTCAAGCTCAAATATTTGTACAACCTCAAAACCAATACGACCGTCGCGCTGGCGATTGTCAATCAGCCAAAGGTGTTGATTATCGAACTGGCCACGCGCGATTACTCGCGTATAGGGTTTTAGTGCCGCCAAGCTCGTATCAGCCAGCGCCACCGGCGCGCCAGCTTGCCGCTCGTGTATTTGTTGCAAAATATCACGCTTTTGCTCGGCGCGGGATAACTGCCAAAAACCCAGCGTTAAAAGCAACGGAAAAAACACAACAGTCAAAAAAATAATCGCACGATTAGGCGTAAGAGTAAGACGTGGGGGAGCTGCGGGCGCGGATGTCACAAGGCGTACCTCTACCTCAAGCTTTCAACCATGGCTTTATTACTACACCTGAATCACAACAACATCGACTTCAGTGACTCACATACCCCGGCCGTTTGGGAAAATGCGCTACCTGCGTTACTATTCAGTTCACTGAGCTTACCCGTAGGTTGCTCGAACAATCAATGGTTTTATTATGTGGCTTAAAATAATTATCTTACTGCTTTTTATCGGCGTTGTACTTAGTTTAACGGCTGGCTTAACCTACCTTTTGCGCGATGCCGGTGTGCCCAATAAAAAACGTACGCTCTATGCGCTGGGTATTCGTATTACGCTTGCAAGCTTAATGATGATTTGCGTTGTCTATGGATTTTATTCTGGCATTTTAACGGATACAGCACCTTGGGATCAGCGGCTACGCTGAGCCCAAGGTGCTGATGAATATCAGCCAAACACATACACAACAAAGAACAAGCCGACCCAAACGACATCAACAAAATGCCAATACCAGCTGGCGGCTTCAAAGCCAAAATTGTCATCTGGCTTAAAGTGACCCTTAATAACCGAGCGCAGCCACATAATAAACAACAACAGCGTACCAATAGTAACGTGGGCACCGTGAAACCCGGTAAGCATAAAAAAGGTGGTGCCATAAATGCCCGATTGCAGCGTTAACCCCAGTTCGTGATAGGCGTGAATATACTCTTCTGCCTGCAGAATCAAAAACACTACACCCAACAACACGGTAACGCCAAGCCAAATATTAAAGCCTTTACGATTGTTGTTTTTAATGGCGCTATGGGCAAAGTGTACCGTGAAGCTGGACGTCAACAGGATAATGGTATTCCACAAAGGCAACCAACCTAGCAAGCCACCCCAGCCGGGAAAACTCATACTATCATCGGGGCCAAGGCGAGTTGCGCCATCGCCGTTGGCGGCCATATCGGGCGTGGTAAGCAATGGCCACTCGGCGGTAAAGCCCGGCCACAACAAACCATTATCAACGCCATCACCCTCGGCGGCCAACCAAGGCAGCGCCAAAGTACGAATGTAAAACAAGGCGCCAAAAAACGCGGCAAAGAACATAACCTCAGAGAAAATAAACCAACCCATACCCATCACGTACGAGCGCTTGAGCTGAGGGCTGTTCAGGCCTGCCATGTTTTCAGTAATAACAATGCTAAACCAGTTCCACAGAACGGCGGCGAAAACCAGCCCCCCCGCTAAAAAGATATAGGGGCCTTTAGCGCTACCATTGATCCAGTTGGCCGCACCAAATACCGTTAAAAACAAACCAAAGCTCGCCCAAATCGGCAGCTTGCTTTGCTCCGGTACGTAGTAGGTTCCTGCACTCATAGTTGTACTCCCCGCCGAAATTTTATTGTTTTGCGGTTAATGTTAAGGCCCATCGTGGACCATGCTTAACAACTCTTCTTTGCTAAAACGATCTGTCACATCAAATACGGTGTAGCTCAGCGTGATCGTTTTAATATGTTCAGGAAGATCTTGGTCGATAATAAATATCATCGGCAAGATGGCATCCTTTCCTGCTAACAGTGCTTGTTGCTCAAAACAAAAACATTCTGTTTTGTGAAAATAATTAGCCGCTTTGTAGGGCACCAAACTCGGAATCGCCTGCCCTACCATGTCGCGCCCGGTGGGGTTTTTTGCCAGATAGTTAATTCTGGTTTGTTCGCCCGGGTGCACCGAGATCTGTTTAATCTCGGGGCCAAACTGCCAGGGCATTCCCTCGTTGTTGGTCGCGACAAACTGCACATTAATAATACGACTGGTATCAACCGCGCTGGCGACCGATTCGTATTTGTCCCCAGTTTTGCCATTTAGGCCGGTAATATCACAAAACGCATCGTACAGTGGCGGCATGACCCAAATAGCAAAAACAAACATGCCACACACTGTTAAACCGAGCTTTAGGCTTAATGTGGTAACCGGGTTTTTAGGCCACGATAACTTCATAGGCGTAAGCTCGGCGTTATCTTGTTACTTAACTTCAGGTGGCTCAGCGAAGGTGTGATATGGCGCCGGCGATGGCACGGTCCACTCCAACCCCTCTGGGTTATCCCACACTTCATCCGAGGCCTTTTTGCCCGACACAATGGTCGATATGACGTTGTATAAAAACACCACCTGGGCGGCACCAAACAAAAATGCACCCACCGATGAGATCATATTCCAATCGGCAAACATCAAGTTGTAATCGGGAATCCGACGCGGCATACCGGCCAAACCCGAGAAGTGCATGGGAAAAAAGGTGACATTGAGGCCGATAAACGCCAGCCAAAAATGTACTTTACCCATGGTCTCGTTGTACATGCGTCCGCTCCACTTAGGCAGCCAGTAGTAAACGCCAGCGGTGATCGAAAAGATCGCCCCGGGCACCAGCACATAGTGGAAGTGAGCCACAACAAAGTAGGTATCGTGGTATTGGAAGTCCGCCGGAGCAATAGCAAGCATCAGGCCCGAGAAACCACCGATGGTAAACAAGATCACAAACGCAATAGAAAACAACATCGGTGTTTCAAAGGTCATAGAGCCTTTGAACATGGTGGCCACCCAGTTAAACACCTTAACCCCGGTAGGCACCGAGATCAGCATGGTCGCCCACATAAAGAACAACTCACCGGCGATCGGCATACCCACGGTAAACATGTGGTGCGCCCACACCACAAAACTCAAAATAGCAATCGCGGCGGTGGCGTAGACCATGGAACTATAGCCAAACAACGGCTTGCGAGCAAAGGTGGGGATGATCGCGCTGACGATACCAAACGCCGGCAAGATCATGATGTACACCTCAGGGTGACCAAAGAACCAGAACACGTGCTGGAACAATACCGGATCACCACCACCGGCGGCATCGAAGAAGCTGGTGCCAAAGTGAATGTCCATCAGCATCATGGTAACCACCCCAGCCAATACCGGCATAACGGCGATCAGCAAGAAAGCGGTGATTAACCAAGTCCAGACAAACAACGGCATTTTCATCAGGGTCATGCCGGGGGCGCGCATATTCAAAATGGTAGCGATGATGTTGATCGCCCCCATAATGGAGCTGGCACCCATAATATGAATGGCAAAGATGAAGAAGGTTACCGAGGGCGGTGCGTAAGTTGTCGATAGCGGCGCGTAGAACGTCCAACCAAAGTTAGGCGCGCCACCTTGCATAAACAAAGTTGACGACAACATAGCGAAGGCGAACGGCAGGATCCAAAAGCTCCAGTTGTTCATCCGCGGTAGCGCCATATCGGGGGCGCCGATCATCAGTGGCACCATCCAGTTAGCCAAACCGACAAACGCCGGCATAACCGCACCAAACACCATCACCAAGCCGTGCATGGTGGTCATTTGGTTAAAAAAGTTGGGCTCGACTATTTGCAAGCCGGGCTGGAATAGCTCGGCGCGAATTACTAGGGCAAACATACCGCCCAAGAAAAACATGGCAAAACTAAACCACAGGTACATGCTGCCAATATCTTTGTGGTTGGTGGTATACAACCAGCGCGTAAAACCTTTAGCGGGGCCGTGAGCCATTGTCTACCTCCTATTTGCCTTGTTTATGGTTATAAATATCAAGCGGTTGAGCCAGATCGCCCATGTTGTTACCCCACGCGCTACGCTCGTAGGTAACCACAGCGGCGATGTCCACTTCGGACAATTGCTCACCAAAGGCTTGCATCGCGGTACCCGCGACGCCGTTCACGACCACGTCTATGTGGTGGTCTATTGGGCCCACGGCCACTGGGCTGCCCTTAAGCGCCGGGAACACTCCCGGCAAACCTTGCCCCTCGGCTTGGTGACAGGAGGCGCAAGAGCGGTTATAGATTTCTTCGCCTTTGCTATAAAGCTCATCAAAGGTGAAGGTTTTTTCGGTTAACTCGGCCAGCGCCGCAGCGGTCGCTTTTTTCTCATCGAGCCAGGCGCGGTAATCGGCCTGGGTTTTCGCCTCGACCACGATGGGCATAAAGCCGTGATCTTTACCACACAGCTCAGCGCACTGACCACGGTAGGTGCCAGGCTCATCAATAATGGTCCAGGAGTCGTTGATAAACCCGGGAATCGCATCGCGCTTAACAGCAAACGCCGGTACCCACCAGTTGTGAATAACATCGTTGGCGGTTACCAAAAAGCGGATTTTTTTGCCCACTGGCAACACCAGCGGCTCATCCACTTCCAATAGGTAATTAGCGCTTTTTTCGGCGTGACCCTCAATTTGGTCGCGAGGCGTGGCGAGGTTACTAAAAAAGCTAACGTCTTCGCCCAAAATTTCATACTTCCAGCGCCACTGGTAACCGGTGATCAATACATCGATGTCGGACTTTTCAGTGTCGTAGAGGTTGATCAGTGACTTGGAGGCGGGAATACCCATCAGAATCAGGATAACGAAAGGAATCGCTGTCCAGAGAAGTTCTAGCCAAGTGCTCTCGTGAAAGTTCGCCGGTTTTACGCCGCGGGATTTACGGTGCAAAAACATACTGACAAACATGACGCCAAAAACCACAACGCCAATCCCCACACACCACCAGAACATTTGCATATGCAAACCGTAAACGTCCTGACTAACCGGTGTTACCCCCGGGGTCATATTGAACTTCCACCGCTCAGCTTCTTCTGCCAGGGCACTGTTTGCCGCTAGCAGACACGTGAAACCAAGCATCCAGGCGCTGAGCCTACGTGCTGTTTTCAACATTGCCCATCTTCTCCGTTAGCTGTTTCGTTATGCTTATTGTTGTACGGCCGGCCATCAATGACCTCGGCTTTTTGACCCAGATACGCCTAAGCAATACCACCCTGTCTTTTACATCTCCGATGTAACTTCGCTATTGCAGTTGCAAACCCCAAGCGTACGTCATTTATCGCAAATACTTAACTAACGCGCGCGCAACATCCACCACACATTGATACCGCGAGTGGGATTCGCTCAGTTAGCTTATTTGGGTACCAACGAAAAATTCGGAGGAATACGACTAATAAACTGCGGCAAATCGTCGCAACTGCAGCGTTAATGTGGCCATAGGATGCCAAAAAAGTCAATAAATTTGTCACGAAGATAGCGCTTTTGCGACGCCCTAGGCGGCTGGCGCGGCAACCGGGTATGATTCACCCATGAAAAAAACAGCCACACACTGCCAGCCTGTCAGCAGGCGTTTGCACGGCATTTGGCCACTGGTGTGGCCGATTATGCTCAGCAACCTCTGCGTACCATTGCTGGGCGCCGTCGATACCGCCATCCTGGGTCACCTCGACTCACCGCGCTACCTGGGCGCCGTCGCGATCGGGGCCAGCCTGATATCGCTGCTCTACTGGTCATTTGGCTTCTTGCGCATGGGCACCACCAGTTTGGTATCGCGCGCGGTGGGCCGCCGCGACCAAAATGAAGCCAGCCAACTGTGGCTGCGCTCGGCCGTGCTGGCACTGCTGTTAGCCGCAGGCCTGCTAGCCCTTAAACCCTGGTTTATCGAGCTGGGAATGTATTTTATGCAGCCCGAGACCGGTGTCACGACATTAGCGGCCAGCTACAGCGCGATACGGGTGCTAAGCGCCCCCGCCACACTGCTCAATTACACCCTGATTGGTTGGTTTATTGGCCAGCAGGATACCCGCCGCCCTCTGCTTTTGGTGCTCACGGCCAATGGGGTTAATTTACTTCTTGATCTAGTGCTGATTGTCGGCCTCAAAATGAACAGTGATGGCGCGGCCTGGGCCTCCGTGATCGCCGAGTACAGCGCCCTCGGGATTGGTTTGTACTTACTCGCGGGAAAAATCGACCGCGCTAGCTTGCGCGCGCGCTGGCACCAATGCCTAACCCGCTGGCGAGAATATTTACCTCTGCTGCAAGTGAATCGGCACTTATTTGTCCGCACCGCTTGCCTGCTGGGGGTATTTACCTTTTTTACCGCCCAGGGGGCGCGTATGAGTACCGAAATCGTCGCCGCCAACGCTATTTTATTGCAATTTGTCTTGCTTACCTCACACGCTCTAGACGGATTTGCTCATGCCGCCGAAGCCCTGTGCGGTAAAGCCGTAGGCGCCAATAACCGCGCCGAGTTTATTCGCGTGGTACAGGGCACCACAGCGCTCGCGCTGATAACCGCCCTCGCCATCAGCCTGCTGTTTTGGGCCGGGCAATCGGTTTGGCTGGCGCTATTTACCGAGCTGCCCCAAGTACTGGCACAGGCAAGCGCTCAGTTCGGATGGGTTATCGCCCTACCGCTGCTAACGGTCTGGGCCTACCAACTGGATGGCATTTTTCTTGGCCGCGGTGCCACCCGCGCCATGCAAAATATTATGCTGCTCTGTACAGTGGCCGTGTTTATCCCGCTGTGGTGGTTTACCCAACCGCTGGGTAATAGCGGCCTGTGGCTGGCATTTTGCGGTTTTAATCTCGCTCGTAGCCTTGCCATGGGATTAGTGTTCTGGGGCCAGCAGCGACGGCTGTCATTATAATTTCACTTATTTGTGTATTTTGCCCGTCGGGCAACTTGCAAAGCCCTTGCTTTGTATTACTTTTAAGCAAAGCGATAACGTTTATCGACGGATAACCTCGATGCATTCACCGGCCAATAGCCCCACACAACACCACAATATGCTACTCGAACAGGTTGGCAAAGTGCGGACCCTGATTGACGACCTCTCAGCTTGCACCGATGAGACCGCCGCGTTAATCGCGCGCCTGCAAATTCGCAGCAGCACACTGCACAGTGCTATTGCCCTGCCGCTGGATGCCGCGCCCCTGCTATTGGCCGATTTTGTCGTGCGTTATATCGAGCACGTCCCCGACTTTATCGAGGCTATTCATGCCATTACCAGCGATGCCGGCATCCAGGAGCAGGTGGACCCACTGCTCAAAGTGGCGCTCGACTATTTTCTTCATCCTCCCGAGCTGGTGCGCGGCCACAGTACCCTGCAAGTACTTCTGGCCGAGGCATACCTTGCCCACCGCTTGCTAGAAGAGATTAACGACCGGTTTATTACGCTATGCGGCTCGCCTTTGGCCCCTATGGACACAACTCGTGCCAATATCGTCGCCCATGAGCTAATTGGCGAGCCATTTGCCATCGAGCTCGATCAAGCGGTACTGTTTTCGGCCGACATACTACTAACAGAGCACAATTTTAAGGGCGCGGCCTTCGATCGCTTTTTTGCCCAGCATCGCGAACACGGCTGGTCCGTCGAGTTATCCCGCTGGCCTTGTCTGGCGGCGGATCGTTCGATTTTTTTAAATTTTGACGGGCAAAAATAGCAGGGCAGTCATTAGACAGACCTCCATTTAAGTGCCATATTTATAAGACACACGAGTACCATTGCACGAGGTACCTCACACACACCCGCGGCGATGACAATAATATGGGTGAGAGCGACCATTTTATTCATTTACACAAACGCCTTGTGGCGCTGCGCCACAACAGGGATTTTATTGCCCTAGATAAAGAACACAAACTCATCGAACTGAGTATTCTGTGTAGCAAACTACTGGATGTAGACCGCGTCAGTATTTGGCGTTTTGAAGATAATCATCGCCAACTCACGCTCGAGGTATTGTTTGACCGTCAACACGGGGTGAGCCAACACTCGGCCCAACTGCAACAAACACAGCACGATGCGTATTTTCGTGCGCTATTGGACGAGCGCATCGTTGATGCCATCGATGCCCGCACCGATTTACGCACCACCAGCTTTGCAAACGATTACCTAGTACCGCAACAAATCATCTCAATGCTCGATGCCCCGATTTTTGGCCACGGCAAGCTCTATGGCGTAATTTGCCTTGAGGCGCGCCAGCGCATGGCTTGGACACTATCGGCCACTGCTTTTATTTCGGCTATTGCCGATACATTAAGCCTAATCAATACCTACGAGGCCTGGCAGCAAAGCCAGCAAGAGCTTGATTACGTCGCCCACTTTGACGACTTAACAGGACTATCCAACTGCCGTGCACTGCAAAAGCGTATCGCAACGCTCACGCAAAATAATGACTGCCAGCAAGACCCATTTGCCCTAGTCTGGATTAACATCGATAAGCTCAAACAAATTAATCAAGGCCTTGGGCAAAGCATTGGCGATCAAATTATCATGGCGGTCGCGCGCAAACTGCGACAGACACTGGTGCGTGGTAAAGATAAAATTGCGCGCACCGGTGGCAATGAATTCGCCCTTATTATTCGCAATAGCGGCCAGCGACAAAACCTAGAACGCACCACCGAAGAGCTGCTCGATCAACTGCTAAAACCTTTGGCTATCTACGAACATAAAATTCAGGTGACCTTAAGCGCGGGCGTGTGCTTTTACCCCGACGACGGCGCCGATGCCGACACCTTGCTACGCCACGCCGAAACCGCCATGCATCAAGCCAAAGAGCGCGGCCACAACACCGCCCGCTTTTTTAACGCGCAAATATCTCGTGAAGCCCGCGCCCGCTTTACGCTAGAGCGCCAGTTACGCAAGGCGACCGAAAACGGCAGCTTAAGCGTGCTGTATCAGCCCATTGTCGCGGCTGACAGCCGCCGCATTGTCAGTGCCGAAGCGTTAGTGCGCTGGCAACACCCAGAACACGGCTTGCTCAGCCCGGCTGAATTTTTACCGTTAGCCAAAGCGGCCGGCATGATGTATGACATAGACAAAGCTGTTATCAGCCGGGTGTGCGAAGATATTTACACACTAGGCTGTAGCGGTATTCAGTTGGGACAAGTTGCCATTAATCTAGGTGCCGAGCAAGTTTTACACCCCCACCTACCACGCAATATTGCGGCGCTATTAACCCACTTTAATATTGCAGGCCATCAGCTGGAGTTTGAAGTCACCGAAGATGTTATTGCCCACGATTCCGCCGAGCTGCAACACTCCCTGCAAGCGCTTGTGCAACTCGGTCCCGGCTTATCTATCGACGATTTTGGTACCGGTTACTCATCACTGTCGCGCCTTAAACACTTACCTTTTAGCAAATTAAAAATTGATCGCTCATTTATTCAGGATTTACCTGGCGATAAAGACAGTGGCGCCATTGTCCAGTCAATAATTGGTTTGGCGCGGGGGTTAAATATGAAGATTGTCGCGGAAGGCGTCGAGACTGACGCCCAGGCACGCTGGTTGGCCGAGCGCGGTGTCGATTATCTGCAGGGGTTTAAATTTAGCCGGCCCATTAGTCTCGATGAATTACGCAGTAATTATTTAAGTGCCGCGGTCTCGGCCTGAGGCAGATAGCGCGCTTGAATTTTCTGCCAAAGCGCAACGTTGCGTTGCGCCGAAAACGCCCGGTCCAGGCGCTTTAGCAACTCATCGGTATACTTCCGCCCGGGGTACAGCGCGAGGTAAAACGGCTGCGGTGCAAGACATGTAGCCACACGCAAACTATCGAGGTTGCGTTGCTGCCTTTGCGCTTGCCACTGAACCACCAATTGCTCTTCAATAAATACGTCAAAGCGCTCTAACAACAACATATCCCAAAGCCGTGCCGTGCTGTTTACTCCGCGTAACGCCGTTACTTGCGCGTCAGTGGCACTGTCGATATAACGGTTAATCTGCTCTGTATAGCCATAACCCTGGACAACGCCCAATTGCTTATGGGTCAGCGAATCTACCCCCTGATAGGCCCACTCACTATCGGGTCGAGTGTATAGGCAGTCTTGATACTGCCCCACAGGATGGCGGGGAAACGCGAGTGTTGGCGCCTCATCGACCACGGCAGTCAGTAAACCATCTAGGGCGCCGCGCTCGGCCTCTACCACCGCGCGGCCCCATGGTAAAAAACTCAATGTCAGGTCAATCTGCTCGCGCGCCAAAATCTCGGTGAGATACTCAGCCACAATACCCGGCTGGCCGGCGTGCTCGGCACACGAGTACGGGCACCAGTCGGTCGCGGCTAAATGCAATGTATCCGGCAGTTGCGTCTGTGCAGCGCAGCTAAACGTTACGCTCAGCAACAACGCCCCTAAGCCTTGAGCTTTATGTCGGGCTCGCCACGTCATTTAACGCGAGCGATCTGTCGGGAAGGGCATAATTTTAACCACTTGCTCATCGCTGCTGTCGGCCTCGGCTTCACTGACACGGGTATCGAGTTCACGGGCCTGCGGAGCAAAGTGCATCTCATCAAGAAAACCACACTCAACACACTCGCGAAAATCCCGCTCGTCACGAGAATAAACCACAATAGCATCACCCGCCTCGCAGCGTGGGCAAACCGCCCCGGCCAGAAACCGCTTAACAGTGCTGTAATTACTCACGAGGCGCGCTCCAACAGGCCACCGTGACGCAATAGTGCCTCAATACTCGGCTCACGGCCGCGAAAGCTAACAAATAAATGCATTGGCTCGCGCGAGCCGCCGCGCTGCAAAATCTCTTGTAAAAAGCGCTTGCCGGTTGTTTGATTAAAAATCCCCTCCTCCTCAAACGCCGAAAAAGCATCGGCCGATAAGACCTCGGCCCACTTGTAACTATAGTAGCCCGCCGCATAACCACCGGCAAAAATATGACTAAAGCTGTTTTCAAAGTGGTTATAGGCGGGCGGTGTAATAACCGCAACTTGCTGGCGCACCTCGTCCAATAACACGGCGGCGGCGACTGGGTTTTCTGGGTTGTATTCGGCGTGCAATCGAAAATCAAACAATGAAAACTCCAGCTGCCGCATCATCTGCATACCAGACTGAAAGTTCTTAGCCGCCAACATTTTATCTAATAGCGCTTTCGGCAATGGTTCGCCGGTTTCATAGTGGCACGAGATCATACCGATGACCTCTTCTTGCCAACACCAGTTTTCTAAAAACTGGCTGGGCAGCTCGACGGCGTCCCACGCCACGCCGTTAATACCACTGACGGCGGCAATATCGATGGTCGTCAACATGTGATGCAAACCGTGGCCAAACTCGTGAAATAAAGTGGTGACTTCATCGTGAGTCAATAGCGACGGCGTATCGCCAACCGGCGGGGTAAAATTACACGTTAAAAACGCCACTGGCTGCTGATAGCTGCCATCGGCCAACTTACGACGCACCCGGCAATCGGCCATCCAGGCACCGCCGCGTTTGTGTTCGCGGGCGAAAATATCCAGGTAAAAGCTGGCGATTTGCTCGCCATCTTTAAAGATGTGATAAAAGCGCACATCTGGGTGCCAGCTGTCAAAACTGGCCACCGGTAAAATATTAATATCAAACAGCCGAGCGACCACATCAAACATACCGCTAATGACTTTTTCGGCAGGAAAATACGGCCGCAACTGCTCTTGCGAAATCGCGTACTGATGCTGACGCAGCTGCTCGCCATAGTAAGTCACATCCCATGCCTGCAGGTCATCACAACCTTGCTCGCGGGCAAAGGCCGCTAACTCAGCGTAATCGGCCTCTGCCCGGGGGCGGGATTTTTCGCCAAGCTCACGCAAAAACTCCAACACTTGCTCAGGGCTTGAGGCCATTTTGCTTGCCAGTGAGCGCTCGGCAAAGTTATCAAAACCCAACAAGCGCGATTGCTCGTGACGCAGTGCGAGGGTCTCGGCAATAATGCCTGTATTGTCCCACTCGGCGGCGCTGCTGCCATCGGCTTTTACCCCGTCAGCGGAGGCGCGCGTGACAAACGCGCGATACATTTTCTCACGCAAAGTGCGGTCGTCCGCATACATCATTACCGCTAAAAATGAGGGAAAATCTAAGGTCACCACGTAGCCGCCAAGCGGCTCGCCATTATCGTGCTTTTTCAGCTCACCGGCTTGTTTGGCTTGCGCCAGGGCTGACTCGGGCAGCCCGGCCAAAGCCTCGGCATTGTCAAAGTGTAGGTACCAAGCGCCCGTCGCATCGAGCACATTATTAGAAAAGGAGGTCGACAACTCGGACAAGCGCTGTGCAATCACCCCGTAGCGGGCTTTATCGTCGCCCTCAAGGCTAACCCCACCGAGCCGGAAGTCTCGCAGTGCGTTGTCAATTACGGTTTGCTGGGTGCTCGTCAATTGCTTGTATTCATCGCCATCGGCCAAGGCTTGATAGGCCTGGTACAGCTCGCGGTTTTGTGACACCTCGGTGCTGTACTCGGTCAGCAGCGCAATGCTGGCGGTGTAGGCATCGCGCAGCTCCGGGGTATTAGCCACTGCATTCAAATGGCTCACTGGTGCAAACGCCTGCTCCAGCCGGTCATCCTCGGCTTCAAGCGGCGCGACTAAAGTATCCCAAGTCGGGGTTTCCAGGCCTGCCAGCAAAGCCTGCAAGTGGGCTCGCCCCTCTTCGATTAGGGTCTGTACTGCAGGCACCACATGCTCGGGCTCAATCTCGGCAAAAGGCGGCAAGGTGCTGGAGCGCAGTAAAGGATTATCGCTGGCTTGACTCATTTATCCTCCGGGTCGGATCAGTTTTTGTCTCGGCATAAGAATCGGTATGATACACCCAATCGGCCCGTCATTCGCGGCGGGCGGGGCTCTTATGCGGGATTCATTATGGCCAATAAACATTCGGGCGGCGCTCATATTCGCCGCTACCTTCATCATACGCCGACTTTTGACGCAACGGTTTACATCGACCCCTGTGCCTTAGTAATTGGCGACGTGAGCCTAGGAGCCGACACATCTGTGTGGCCCTTCGCGGTTATCCGCGGCGATATGCATCGTATATTTATAGGCGAACGCAGCAGTATTCAAGACGGCTCGGTGCTACACATTACCCACGCCGGACCTTTTAACACCGAGGGCTTTCCTCTGACCATCGGTGATGACGTCACCGTGGGCCACAATGTCTGCCTGCACGGCTGCACCATTGGCAACCGGGTGTTAGTGGGCATTGGCTCCACTGTGCTCGATGGCGCTGTGGTGGAGGACGAAGTGGTGATCGGGGCGGGAACACTGGTACCGCCGGGCAAACGGCTCGAATCCGGGTTTTTATATATGGGCTCGCCGTGCAAGCAAATACGCCCGTTAAAAGATAAAGAACGAGAGTTTTTTCGCTACTCGGCGGGCAACTATGTCGCGCTTAAAAATCACTACTTAGACAACACTCCCTCTGCTGCTGCCGATAAAGGGGCGAGCCATGACTGAGCTAGCCATCGCCGATCGCGACACACCTTGGCCGGTTACCCGCATTATTTGCATCGGTCGCAACTATCGCGAGCACGCTCGCGAAATGGGCCACAACCCTGAGCGCGCGACACCGTTTTTCTTTTTTAAACCGGCCACGGCCCTGTTAGCCCACGGCGAGGTATTTACCTGCCCGTGGTTTAGCAAAGAGGTTCACCACGAGTTAGAGCTGGTGATCGCTATCGATCAAACACTGCAAGGCGCCAACGAACAACAGGCGCGCGAGGCGGTGAGCGGTTTTGCCGTGGGGCTGGATATGACTTGCCGCGATATTCAGCGCGAGGCAAAAGCCGAGGGACGACCGTGGGAGCTGGCCAAAGGCTTTGACGGCTCGGCGCCTTGCTCAGCCTTGCAGCTGGGCCGCTACCGCGATTTAGAGGCGACCGACCGCCTCACCCTAACGCGCAACGGGACTATCGTACAACAGGGCAGCTGGCGCGACATGATTTGGTCCGTGCCCGAGTTAATCTCTGAGCTATCGCGCTACATCACACTCGCACCGGGCGACCTGCTGTTTACCGGCACACCGGCCGGCGTGGGGCCGGTACAACCCGGTGATCAGCTAGTGGCCACACTGGATGATTTTTGCGAACTCTCAGTGACCGTGGCAGAGCAGTTGAGCACGTAAAAACTGATACTTAAAAACCGGGCAGCTCAGGTAAATAGTTTTGGGCAAATATATCGGGCGATAGTGGGCGATCAAACAAATAGCCTTGAATCAGTATGCCGTCGTATTGGCTCAGCCACTGAGCCTGAGCATCCGTCTCGACGCCTTCGGCAACAATAATCAGATTCATATTTTGCGCAATAGCGATAATTGAGGCCACCATCGCCGCATCTTGCGGATCGATGGTGATATCGTCAATAAAGGATTTATCGATTTTGATTTTATTCACCGGCAAACGTTTAAGATAACTCAGCGAACTATAACCGGTACCAAAATCATCCAAAGCAAACGTAATACCTTCGTTTTGCAGCTTGCGCATTTTATCGACGACTTCATCGAGGTTGTGCAGCGCGGCACCTTCGGTAATTTCAAACTCCAGACAGCTGCCCGGCAATTTATATTTACGCAGTACCGACAAACATTTACCGACAAAGTCGGCATCATAAAGTTGCCGCTCGCTGATATTCACCGCCACCCTAAGCTCCACGGGGAAGCGGCCAGCCTCTTTGTGATAACGGATAAATTGGCACACATCATCCAACAGCTGCAAACCCACCGGATTGATCATGTCGGAGTTTTCTAAAAAGCTAATAAACTCCGCCGGCTGTACCTGGCCGCGCAACGGGTGCTCCCAGCGAATCAGGGCCTCTGCCCCCACCAGAGAGCGGGTGTGTAAATCGATCAGTGGTTGCAAGTAAAATATAAATTGATGATCTTGAAATGACGATCGGATATCCGACTCTAACTGCAGCAGGCGATTTACCTCTTCGGCCATTTGCGGCTCAAACACCTGGCAGTTATTAACAGCGCTGCGCTTGGCTTCATTTAGTGCGGTATCGGCCTGAGATAACAACAACTCGACCGACACACCATCGAGTGGATAAAGCGCAATGCCAACGGTGGCATTCACCGAAAAATCTTGATTACCCAGGGTAACCGGCTGGCTGATGGTTTCTAAAAACCGGCTAGCGACATATTCCGCTCGCGCTCGCGTCTCTTCAAGGTCGTCGGAGATATCGGGCATACTTAGAATAAATTCATCGCCACCAAGTCGCGCGAGTGTTTCCGGCTCATGTACGCGCATCGCCATACGCTGAGACAAATGCAGCAGCAGCTCATCACCCAGAGAGTGACCCATCGTATCGTTAATGCGTTTAAAATCATTTAAATCAATTAACAATACCGCACCGTAGCGATTGCCTGCTTTGCATTTGTGTAGGTCTTCTTGCAGTTGCTCTAAGATTTTGTTGCGATTTGCCAGCCCGGTTAACGTATCGCGATACGCGAGGTATTCGACGCGCTGCTCAGCCTCTACCAGCTCCGTGATATCGGCCAGCACCACAATGACATAAATAATATGATCGGAAACAAACGGCACCAATGACATTTGCATGGTGTGGCTTTCGTTGCGTATTCCCGAGAAATGTTGCTGCCGATTAAACAGCGGCGACTGTTTGCGACACACACGCACAATGAGAGACTTTAACTGACCGGACTCTTTGATTCCCATTTTGGTCAGCATGGCGAAGTAATTGTTTGTTGTATTATCGCTAAAGTAACGCTTAAAGGCTTGGTTATAAAACAGCAATTCGCCATCGCCATTAACCGCAAACACCTGGTTGGGGCTGGCATCTAAAATCAAACTTAACTGCTGCTTTTGGTGCTGTAACTCGATATGTTTTTGGTTAAAGTTTTTCAGCAATCGATTGGCTGAGTTAACAATGTAACCGAGCTCGTCTTGCTCGTGCTGGCGCAAATGGGGAATAGCATTGACGGGGACTTTACTGTGGTCGAGTGCGGCAAAGCGCGATGCCAAATTCACCAGCGGCCGGGTTAACAAGAAGTGATAAACCAACACCAACACCAGAGCAATGCCGATATTGCGCGCGGTGCCGGTAAGTAACACTCGCCAGGCTCGCTGATAAAACGGGCTTAAGGCTCTATCTTTATTCAGCTCTAAGCGCAGAGTGCCCGTTGGCGCATCGGGGCTAGACTGCAACATATACTCAAACGCTTCCGACTCACCCACCAACAGCTTTGTTAGCCACAGGGTTTGACTGACCTTAACCGGCTGGCGATACTCCGCCATCAGCTGATCCTGATCGTCAAAAATCGCAATATGATTAAGAAACCGATATTCGCTAAGGCCGTCCACCACCTGCTCGGCGAGGCGTTCATCCAGTAAAAATACCGCCCGTTGCGCCGCTGAGCGACTTACCCGGCTGATCTCCTCAACACCTTCACGAATTTCTTGGTAATGACTGCGAAAATCGAGATAAACCTGCAAGCTTGCCACTAATACGCCTAGCACCACGACCACAACAAAACTGGTGCGCGCCAACTTATAAGACAGACGTTGAAATAGGTCGATGGTCATAGATTGTATTGTTTTGTTTTTATCAAATCGACAATCCTTGTCCCACGCCCGACAATCGGGCCCAAAACAATGACAGAGTCCGGGTTATGACACAAGAGATATGTCGTCAAGGCAACAGGTTTGGCCGGTAAAAGTCGCAAGCTCTGCCCTGCCCCAAGCCGCGATAGACAAACAGGTTGCCGGCGCGCGGCTCAGCCCCACGCTGGGCCTCCGTCATCCCCTCCCAAGCGCTGGTTACGTATAAATCGCGGTAATCAGGCCCGCCAAACGCCACGCACGTCGGTTGCGATACCGGCAGCTCAAGCGTTTGCAGCCGATCGCCTTGGGGGCTGTAACACACGACCTGGCCCGCCCCCCAGTGAGCGCTCCAAAGGTTGCCCGCGGCATCCGTACAAGCGCCATCTGGGTAAGCGCCTTCGGGGGTTTGGGTAAACAGTCGCGGATTGCGCAAATTACCATCGGCCGAAAAATCGTAGGCTGTGATACGCCGAGTGGGCGAGTCGGCGTGATAGGCCGTGCGGCCATCGGGGCTCCAACACAAACCGTTCGATATACACAAACCGGTCAGCGCCGTGCAGCAACCATCGCGGTAACTATACAGCGCCGAGCTGGGTGTCTGCGGTTGCTGCTCGTTCATCGTACCGCCCCAAAAGCGGCCTGCCGGATCGACCCGCCCATCGTTAAAACGCTGCCCCGGCAGCCCAAGCTCGGGCCTCGCCAGCCAGCCGACACGCCCCTGCGCGGGCCAGTAATCGGCAATGCCCGAGGCAAAGCTAACAATCAAACGGTTGGGGTCTGAGGTAAAGCCAAATGCGCTCAAGCGCTCCGGCGGGGTAAATTCGCGCAGGCTATTGCGCTCAGGGGTGTAGCAGTAAAGCCTGCAGCCTAAGATATCCGTCCACCAGATGCTTTGCTGCCCGGGATGCCAAAGCACCCCCTCGCCCAGCTCGCAGCCAACGTGCAGCTCGTCAACCAGGCGCATAGCGTGCCGCCCTAAAGGTTAACCCCTGCGCTGGGGGCATAATCGGGTAAGTCGTTGATGGCCTCGCCGTATGTAGCATCGCTGATTGACGTTACAGGCGGCCGCCGTCGACGACAAACTGCTGCCCGGTAATCATAGAGGCATCGTCTGAGGCTAAAAACAACGCCATATTGGCGACGTCCGCCGGCTTTAAGCGGCGTTGCAAGCGAACGTTTTCCATCCACTTTGCCTCCACCTCGGGTGTGAGCCATTTTTCCAGTTGTTTATCGGTCACCACCCAGCCCGGCACCAACGCATTAACGCGGATATTATCGCGGGCAAAATCTGACGCCAGCGCGCGCGTTAACCCCAGCAGCCCGGCTTTGGCCGTTACATAACTGGGCATCTCGGCGGGGCCATAAAGTGCGTTAATAGAGCTGAAGTTAATAATCGAGCCACCGCCCGTCTCGGCCATTGCGGGGGCAATCGCGCGCGTGGTAAAAAACGCAGCATCCAGGTTAACAGCCAGTGAGCTATGCCAACTAGCGTCTTCCAGCGAGCGAGGATCACAGCGTTTGTCATTGGCGACATTGTTGATCAGCACATTAAAGCTGCCCAGCTGCTGGCTCAGCTCGGCGATGCTGGCGCGCAGCGCCGCAACATCGGTGACATCGCAAGCGATAAAACTCAAAGCGTCCGCGTAAGTGGCCGCTAGCTCATCGCACAGCTTAGCGCCCTCATCGGCGGCAATATCCACAAACCCCACCTTAGCGCCCTGATACAAGAACGCCTCAACCATACAGGCGCCAATGCCTGTAGCCCCGCCGGTAATAAATACCCGCTTACCGCGCAGGCTGGGATAGAGCGTTCGCTCAGTGGGTTGTGTCATGGTCTACCTCGAACACCTTGTGCGGATTTATCCGAAACGGTGCAAAGTATATCGTTTTGCGCCCCAAAATGCTGCGCCTGCGCGATTGAACTCACGGTCGGTACCTCTGTGCAAACAGCCGGCCGCTGCTCGCAGCGCAGCATCAACCCAGCGATGGCAACTGACCATCGGTGCTCGTGCGCGCCCCGATGGATGCCTGAATCAGCTCTAACGCCTCGCCCAACAAGGCGCTCATATGCGCCTGAGCCGCCGGCGCGTCACCGCGATCAATGGCATCGTAAACCCGCTTGTGGTCATCATAGCTGCCCGCTTTGACGCCTTTAATTTGGTTGGTACAGGCAATACTGACACGTAAAGCCGCTTGAATAAAACTTCTGAGTTGAATGTAAAAACGATTGTTACTGGCCATTAAAATGGCCGTGTGAAAGGCGATATCGGCCTCTAGCGGATCGTCTTCCCCAATGTCGGCGAGCTTTAAGCGAGCCAACGCCTCTTCGATACCCGCAATCGCCTCGCGATTTTGGCGGCGGGCCGCCAACGCCGAGGCCTCGGGCTCTATACCGCTGCGCAATTCGGTAAACTCGAGCAACAAACCCAGCGAGGGCCGGCCACTCAAAGTCCAGCTCAAGACGTCGGTATCAAAAATATTCCACTGGGTGGACGGCAACACGCGAATCCCCTGACGCGGGCGCGACGAGATTAGCCCCTTAGCCGTCAGCATCTTCACCGCCTCGCGGATCACGCTGCGGCTAATGTCGTACTGGGTGCACATTTCAGCCTCGGTCGGGAATGCATCCCCAACCCGATACTTACCTTGCACGATCGCAGTACCCAACTCATAAGCCACTTGATGCGTCAGGTTGCGGTTGCCATCAAAATTATTCATAGACCATCCACGTTGTTATTATCGCGGCTGACAACAAAGGTCGCCAACCCGCGCCAATGTTACCGCAGTCATGGGTAAAAAGCTGCTGCATTTTGGCTGTCAGAGCAATAGTGATTACTCACTTCCCTGTACGGTCGCGACCAGCTGACGCGCACCGGCGCGGTTGCGGTGCTCACACAGATAAATCCCCTGCCACACCCCCAGATTCAAGCGGCCATCGCTAATCGGCACGCTGACACTCACCCCTAAAATACTGCTTTTAATGTGCGCCGGCATATCATCATCACCTTCATAGTCGTGGCGATAATAGGGCGCGCGCTCGGGTACAAACTCATTAAAGTGGCTTTCAAGGTCAATGCGCACCGTCGGGTCGGCGTTTTCATTAATGCTTAGGCTGGCCGAGGTATGCTGAATAAACAGGTGCAGCAAACCGCACTTTAACTGGCTAATATCCGGCAACTGGCGTTCGACCTCGTCGGTGATCAAATGAAACCCTCGTGTGCGCGGGGTAAGACTAAATTTAGTTTGTTGCCACATAACGTTAATCCCGCCTTGTGTGCTGTTTGGTGTTGATGAAAATTTTATGCGATTCGCGCTTGAATTTTACCGTTTTCAGGCGCATGTTTAACAAGAGGCCGACGAAAATGTCTCGCCTCCATCAAGTAGTACTTTTTTAGTGGTACTTTTCTTAATGGTACAAGGAATCCAGTGTATGCAAATCCAACTTTCCGGTCACCATGTCGATATCACCGACGCTATTCGTGAAGCAGTAAACACCAAGTTTGGTAAAGTTAACTCGCATTTCCCCCAGCTAGAATCGCTCTCTGTGACCTTAACGGTCGAGCGCGCCTCCCAAAGTGTCGAGGCCACCACCCAGTATTTAGGCGCGGCGGTTGCGGTACAAGCCGCCAACCACGATATGTATGCCGCCATCGCTCAAGCCGCCAAAAAGCTTGAGGCCGCCCTCGCCCACCGCAAGGGCTCGGTTAAATCTAACCGTCACGAAAAACCGCAACTAACGGAAGAAGAGCCTGTCGATCAAGCCTCTTAATGTGACCACCGCCACAGCACCCAGCTGTGGCGGCGAAGCTCCCGCCAAAAGCAAAGCTGTTACAAAAGTTTCACAGAAACGTCATCAAAGCTGATATTTAACGTCATTTTTCCTCTCTAACGTGTTGGCACTTCAACCGTGCTAATAACTATTGATCGAGGAGAACACAATGACGTTTCGGCTAAACGGTAAAGGAAAACTCGCGCTGGCGATGCTTAGCGTAATGGCTTTGGCCGCTTGTGACGGCGACGATGGCAGTGATGGTGCCGCCGGCGCACAAGGTCCGGCCGGCCCACAAGGCCCAGAGGGCCCCGCCGGTGCTGATGGCTCAGACGGCAGCAATGGCAGCAATGGCGGCGGTAACGCCAGTCTGATGACCCCCGGCCTAACCCGTCTAGCAACCGTGCCCGCTGGCGCCGAAGTCACCGGTGCTTTTGCCACCGAAGACGGCGATCTGTTTTTTAACGTACAACACCCGGACAGCGCCAACAGCGCGACCGACAGTGACGGCAAAAGCTTTAACCATGGCACCGTAGGCGTACTAGCTGGCGTTAATATCAACCAGCTGCCGAAACACTTAGTTTCGGTCGGTGTGCCCGATACCGAGCAAGAGCGTCAGACCGTTCAGGTGGCCTACGGCGAATACCAAGTAATCGCGCAAACCATGGACACCTTTGGCGGCGCCATGCCAGAGGGCTTAGGCACGGTTTTAGCCACCGACAAGTCAACCGTAGTCGCCTCTATCGACGACCCCGACTTTAACGGCTTTGTGCCCACCGGCGAAAACCAAGGCTATTTGTTTACCAACTGGGAATCGATCCCCGGCGGCATGAGCCGCTTAAAGCTCAACAAAAACGCCAGCAGCGGCTACTGGTCAGTGGACAGCAACGACGTACAGATGCTGGATTTTGGCATTTACGGCACCATCGCTAACTGTTTTGGCTCGGTTTCACCCTGGGGTACGCCGCTCACCTCCGAGGAGTGGGGCAACCAAGGCGACAGCACCGAAGAGTGGAACGACCCTTCCCTGCAAACCAGCCGCGACGCGCTGGCCATGTACATCGACCCTACCGCCACCGATGCCGATAGCGCCTCAAGCTTCCCCAATACGTATCGCTATCACTACATCGTGGAAATTACCGAGCCCACCAGTGCTGAGCCCAAGCCTGTTAAGCATTACACCTTGGGTCGTTTTGAACACGAAAACTCCATCGTGATGCCCGATCAAAAAACCGTGTATCTGTCACAAGATGACACCAACGGTGTGTTGTTTAAATTTGTTGCCGACACGGCTGCGGATCTCTCCTCGGGCACGTTATACGGCGCCAAGCTCACCCAAGACTCCGGCAGCTTTGAGCCGCTCACCACAGGCTTTGACGTGCAGTGGGTGGAGCTGGCTCACGGCGACAACGCCACCATCGACGGCTGGATTGCCGACTTTGACGGCATCACCACCGCCGATTTTGTGGAAGGCCAAAGTAACTACCTAACCGACGCCGATGCCGAGGCCTGGGCCGCCGGGGATGCCAACTTCCCAAGCGTTGCCAACGGCGGCGGCAGCACCACCGCCGGCATGGCGATGGACGATCGCATCGCGTTTTTGGAATCACGCAAAGCCGCTCGCGCCAAAGGCGCCACCGCCGAGTGGCGCAAGTTTGAAGGTATCTACACTAACCAAAAGCGCGCGCAAGAAGCCGTTGAAGGTACCGACTTAGTAGCCGGTGAAGACGTATCGCAAGCCTACGTTTACTTTGCCATTGCCGATATGGACAACGGCATGATTGACGGCGAAGGCGATATTCAACTGTCAGCTCGCGTAAAAGATTGCGGCGGCGTATATCGCATGCCTCTTCTTAGCGGTGCCGACGCTTACAGTACCAACCGTATCGAACCGGTTGTTATGGGCTCTACCTACCGCTCTACTCTGGATGGTGCCCTGCGCTGCGACGTCAACGCCTTATCACAACCTGACAACGTCATTGTCTTGGACGACGGCCGCCTGATTATCGGTGAAGACGGTTTCCAAGAAAACAACACTTTGTGGATGTACGACCCAAGCGTCAATGATCAATGACATAACTAATAATACGTAACTGTTTCAGGAGCCGCACTGCGGCTCCTTTTTTCGTTTAGACGACCCCCACAGGCAACACCATGAACCACAACCGATTACGCAACAGCTTACTCTTTATCGCCGCGATTATACTCAGCGGCTGCGATCAGTCGCCACAAAACTTAACCGAAATAGCCAGTGCCGAACCCGTGCATGCACCGCAAGATTATATAACCCACAACGAAACCTATAATCCCGAAGCGGTTATTCCACCGCAGTGCTACACCAAAACCGAAGGCAAAAATAACCCCTGTTACATTTGCCACCAAAGCTACACCGGCGATCGTGCGCGCCCCAACATGATGAACGATGGATTTTTGCAGGGCAGCTACGACTTCTCCGACATCGGTAACACCAACCGCTGGAGCAATTTATTTAAAAACCGCAGCGCTGAGATCGACAACATCGATGACGACTTTATGCGCAATTATATCAACCAAGATAACTATTCGGCATTGGCCGCGTGGTTTCAATCCGATGCATGGCGTGGCCGCGCTCCCGTTATTGCCAATCTTGCCGATGGCGCCGGCGCTTTTGACCAAGACGGTTTGGCACTCGACGGCAGCCGCTGGGTAGCATTTAATTACAAACCCGTACCCAGCACTTTCTGGCCCACCAACGGCTCCACCGATGACGTTATGATTCGGCTGCCCGATGCCTTTAGTGAAATCGACGGCCAATACTCACGCGACCTTTACTTTGCCAATTTAAGCCTACTCGAAATGGCCATCGTCGATAAATCCAGTTTACCCAGCATCGCCCTCGACGAAGGCGCAAGCGGTATCGACTTTAACGGCGACGGCCAGCTCGACTCGGGCGTTACCAGCGTAAATCGTACTACGCATTACTTTGGCGATGCGAAAAAGTTTCCCGTTACCCATATGCTCTACCCCCAAGGCACCGAGTTTCTACACACCGTCCGCTACGTAGGTATTAAAGAAGATGGCAGCATCACCAACGCCCGTCGCATGAAAGAAGTGCGCTACATGCGCAAAGACACCTTTATGCCCAAAGAGCGATTAACCAACAGCTACTATCGCGAAGCCAAAGAAAAGCACTTTGGCAATTTACCGGCGGTGGTTAACCACGATGATCGCGGCATGAGCAATAGCATGGGCTGGTTGCTGTGGGGGTTTATCGAAAACGCCGACGGAAAAATGCGCAAGCAAAATGATCAGGAGCAATTCTTTTGCATGGGCTGCCACAAAACCATTGGTACGACTATTGATCAAACCTTCGCCTTTGCCCGCAAAAAACCGGGCGCCAGCGGCTGGGGTTATATCGATTTAAAATCCCTTACCGATGCACCTAACATAGGCGAAACCCAAGGCGAGTATTTAACCTACCTAGAGCGCGTAGGCGGCGGCGATGAATTCCGCCAAAACGCCGAAATGTTAGAGCGCTGGTTTGACAGCAAAGGAATGGTTAAGCGCGAAAAAGTCGCCGCACAAGAAACTCTGTACGACTTAATTACCCCATCGCCCGAGCGAGCTTTAGATTTAAACAAAGCTTATTACCGTATCGTCCATGAGCAAAGCTTTTTGTTCGGTCGCGACGCGGTGCTAACTCCAGCAGACAACGTCTATCAAACGATTGATACCGCAATAGAACCGCTGGATAGTGAGCACCGCTATAGCTGGGATATAAGGCTGGATTGGGAGTAAAAAGTAAAATTTATGGAGGCTCGTAAGTAGCCTCCATAAATTTAGAGCGCAGAACTAGCAGAAGTGCTTTACTAATTCTTAAGGCTGCTAATAAACGCCTCTGATTCAGCAATGGATTTTTCCATTTCTTTGATCAGCTGAGCGACTTCCGTATTTATATTACTCAGCTCACCTTGTAGCGAGTCAATGGCTCGCGCATTCAGATTATGCTTCAAAAACAAAACTTGATCCTGAAAAACTTGTAATACCGGTTCCATGCGCGCCTCTGCGCTACGCATGGCTTTAATGAGTTTTTGGTATTGTTTTTTGGTCTGGCTTAATTTGGCTTCACTTTGTCGTTTAAGGTTGGCATTGCTGTAGAGTTCAATTTCATCCTCCCACTCATCGAATAAAGCATCCGATACATCCTCGACCGAATTAATTCGCTCGGACACCAACTCAGCGGCGGCTTTACTGTCTTCATATTCGCCGTTAAGTTTGTCGTAGCGCTCCGCTAGGTCCTGATCTTGAATCTTGATGATCGATTGGTATTGCTCTAAAGCGGATTCGAACTGCTCTTTGGCATCGGTTTGTGCCTCTTGAGCCGACTCCACTCGATCAATCATGATATCTCGCTTGTGAAAACCCGCCTTCTCCATCGCGCCGTAATACATCGACTGACAACCCGCCAGAACAACGACCAAAAAAGAACTGAGAAACCAACGACTGATTGACATACATCTTTACCTTTAACTGAATTGGTTAGAAAGCCCCGTTCCAACGCCGCACAAATGATGTCTGCGTTGCCGAGTAGTTCTCATACGAGAACAATTGCTAATAGTAAGAAAGTGGGTATCCCGTGGAAGAAAGCCAGAGAAGTGCCTATTTAGGCATAACATTTTAACAGGCCCCCCAAAGAGATTCCGAGAATAAAGAGCCTGTCCTGTGTTGAATTTGAATTGAAATTACCCTGAGGCTCCCGCCAAGTCAAACCTTCGAAGAATTTTGCTAGGTTTTCAACAAAAGTAGTCCTTCCAGCTTCTCGCGATAGATGAAAAAAACTAAGCCAACTATTAGCGCCACTCGTCGATTTCGGACTTTTATCTCACTGTTAACAAACAAAATTGACAACGTTGTCCTTCGGGCCTATGGTTTAGCCAGCACTCGCCCAATGAGTGCCGCGCGTAGTCCACCTGACAATAACTAAACTCGCGCGACCGTTAACCCATAACGGCTATACATGACGATAACGGTAAACCTAGCTGAAAAGAGTCAGCGCACAATCCTTTGTTTAGGCGCCTGCCCGCCGCCCTTAAACTGCTGTTGGGAAACGCGTAGTAGCTGTGTGGTGAAGCCCCGCTGAGGTAGAGCGGTATTACAACTAACCCCATGCACAGAAAGGATTTCATTATGAAATTTATAAAAAATATAGCGGTGTGTGTTTTTGCACTGCTGGGCGCGCAGCAAGCGTTTGCCTACAATTGCTCGGGCACAGCGCAGTACTCGGACGGCAGCTCGTACAGTAACGGCGCTATTGTCAAAAACAACAACAGTGCTTACCAGTGTACGGTCGGTGGCTGGTGTTCTGTTGGTGGGCCCTATGCGCCAGGTGATGGCTGGGCCTGGAGCAACGCCTGGAATAGTTTAGGCGCCTGCAACGGCACCGGCGGCGGAAACTCTTCCAGCTCCAGCAGTTCGTCTGTTAGCTCGTCCAGTTCGTCGTCAAACAACAATGGTTCGTGCCCGCAGTGGTCATCGTCGGCTGTTTATTACACGGGTGATGTGGTGGTGTACGGCGGCTCTTATTATATCGCCGAGCACGATAATCCCGGTTACGACCCGACCATCAGTACCTGGTTCTGGGATCCAACATCGTCTTGCCCCGGAGGCAATGGCGGCGGCAGCTCTTCATCGACACCGAGCGGCAATGGGTTTTCAGCGATTGTCAGCGAAGCGCAATTTAATCAGATGTTCCCTAACCGCAATACGTTTTATACCTATGCAGGTTTGGTGAATGCGGCGGCTACTTTTCCGGCCTTTAGCACCAGAGGTAACCTCACCACGCAAAAACGTGAAGCGGCAGCGGCGCTGGCTAACTTCTCGCATGAAACCAGTGGATTGTATTACATCAATGAGATTGCCCAAGGCACTTACTGCTCGGGCACCGCTACCGCCTGTGGCGTTTGCGCGGCGGGCAAAAAGTATTACGGTCGCGGCCCGATTCAGTTAAGTTGGAACTACAACTACTGTACCGCAGGTCAGGCACTGGGGCTGGATTTGTGGTCTAACCCCGATCAAGTCGCGCAGAACCCAACAACCGCGTGGCGCACGGCACTATGGTTTTGGATGACGCAAAGCGGTGCGGGTTACCGTCCGGCGCACGACTCAATGGTTAACGGTAATGGTTTTGGTGAGACCATTCGGACGATTAACGGATCGTTGGAGTGTAACGGCGGCAACCCGGGGCAGGTGCAAAGTCGCATTAATACCTACCTCGACTTCACCCAGATATTGGGTACGACGCCCGGCAATAACTTAGACTGTTAAACCTTAAAGCCACCCGCCGCTTGCGCGGGTGGCGCTTAACCGGTGCAAAGTGTTATTTACTCTTCCCTTCACTCATTTTACGTCGCAGCTGGGTAATGACGGGTACGACCTCCGGCCGGATATGGCGCCACGCGTAAAACGACTCGGCCGCTTGTCCCACTAACATACCTAAGCCATCGGCCACTTTCGTCGCGCCGTGCTCAGTGGCCCAGCGCATAAAAATGGTTGGTTCAGCGGCGTACATCATGTCGTAACACGCCGCGTCTGGGCCCAGTAAATGTTCGGGTAGCGGTGGTAGCGCGCCGTGCAAACTGGCCGAGGTACCGTTAATGACAATATCAAATTGTTTACCGGTTAAATCCTCTAAGCTCACGCCGCTTACCGTACCCAGGTCGTGAAAGTCTCGCGCAAGATCCTCTGCCTTGCTTGCGGTGCGATTGGCAATGCACAACTCAGAGGGGTTTTGCCCTAGTAAGGGCTCCAACACACCGCGCACTGCCCCGCCGGCACCCAACACCAAAATACGTTTAGCCGATAGTTCCCAGCCGAGGTTGAGCATATCGTTGATCATACCGATGCCATCGGTGGTATCGCCGGTCACCGATCCGTCGATTTGCTGGGTAAGTAGGTTTACGGCACCGGCGCGCTGCGCGCGCTCGGTTAGTGTATTGGCATAGGCAAACGCATCTTGCTTAAAAGGGGCCGTAATATTTAAGCCATGGCCGCCTCCGGTAAAAAATGCTTTGGCCGCACTGGCAAACTCGCCCTCGGCCACAAGTTGTTTGGTGTAGGTCATGTCTTCACCGGTTTGCTCGCAGAACTGGCGGTGAATCACAGGGGATTTACTTTGCACTATGGGGTTGCCGAATACGGCGTATGTATCACTCATGGGTTACCTATTGGTCAACGAGCGGCAAACCTATCAGACAATGTTTACCGAACGTTTACGCTTTGCATTTATTGTTATTTAAGCCAGTCGCGCGGTGGCAAAAAATCTTCGCTCAGGCGCGCTTCGGCTGAATGTGGCTCGGGTTGCCAATCGTACTCCCAACGCACCAACGGTGGTAGGGACATTAAAATCGACTCGGTGCGACCACCGGTTTGCAAGCCAAATAAAGTGCCGCGATCGTACACTAAATTAAACTCGACGTAGCGGCCGCGACGGTACAGCTGAAATTGTCGCTCACGCTCGCCAAACGGTGTGTCTTTACGGCGCGTTAAAATCGGTGCGTAAGCGGGTAAATAACTGTCTCCCACCGCCTGCATTAACGCAAAGCTTTCGGTAAAGCCTTTGGCATTAAGGTCGTCAAAAAACAAGCCGCCCACACCGCGTGCTTCATCGCGGTGTTTTAAGTAAAAATACTCGTCGCACCAGGCTTTAAAGCGAGGATAAATCTCCTCGCCAAAGGGGGCACAGGCATCGTAGGCTGTTTGATGCCAGTGTTGGCAGTCGTCGACAAACCCATAATAAGGCGTTAAGTCGTAACCACCACCAAACCACCACACGGGCTCTTCGCCGGATTTTTCCGCGATAAAAAAGCGCACATTGGCGTGGCTGGTGGGAGCGTAGGGGTTGTTGGGGTGAATCACCAAAGACACGCCCATCGCCTCAAACGAGCGGCCCGCAAGCTCGGGTCGATGGGCCGTGGCTGAGGCCGGCATTTGGGTGCCGTGAACGTGAGAGAAATTGACACCGCCCTTTTCGATAACCGAGCCATCAACTAGTACCCGCGAACGACCGCCGCCGCCCTCAGTACGAGTCCATTCATCCTCGACAAATTGGCCGCCATCAATGGCAGATAAGCCGGCACAGATAGTCTCTTGCAGCTGCAGTAAATAGCGCTTCACGGCGTGCTTATCGGGTGCGGCTGAATCTTGGCTCATGCCATCTCTCCATCAATTGGCAATTACGGGTCGGCCTGTGCAAGGCCTTTTAGGCAGCTAGCTGTTTAGCCGGGCCGATGTATTCTACCGGTTTGCAGGTCGCGAATCTCGGACGGCTGAGTGCGCGCGCCAACTTGACCGGGCGCGAGCGCCTGAATTTGATCGCCAAAATAGTGTTGGACTTGCACGGACGTGCGCGCAGGCTCTAGGCCCTGAGGGTTAGCCGAGGTGCTGATCAAGGGGCCGCCAAACGCCAAACACAACGCTTGTGCGAGGGGGTGGTCGGTCACGCGCAGAGCAACCGTATCGAAGTCGCCGGTAACCCAGTGAGAAGCGTGCCCATTGTTTGGCACCAACCATGTTACCGGGCCCGGCCAAGTGTTTAACAGCTGGTCCCGATCACTCTGCGCCAGCGGCGCGAGCCACGGCTCGAGTTGCGCCGCACTGGCAGCGATTAAAATAAGCCCTTTGGCTCTGGGCCGGCTTTTAAGCTCCAGCAAGCGGCGAATGGCGGACTCGTTGTCGGGATCGACCCCGAGCCCCCACACGGCCTCGGTGGGGTAAGCAATCACGCCACCGGCTTTAGCCGCTCGCGCTGCTCGCTCGACCCCACTCAGGTCAACAGGAACCGTCACAGGTTTACTGACCCGCGAGCTTTTCCTGCAGCGCTTGGTCTTTGGCGATTACCGCATCCGCATTCGCTTTGCGCTCGGCGATTAAACGCTGATGCAATTCGGCATCCGACGTGCCAATGATTTGCGCGGCCAGATAAGCGGCATTTTTAGCGCCGGCTTTGCCGATGGCAACAGTGGCAACCGGAACCCCGCCGGGCATTTGCACGGTAGACAGCAAAGCGTCTAAACCGTCCAGTGATGAGTTAATAGGTACACCGATTACTGGCTTAAGAGTATTGGCTGAAACAGCACCGGCCAAGTGGGCGGCCATACCAGCGGCGCAGATGAACGCCGCGCAACCGCGCTTGTCGGCGTCTTGTACGTAGGCGTGGGTCGCCTCTGGCGTGCGGTGAGCGGAACTTACTTTCGCTTCAAAAGGCACATCCAAGCTCTTAAGTACGGCAAAAGATGCTTCCATGATCGGCAAATCAGAATCCGACCCCATCAGAATCGCAACAAATGGTTTGCTCATGATAATTACCCCAGTTGGAAAAAGCCGGCAAATTTACAGCAAGAGCTTACCGCTGACAAGAATTTTGCGCATCTATTGTACATATTTCGTCCGCTTTTTGTAAAAACCAAGCTCACCAACGACTAACCAATAGGACCGCAACCACTTACCGTTACTGGGCTCGGCAAAAATAACTGCCATTTTGGGTAATACAACCGTCGAGTTCGAGATCCATTAGCTGTGCCGCCAGAGTACCGGCATCAATACCACTGCGTTGGCACAAGGTATCCAGGCTCACCGGGTCATAGCCCATAAGGTCCAACAACCGCTGATCGCCGGCGTTCAGCGTTTTTGCCGGGCTCGAGGGTGTTATTTGTTGCGACTTAAAAGCCAGCGCCCCGCCTAGCTCTTCGACAATATCGCTGGCCGACTCTACCAGCTTGGCGCCACGTTTAATCAATGCATGGCAACCCTTGGCCATGGGGTTGTGAATTGACCCGGGAATCGCAAAGACTTCGCGCTCTTGCTCTAGTGCATAACGCGCGGTAATCAATGAGCCGCTCTTGACGGCCGCCTCGGCCACTAAAGTGCCCAGACTGAGGCCGCTTATAATGCGATTGCGACGCGGGAAATTGCTGGCCACTGAGCCGGTACCCAGCGGAAACTCTGACACCAGTGCTCCGCCGTTATCTAAAATCTCAGCCGCTAAATCCCGGTGCCGCGCGGGGTACACCCGATCAATGCCCGTACCCAGCACCCCGACGGTGACACCCCCGGCATCCAGCGCCCCACGGTGGGCACAGGCATCCACCCCCAGCGCCAAGCCACTGGTAATGGCAAAACCACCACCGGCCAAATAGCGAGCAAATTCGTGGGCGTTGTTGCGGCCGCCTGCGCTGGGGTTGCGACTACCGACAATCGCTAGCTGGGGCAGCTCTAGGGCGGCCAGCGCGCCCCGCACGTACAACAGTGCGGGCGCAGAGGCCACTTGTGCTAACAGGTGTGGATAGTCGTCCGAGCCCCAGGCCACGACGCTAACGTCGGGGTGCGCTGCCAACCATTCCATCTCGGCGGCCACCGCGCTGTGCCACTCGTGTTGCGGATCGTCCCGCAGTGTTTGCAGCAACTGCAGACTTGACGGCTCAAGCCACGGTCGCAACTGAGCCGCGCCGGCGCTATAAATCGCCGCCGCGGAGCCAAAGTGTTGGTGCAGATCAGCGTAAGTAGAGGCGCCTAGGCCGGGAAGACGCAGCAGCGTAAGCAGTGAGACAAGGCAGTCGGAGGGGTCGTTCATAAGCACAGCATCCTTGCTATGGTAGCCGGTGCTTCAATGCCTCAGAAACACCGGGGTTAAAAGATAAAGCTTAAGGGTTGCGCAGCGCATCGCCGATTGTCATGGGGCGAGTCGCCTCCATCACAATACC
Source organism: uncultured Gilvimarinus sp. (assembly GCF_963972205.1). Taxonomy (NCBI): domain Bacteria; kingdom Pseudomonadati; phylum Pseudomonadota; class Gammaproteobacteria; order Cellvibrionales; family Cellvibrionaceae; genus Gilvimarinus; species uncultured Gilvimarinus sp. The sequence goes on along the minus strand of NZ_CAXAUC010000014.1, from coordinate 35,254 downwards.
AAAGCTGAGCTTATCGAAGGTGCTAAAAACCATTATTAAACCGGCGCGCTCATCGGGCAGTTGAATACGCTCGCCGGCGACGCGGTCGTCAACCAGCTCACCGCGCACAAACACCTCAAAAACATTCCCGACCTGCAGACCATCGCGATCGCCTTTATTGATGATCACAATGTCCATTTTACCGATTTTGCTTACACCACCCTCTACCGCCAGGATTTCCGCTTCGATAGGAAAGTCGGGAGCGCTGGGATAAAAAATAGAATCTACCGAGCGCTCACGCGCTGGCAACAAGACATCGGCGACACGGATCTCTTCGTATGAGCGGGTAATCATCAAACGGCCCACCTCACCATCGACTTTAACGACCCGAGCGCCACCTACTCCCAACGCGTGAATCCCGAGCAGCTCGTCGGTTTCTTCGTCAATAAAGGTTTCCCCTTCACGGAAGATATTGTAGTTGTCGATATCATCATCAAAGTTGCCGCGGGCGTAGGCAATATCGCCCTCACCGACAATGAGACGGCGCTCCGGACCTGCCAGCATATAGGGCGAGTTTTCGATTTCATCCGGCATCACAATGCGTGAGCGCGACAAGTAAGTTGCGATTTTATCCAGCGGAACCGCCGGAATCGCCTCTTCTTCAGGCATAACACGAATAGTTGGCTTGAGCTTGGCGTCGCCCCCGGGCGCCATACGCACAGTGCGATCGACGGTTAAACGTGGCTGGCCATCTATATACACCAAGCGCACTACGTCGCCAGGAAAGATCAAATGTGGGTTATCAATATCAGGGTTGGCGTGCCATATCTCGGGCCACATCCAAGGCGACTCCAAGAACTTATCGGAAATCCCCCATAGCGTATCGCCTTTAACCACGACATACTCATCGGGCGAGTCAGACTTGAAGGGCGCAGATTCAGCCCAAGAATAGAGACTGGCGACCGACAACGACAGCGCCAGAACAGCAAAAATCATTTTTTTCATAGAAACCGATCCTGTTTTTGTTCGGCCCTGAGCGGTTTAGTCGTTATAATAGCTTACTGCACCTAGCGAAGCGAACTGCTAGGCGCATCAAATCTCAGGGTAATTCCTGTGCGATCATCATGTTAGCAGCGGTTATTACCCTTTTACTAGAAGTTTGTCACAAAGCTTATGGCACTATTAGAAATTCTTGAGTTTCCAGACCCTCGTCTGCGCACCATCGCCAAACCGGTCGAAACCGTTGACGACAGCGTACGCGAGTTAATCGACAACATGTTCGAGACTATGTACGCCTGTCCGGGTATCGGCCTTGCTGCCACCCAGGTTAACGTCCACCGGCGGATTGTGGTTATCGATATATCGGAAAATCAGGACCAACCGCTGGTTCTGATCAACCCCGAGGTTACCGTCCTTGGGGAAGACCAAGCCCCCTACGACGAGGGCTGCTTATCGGTACCTGGCTTTTACGAAAGCGTCGACCGGCCCACTGAGGTTAGAGTGAACGCACTCGATCGCGACGGCAAACCCTTCGAGCTGATCCCCGATGGCCTGCTCGCCGTGTGTATCCAGCACGAGCTGGATCATTTAAACGGCAAACTGTTTGTCGATTATATTTCTCAGATCAAACGTCAGCGCATCCGCAAAAAGCTCGAAAAACAACATCGCGCCCGTGCCTAGAGCACTCGCTGGCAGTCATAAGGCTGCCGGCGCTGCGATACATTAAGGACTTTCATGACCGCTCCGCTGCGCCTCATATTTGCCGGCACACCCGAATTTGCCGCCGCTCACCTCGACACTTTACTGGCAGGCCCCCACACAGTAGTGGCCTGCTACACACAGCCCGACCGCCCTGCCGGGCGCGGCAAAAAACTCAAGCCCAGCCCAGTTAAAGAGCGCGCCTTAGCCGCCGAGCTGCCCGTACACCAACCGCTGAGTTTAAAAGGCGCCGACGAACAAGCCCTGCTGGCCGAGTACCATGCCGATGTTATGGTCGTCGTGGCCTATGGCTTGCTGTTGCCCAAAGCGGTGCTCGACACACCGCGACTTGGCTGCATCAATGTCCACGCGTCTTTACTGCCGCGCTGGCGCGGCGCTGCACCCATTCAGCGCGCGATCGAGGCCGGTGACACCGAATCCGGGGTCACCATTATGCAAATGGATGTGGGGCTTGATACCGGTGCCATGCTGACAAAAGTCAGTTGTCCCCTAAGCGCAGACGACACCGGCAGCAGTCTGCACGATAAGCTGCTCGCACTGGGCAGCCCGGCGCTTACCGACACTTTGGCGCAACTGGCCAGTGGCACCGCACAGCCAGAGGCTCAAGACGACGCGCACAGCAATTACGCCCCCAAAATCACCAAAGCCGAGGCTGAGCTCGATTGGCGCCAAAGCGCTGCAGAGCTCGAGCGCAAAGTGCGCGCTTTTAACCCGTTCCCAATCGCATTTTGTCGCCCCGAAAACACCCCAGACACCCGTATTCGGGTGTGGCAAGCCAGCCTGGGCCCGGCCACTAACGCCCCGGCCGGCACTATTACCGACATCGCGAACGATTGCATTCGTGTCGCCTGCGGCACAGGTTCACTGCAGTTAACCCACCTGCAACTGCCGGGTAAACGCGCACTGGCGGTGGCCGAGATACTGCGCGGCAACGCCCACTTATTCCGCATCGGCGAGCGTTTTGCGCAGCCTGAGGTAGACCTTTGAAACCGCGGGTCGCCGCCGCCCGCGCCCTAGCCGAGCTACTGCGCGGCAAGGGCTCGCTCTCGAGTGCACTTCCCGTCTGGCAAAGTAAAGTGGCTGAAGCCGACCGGGCACTGGTGCAACAGCTTTGCTATGGCACTATGCGCTACTACCCCAAGCTGAACGCCTACCTTGGGCAACTGCTCGATAAACCCCTGCGCAGTAAAGACAGCGATATAACCGCGTTATTGTTACTGGGTTTGTACCAGCTGGAATACACCCGCATTCCCGATCATGCCGCCACTGGCGAAACGGTTGCCGTGGCTCGGGTGTTAAAAAAGCCGTGGGCCACCAAACTGGTGAACGGCGTACTGCGGCGGTTTCAGCGCGGCGCCGACACCTTGCGCGAGGCTCTGGCCAATGACGCGGAATTTAATACCTCGCACCCGCGCTGGCTACTGGACGCCTACACTAAGGCGTGGCCTGACGCTATCGACCAGATCGTCACGGCCAACAACGCCCATCCACCGTTTACCTTAAGGCTCGACCTAAACCAGTGCTCGCGCGACGATTACCTTACACAACTCAAGGCCGAAGCGGTCGCGGCCCGGCCTTGCCAGTACAGCGACGCAGGCATCACTCTGGATGAGGCCTGCAACCCCACCGGCTTGCCGGGCTTTAATGCCGGCCTTTTAAGCGTACAAGATGAGGCGGCACAACTGGCCGCGCCATTGTTGCGGTTATCGCCCGGTCTGCGAGTACTGGACGCCTGCGCGGCACCCGGCGGCAAGACTGGCCATATACTGCAAAGCCAGCCGGGACTAAGCGAGGTCGTCGCGCTCGATCTGGAAGAGCGGCGCCTCACCCGCGTCGCCGAAAACCTAACCCGAATGCAGGTTAACGCCACAACCATCGCGGGCGACGGCACGCGCCCCCAAGATTGGTGGGACGGCCAAGTCTTTGACCGGATCTTGCTGGATGCCCCCTGCTCAGCGAGCGGCATTGTGCGACGCCACAGCGATATCAAGCTGCTGCGCACGCCGGATGACATTGCGCGTTTAGCCGCATTGCAAGGTGAGCTACTGGATGCGTTATGGCCCACACTGGCGGTGGGCGGCCTTTTACTGTACGCCACTTGCTCGGCCCTGCCGGCCGAAAACCGCGATGTTATCAGTGCCTTTTTAGCGCGCACCACCAGCGCCAGCGAAGATCCAATCGAGGCCGTTTGGGGACATCCCCAAAGCAACGGACGGCAGCTGCTGCCACAACAAGATGGTCACGATGGGTTTTACTACGCCCGACTGATAAAAAGCGGCCCGGCGTAGCCAAGTGGCGCTCAAAAGCGGTAAAGTTTGCGCTGCGGCAGCTGACCCGCAGCAATCGTCACAAAGAAACCTGGCAGGTTTATGAAAATTATTATTCTCGGTGCGGGGCAAGTGGGTGCAAGCTTGGCGGAAAACCTCGCCAGCGAGTCAAACGACATCACCATCATCGACAACAACGGTGCCCGCCTGCGCGAGTTGCGTGACAGGCTAGACATCGGTGTAGTCACCGGCTCTGGCTCTCACCCGGACATCTTAGTCCAGGCTGGCGTCGAAGACGCCGATATGCTGGTGGCGGTTACCAACAACGACGAAACCAACATGATCTCCTGCCAGGTCGCGCACAGTTTGTTTCGCACCCCCACCAAAATCGCCCGCGTTCGCGCCACCGCCTACCTCACCAACAACAAGCTGTTCTGCAACGATGCCATTCCCATCGATGTGTTAATCAGCCCCGAGCAGTTGGTGTCCGATTACATATTCCGCCTAATCGAAACCCCCGGTGCCCTGCAGGTGCTGGATTTTGCCGAAGGTAAGGTGCAGTTGGTGGCGGTTAAGGCCTACCACGGCGGCCCGTTGATTGGCCAAGAACTGCGCTTTTTGCGCGAGCATATGCCCTCAGTGGACACCCGGGTCGCGGCGATTTATCGCCGAGGACGGGCCATTATGCCTACCGGTTCGACGGTAATCGAAGCTGATGACGAGGTTTTCTTTCTCGCGGGCAAAAACGATATTCGCGCTGTTATCAGCGAGTTGCGCCGCATGGAAACCGCCTACAAGCGCATCATGATTGCCGGCGGCGGCAATATCGGGATGCGTTTGGCACGCAAACTCGAGGGCCGTTACAACGTCCGGGTGATCGAGCACAACAAAAAACGGGCGGCGCATTTATCCGAACATTTAGAGCGCGCCATTGTGTTGGAGGGCAGCGCTTCCGACCAAGAGCTGTTACGCGACGAGAACATCGAAGACACCGATGTATTTTTAGCGCTAACCAACGACGATGAAGCCAATATTATGTCGTCCATGTTGGCAAAGCGGCTGGGCGCCCGCAAAGTCATGGCGCTAATCAACAACCCCGCCTATGTAGACTTAGTACAAGGGGGCGATATCGATATTGCCATCTCACCGCAAACCACCACCATTGGTAGCCTGCTTACCCACGTGCGCCGAGGCGACATGGTAAGTGTGTACTCACTAAGGCGCGGTGCTGCGGAGGCCATCGAACTTATTGCCCACGGCGACAAAAATTCATCCAAAGTGGTCGGTCGTGCCCTCGAGGATATCGACCTTCCCCAAGGTGCCAACATCGGTGCCATTGTGCGCGATACCGACTCTGGCAGCGAAGTTATTATTGCCCACGACGACGTGGTGGTTAAATCGGGCGATCACGTGATTGTGTTTCTACTCAACAAAAAGCATATTCGCGATATCGAAAAGCTCTTTCAAGTGGGCTTTACCTTCTTCTAACCGGCGCAGACACATGATCCAGACTCAACAGTACGCTACAACACTCGCGGAGCAAGCATGCATTTTGCGGTAATTGCGCGCGTGCTAGGCGTGCTGTTGATGATTTTTAGTATGACGCTGCTGCTGCCCATCGTGGTGAGCTTGTGGTTTAACGACCACAACTACATGACGTTTCTGTGGGGCTTTGCCGTGGCCTTTAGCGCCGGTGTGGCAATCTGGCTGCCGGTGTATCGCTCTAAGGCCGATTTACGCACCCGCGATGGCTTTTTGATTACCGCGCTCTTTTGGTTAGTACTGGCTACTTTCGGGGCGGTACCCCTATTTTTCTCCAACGGTTTAGACCTCTCCGTCACCGATGCTTTTTTTGAGTCGGTCTCGGGTTTAACCACCACCGGGGCCACGGTGATTACCGGGCTCGACACTCTTCCGCCGTCAATTCTATTCTACCGCCAGCAACTGCAATGGTTTGGTGGTATCGGTATTATTGTAATCGCCGTCGCCATTTTACCTATGCTCGGCATCGGCGGCATGCAGCTGTACCGCGCCGAGGCACCCGGCCCGGTTAAAGACAATAAGCTTACCCCGCGCATTACCGAAACCGCCAAAGCGCTGTTTACCATGTATTTAGTGTTTACTTTTAGTTGCGCACTGGCCTACAAAATTGCCGGCATGAACTGGTTTGAAGCGATTTGCCACGCATTTTCTACCATTGCCAACGGCGGCTTCTCAACCCACGATGCCAGTATCCTGCACTATGAATCCCCCGCCATTATGATGATTTGCACGGTGTTTATGCTGATCGCCGGGGTTAACTTTGCCCTACACTTTTTTGTTTGGCGGGAAAAATCCATCACCCATTATGTCGCCGATGCGGAGCTGAAGTTTTATTTAACCTGGATTGTGATCGGCTCGGTGATTACCGTCGCCTATTTAGCCAGCTCTAAAACCTTCTCGTTGCACGACAGCTTTTATCTCGGCATCTTTAACTTTGTCTCCACCATGACCACCGCCGGCTTTGCTAGCAACTACTCCAGCTTTCCCAGCTTTTTGCCCTATTTGCTGTTTTTATTCGCCTTTTTAGGGGGTTGCGCTGGCTCCACCGGCGGTGGCATGAAAAACATCCGGGTCCTGTTGCTGTACAAACAGGGCATGCGAGAGATTCACCGGCTAATCCACCCCAATGCCGTTATCTCGGTTAAAGTTGGCAAAATCACCGTACCGGATCGAGTTATCGAGGCCGTTTGGGGCTTTTTTGCCATGTATGTGGTGTCATTTGCCGCGATGTTTATGGTGCTAATGGCCACCGGATTAGATTTGCGCACGGCTTTCTCAGCCGTGGGTGCCTGTATCACCAATTTAGGCCCAGGCATGGGCGAAGTCGCCGCGCACTATGGCGACATTAACAGTCCCGCCAAATGGGTACTGTGCTTTGCCATGCTGCTGGGGCGGTTAGAAGTCTTTACCTTACTAGTATTACTGACGCCCGCGTTCTGGCGCCGCTAAAACGTTTCCCTTTGCTGTTCACTGCACTGAATGACTCGCCCAAGCTACTGGCAACAAGCGAGGCCATTCACATGCCTCGCGCCCAAAGACTATTAATAAAAAGATAACAATAACAAAATACTATCAAACCCATAACCATAGCTAATTTCAATAAAAAAATAAAACTCAATAGTATATTCCTCGTACCCAGCAACTTTAGCTGACACTTTTACCGAGGAGATACTATGAGCCGTTACATCGACAGCCAACTTAAACCCTTTAACGCCAAGGCTTACCAAAATGGCGAATTTATCGATATTAGCGATAAAGACGTTCTGGGTAAGTGGAGTGTGTTTTTCTTCTATCCCGCCGACTTTACCTTTGTTTGCCCCACTGAGCTGAGCGACTTGGCGGATCACTACGACGTGTTTAAGCAGTTGGGCGTCGAGGTTTACTCGGTTTCCACCGATACGCACTTTACCCACAAAGCCTGGCACGACTCATCAGAGGCGATTGGTACGATTCAATACCCCATGCTTGGCGACCCAACCGGCACCCTGACCCGCAACTTTGGGGTAATGATTGAGGAGGAAGGCATCGCCGATCGCGGCACGTTTGTGGTCGACCCAGAAGGCCGGGTGCAAATCGTCGAGATTACCGCCGGCGGTATTGGCCGCGACGCCAACGAACTGCTGCGCAAGATCAAAGCCGCGCAATACATCGCCGCCAACCCCGGCGAAGTCTGCCCCGCCAAGTGGAAAGAAGGCGCCGAAACCCTGACACCATCGCTGGATTTAATCGGCAAAATCTAAATCGGCGGCCAAAGATTAAACCGGCCAGCTGGCCGGTTTAACTCTGAACGACAAAACAGCACCCGACTTATTACAGGACACTCCGATGTTAGACGCCAATGTAAAACAACAACTGGATAGCTACTTACAGAAAATCATCAAACCGATTGCACTTAGTGTCTCCAGTGATAACTCAAACAAAGCACAAGAACTCAACACACTCGCGCACGAAATTGCCGAGCTCTCTGACAATATTCACGTCACCGAACAAAACGCCGAGCGCAGCCCCAGCCTAGCGATCGGCCCCGCCAATCAAGCAGCGCGGGTCGCGTTTGCCGGCATACCAATGGGCCACGAGTTCACCTCGCTCGTCTTGGCCTTACTGCAAGCTGGTGGTCATCCATCAAAGGCGGACCCTGAATTACTGCAACAAATTCGCGAACTCGAGGGTGATTACCACTTCGAGACTTACATTTCACTGTCGTGCCAAAACTGTCCCGACGTGGTGCAAGCACTAAACCTGATGGCGAACCTCAACCCCAACATTAGCCACGTGATGATCGACGGCGCCCTGTTTCAGGACGAAGTGGAGCAGCGGCAGATCATGGCCATGCCCGCCGTGTATCTAAATGGCGAATCATTCGGCCAAGGGCGGATGAGCCTGGCCGAAATTGTGCAAAAGCTCGACACCAGTAGCGCCGACCAAAAAGCCACGGCGCTCGCCCACAAAGACCCTTACGACTTACTGGTCGTAGGCGGCGGTCCAGCCGGCGCCGCAGCCGCTATTTACGCTGCCCGTAAAGGCATACGCACCGGCTTAGTGGCCGAGCGTTTTGGCGGACAAGTAATGGACACAGTCGGGATCGAAAATTTTATTTCCGTGCCTTACACCGAAGGCCCAAAGCTGGCGGCAAGCTTAGAACAGCACGTTAAAGAATACGGCGTCGATATTATTACCGAGCAACGCGCCACCGGCATCCAACGGCGCGAACAAGTCGAGCTGCAACTGCAAAGCGGTGCGAGCTTAACCAGCCGCTGCGTAATATTGGCCACCGGCGCGCGCTGGCGCGAACTGGGGGTACCCGGCGAGCAAGAATACCGCACTCGCGGCGTGGCTTACTGCCCCCACTGCGACGGGCCATTCTTTAAAGGTAAGCACGTGGCGGTTATCGGCGGCGGCAACTCCGGTATTGAGGCCGCTATCGATTTAGCCGGTATTGTAACCAAAGTAACCGTGTTGGAATTTGGCGACGCGCTGCGCGCCGATGAGGTGCTGCAACGCAAAGCGCGCTCCATGCCCAATATCAGCATTATCACCAATGCTCAGACGACTGAAATTACGGGTGATGGTAAAAAGGTCACAGGGATTAGGTATATCGATCGCCATTTAAGCCGTAAAGCATCGCAAACCCTAGAGGTTGCGGGAGTGTTTGTGCAAATCGGGCTCGTGCCTAATACCGAGTGGCTGCAAGAGAGCGATATCGCGCGCAATCGTCAGGGCGAAATTGAGATAGACGCCAACGGCGCGACCTCAATGGCAGGCGTATTCGCCGCCGGCGATGTAACGACTGTGCCTTACAAGCAAATTATTATCTCGATGGGAGCCGGTGCAACCGCAGCGCTAAGTGCCTTTGACCACTTAATTCGCGAATCGGTGGAAGAAGACACAGGGCCTGCACTGGCACAAGTCGCTAACGGTTAAGGGGTTTAAGGCCGGGAAAACCCGGCCATCTAATCAGAGGCACGACTAAAGCGTGATACTGCGCCCAGGTTTTTCGCGTTAAATCGCTTTTTTGCAGATTATCGCGCCATAAAATACTGCCTCGACTTTTACTCTCACAATTTCGGTCTATATTCATACAAACGTCTTAGCCAGTTACTAAGCTGTGCTACGTTAACTGTACTCTCGCGTATAGCGAGAACGTCCGGTAATGACCACTTTATGGATAACGATCCCAACCACGCCGCTAGGTTAACACCTGTGCGGTACAAAGCCTGTGAAGCTCTATTGTGGAGTGTCGGGTTATTGCTGCTTAGCTACAGCTTGCTGTCAGTGACTGGTCGCAGCTACGCGGCCGATCGTGATGTGGCGCAATTTTTTGCATCCGCTAAAAACAACCAAGAAGCAAACCTTTTGGCGAGTAGCCCCGCGCAACAATCAACCCCCGCTGCCCAAGGCAACATTAACAACAGTATGGCTCTGCCAAATAATGTGGATACCAGCTTGTGGAGCAAGACGCGCATTGAACAATACCAAGAGGTTAAAAACGATGGCGACGCCGCTATCGCCGTATTACAAATTGACAAACTAAACATCTCGGCACCAGTGTACGTAGGCGCCAGCCACCACAACCTCAACCGCGGTATATCGTGGCTAAATAAAACCGCACCTCTCGGCAGCCAAGGTAACGCGGCCTTGGCCGGTCATCGCGATAGTTTTTTTCGCGGTTTAAAAGATATTGCTGTGGGCGACAAAATAAAAGTCACCACCTCTGACGGCCCGCGCGACTATACCGTCAGTAACCTACAAATTGTCGATCCGTCTCATGTAGAGGTGCTGGCGCCTACTGAGCACGCTCAAATTACATTGATCACCTGCTACCCCTTTTACTTTGTTGGAAGTGCGCCGCAGCGATTTATTGTTACGGCCACGGAAGACTCTTTGGCGCAACTACATTAAGGAAAATACTATGAAGACATCTACACTGATCAAAACTACCGTTCTAGGCGTTGCTATTGCCGCTAGCTCCTCGGCGATGGCAAAAGAGTGCTCAGAAGTCAGCTGGAAGCCTGGAGTACTTTCAGCCTACCCACAAATTGCCGAGGCGTGTCAGGGTATTCACGAGCGCAACGGCAAAGAGTACGTTGAACTACACGCTAAGTTTGTACGCTCAGTGGGCGACCAAGTGCGTATTAAGTTTGAGCATCAAGACGGTGACTACGGTGAGACCTTTCAAACCAAAAACTTGCCAAAAGATTTTAAAATAGATCTCGAGGGACGCGAGCGCAGTATTCACGATTTAAATCGCGACTCGACGATGCAAGTGTTTATCCCGACCGATCGCTTCGCATTAGTCGCCGACTTAGATGACAGCGACGAGCTAGATCGTGCCGCCATGGCAAGCACCAGCTACACCGAGCTGCCTTCAACCGGCTCTAGCTTGCCACTGATCGCATTGCTCGGCAGTCTTGCTTGCTCCTTGGGGCTCGCGCTGACAGCCATGCGTCGTCGCCGTTCAGCTAAGCAGTAACCGCGCAACAGGGGCGGTTACACTAATAACCGCCCAGCTTTTATGTTCAGTCGCTCTCTTACTGTCGGTCTGGTTACCGACACTTATCAGCAACAACGAGCTCAGCATCACAATGCCTTTACACCACAGTATTAATTATCTCGAAATCCCCTCAGAAAATTTATCTGCAAGCAAAGCCTTTTTTGAAACCGTTTTTCATTGGCAATTCACCGACTATGGCGATGAATATACCGCTTTTCATAACGACTCCATAGCTGGCGGCTTTTATCGCTCCAGTACACCAAGCCGCACCAAGTCGGGGGCGGCCTTGATCGTATTTTTTAGTAAAAATCTAGAGCAATCACTGGCCGATGTAACACAAGCCCGCGGGCAGATATCACAGGATATTTTTGCTTTTCCCGGGGGCCGCCGGTTTCATTTTATCGAACCGGGCGGGAGCGAATTTGCGGTTTGGTCCGAAGTATGAGCCTTAACACATTAGCGTTTATCACCCTAAGCCTGATGCTATGGCTTAGCGGTTGCGGAGAAGCTAACCACACAGCGACTGGGTCAACCGGCGTTGACGCTCTGTATCAAGCTTGGCAACAGCAGCGCAGTAATATTCAAGTCAGTGGCAGCGGTATCGTTACGCGAGTGCTGTCTGACGATAACAAAGGCTCGCGACATCAACGATTTATTCTAAAAATTAGTGGACAGCAAACTCTGCTGATTGCCCACAATATTGATCTGGCACCGCGTTTAGCCAATCTGCGCAAGGGCGATACCGTGGAGTTTAATGGCGAATACGAGTGGAATACGCAAGGCGGCGTTGTCCACTGGACACATAAAGATCCTCAGGGCCGCCACCCAAATGGCTGGCTTCGCCACCACGGCCAGCAGTATTGGTAGCAATGCAAACCCCTCCCTAATGGCTTGGCACAATTGTTGTACTGTTTATGGCATTTAGCGGTTATCACTTTTGATAACCGCGCCTTTAACTGACGATGGCCAACCATGCACTTACACGCTCCTCGCTTAAAACCTTCTCTTAAATGGCTTGGGCTAACGCTCGCTGCGCTTTTGGTCATCTTGTACATACTGGCCCCTTTTATTATCAAACATTACCTTAACTTCCGGGTATTGAACGATATGGGCTCTTATAGCGGCCATGTTGAAGATGTAGATTTGGGTATTATCGATGGCGAATACTTATTAAAAGACCTGGTAATAAAACGTGATACCGAAAAAAACCCGGTGGACTTCTTTACCGTGGAAACCTTCGCCATTGCCCTTAGCTGGGAGGGTCTGCGCCACGGTGAGATTCTCACCCGTGTAAAATTGACAAAACCCGAGCTGACTTTTCTCGATGCCAACAAAAAAGAGGACCAACAAACCGGTGAAGGGACTAACTGGTTAAGCGTATTTGAAGAGATTTTACCGGTCACCTTGCACAAATTGGTGATTCACAATGGCATTATTCGTTTTCAAAACCTCGACACCACCCCTACTGTTAATATTGCGGTTGAAGAGATTGACGCCGAACTGACCAATCTCACCAACGTTAAAGACGCCGACGGCCGACGAGTGGCCAGTGCCACACTCACCGGCCAACTGTTTGGTGATAGTCCACTAACGGCCAAAGCTGACTTTGATCCCTTTGATTTTAATGATTTTGAGTTTGCCGCCGACGCCAAAAATGTTCGGATAAACCGCTTAAATGATTTTGCCAGAGCTTATGCCAATATCGATTTTAAATCCGGCCACGGGCAGATATTTGCCGAGATCAGTGCCCGCGACCGCGAATTAAACGGCTACATTAAACCGCTGTTTGAAGACATTAATATCGCCAGCTGGCAACAGGATGTGGAACAGCAGGGCGACAATCCTTTGCAGTTATTGTGGGAAGCCGGATGGGGGTTAATCAGTGCGCTTATTACCAATATCGAAAGCGATAAAGTCGCCACGCAAATCGATATAAAAGGCTCACTGGAAGACACTGATATTAGTTCTTGGCAGGCTGTACTGGGAGTACTGCACAACGCATTTATCGATGCACTGCATTCGCGCTACGACAAAATAACACCTTTGACCGATGACACGCCCGACGACGCTGAAAAAACCGATGCCGACGATACATAAAGCGGCGACCATACACTTTTTATAGCAGCGTCTCGGCGGCAAAGTGCTCTTTAACGTAATTAACTCGACTTAGGGCATCGGGAAACTGCTTTTCTTTTAAGGTTTCGATATGACGCAAGCGCGGCAATAAACCCCGGCCATTGGCCACCTGAATCGCCAAGCCTGGGCGAGCATTTAACTCCAACAGCTCTGGGCCTCGGTTGGCATCCAGCACCAAATCAGCACCAACATAACCAAGCCCGGTCATCTCGTAACAGCGTGCGGCCAACAACAACATACCGTGCCAGTCAGCAATGTTAATATCGCTCAGGGCGCGCTTGGTATCCGGGTGTTCATAGATAGGCCGGCCAAACTGTACGGCGTTTAAACTGCGTCCGGTGGCCAAATCCAAACCCACGCCCACCGCACCTTGGTGCAAATTTGCCTTGCCATCTGAGGCGTGGGTGGCCAAGCGCAACATCGCCATAACAGGAAACCCGCGAAACACAACTATGCGTATATCGGGCACGCCTTCAAATGAAAAGCCATCAAAGCAAGTGTCAAACTCAATCAAATCTTCGATCAACACTTCGTCGCTTGAGCCACCCAGCGAATAAAGCCCAGCCAAGGTATTACTTAGGTGACGACGAATATCCGCCAACGTAATCACCGCGCCAGAGGACTTAACAAAATCGTCACCATCGCGGCCGGTGATTACCCATATACCTTTACCACCCGAGCCTTTAGCCGGCTTGATGGCAAAACCATTCAGGTTTTTTAGCAGATTGCCAACATGAGAAATCTGGTGTTGCTCGCGAATAGTAAAACGCAACTGCGGCGTCGCCAGTTGATACTCTTCGGCCAACAATTTAGTTTTTAATTTGTTGTCGACCAATGGATACAAACGGCGGTCATTGTAGCGGCCAATAAAATCTCGGTTGCGGCAGTTCATGCCCAACATACCTAAGCGCTTTAGTTTACCCGGGCTAATTAACATCAGTCATCGGCCCGCATAGATTGAAAGCGATACAACTCGGATAGCTTGTAGCCAGTGTACTGCCCCATCACCAAAATTAACGCCAGAATCACTAAGTTCAACTCGGGGAAATTAAAGCTCAAGTGGTTAATGACCTCAACGCTCATTAGCAAGTACGCCAGTATCGCGACTAACAAACTACCGCCGCCCTGGGTAAGTACTTCGCGCACACCCTCTTCTTCCCACAGAATGCTCATGCGCTCAATCGTCCAGGCAATAATAATCATGGGGAAGAAAGTAATCGTAATGCCGGCATTAAAACCGAGTCGGTAACCGACCAGCGACAACACACTAATCAGGAAGATCACCAACACAATCAGGGCCGCAATACGGGCCACCAACAGCAAATTCAAATAAGATAGATAGCTACGCAGCAGTAAACCTAAACCCACAATCAACACAAAACTGATTAATCCGGGCACAAGCGAGGTCTGCAAAAAGGCCAACGAAATCAAAATGGGCATAAAGGTGCCAGCGGTTTGTAAGCCCACTACCACGCGCATAAATACCACAACAAACGCGCCAAGGGGCAACAAAAACAGCAGCTTAAACATGCCCTGCTCTTCAATTGGCAAACTGTAAACGCCAAGTAAGCTAAAGACGTTATCGCTAAACTGAGTTTTTGACAGCGCCATAGCCGGCACGGTTTGCCGAATCATGGAAAAACTTAACCGCGAGTTCTCACCACCAATAACATCTAGCTGGGCGGCTTCACCCCGCGACCACAGCAGTAGGTTTTCGGGCAAGCCCTGCTCCCCAGTATTGGCATTAATCACCACCCAGCCATTATCGGTAAACACTTCGACCATGGGGGTTAAGCTTTGTCGGCGCCGGGCGTCCTCAAGGTACAACCCCATTACGGTGCGCGCCGCCACACCCGATTGGTTAAGCAAGTTAACCAGCAGATCGGCACGATCCGGCTCGGCGGCGAGTAACAACTCAGCATTTTGATCGGGTGAGCTGTTCAGCAGCTTTAATATTTCGCGGGCCGTACTGGCTGGTGTCGTCGAGCGTGAACGGGCACCGCGCAATAGCTCGCGGGCGGCCGTCGCTTGTGGTTCATCCCAAAAAACTTCGCTGACTTTGGGGGCTAAGTCGTCGCCCAACGCTAGATCGCTGGCATTGCGTGTTACCGGCAAATACTGGGCGTTGTAGTACAGGGTTTGGTAGCCTCCGGCACTGCGGCGGGTCCACTCGGCACGGCGATTGTTGTTGTCGTTAAGTACCGCAAAACCATAACCCGAGGACGCCGCTTGCTCGCGAATTAACCGAAACCCCGGAGTTTCATCCGGCAGATCCAGTCGCACCGTGGTTTCGCCACCTTGGGCAAAAAAATCGATACGCGCCTCAATGAGCCATACCGGTTTTTGCTCGCCAGGCATTAGCGGAACATCGGTTTCTATATGACGTAACCACGCCGTACCAAAGCCTGCCACTAACAGTGCCAATATCAATAAGTAAAACGGCAAACGCTGCATCTTCATGGCGTCTCACCTTGCTCTGCCGGTACCGGCGCCAAATTATTACGACCTACATCGACAATCATCACATCGCGCAGCGCAAGCCGGCCCAGTAGTACCGGATATTCGTTCGTACTGCGATCAGCCAAAATAAACTCGCCTTGTTGGGACACACGACCGAGCGTAAACCGCATGCTGATGACCGGGCGTTTTTTGCCCTCGCCATTGCCGGCGGGCAAACTCGCCATGCGTGTTAACTTGCGCTCGATCTCTTGTGGTTCACCCCCCTTGGACTGCACCACAAAACGCACCCAGTCTTCGCTGTTGCGCTCAAACGGCTGAACATCCCGAGCATCAAGCACGGCTGTCGCAATGCCGGTATCGATCCGCGCGTCGAGGGTCATGCCCAAGCCATCAAAACGAACCTGCTCAACCGCGCCCACTAACTGCTTCGAGGCGGCATCCCGACCCTCGCGCGGCGACGATGTAGCCGGTGGCTCAGCAATATAAGTCACTTCAGGGCAGTTGAGCGGCTCAGTTTGTGGCGCCTGAGTTTGAGTCGCGTTCAGTTGCTGCAAAACTTCATCAACACGCAAGGACAGCTGCTGTTGTTGAACCAGTAACTGCTGATGGTTTTGATCAGCCATAGCCGCACACTGGCTCACGGTGTCCAGTTGCGCGGTTTTGACTACGCGGTAATTACTGGCACAACCAACGGCAAGCAAGGCCACTAAACTCAGCAATACAACTGGATAACGTCGATACATCTTTATAACCTGCATAATTTAAAACGAGCTCAGCTCATTGTTATTTAAGGTCTAACCTTAGTTACCTTTAGGGTGCCCCTAGTAAGGCTCCCCTTGTTCGCGTCCTTTAAACCTTTTGTACTCCCACTGATACTGCGCCGGTGCGCTAGCGACAGCGCCGGCGACCGTGCGATTCATGGCCGCCACTGACTCATGGACATCGCTGCTGTAAACAGCCTCGTCACAGCGCGTTGCCACCACCTCGAATCCGCCCCTGACCCGCAGTACGTAAATCAATAAAACGTCGCACTCACTGCGTTGCAACATGCTGTGTAACAACGTCATGGTTAACGCTTGCTCACCCATAAACGGCACCTCAATACCGCCTTTACCCACATCGGGTACTTGGTCGGGCAGGATAGCAGCCAATTGACCCGCCCGCAGGGCTTTTGTCAACGCCGCCACCCCCCGTCCGGTGGTGGGGGCTAAGGTAGTGCCCGGGCGATGCCGAACACGTTGCAAATATTGATGCAGGGCCTCACCCTTGGGCGGCTGATACAACATAGCCACCTGTTCATACAGGGTCAGTATGGCGGGCAACACTTCCCAGTTGCCCAAGTGAGGCGTCAAAACGATCACTCCGCGTTTTTTGGCCAAGGCTTCGCGAAGCAAGTCACTGCCGTGAAAGGCCTTTACCCGGTGGCGGATCCAGGCGTCCGAGCGGCGCCAAACGACTGGGATCTCAGCGCCGGTCCGACCGGCCTCCAGCAGGCTCTGACGCGCCAGTTTACGGCGCTCGCGGTCGCTCAGCTCGCTATAACAGAGCGCTAGGTTGGTCTCTGTCACCCGGGCGGCACGCGAACCCGTGTACCACATTAGCCCACCGACGCCCGCGCCCAAAGCGCGGGCCATCCACAGCGGCAAGCTCCCCACCACTTTAAGTAGCATCAATATCACGGTGTCTTTCAAGTGCCGCAACCCCACAGCAGTAAAAATCGTGGTGAAGCTTACCGGAAATTGCGCAAAAACGAAAAGCGCTTACACCCACTTAAGTGCATAATCGCGTCACTTTACCGGCTAATTTGCCCCCAATAGCCCGCACTTTGCGGTTGCACCATACCAATAGGCCAGTACTGACGCTATAATTCGCCCCTTTGCGTGGTCCAGACAGTCTCAATGGCTTTATTGTCTTAAGATTCTCATCCTAATCACGCGAGCCACATGCACTTGCCCGGAGGCAAAACACCGTGTCCGAACGACCAAAAGCTGATGTTAGTACGTTTCAAGGGCTCATCCTCGCCCTGCAAGAATATTGGGCCCGCCAGGGCTGCGTTATTCTGCAACCGCTGGATATGGAAGTGGGGGCGGGAACCTTTCACCCGGCAACCTTCCTGCGCGCCATCGGCCCCGAAACCTGGCACAGCGCCTACGTTCAGCCTTGCCGCCGCCCCACAGATGGCCGCTACGGCGAAAACCCCAACCGGTTGCAGCATTATTACCAGTTTCAGGTAGTACTCAAGCCATCGCCCGACAACATTCAAGACCTCTACCTAGAGTCGCTGCGCGAGCTGGGCATAGACACTAACGTGCACGACGTCCGCTTTGTTGAAGACAACTGGGAATCCCCCACATTGGGCGCCTGGGGCCTTGGTTGGGAGGTGTGGCTCAACGGTATGGAGGTGACTCAGTTCACCTACTTCCAGCAGGTGGGCGGCATTGAATGCTACCCAGTGACGGGCGAGATCACGTACGGCCTTGAGCGCATCGCCATGTACTTGCAGGGTGTCGACTCAATCTTTGATCTAACCTGGACCATCAGCCCCGACGGCAAAAAAGTCTCCTACGGCGATGTGTTTCACCAAAACGAAGTCGAGATGTCGACCTACAACTTTGAACACGCCGATGTCGAGTTTCTGTTTCAGACCTTTGACGTTTGCGAGCGCGAGAGCCAACGCCTGGTAGACGCCGGCCTCGCTCTGCCCGCCTATGAAATGGTTATGAAAGCCTCACACGCGTTTAACCTACTGGATGCCCGCCACGCCATTTCGGTCACCGAGCGCCAGCGCTTTATTCTGCGGGTCCGCACCTTGGCGCGCGCGGTGGCCCAAGCCTATTTTGATGCCCGTAAAGCCCTGGGCTTTCCGCTTGCAGCGGACGATTTGCGCGCGGAGTTATTAGCCGGGGAGGAGAAATAAGATGTCTCGTGATTTTTTATTAGAGCTGGGCACCGAAGAGCTGCCCCCCACAGCCCTGAAAAACCTCTTGGCCGCACTCGCCAACGGCGTTAAAGCTGGGCTGGATGAGGCCGGATTGGCCTACAGCAACATCAATAGCTACGCCTCGCCGCGCCGTTTAGCGTTAGTGGTAGGGCAACTGGCCGAGGCCACCCCGGTACGCCAGGTGACGAACTGGGGGCCGCCGGCTCAAGTGGCATTTGCTGCCGACGGCAAGCCGACGCGCGCCGCCGAAGCCTTTGCCAAGAAAAACGCCCTAGAGATCGATCAGCTCAAAACCGAAAACGACGGCAAGGCCGACAAACTTGTGGCCCATCAACAAGCCGGTGGCGAACCCGCCGTCGAGCTCTTAGCAGGCATTGTTAACGACTCTTTAGCCAAGTTACCCATCCCTAAACGGATGCGCTGGGGGGCAAAACGTACTGAGTTTGTTCGCCCGGCACACTGGTTGGTTATGCTCTACGGCAGCGATGTGATAGACGCCCAAGTGCTCGGCCTAAACGCCGGGCGCGAAAGCCGCGGCCATCGCTTCCATCACAACCAAGCGGTGAGCATTAACTCTGCTGCCGACTATGTGACCACCATGCTTAACGCTTACGTGCAAGTCGATATGGCGGCGCGCCGAGCGTTAATTATAGAGCAAGTCAATCGCGAAGCCGCCGCCATCGACGGCACTGCGGTTATCAGCGAAGAGCTGCTGGACGAAGTCACCGCTTTGGTTGAGTGGCCCGTCGCCTTAACCGGCCGTTTTGAAGAGCGCTTTTTGGAGGTTCCCGCCGAGGCGTTGATCTCTTCGATGGCTGAGCACCAAAAATACTTTCACGTGGTCGACCACGACGGCCAGCTTAAGCCCTACTTTATTACCGTAGCCAATATCGAGTCGAAAGATCCCGCGCAAGTCATCGATGGCAACGAGCGCGTGATTCGCCCGCGCCTTTCTGACGCTGCCTTCTTTTTTGAGACCGATAAAAAACACAGCTTAGAATCGCAACGCCAACGTTTAGGCTCCATTGTGTTTCAAGCTAAGCTCGGCAGCATTTTAGATAAAACCGACCGCATCGCCGCGCTCGCGGCCAGCATTGCCAGCGACATTGGCGCCGATGCAACTAAAGCCAAACGCGCTGGCGAGTTATCAAAAGTTGACCTGGTTACCGAGATGGTGCTGGAGTTCGATAAAATGCAGGGGATTGCCGGCTACTATTACGCCTTAAACGACGGCGAAGACCCAGAGGTCGCCAGCGCGCTTAAAGAGCAGTACCTGCCAAAATACGCCGGCGATGAACTACCTCACACCGTCACAGGTACGCTGATAGCATTGGCCGACCGCCTCGACACCATCGTCGGTATCTTTGGTATCGGGCAAAAGCCTACCGGCTCCAAAGATCCTTTCGCACTGCGCCGTGCAAGTTTAGGGGCTTTGCGCTTGATGGTCGAAAAAGACATCAATTTAGATTTACGCGAGCTGTTAACCCGCGCCGCCCGCAATCACGGCGACAGCATTAAAGACGCCGAAAATGCGGTAGAAGAATCGTTGGCTTACATGCTGGATCGCTTTCGCGCCTGGTATGAAGAAGATCAAATTGCCACCGAGGTTTACTTAGCGGTAGCCGCTAAAAAACTGAGCCACCCGGTAGATATAAACACTCGGGTACTAGCGGTAGACGCTTTTGCGCAACTGCCTGAAGCGCAAGCGTTAGCGGCGGCCAATAAGCGCGTATCCAATATATTAAGCAAGCTCGATAGCGCTCCGGCCACCGAAGTAAAACCCGAGCTACTTAAAGAGCCTGCCGAGCAACAATTGGCAGAGGCTGTAGCCGACAAAGCTCAGCGAATCGAGCCACTGTTTACCGAGCGTCGCTATGCCGATGCCCTGGCTGAACTGGCCACCTTGCGCGCCGCCGTGGACACCTTTTTTGATGACGTCATGGTCATGGCCGACGACGAGGCCTTAAAAAATAACCGTCTCGCTCTGCTCGCGCAGTTGCGCGGTTTATTTTTACAGGTGGCCGACATTTCAGCGCTGGCACCGACAAAAGGGTAATAGCAATGAAACTGGTGATTCTCGATCGCGACGGCGTTATCAATCAAGACACCGGTGATTACGTCCGCAGCGCGGAGCAATGGCAACCACTACCCGGCAGTATTGAGGCAATCGCCCGCCTGTATAAGGCGGGCTTTACTGTGGTGGTGGCAACCAATCAGTCGGGGTTAGCGAGGGGCTATTTCGATCTCGACGACCTCGAGGCAATGCACGCCAAACTCACTCAGTTAGTCGAGGCGCAAGAGGCCGAGCTGGGTGCGATTTTTTACTGCCCGCACGGCCCCGACGATAGCTGTAAATGTCGCAAACCTTTGCCCGGCTTGGTGGATGCCATCGAGGCGGTGTTCAATACCAGCGCCGAGGGCTGTACGTTTGTCGGCGATAGTTTGCGCGACTTGCAAACCGGGCTCGCCAAAGGCTGCCGGTTAATGTTGGTAGAAACCGGCAACGGCGCTACCACCCGCACACAACTGGAACACTCGCCCGGTGCTGAGGCCGAATTTAGCCTTGGCGGGCACGCGGTGACTATTGTGGCCGATTTAGCCGCAGCCGCTGAGTTAATTATTGAACAGGACGTCTGATGTTGCTGTACCTGCGCACTTTATTGTTTAACACCGGTTATTACAGCTCGGGGATTATTGGCGGCACAGTTAGCCTACTGCTGTGGCCCTTTTTGCCTTACCCGCTGCGTTGGCGCGCAGTGACCTTGTGGAACCGGTTTGTAATGTGGTGGCTAAAAGTTACCTGCAATATCCGCATAAAAGTAATCGACCAGCGCCAATATAAAAATCACCCAGTGGTGATTATGGCCAAACATCAAAGCACTTGGGAAACACTGTTTTTACAGTATCACTTAGCCCCAGTGAGTATTATTTTAAAGAAAGAGCTATTGCGAATCCCTTTTTTTGGGTGGGGCTTGGCATCAATGCGGCCCATTGCGATTGATCGCAGCAACCGTATGCAAGCGCTTAAAGATGTAAAAATTAAAAGCATCGAGCGCTTAAAACAAGGGATCAGTGTATTGGTGTTTCCCGAGGGCACACGCATTGGTTTAGGCAAAATCGGCAACTACGCGCGCAGCGGTGCCGATATCGCCTGCAGTACCGGTACACCGATTATTCCCGTCGCGCACAATGCCGCCGAGTGCTGGCCGCATAAGCATTTTTTAAAATACCCGGGTGAGATTTCTATTGTGATTGGCGATGCGATTCCCACCGAGGGGCGCGATCGCAAAACACTGACTGAAGAGTTAAAAAATTGGATAGAGCAGCAAATCGAACAATTGCCGATCGCCCGCGACGACGGTAGATACGCCCCGTGGCAACAGCAAAAAAACACCCCTAAAGCGTCGGACTCCCCGACGGAATAATCACGCGGCGCCGCCAGCGAGGGTACTCTGTCTGCAGTAACTCGCGCGCCCAACTACCGTACCAGTCGTGATCGGCCGCCAGAGCATTGACCTCGTAAGGCTTTACAGTGCGACCATTTGCAGCGCCCACCAACGGTTTACTGGTCGCAATGGTATATTCCCGTGCCCAAACCGCTTTACGCGGTAGCGCAACCCGCGAATACGCAGGCAACCAGCCCGGCCGTTTAGCGCCAGAGCGTAACTGCGCCTGTTGCAAGGTGTTGCGGCTAAACCAATCGGCAGCGCCGGTTACCGCACGCACTACCTCAGCGGGGGGCCGCTCAATTTGCATAAAATAACGGGTAATCCGTACGCTTACCTCAGGGTCTAACGCGGCGACTACCTCGGCGCTTGCGGCTGTAGGTTGCGATGTTTTTAAATCGTAAGCGCCGGCCCAAATACTGGCGCGACTGTCGTGTGCTTGCTGCAGGCGCAGTAATAACTGATCGCCTTTACGCACGCTGTCGGCTGCCTCGCGACGCATATCAAACGGGACATAACCATAAGGCATCTCTCCTCCTGCCACACGCCGTAAAAATCTAAGGGCAGTAACGGTGGCGCGGGTATCAATGGTCGCCATCTCATCTATCGCTGACTGGGCTTGTTGGCTCCAACCGCCGTTGTACAACTGAGCGCTCATGACCAACCGAAACGCTTTTTTAGCGCTATCGCGGTAGCGCACATCGCCCGTTTGCAAATAGACATGAGATAGATAAAAAATTTGCGGAATAATATTGGCGTTAGCAAAACTAGCATCGCGCGCATTTTGGTCTTTTAGAAACTGTAAGCGCTGATCGCCGGTAAGCTTGCGGAAAGGGTTAATATTCGCTGGCCAGCCGCCGTTGTTGCGCTGCATTAACAACAGGTTGTCAGCTATCGCCAGAATTTGGTCTTGACTGTAAAGGTCGACCTTCTCGTCACTATGAGTTCGTTGCCAAAACTCAAGTACTCGGGCGAAGCCATCCGTCGCCACCGGGCGATACACCGGGGGCTGATGGCTACAGGCGCCCAGCGTCAGAAGCAAAATAAGACAAGTGATACGGGTATGAATCAAAGCTGCGCTCAATAAGGTTGGCATAGCGAGAATATAAGTTGCGCGATATTGTAACTCAACAGCGGCGCCTCGGGACACACGATGCACGATTATCCGTGAGTGGCAGGCTGATCTGTTACCGCGCAGTTACGTCCAATGCCTTTAGCTTGATAGAGCAGCTCATCGGCACGGTGTAAGCTTTGCTCAAAGGTCTCATCCGGCCGCCACTGTACTGCACCCACACTGGCACTGACCGATAGCGGCTGTTCGGCACTAAAACATTCCTCCGAGAAAATTCGCGTGCGGATTTTATCGGCCAAGGTGTAAATTTCGCTGGCATCGATATCACAGGCGACTATTAAAAACTCCTCTCCGCCCCAGCGGGCCACTAAGTCTCCAGCGCGGGTATTATCATTCAAAATATTCGCGATATGAATTAATACCTTATCGCCCTGGTTGTGACCACGGCGGTCGTTGATTCGCTTAAAATGATCGATATCGAGCAAGAGCAATGCGACCGGCATATCTCTGTGACGAGTCAGCGTATCGAGCGACAGCTCCAGACCATAGCGGTTGAGTAGCCCGGTAAGCTTATCGCGCTGCGCCATATCCCGTAGGTTATCCGCTTGATCTCGCAGTTGTTTATGGCGCGACTGCAACCAGCGATAGCGACGCTCGCTACCCTTGGCGCGCCGAGCGTAGTAAACCGACTGGATAAGCAAAAAGCCAAAACCACCCACAAGCCACACTCCGATCACCCACCGGTACCAAAGCTCTGCCGCAACCCAGGGGCCCTGCAGTTGCATCCTGACAATTTCCAAATCGTGCGCGCCCACCGGCAGGTTACTGCCAAAGTTAGCGCCTATTAAGGTAATGTTGGTAAATTCAGGCTTAATATATTGCCGGGGAATATCGTGGGATTCCAACCACCAATCGGCCACACGGAATTCATCTAAACCAATCACCAACTCGGGGTCAATATCTTCGGTGCGAACATTAAAAACAATGTACTGCGCACTGTCGCCATTATCGGGAGTACTGTAAGCGGGGTTGTAGTTTCGCATAAAAATGGACAGGCGCGGCTTAGTGGAGTTTACCTTCATCACCAGGCGCAGCTCGTCAAACGCTGCGATATCAATTCCGCTGATATAATCCTCGCTTAGCGCCAAATTAAAGCCGCAATAATGCGATGGTTTATCGGCTACCCGGCTGCAGCGAAAAGCGTTTTTTTCATAGTCTAACCACTCTACCCGTGTACCGCCGCCGGTATCTGAGTCACCGTAAATAAAACGCGTCGCATTGGTATCAGGCAGGAGGGTGTGCACACGTGGAGGTATAAACTGATGGCCAACCACTGCAAGCAGTGTCAGTAGTAAAGCGGCAAACAACAACCACCGGGGAAACGTTTCAGGTAAACGTTGTGTACTCACAAACAGCGTATCCGTTGTGTCGTCGATAGTAAGGCAGCTTACCGCAACATTTGGTTTTTTAGAACCTGCGCTAGCGTGACAGACTCTGCTTATTATCAATAAAAAAACACAACACGGCCCGACAGGAAACCGTATTGTGCTTTATATTTAGCCCATTTAAGCAGACAATGCCACTTGCGAGCCCGGGGCTGCGCTCGCTACCGAGCGATTGACACCATTAATTAAGGCTTTAATCGCCGCCGCCACAATACTGCCATCGCGCCCCACACCAAACACTGGGTCATTTGAGCCGAAGCGCAATTCAATATAGCTCACCGCATCACCCTTAGCGCCACCACCACTAATCGCGTGCTCGTGATAATCGATGACGACCATCGGCTCATCAACCAAAGGCTGTAAAGCAGCTACCGCCGCCGCGACCGGACCACTGCCCTGTCCCTTAAGGCGCTGTGCTTTTCCGGCAATGCTTACCTCCAGCGCCATGGATACTTCATCATCACGGCTATGCTGCTCGTTATGGTGGTAGCTAACTGGCTCGCTCAGCTGTAAGTACTCCCGTTCAAACAGGGCAAAGATATCCGCACTAGTCACCTCTTTGCCGGTTTTATCGGTGTGCGCCTGAACGATACGGCTAAATTCAATTTGTAGGCGCCGGGGTATATCTAACCCAAACTCTTGCAGCAAAAGAAAACTAATACCACCCTTACCCGATTGGCTATTGACCCGCACGACTGACTCGTAAGAGCGGCCGAGGTCGGCCGGATCTACCGGCAAGTAAGGTACTCGCCAAACGTCCCCCTCTTGGCGCTGGGCAAAACCTTTTTTAATGGCGTCTTGGTGTGAGCCCGAAAACGCCGTGAAAACTAATTCGCCCGCATAGGGGTGACGCGGGTGCACCGGCAGCTGGTTACAATGCTCGACCAATTGACGGACCTGATCGATCTGACCAAAATCGAGACCTGGATCGACGCCTTGGGTGTATAAATTGAGTGCTAAGGTCACCAAATCCACGTTGCCGGTGCGCTCGCCGTTGCCAAACAAGCAGCCCTCTACGCGATCAGCGCCGGCCATAACGGCCAACTCGGCCGCCGCTACCGCAGTGCCGCGGTCATTATGCGGATGCACGCTTAAGACAATGCTATCGCGTCGTTCGAGGTTGCGGTGCATCCACTCAATTTGATCGGCGTAAGTATTGGGCGTTGCCATCTCCACTGTTGCTGGCAGGTTAACAATCATTTTGTGGCCGGGGCTTGGCTGCCAAATAGCAGACACGGCATCAACCACCTCTTTGGCAAACGCCAGCTCAGTACCCGAAAAAACCTCGGGTGAGTACTGGTAGACCCACTCGGTATCGGGGTAACGTGCGGTCGCCTGTTGCACCCAGCGGGTGCCCTGCTCGGCAATGGCTTTAACACCGGCCTGATCGGTGCGGTAAACGATCTCGCGAAAATCCGGCGCCGTGGGGTTATACATATGCACAATTGCTCGCCGCGCGCCTGCCAACGACTCCACCGTTCGGTCGATTAACTCCTGCCGCGCTTGCGTTAACACCTCAATCGTCACGTCATCGGGTATGTGGTTATCCTCAATTAGCAGTCTCACCAAGTCAAAATCGGCTTGCGACGCCGAGGGAAAGCCCACCTCTATTTCCTTAAAGCCCATCGCTACCAGCGCCTGGAAAAACTTCAGCTTGGTCGCCACCGACATAGGATCAATCAGCGCCTGGTTGCCGTCGCGCAGGTCAGTGCTCATCCATACCGGGGGCTGGGTAATGGTGTTATTCGGCCACTGGCGATCGCGTAAAACGACCGGAGCAAAGGCGCGATATTTAGTGTGTGGCTGCTTTAACATGGTCTTCTCCGACGGCGTTATAAGGTTTTCGGGGTGGGCGGCGATCACTCCAAGTAGGGGTCTCCCACTTTTGCTACTCACCAGAGCTTATGGCCCTTTGCGACAAATAGCGCACCTGACTTGTGGTCGGTTGCGCCTCGTCCACCCGTAAACACAGTATAGATACCCGCAAGCGGCAGATGATTGCCAAAATAACGTTATATTTACATTTATTAGCATATTGTTGCGCTATAGTTGCCTCTCTGAGAATTTTAATAGGAATGTGTTTGTGGCCACGCAACTCGACCGATATGACGGAATGATTCTTGAGCGCCTGCAACGGGACGGACGAATTTCCAACCAAGAGCTGGCGGACGCGATTAGTCTGTCACCGTCCCCCTGCCTACGCCGCGTGCGGCAGCTGGAAGAAGACGGCTTAATTGACGGTTATGTCGCCCTTATCAACGCCCGTAAGTTAGGGCTCAACCTCACCGCACTAATCCAAATAAGTATGGACCGGCATACCCCCGAGCGCTTTGAGAACTTTGAAACCACCATCGCCGCTTACCCCGAAGTGTTAGAGTGTCACCTGATTACCGGGCAATCGGCGGACTATCAAATTAAAGTGATTGTTGAAGATATGGACGCCTTTCAGCAGTTTCTGCTTAATAAGCTAACGCGAATTGACGGTGTTACCGGAGTACAATCGTCTTTTGTACTCAAGTCGCCGATCCGCACGACGGCACTGCCTATTTCGCACAAAGCGTAAATCACCATACACCGATAATAATTGAGGCTGATTATGAACCGCTTTACCCGACTGATCGCTCTTGGTTTGCTGTTAAGTGGAGCGCGCAGTTTTGCTGAAACGCAACCAGCCGAACCGGTCTCCAGTGAGCCCTCCCTTGAGCGCATCAGCTACGTCAGCAAAGTCGATAACAAAGAGCGTGATTTTTTTGTCTATCTACCGCGCAACTATAAAACCGAGCCCGAAAAAAAGTGGCCTGTTATTCTATTTTTACATGGCAACGGCGAGCGCGGTAACGGTAAAGAAGATCTCGATTACGTATTAATTCACGGCCCACTTTACGAAGCTTGGATTCAGAAAAAAGATCTGCCTTTTATTATCATTTCACCGCAGTTGCATATGTTTGGCATGGACAAGCGCGGCATTAGCTATATTGATAACCGCTCTCGTACGCAAATACCCGAGCGACTTGATGAGGGCACCCCTCCCCGCTCACCCTACTTTGCCACACCAAAGCCTATGACGGGTGTACCCTCTCATATCGATATGAGTTTAATTCCACCGTTATTACCCGGCGGTTGGGACAAAGTCGACGGCGATTTAATGCACATTGTTAACGCGGTGCAACATGATTTTCGTGCCGATAAAAGCCGGCTTTATCTCACAGGAATGAGCTACGGTGGGTTTGGCACTTGGTGGTTGGCCAGTCAACACCCAACCCTGTTTGCCGCCATTGCCCCTGTAGTTGGCTGGGGCCACCCCTCTTATATCGCACCCATAGCCAAGCACCAGATTCCCCTCTGGCAATTTGCCGGTGGCCGCGATCACACCGTGCCTATTCAGTATTTTTACCCCGGCCTCAACCGTCTAGAACAGCTGGGTCACGCCCACGTGCGCTTTACCACCCACGAGGATATGGGCCACGACGCTTGGCGCCGAGTTTATAAGAGCGATGATTTTTATCAGTGGTTGTTAGAGCAACGCCGCTAACAACTTACGCTATCGTTGGGTTCGGGGAAGCGTCACAAAAAACTCAGTACCCCGACCCAACTCGGATTCATAGTGGATCGATCCCGACATTCTCTCGACTAAGGTTTTAGTAATATACAAGCCTAAACCGGTACCACTTTTTTCACGACTGTCAGTGGAGTCAGCCTGAGAAAATCTCTGAAATATATATTTTTTAAAATACTCGGGCATACCCCGGCCCTCATCTTTAATCGATAAGGTAATCTCATTTTCACTGACACTTAAACCAATATCGACTCTTCCGCCCGGCTCTGAGTACTTAATCGCATTTGACAATAAATTAATCAGCACCTGAATTAAACGGTTTTTATCGGCGGTTACAGTAATCGTATCGAAGACATTAAACTCTTCACGCTTTACAACGCTAACACGAAATCCTTCTGCATAATTCGCGATTCCCTCGACAGCTTGGTTCACAACATCAACCAATATTAAAGATTGAAAATCAAACTTAATCTGATCAAAATCTAGTTTCTCGACATCCAGAATATCGTTTACCAGCTGCTCTAAACGCTCTGTATTATTGCGGGCGATATCCACCATATTTTTTACTTTATCGTCAATCTCACCAACGACACCCGCGCTTACCAACTTAAGCGCACCATTGATTGACGTGAGCGGTGTTCTCAACTCGTGGCTCACAGTACTAATAAACTCACTTTTTAACCGCTCCGCTTTTTTCCGCTCGGTTAGATCGTGTAGAATTAATATTCGGTACCACTCGCCCTCCAGCTCAATCGTGCTGCTACCAACCTCAACGGCTAAGTATTCATCACTCGCTGTTCTCAGACTTGTTTCAATCGTGCCACTGGCACTATCCAAGAAATTTTCGTCAATCGCGGTATCTGCTAAGCTCAGCTTGGGTAAATAGGGCGTAATGCTGGTGTTTTCTAAATACTTAGGGTCACTCCCCATCAAACGCGCCGCTGCGGTATTTATTTTGGTAATACGGCCATTGCAATTTATGGTTAAAATCGCTTCGCTGGCGTGCTCCAAAATTAGCGATAACTCAAGTGTCCGATCAAATACCTGTTGTCGAATCATAGATGCACGGGTACTAAGTGATAACAAGAAACCGCCTAGTAATGCGCAAAACAAAAAACCCAACGCAAGCACAGCCCAATTCAAGGGACTGCGATGTTGAGCGATAAAAGCATCCGTGGGGCTAAGAGTCACGCGAAACGTTTGGCCGGCAAATTCGAAAGTATCTTGCCGAAATAAATAGTTGGCTAATACCGATTCGGACCTGTTTTTTCCAGCATGTAATACCTCTGCCGTACCGCCCTCGACGTACTCTAAAGTGACCGATATGGTGGGGCTCTTACCATAGCCGGCAAGCGCTTTATCGACGATACGATCCATAAACACCACGGCGGTAGCAAACCCCTGAATCTGCGACCAATCATTTTGCTTATGCGGCGCCAGGTGTTGATAAACCGGGTAAAAAAGCAGCATTGCTTTCTGGGTGAGGTTGTCCTGTACCAGTTTTATAGGCGCCGTCATTTGCGCACTACGATTCGAGACCGAGCGCTCTAACACCTCACGTCGATTAGGAATCGAGGCCACATTAAAGCTTTGTGCTTTTTCATTACCCGCTAAAGGAACAACGTATTTAACATACACGTAATCTAATCGCTGCCGCGCAACGATTAAATTGCCTTGCGGGTCTACCTCAGTAATAGTCTGGGCGGAGAGATCTCGCAGGCTTAACTCCCGCTCAGCGCGAGGACGATCTTTGTGACGAACATACTCGTTCCACGACAGTGCGTAAATCTCTGGGTTATCGCTCAAGGGGTTGGCAACAAAATGATCAAAATCCTTCGCACTAATATAATTAGAGGCGTGAAACAAACTATCGATGCTTTTCAATACGCTCAGCTGACTCTCAAGTCGCGCCTTTATATTGGTGCTAAACGGTAAAGCCTGCTGCAGGAATGACTGTCGGATTTTGTCCAGCTCGGCGTCATTCACTCTGATAAAAATAGCTATCATCAACGCGCAAGCAATCGCCAACGGGGCACCGACACTTAACAGACGAGCGCGCCATAGCGCGCGTGGGGTGGCGAACAACATATACATGATCGGGAGCGCGACCAAAACCCCGATTGAGTCACCCAGCCACCACGTCCACCAAGTGTAAGGCACGTCTTGACGAGCGGTGGTACCGCTTATAAATAAGCAGACACTTGCCATCGATGCACTCACGCAGCAACTTAAAGGCCCACCCAGAAAGTAACTTAGCGCAATATTACGCTCACTCGATAGCGCCTGACCACGCGAGCAAAAACGAGCAATAAGCCGCTCACCACAAACCACCGCAAGCGTGCTACCCACCGCGATACCTATAGCAACTCCTAGGCCCGCAGCGGACAACTGCCCACTGATACCATAGGCAACCGATAAGTTGAGGCCAAGTGAGCCGAAAAAAACACCAGGCCAATGCCGAACACCAAACAACAAGAGCATGCCCAAGGCAATACCCACCGGCGGAAATGCCGCACCGGCAAACCCTGGGGGTATAGCCATCAGCAGCGCCATACGCCCCACCACCCAGTAAACGATGGCTAATAAAAGTATGCGCAAGAGGGTATACAAAGAGATCAGCTCCTGTTTACTAGAAAGTACGGACAGTAAGCCAACTTTAGCACATCAGTCCGTAGGGCTCGTTTACCTTAAAGCCAGGTTTAGCCTCCACTACCGCAGCCACAGTGGGAAAGGCGAACAGGGCCTAAAGCAAGCCTGAGCCAAGCTCCCTGACGCCGTAAGTCCGATAGATTAAAAACAGCCAACGATAACCCCTGTAAAACTTCGCAAAAAACGCTATATTGGGGCTATGATTTGGCAGACCTCACTCTCTTGCTCACTGATTCGCCTAAGTCGATATGAAGCTGGATAACCTTAAGCGCAACCCAGCGGCCAAGTGGGCGCTCTCTATGTTTGTTGCTCTGCTATTAGCGGCAGCGGCGACTGAAGTTATGTTGGAACGCCATTTTCGCGAGTCCGCGCTACACGACAAGCAACAACAGGTTACCCAGCAACTCAGCGCCTACGCCGCGGAGCTGTCAGGTGCCATTAACAACAACTTGTCACTGATTAGCGGTTTGGCGGCACATATCGGGTTATTTCCCGATATTTCCCAAGCCGAATTCGAAGATTATGCCTCTACTGTGTTCCGTCAAGAACCACTGCTAAAGAACTTAGCCGCCGCCCCCAATTTAATTATTCGCTATATCCATCCAATGGCAGGTAATGAGGCAGCTCTGGGCGTCGATTACCGCCAATTACCCAAACAAATGGCCGTCATCAACACGCTTAACCGCCGCGGTGAGCTAAACCTCGCCGGTCCCCTTACGTTAGTACAAGGGGGCGAAGCGGTTATAGGCCGGGTGGCTGTGTTTACACGAAACGACTCTTTTTGGGGTATTGTTTCGGCCCCAATGATGACAAAAGATTTGTACCAAACCGCTGGGCTACTAAAAGACGACCTCCCGATCGATATTGCCATTCGCGGAAGAGATGGCCTGGGGCAAAATGGCGAGGTCTTTTTAGGTGACAGTGCGCTCTTCGCTGATCAGCGAAGCATTATCACCACTTTTAGCGTTGGCCGCGGAAGCTGGCAAATGGCAGGCCGCCCGCCGCATGGTTGGGAAGACGAAAGCAATGTCATTTGGGTGCTACGCGGAGCCTTTTTGGTTATCGCCTTGATGTTATTAATGGCTATTGCCTCTCGCTACCAGCAAATGCGCCGCGACTTGCGCTACCAGAAAACCCTGCAAAAAAGCGAAGCGCTGTTGCGCGAGGTCGGCAAGTTAGCTCTAGTCGGTGGCTGGCAACTTAGCCCGCAAAAAGACGAACTTGTCGTCACACTTTGGGGCGAACAAACCGCTAAAGTTTTAGGCATGGAATACCAAACGCCCTCCCCCACGTTAAACCAAATACTGGCACGGTTTGATGCCACGCAAGCCAAAACCCTTAAGTCGGCTATTATCGATGCCAGCCTTGGTGTGCCATTTGATATAGAGCTTAACTTTTTTTGTGAAAAACTAGGCAAGTGTTGGGTCCGCATTATTGGCAAGCCCCTGGAAGATACGAATCCGCCCTATTCTGTACTCGGCTCTATGCAAGACATTACAGAGCGAAAGCGCTTTACAGAAAAAATTCAACAACAAGCGATCTATGATCAACTCACCGGTTTACCCAATCGTTTGTTGTTTCAAAACCGACTGAGTAAAGCCATTGCTAAATCGCAACGCGACCACAATAAACTCGCCATACTCTTCATCGACCTGGATAATTTTAAACCGGTTAACGACAACCTTGGACACTCAGCCGGAGATCGACTCCTGCAAAGTGTTGGCACGAGAATAAAAGCCTGCGTTCGCGCCACCGATACCGTTGCCCGCTACAGTGGCGATGAGTTTATTGTAATTTTACACGATGTCTACGACGCCAAAATCGCCGTCTCGGTTGCCGAGCACATAATCAAAGCCATCAGCCAAGTTTATAATATCGACAGTAACCATGTTTTTTGCGGTGCAAGCGTAGGAATTTCTATGTACCCGGATGATGGTGATAATGTTGAGTCATTAGTCTCAAAAGCCGATCAAGCAATGTATGGCGTGAAACGATCCGGCCGGAATGGTTGGCAATTTTTCACCAAGAACATGCAAATCGACTCAGAGAAACGTCACTTACTCAGTACCCAGCTGGTCACCGCGATCGACAAGCAAGAGTTTAGTGTTTACTACCAACCTATCGTTGATCTAACCGATAACAGGGTCAGCAAGTGCGAGGCTTTGGTTCGCTGGTTTCGCGCAGGCAAGCAAATACCAACCGATGAATTTATTACCCTGGCAGAAGAGACAGGCCGCATCAACGAGATTGATCGTTTTGTACTGGCTACCGCCAGTGAACAGTTAATCGCATTATCGCAGCGATTAAACTACCCAATCAGCTTATCTATTAATGTTTCACCCAGAGTTTTTTCCAGTAAAGATGACTCACTAGACCGGTGGTTAGCACTGATCACAAAAGCTTCTGAACAGCTTGATATTACCGTCGAAATAACCGAACGATTATTAATCGAAGAGTCTGATCGGATAATGTGGGTTCTCACCAAACTTAAATCTCTTGGTATTACCATTGCTATTGATGATTTTGGTACCGGTTATTCATCACTGAGTTATCTTACAAAATTCCCCATCGATATTATTAAAATAGATCAGTCTTTTATAAAAAAACTCGGACAAGAAAAGATACCCGAGGCGTTAACCGAGACAATGATTGATTTATCTCACAAACTTAATTTAGAAGTTGTTGCCGAGGGCATTGAAACCCTAGAACAACTCAATTATTTGCGCCACTGGCAGTGCGACTATGGCCAAGGTTATTATTTTAATAAACCCTTACCCACCGCATCATTTATTCAACTGATCGAGCAAGAACAGCGTCACCGCTACACTTAAAGCTCCCGCAACACCGGGAAGGCCATTAAATATCCAAAAAACTGGCCAACACCGAGCTGCAAATAGTTATTTATAAATCATAAACACCCATTTTTAGCTGGTTTCACCACGGCAAACATTTTAATCAACCACCATTACAAGGTAGTCAAAGTAACTTTAAGTGACGCTCGCTTTATCCGAGTGGAGCGTGCTTTAACTCACAATTATTATACTAAGTACCAATAAATATTGTATTTTTTGTTACTTAATATAACCTACCCCAAAAGAATAAAACTAGCTCTGATAGATGCATACCGCCCTAACGTCGATGACGACAATAATAATGGAGTTATGCATGCACCTGATTCATACCACTGTGGTTGGAGTCTTATTGACTCTCAGCCTTTCTGTGTTTGCCGGCACAGCTGTCGAACAACGAATTATTGACGAGGCACTAACGCCTCTTTATAGCCCACACCGGGCCGCCACCTCTACTGGTAAAGTGCTTCCTGAACACCGCTTTGACGATGCCAAAGTATGCAGTGGCTGCCATAGCAATATCTATCGCGAATGGCGTTCATCAATGATGTCCCATAGCTGGGACGATCCGATTTATCGCGCCTTGCTCAGTCGGGCTAGTAAAGCCAGCGATGGTGCGCTCGATAATTTCTGTACTGGCTGCCAC
Source organism: uncultured Gilvimarinus sp. (assembly GCF_963972205.1). NCBI lineage: Bacteria > Pseudomonadati > Pseudomonadota > Gammaproteobacteria > Cellvibrionales > Cellvibrionaceae > Gilvimarinus > uncultured Gilvimarinus sp. The sequence continues at coordinate 1,056 of NZ_CAXAUC010000014.1, read as the reverse complement.
ACGCCAACCGGTTTAATGACCGGTCAAGTTACCCGCACCGACAATCAGAGCCCTCCCGCGGTCAACAACCCTGAAACCGATTTACCCGGTGTCGACTGCGAGAGCTGCCACAATATCAGCGCCATTAGTGGCATTGATAATGGCTCTTACGTTATGAACGATGCGGGGGAAAAGCGGGTGAAGTACGGGCCGCGCCAAAACGCACAATCGCCCTATCACGAGACAGCGTTCTCGCCGCTGCACACAGAGTCGGCCATGTGCGCTACCTGCCATAACGTTACTCACCCACTGAACGGCGTACCGATAGAGCGAACCTACGACGAGTGGTTTGAAAGCCCCTACCGCACTGCAGGTATCGGCTGCCAGGATTGCCACATGAAACCGGTCCAAGGAAAGAGTGCCATCATGGGGCCTGAGCGCGCCGATCGAGCAACCCACTGGTTTGCCGGCGGTAACACTACCTTGCTTGAGCATTTTGGCCACCAAGAAAACGCCAAGCGCGCTCGTGCCTTACTGCAATCAAGTGCAACCATCGAGCTTATTGATCCGCCCACCTCCCTCACGGCCGGTCAACGCACTACCCTAAGCCTTAAAATCACCAATACAGGGGCCGGACACAAACTCCCCACCGGCTTCCCCGAAGGGCGTGAAGTTTGGGTGGACATAAAACTAAGCGATGCTAACGGCAAGGTGTTCTATCGCTCGGGCGCAATTAAAAATGGCAAGACCGAGCCAAACACAAAGAATTTTATGGTAAAGCTTGGCGATAAGAACGGTAAAAAGGTAGAGGTGGAAGTCTGGCGTGTTACTCACATTATGTCAGATAACCGTATTCTGCCCAAAGGACACGCTTTGGTTGATTACGCCATTGATATTCCCGCAGACGTACAAGGGCCCGTGGCGGTGAACGCTAGCGTCAATTACTGGCCTTTCTCTCAAGCATTTGTCGACAACTTATTAGGGAAAAATAAACTCACAGTAAAAGTTGAAACCATCGTAAGTGATCCCTACCATCAAAACTAGACACTCAATTTAGCGAGGGCTTCTTGCTCAAAC
>NZ_CAXAUC010000013.1:0-96162 GCF_963972205.1 uncultured Gilvimarinus sp. | reverse complement strand
TCCTACAGGGGACTTTCACCCCATTAGTTCATGCCCATGCTGGGCGTACACAAAAAGTTCAACGCGGACACAGTAACCTCCGCTTCGTTTTTGCGCATGCACTACGTGCATTTTAGCGCAACACTACGCTCCCGGTTACTGTGCCGGTTAACTTGGCGTTAAGTTTCCAAGGTGAAACAGTGGAAATCACTACAGAGCATTTTGATAAGCTTCAATTCGGCATCAAGTCGCTGCTTGAGGGAGTGGGCCATCTTGTAAATGCAAGCGGTAACTATCCGCAAGAAGGGTCTGTCGCTAGTATTGAAATGCAGGTTGATGAGTATGCTGAAGAGGTACAGACCGTTTGCTCACAGGCGAGCTTATTAGCAGAGTCAGCAGGTGATCACGCCTTCGCCGTCTCTCGACTCCTTGAGCCCCCTCTCCTAACAGTTTCTCCTTGGACCTCGGTCCGAGGTGCTCTAGAACCAGCCGCATATGGTTGCTGGCTTATGGATCCTGATATAGGGGGCCGAGATAGAATCGCTCGAAGCCTGGCCTTTCGATACGGTGGATTGTTACATCAAAAAAAGGCGGCTGGCTCTATGGGTGATGAAAATGGAGTCCGACATGCTAAAGAACGGATTCAGAAGGTAACGGCGGACGCGCGGAGACTTGGATTCGAAGAAAAACCGATAAGAAAGGGAGAATTTTAGGTGTTGCAACGACGCTACCCTCGTCAACCGAGTGCATTCGAGATAACCTCTTTAATGAATCCGGTTACCGTATCCTATCTTCCGTTGCACATTCGCATCCATCGGCGATGATTTCCGTGGCGTTTAAAGCCACGGACGAATCGAAGCCGTTGCTATTATCAAAGAATCTGTCAGTTGGTTCAGCTTGCTGGCTGCTGATGACCGCAGCAGATGCGTTTTCTGCTATTGCTTGGAGGCAGGCGAACTACTTTGGGTATGACCTGGAAGAATTTCGTCAATCATTGGACACAATATACGATGGCATGGGTATCAGAAAAGAAAACCGGTTCTGGTGTGCCATGAATTAAGTTAACAAGGCCATTCACGCGACAAGCAAGTGGCGAGGATCAGGTGTTTGATTACAGCTTTAACTTTAGGGTTTCGGATAGCCCAGCTACGAAGTGCCGCTTTTAGATCCCCTGCAGCCAGCCGAGCTTAGGCCTATTTTAGTGGGTAAGCAAACAGGACGTTCGCGCAAGTCTCGTCAGGGCAGGGACGCCCTGTCGAGACGGCCCGCTAAAATCGGCTGGATCGAGGGGACCCGTTAGGGCTGAGATGCCGGGGTGGCCTATTTTGGTGACTTTTCTGGCCAAACAGAAAAGTCACTCGCCCGCCCGGCGACTGAGGGCAAGCAATTTGAAAAGTGTACTGCAGCCAGTCGTATGCCCACCTAACTTTGATTGTAAATATTTTCCGCTGGGTTGTCTGGGGAAGTGGTATTTCTAAACGCTAATTCGTGATGTCATTAATTTTTAGAGCTGGCAGGAGGCACTATGTACAATGGAAGCTGCTTATGTGGCGCGGTAACGTTTGAGCTTTTATCAGAGCCTAAAGCGACCTCCAGCTGTCACTGCAGGATGTGCCAGAAACAGCATGGTGCTGCCTTCGCAACATATTCAAGCTTGCCACAATCCGACTTTCGGTACCTGTCTGGTCAGGAGCAGCTAGTTTCCTACAATTCGTCAGGCAACATTGTTCGTAAGTTTTGCGGCGTATGTGGGGCGAACATCGAATGGGCCGGTAGTGCAAGTCACCCCGACTGGGTATCGGTGGCCGTGGCAGCCTTGGATACACCATTTTATCCCCCGAGCATTAAAGAAGTTCATGCAGTTTCTAAAGCATGCGGGTTGGTTCAAGGGTAACTAGTTAAGTAATCGTTAGCAGATATAATATTATACGCAGCAAGGTTAAATATGGATAAAGCATGCCCAGTGGTACTTCGTAACCGGGATGGCCGAACCGAGATTCTCGTGTTTCGGCACCCTTTGGCTGGAGTGCAATTGGCAAAGGGTACTGTAGAGCCGGGCGAAACGGGATTGTCGGCAGCCGAGCGAGAGCTTTGGGAGGAAGCGGGTGTACGTTTAAAGGCGGATCGATTGTTGCTTGAGTGGCAGCGGCGCTTGGGTGAGCCTGTATGGGGAATTTATCTAATGGAGACGGTCAGCGATTTGCCTAATCAGTGGGAGCATTTTTGTGAAGATGATGGTGGTCATGTGTTTCAGTTTTTTTGGCACTCGTTGAGTCAAGAGCCAGGTGTACAGTGGCACGCTGTTTTCGCAGACGCTTTACGGGCGGTTCGAAAAGCCTTGGTCAGGGCGGGTAAGTAGGGCGGTAATCGTTGGTTTCAGCTCTTGGAGTATCAGAGGTTTTTGTAATCGATCAGGCGATCAGCAAGGAGTATGTATGACGCTATACGACTTATTTCAAAATTTCAAAATTTTTGAGGCGAACGACGATGCCGACCGGGCTTCCTTAAGGTCTACGGATAACGTAGGTGAAATCAATAAGCTTCGCGACCAAATCGATCATTTATCTTTGGTGTGTCAAGCTACCTGTGAGCTGCTTGATGAAATTGGTATCAGCAAGAAAATGATGCTTGCCAAGATTCAGGAGATTGATCTTCGTGACGGTAAACTCGATGGTAAGTATGTTAAGCAGCACACTTGTCGCTCCTGTCATCGTCCGTTGGCGGCCAGGCATTTAACGTGTATGTATTGCGGCGTCTTGGTCGATAAGGCTGAGTTGTTGTAGAGATATAGGGTTTACAAAAATCTTGGGGCCAGAGCTTTAATATTTAACCGCTGCCCGGAACTCGAGGGTAGCGTAAGCGTGCCTGCCTTTAACAAAATAGCACAGAATCTCCGTTAAAAAGCGTTAAGCTGCTAGCATCAATAACATTACCAGGAAAGGTGACGTATGAGAGCGCAGTGGTTAGTGGCAATTTTGGCGGTAGGGCTTGGTGGGTGTGGGGGCTCGTCATCGAGTAGCAGTGCTCCTCAGCCTAAAGTGCCTGACAATTCAATTGATTATACCCAGCTTAAACCCAGCGAACCCAGTGAGGCGCCTTTGGCGCTGTTATCCGGTAACGACTTTGAGCGTCTGGTTAAAAATGGTCTGCGCCTGCAGTTAGCCAGCCGTTATGATTACGCCGGTGGCGCCGAGTCGGACGATATCGATTTTTCCGCTTCGCCCGATGGCGCTAATGGTGGTGATAACGACCGTTATTCGGATACCAATGTCCACGTCGAGGGTGTCGGCGAGTCTGATGTCGCCAAGTACGATGGCCGCCACTGGTTTGTCGCCTATCAACCACAACACCATGATGGTGAGTTGCCGGGGGTACAGATCATTGCGACCGATCCAGATATTCCTGACGCCACAATCGCCGGCACCTATAGTTTTGATGATAGCTCCTGGGGGCCTGCTTATTCGCTGTATTTGCAAAAGGACAATAATGTCGCTTCGCACCTGATCGCTATGCGTAGCCATAGGGGGGCGATGGAGCCGGTGCTCCCAGGCTGGGGCATCGAGTTTTCGGCGGCGGACATGAGTATTTGGCCAGGGCCCGAGAACAGCGAACTTAAGATTGAGTTTATCGATGTCAATCAGCCCGCCACGCCCGCACTTGCCACATCTATTTCTTTAGACGGCACGTTAATTGACAGCCGCCGGGTGGGCGATACCCTTTACGTGATTACCCGCTATGACCCCTGGTTGACATCTTTGCAGTTTGAGGAGCTTGATGGGCAAGCTCGCAGCGACAACGAGGCCGCGTTAAGCGGTATCGAGCTTGCCGAACTGTTACCGCAATATCGTCAGGGCGATATGGCGGCTCCGTTAAGCGACGATTGTTACGCCCCGAGCGATACCCAGCCCGAGCACGGTTATTATTCCTTGGTGAATATCACCGCCATTGATTTAACCGCCCGACAAGTGGTGTCCAGTGAGTGCTTGAGTACTGGCGTTAACTCCATGACCATGAGCCCCAACGCACTCTACCTAACCTCTAATGACTGGCGCGAGAGCGAATCGCGCACTGTTATTCACAAGTTTGATCTCACCGATAGCGGCGCCAGTTACCGTGCTACCACCAGTGTGCTGGGCCATATTAACGGCGATGCCCCGTACCGGGTAAACGAATACAACGGCGACTTAAGGGTGGTGACGACTCGGGGCGACTGGAATCAGCCCTCGCACCACCTTAGTATTTTGCGCCTGTCGGGCTCGGGTTTTGACACAGTGGCTGAGTTGCCCAACAGCGCCCGCCTCGATCCCATTGGTAAGCCGGGTGAAGATATTTATGCGGTGCGTTTTGCGGGGGCCACCGCTTATGTGGTGACTTTTGAACGGGTTGATCCGCTCTATGTACTGGATTTGTCCGACAGCGCCGACCCTAAAATCAGCGGTGAGTTAGAGGTGCCGGGTTTTGCGACTTACATTCATCCGCTTAACGATAACTACCTGTTTACCCTGGGGCAGGATGCCGATAACCAGGCCGGGTGGACAAAAGGTATTAAGGCCCAGCTGGTGAAAGTGGACGCGGGTACACCTGAGTTGGTGGGCGAGATGTTAATCGGTGAGCGGGGCAGCCACAGTGATGCCTTACACGACTTACGCGCGCTTAATTTTTTGCCCGTGGGTGATGGTGATATGCGCGTGTCGTTTCCGGTGAGTGTGAATAGCGAACCCAACGTATGGCAGTACAGCGGCCTGCAGATGTTGTCGTTGACGGGGCTGGATGGGCCGGACGGTGCCATGATTGATAAGGGCACACTGATCGCCGAGACGGCGGGTAATAACCAGTACGATTACAGTGGCGGTGTCAGGCGCGGATTGTTGCATGATGAGGCGGTTTACTACGCCCACGACAATCAGGTTTGGTTTAGCGGTTGGGGGGCTGCCGATGCCCCTCAGGGCCCCATCGGTGGCGAGCCTATCGCCTGTACCGAGGAGATCCGCTACGGCTTAAACATTGACCTCTGGGTGGATGATGAAAGCATCGACGCCTGCGCCGCCCAGGTGGTCGCCACTGATGGTGAATACTCGGAGGTACTGCAACCAAAAACAGGTTACTACGGGCCGGGCGGCTGTTATTTTTACGGCGCTCCCGAGCGGGCCGGTAGCTATTCTGTTACCGCCACGCTTGATGGTTTTGCCTCCCAGACCCAGACGGACGTTGTCGTGTCGGAAGATGTCTGCCACGTGCAGCCGCGTTGGTTGTGGTTTAATTGGCCGAGGAGCAACGAGCCATAAGCTGACTAGGTCATGCTGAATGGGTCAAATCTTGACTTAAGATTAGTGTGCCGTCACCGGACGATATTATTCTTCGGTGTATAGATCATAGGGGTGGCGAGAATTTACGAGCTGACCCTCTTGATCTTCTTTGTAACGTAAACGTTAAACGCAGGACTAAAATAAAAGTGCCTACGTTAAGTTTTCTGGAGCTTCTGCAAATTACATCGGTATTAATTGGTACATTTTAGCGCCACTAACAAACGTAGAGGCTTCCATTGTAAAGCCGGCACAAGGTGGTGTGTCGAAAGTCGCTCTTGTTAGTCGACTATTTATTGTGGTTAATCATACACAATACTAGGAGGGCTAAAAGGTGAAGTTTCTGTGTCTGGCATTCGGCGACGAAGAAGGTTGGAATTTACTAAGCGATGATGAGAAAACCGATGTATTAGCGCAAGACGAGTTTATCAGAGACGGCGGTGCGACTGTGGTTGCGGTTCGCCCTCAGGTAACATCGGTACGTCACTGGGGCAATGATTTTGAGATTAAAGACGGGCCGCATCAGAGTGGATTACCGCTGGCCGGTTTTTACATTATCGAGGCAGAACGCCTTGAAACCGTTATCGACCTGGTGGCGAATACGCCCTGCGCGCGGGCTGGGGGCGTGATTGAGGTTCACCCATTTTAAAGTAGGGTATAAACCCGTCAAACATTAAGCCAAACCTGCCCCACCACCACGAGCACAATAATCAGTGCCCAGCCACCGTACAGCAGTGCTTTGGTAGGTAGTTGCTCGGCTTTGTTTAGTCTAAATCCGATGAGTATTAGCGAGGATACGCCCACTTGCATAGCCATAAGACCGAGTGCTTTGCGCGCGGTGGTGACTGTTGGCTCCATGCCAGCCAGCAGCGCAATGATGCCCACAATGGCAAAAGTAAATAAAAACCAGCTAAAAATCTTTAAGTAGCGGAACACGGGCGCCTCGGTAGTATTGGAGCAGGTGGCTGGGCGAACCAGCAATAACGAAACAGATTAACGCAGTGGTATGCGGAGTGACAAGTCGCGGGGTGTTAACCTAAGCAGCTTGGTGCCGTTGACCGCCTCACGCCCTGAGGCAGTCAATATTATAAAATCAATAACACTCAGCCTTACCAGAAAGCGCCATTACTGATTCATATGGGCGCGATACTCGCCCTGCCTCTCGATCATCCAGCCGGGGTATTCGGCCGGTAGGCGACTGACGTTATCCAGCGCGGTGAGTTCGCCCTCGCTTAAGCGAATGCGAGCAGCGTGAATATTATCCAATAGTTGATCTGCCCGTTTGGCGCCGACAATAACGCTGCTGACGGCGCGTTGGTGTAGCAGCCACGCCAGAGCTATTTGGGCAACGCTAACGGGTTTGCCGTCGAGTTCTTTGCCTGCGGCGATCTCGCGCATGGTGGCAATCACTTGGCTGCCGCGCTCGCGGTTAACCGGCGGAAAATCAAACTGGGTGCGGCGGTTTTGCCCGGAGGCATCTGGCCCTTCGTATTTACCCGATAAATAACCGCCCGCCAATGGGCTCCAGACCATCAGGCCAATGTCTTCCGATTGCAGCATGGGAATGATTTCGCGCTCCAAATCGCGCCCTACCAAGGTGTAATAAGCTTGTAGCGACACGATAGGGCACAGGCGGCGCGCCTCGGCGATGCCTACCGCTTTCATTACTTGCCAGGCGGCCCAGTTGGAGAGCCCGATGTGATGTACGTGGCCGTGCTGCACCAAGGTGTTGAGCGCCTCAAGGGTTTCGGTTATCGGTGTGGCCGGGTCGAAGCCGTGAATTTGGTAGAGGTCGATGTAGTCTGTTTGCAGCCGCTTTAGGCTGGCTTTGCACTGGGTGAGAATGTGCCCGCGCGATGCGCCGCGATGGTTGGGCCCTTCGCCCATGGGGCCCAGCACTTTGGTGGCCAGTACGATGTCTTCGCGCGGCACGTTAAGGTTTTTTAGCGCCTGACCGAGTATTTTCTCGCTGTTGCCGCCGCTATAGACATTGGCGGTGTCAATAAAGTTAATGCCGTTAGCCAGCGCTAGTTCGACCAGCTCGTCGGCGTCGCGCTGTTGCAGTTTGCCGATTTTTCCCCACATGTCATCGCCGCCACCAAAGGTCATGGTGCCCAGGCACAGCTCGGAAACAAACAAGCCAGAGTGACCTAAGGTGTGCATGGCAAGCGGGGAGTCTTGTGATGGTGTTGTCATTGGGGTTACCTCGTAATCTAGTGAAGGCCGCTGGTGCAGCGTTACGATCATACTAAGACGCTTGCGCCAAAAGTGGCAGGCAGAAACTCTCGCATTCATGCACAATTCTATCAAGTCGGGTTTCTGGGCTGCTCGGGTTATGGCAATCAGCGTATGCTGTAGATCGTTAAGACTCGGTGTATTGGGCGATTGCATCCAACGTTAAAGGCGAGATAGTAATGGTGAGTGACTTACCCCCGCACGTATTCGATGATCGGACTGCTTTTGCCACATTGCAGGCAATGGTCGAGCAGCAATGGTTGAGCAGCGGCAACGAGTGTGCCATTGACGGGCTGCGCCTGACCCGCGCAACGGAGCCCAGCGGTACGATTCGCGCGGTGTATCAAACCTCGTTCTGCCTCGTGCTGCAGGGCAGTAAGTCCAGCGCGATAGGCGAGACTGCACTGGAATATCACAGCGGGCAATGTTTAGTGGCTTCGATAAATGTGCCGGTTAATTCGCGTATTACTCAGGCCAGTGCCGAGCAGCCCTATTTGGCGCTGAGCTTGGCGATTGATCCGGCGATGGTCTCGGAGTTGTTGCTGGCGCATCCAGGTGTGGCCCATAGTCGTGTTAAGCGGGCAGCATTGGTAAAAGGAGCAGCGCCGCCCGAGGTGCTCGATCCTCTCACGCGCTTGCTGGCGCTTTGTCAGCAGCCGGCAGATCAAGCGGTACTTGAGCCTTTGATTCGCCGTGAAATCTGCTGGCGTTTGCTGTGCTCACCTATGGGCGCGGCATTGCTGCAAGCGGGGTTGCAGGATAGTGAAACTGCCCGTATCGGCCAAGTTACCGCTTGGATGCGGGCCCATTACGCCAAAGCGTTTAAAGTGGCGAATTTAGCCGATATGGCCTCGATGAGCCCGGCGTCGTTTTATCGCCACTTTAAAGCCATAACACAAATGACACCGGTCCAATTTCAAAAGCAGGTGCGCCTGCAAGAAGCCAGACGATTACTGTTAAGCGAGCATGAAGTGGCCGGTGTGGGTTACAAAGTCGGTTACGAAAGCCCGTCGCAGTTTAGCCGCGATTACCGCAAACTGTTCGGTGCGCCACCGGGTAAAGACGCGGCCATTATGCGCTCCAGCGTAGCGATAGAGAGTAGAGCCTGATTTAGTAAAGGCTAAAAACAAAGAGCAATTAAACAGTGGCCGCGTGGTTTTATTGTCTGGGGCGACGACCTTGATTGCGTTTGTCCCAAAGCATGGGCGGTGTCACTAGCGCCTCGATAAACCGGTAAGTGCCCGATTTATCGAGGCTGCCCACACAGATCAAAGTTATTGACGCAACATTAGCCAGTGTTGGTTATAGCCTCCGGTGCGGCTCCACTGCAGGATATTGGCGCCATTGGCTGTACTGTTGGCGCTGACATCAAGCAGCTTATTGCTGACGTCCGACTCAATTTCAACGCTGTTTCCCGCGACCGAGTTTAAGCGCCACTTTTGGCCAGCGCCGCCCCAGTAGTCCCACTGGGCAATGTTTGCGCCGTTGGCACTGCTTTGCTCCCAGATATCTAAGCTTTTTTGGCTTAAGGCGTTAATCAGGCTATAGGTGCCTGTACCGTGATCTACTAAGTACCATTTTTGGTGCAGCCAGTCGTTAAAATCGTACTGCACCACATTGCCACCATTGTCGATTGAGGCATTTTCCACCTCTAATGCTTTGCCACTGTGACGGGACTGCAGTTGATACAAGCCTTCACTGTAGCCGCCGCAGCTATGGATAGAGCTGAAGTTGCTGGTCATAGTGGGCCACCCGCCAACGAAGTCCATGCGCTGAATGTCGAGTTTAGCGGCGCCGTTATCGTTTAGGTCGTAGTAGTGAGTACTGGTGTAGTTACAACCATCTTGCTTAATAATGCCAATATGACCGGGCCCTTTGCGGTTGCCGTTAACATTGGGCATTAAATTGCGCTCACCAGTATAGGGACCAAAAATGCTGGTAGAGCGAGCTACTTGAACCCGATAGGTACTGTTAACGCCTTGGCAGCAGTTGCCGCGAGTGAAAAACAGGTAATAGAAGTCGCCGTTGCGGGTAATGTAGGGTGCTTCAATCGACTGATGGCCGCCGCCGAAAATATGCTGCACAGATGACGATAATTTACCGGTGTTTTGGTTAATTTCGGCAACCCCTAGGCCTCCAAACCAAGAGCCGTAAGACATATATACGCGACCATCGTGATCGCGCATTAGCGCGGGGTCGATGGCGTTAATTTCACCGCCGCCACCGTAAGATTGCACGACTACTCCCAAGTCTTGCCAGTTGGGGTTGGTTAACGATTCTGTGCGCACCACGCCAATGGCTGAGCGCGAGCTGCCAAAAGTAGATGCTGAGTAATAAAGGTAATAGTAATCGCCCATTTGAATAATGTCCGGCGCCCAAAAGTGGCCTGCAAAGCCCGGTACGGCGTCGTTAATCCAGCTAGGCCAGCCAGCGCCAAATACTGTACCTGGGTTACCCCAGCTCACCATATCGGTTGATCGCGAGAACCAAATACCATCGCCGGTGGTGAATTGAAAATAGGTGTTGCCGTCTCTGGTGAGGGTGGAGGGGTCGTGGGAGTTGGTGATGCCAGACAAATTGAGTGCGCTGGCTAGACCTGAGACAGCCATTAAGCTAAAAATGCCGGCGCGTAGGGTGTTACGCGCAATATCACGTATGGAATGGAACATAAGCTAACCCTTTTATCATTATTGGAGGTTTTGTTATCCCTAACGCTATTTATAGTATAGTCCTACAAATAGCGTAGCAGTAATTAATGCTAACGCCTAGTACCAGAGTCCTTTTACTTTGCGGAGCAGATAACAAAATCCGCGAGTTAGTGCTGTAGCCGCCAGCGGACACTGCTGCCGACTCCCGAGCTGACCCTTCTTAAGGTAATATTGAGGGGCGTTGGCCGAGGTAAACTAAGTCTTGTGGTTGCGATCCAGCCAGCCACTCGCGGCCAATGTACCGGTTGCGCTTAAGCGACATTTTCGGTGACATTCAAGACAGATAAAGGAGCTTTGGCGCAAGTATGCAGTACCCTATTGACGGAGCCTGCCAATGTGGCGGCGTAACCTATCAGTTGTTAGCAGAGCCTTTGATGGTGGTGGCATGTCACTGCAAAGCGTGTCAAAAGCTCTCGACCAGTGCGTTTAGTATTACCGCTGTGGTGAATGTTGATGCTGTTGAGTTTCAAGGAGAGATGGCCGAGTGGCGCAGGATCGCCGATAGTGGCAACACGAATGGGGCAAAGTTTTGTCCTACCTGCGGCAACAGAATCTATCACTTTAACCCGCAAGAGCCCGATAAGATTAAACTTAAACCCGCTAACTTATCGGATACCCGCATTATCAAACCGACCGCCCATGTGTGGGTAAGCGAAAAACAAGATTGGTATGTGATTCCCGACGGCGTCGCGGTATACGATAAACAGCCTTAAGCCCGTTGCGGCTAAATTATTCGCTACAGTGATCAAGGAGTTGCGATGCAAACGTTGCGAAAGATGGCGGATTATCTCATAGAGAGACCTAAGCCAAAGGGTATCGATGTTCGCTGTGGCTTGCAGCATTTCGCTATTATTACGTACGCGGTTCCAGCTGATAGGTTTGAAGGCCTTTTTCCAGACAGGTTTCGACTAGACGTTGTTGATATCGACGGCCAGAAAATGGGGCTTATCTCGGTGGTGCCGTTTATCGATGTTGATTTTACATCAGCGGTTTTTCCGTTTCCCAAGTTTACTATGGGACAAACAAACTATCGGGTTTACATCGTTGATCAACTAACCAATGAGCGTTGTGTCTGGTTTTTAGGCACAGTACTGGATTCGTGGACGTTAGCCGTTCCGCGGTATCTATGGAATCTCCCATGGCATGCTGGTAACGTAAAATTTGATTGTCGCGTGAACCAGGCGAGCGGTTTGTACGAACAATACGCAATGGAAACTTGCTCTAGCTGGGCAGATGCGTCTGTGGTGTTACACCAATCGAGTGAGGAGGTTTTTGACTTTCCAGGGTTTCCGGATACTGAATCGGCACTGGTTTACCTTACTCATCCGCTCGCAGGTTTTTACTTTCGCAGAGACGGTAAGCTTGGGACTTACAGGGTTTGGCATAAAGAGCTAGCCGTTACGCCGGCGAGCTTAGTCTCGGCTAGATTTAAGCTTTTGTCAGATCTTGGGATCGTTTATGAAACAGAGCAAAACCACCCCTACAGCGTTTTAGTTGAACCGTTAAATGAATTTACCATTTATTTGCCGCCAACCGTTGTCGGTTGAGTGCCTTAAAGTTGCTTTTTACGTTGTTGTGAGGCTAGCTCAAAAGCAGTCGCCGCTATATGCTGCGGGTCTATTTTATCGTTTCTAATTAACCTCAGAGAACACTTAATTGAGTTTGCTGGTCGAATTGAGGCAACCCGCTAATTTGACTGAGTTGACTATACGGGTAAAGCTTTATGCATGAAATTAACTGTCCCCACTGCAAAAAGGCGTTTAAGGTCGACGAGGCCGGCTACGCCGATATTCTTAAGCAGGTTCGTGATCACGAGTTTGAACAGCAATTACACGAGCGGTTGGAACTGGCCGAGCAAGATAAGCAAAACGCGGTAGAGCTGGCCACCAGCAAAATTAGCCGAGAGTTGGATAAAGCCTCTGCTGCAAAAGATGCCGAAATTAAAGAGCTGAACGCTAAGCTGGCCGCGGGTGAGGATGCCCAGAAGCTCGCCGTAATGGAGGCGTTAACAGCCCTAGAGAAAGAGCGTGATAGTTTGGCAAACGAGCTTAAGCAGGCGGCGCAAGATAAAAAAGCTGCCGCTGAATTGGCCGAAGCAAAACGGTTACACGAACTACAGCAGGCCACAGCCGCCAAGGAGACGCAGTTACAAAGCCTACAAAGCGAGCTAGAGCGAGCGAAGTGGGAAAAGCAGCTTGAGGCGAGCACACTGAGAGAGCGCTACGAAGCCCAGATTAAAGATCGCGAGGGCGAGATCGAGCGCCTGCGGGATATGAAAGCTCGGTTGTCGACCAAAATGGTGGGCGAAACTTTAGAGCAACACTGCGAGACGGAGTTTAACCGAATTCGCGCCACGGCGTTTCCCAAAGCTTATTTTGAGAAGGATAACGACGCGCGTAGCGGCAGTAAAGGTGATTATATATTCCGCGACTACGGCATTGTTGAAGGCAGCGCGGACGATGCTGGCACCGAAACTGTGTCGATTATGTTCGAGATGAAAAACGAGAGTGATGAAACCGCCACCAAAAAGAAAAATGAAGACTTTTTAAAAGAGCTCGACAAAGATCGCAACGAGAAAGGCTGTGAATACGCCGTGCTGGTCTCTCTGTTAGAGCCCGACAGCGAGCTGTATAACTCGGGTATCGTCGATGTGTCACACCGTTACCCTAAAATGTATGTCATTCGGCCACAATTTTTTATTCCGATTATTACGCTGTTGCGCAATGCGGCCCAGAACTCACTAGAGTATAAAGCGGAGTTGGCGCTGGTTAAATCACAAAATATTGATATCACCAACTTTGAGAGCGATCTGGACGCTTTTAAAACAGGCTTTGCACGCAATTACGAGTTGGCCTCTAAGAAGTTCAAAACGGCTATTGATGAGATTGACAAAACGATCAATCACCTGCAAAAAACCAAAGACGCGCTGCTGGGCTCTGAGAATAACCTGCGCTTAGCCAACAACAAAGCCGATGATCTGACGGTCAAAAAGCTCACCAAACGCAACCCCACTATGGCGGCTAAGTTTGATGAGCTTAAAGTTGGCGACGCACCTGATATTGAGTAGGACTAGGCGTTGTATGGATGGAGTTTGCTAGATGAAGTTTTTAGTATTTTTGGGTACGGTTCGCGATAGTACACCGCCAAGGCCCGCCCGCTTGGGCGAGCGGGTGGCCAAGGCCTGCTTAAAATGTTTGGCGGACCGTTATGGCGAGCATGAGGTGGAACTGATTGACGCGTTGGATTACCCGCTAGAGCCGGTGTTTAAACCTCACTTTGCCTACGCCGCCGGTAGAGCCCCCGGTGCGCTTAATGAACTGGCCGATAAAATAGCCTCCGCTGACGGGTTTATTATGATCAGCCCGGAATACAATCATTTAATGAGCCCGACGTTAGCTAACTTGCTAAACCACTTTGGCAGCTCGTTGTTCTCTTACAAGCCCAGTGCCATTGTTACTTACTCGGCTGGTCAGTGGGGTGGTATGCGCGCGGCTGTTGCGATGCGGACCTTTCTTTCGGAGTTAGGCTGCCTGCCCGTATCGGCAATGATTCATGTGCCCAAAGCGCAAGAAGTCTTCGCCGATAATGGGTTGCCGCAAAACGCAGAGAGCGAGGCCTCTTGGTTTGATTACTTTGGCCGAACATTCCACCAGCTAATCTGGTGGGGGCAGGCTACAACAGCACACCGGGCTAAGGCGGACCCCCATGAGCTAGTTCGGGACTTTAAAAAAGACCCGTCTGAACGAAACGCTCCTTAGAGTACTCGCTATAGCAGGCGTTGCAATAAAGCCATCGGGTGCTCGTCGGGTGACCACTTTTAGGGTTGTTGGCAATTTTATCGATTTAGTAGGTTGCCTCGTTTCGCACTCTAACGAACCTTTGCGGTGATTTTGAGCTTGGCTCGCGGGTCGGCTTTGGCACCAGCGGACGTTAGTGTGGATGTTGGGTGAGAGGCCTCAGGCCCAGAAGTTACTCTCTTGGTGTGGCTGCGCGGTGGCTTTTATGAGTCTAGAAATAAAAAAAAGGCCCACTTGGCGTGGACCCCTTGTGCGATTAATGTCTGTGCTCATCCGTGTAGACTGGGTACTTCCTTTGCGTAATGTTTGTCCCCGGTGGCGTCCTGCCGGTTCGTCCTTCAAACCCCTGTCGTGGAATTCTTAGTATTCGGCTCCCTTGTGCCGAGCGACTTCTCCTTGTCGTCTTACCTGTTGTTGTTTGATTCTTCCGTGGCCACTCCTTGGCGGTTATGCTTATCTCCTTGTTTAGCGTCCTGCTAATCTCTCGTCCTAAGAGTGAGCGTCCTGCGAGTGTCCTTTGCGCTTGCATCCTGCGCGCGTCCTTTTTGGCGCAACCACATCCTGTGGTTGGGTACATCCTGTGAACCGTCCTGGCCCCTTAGTCATCCATGTAACGTCCCTGTAAGCGTAGTATCCCTAAAACCGCTATGTGGAGATAGTCGCCATTAGCACGAGTTTTTGTGAGACATGTCGTACAGCGTGTGTGATGCCTTCGTTACAAACGGGTGTTAATTGGATGACGATTTTGTTACCGGGTGATGCGGTAGCAGGGTTTATAGGTGCTACCGGGCAGTTTCATGCGGCCTTGCTCTTGAAAAGCCTGCAGCAGATCATCAACCGGCTGCATGATGGCGGATTCACCGCAAATTTCAAATAAACCGTGCTTCTCGATGGCGCGTATGCCTTCGTCTTTAACGTTGCCCGCGACAATACCGGAAAACGCCCGTCGCAAATTAGCGGCCAAGGTGTGAGGCTCTTGGTTTTGGTGCAGCGCCAGAGCACTCATATTGGCGTGGGTGGGTGCAAATGGTTGCTGAAACAGCGGGGCGATTTTTAACTGCCAGTTAAAGTAGTAGGCGTCGTCGGTGCTTTTACGAAAGGCCCGTACCTCGGCAATGCCATCGACCATGGTGCGGGCGACGGCTTCGGGATCGTCGATGATGATTTTATAGCGTGACTGCGCCTCGGCGCCCAGCGTGGTGGCAATAAATTCGTCGATTTGATGAAAGTAAGCCGCGCTTGAGCTCGGTCCGGTAAATACCAGCGGGAAGGGTAGTGTGGCGTTATCGGGGTGTAACAATATACCCAACAGGTAGAGAATTTCTTCGGCGGTGCCAGCGCCCCCGGGGAACACGACAATACCGTGGCCGGCGCGGACAAATGCCTCAAGCCGTTTTTCGATATCGGGCATAATCGCCAGTTCGTTAACGATAGGGTTGGGGGCTTCGGCGGCAATAATACCGGGCTCGGTAATGCCGATGTAGCGGCGCAGGCCCAAGCGTTGTTTGGCGTGGCCAATAGTCGCTCCTTTCATAGGGCCTTTCATGGCGCCCGGGCCGCAGCCGGTGCAAATATCCAAACCGCGTAGGCCCATCTGGTAGCCAACTTTTTTGGTGTAATCGTACTCACCCATACTAATGGAGTGTCCGCCCCAGCAAACTACGATATTGGGGTCGACATTGGGGCGAATAATGTCCGCATTGCGCAGCATATGAAAAACCGCATCGGTGGTGGCCTCGGGGGACAGCGCATCGCCTTCATTGATCGACTGTTGCGTGTCGGCCAAGCGGCTGTCACCACTGGCAAAAATCACATCGCGTAGCACGACAAATAAGTGTTCACTAATGCCGCGAATCATTTTGCCATCGACAAACGCGCTGGATGGGGCACCTTTTACATCCAGCTTAATACCGCGCTCTTCCTGAATGACTTTAATATCAAAGTCGGGGTAGCGCTCCAGTAGTTCTTTACCGTCGTCCAGCGAGTTACCGCAGTTGAGTACCGCCAGCGAGCAGCTGCGAAACAGCTTATAAAGCCCGCTTTGGCTAACGTCCAGCAACTTGGCGGCCTCGGTTTTAGAGAGAATATTGAGTTGCTCGTGGGGGGAGATAATGGCGTCGGTGGTGTCGTAGTGGCCCGCCTCGTGGTGGGCGTGTTGGTACGGCTGATTGTGGGGCATTGAGTCTCTATCCTTCCTGTCGCCAATGGGGGCGGTAGCTAAAACATCGGGCTTTCGGGCCCTTTCTCTTAAGTTTAAGTGTAACGCAGTTTTGCGGGCTTGGGTGTGAGTACCCACAGGGCTGTGAAGGGGCATCCTGTTGCATCTAGCCGCTAACCAAGGTGTTTTTTACCGGCTTATCGGCCACTTAACCTATGCCAGTAATTTCTCACCTGCGTGGTAAGCCGTCCACGAATCACTCGAACGCACAGATATGGTGCGACATTGGGCGTTGATATTTTATGTGATCTATTTTGGTGCGCCCTGTTAGGGCAGGCGCCGCACCTTAGGGCCTGCGCGGCTATTTTGATTGGCATAGATCTTGATCTGTAGATCCGGCTAACGAGACGATAAAGGCCCTTAAGCGCGGCCACCAAAGAGAGCGACAATCTGTGCCCCATTCAACCAGTGCTGCTGGGTTATCCGAGCTAGAGTTAGCCGCGGATGACGCGATAGCGCCGAGCCCTTTGCCCCAAGTGGCGCGCCAATGGTGTGCGTCTATCGATATTGAGCTGGCCCAACGGGCCGGGCGCACCGCATTGATGCGTGCGCGGCACAAAGGCCCGTTGCGCATTCAGCGGCTGTTTTACCCCGAAGCCAATGGCTGCGCTCATGTTTACTTGCTGCACCCGCCGGGTGGCTTGGTGGTGGGCGATGAGCTGACGATCTCGCTGCGTGCGGCAGCTGGTGCGCACGGCTTATTAACCACCCCGTCGGCCGGCAAAATTTATACAGTCAATGGTTTACGCCACAGCGATGCCGCGACCACACAAACCCAAAGTGTCCGTTTGATGCTCGACGCAGGCTCTGTGTGCGAGTGGTTGCCACAGGAAACAATTGTTTTTAACGGTGCGAATGCGAGGCTGAACACTCGCGTTGATGCGACAGCGGATGCCAAGTTTTGTCTGTGGGACATCGTCTGTCTGGGCCGGCCCGCGAGCCAGGAGCGTTTTACCGAAGGGCGCGTGGAGCAGATATTACAGGTTAGCGTTGATCACCGGCCGGTCTTGATTGAGCGCAACCGCATTGATGGCCGCGACCCGATTATGCAGGCACCTTGGGGGCTAAGGGGGGCGGGAAGTTTTGGCACGCTGGTGGCCAGCGTAACCCTCAGTCGCGATCAGGTTGATGTGCTACTCGAAACGTTACATGAGCGCTGGCCCGATGCTAAATGGGGCTTAACGCAAAAGAAGCAGTTATTCATCGCCCGCTACTTAGGCGCAAGTGCCGCAGAATGCCGGTTTGGTTTTATTGCCATTTGGCAAGCGCTGCGCCCGATTATGTTGGGTTGTGAAGCGTTAGAGCCGCGTATCTGGAATACCTAAGTTTAAGCGTTTAATGGGTGACGTTGCTGCGCCCGGTAATCAATATATCAATAGGAGAGAGCTGTGGAACTATCGCCCAGAGACAAAGATAAACTGTTGCTGTTTACCGCGGCGCTACTTGCCGAGCGGCGCAAAAATCGCGGGGTTAAACTCAACTACCCCGAGTCGGTTGCGTTTATCAGCGCCGAAATAATGGAGGGCGCGCGCGACGGCAAAACCGTCGCCGAACTGATGGATTACGGGCGCCAGATTTTGCGCCGCGAAGATGTCATGGATGGCATCCCCGAGATGGTGCATGAGGTGCAAGTCGAGGCGACCTTCCCCGACGGTACTAAGCTTGTCACCGTTCACAACCCGATCGTTTAGGAGGCGCTATGATTCCCGGAGAGTACGACATTTTGCCTGGTGAAATCGAGCTAAACCCAGGCCGCGAGACGGTGACCTTAAGTATTTCCAACAGCGGCGATCGCCCCATACAAGTGGGCTCGCATTATCATTTTTACGAGACTAACGCCGCACTTAACTTTGAGCGAGATAAAGCCCGCGGGTTTCGCTTAAACATTGCCGCTGGCACGGCTGTGCGTTTTGAGCCAGGCCAAACTCGCGAGGTGGAGTTGGTCGCACTAGAAGGCGCTCGCACGGTATACGGGTTTCGTGGCGATGTAATGGGGGAGCTATAAGATGGCGACAATAGACCGGCGCGCGTACGCCGATATGTTCGGCCCCACCACTGGGGATAAAGTTCGCTTAGGGGATACCGAGTTGTGGCTCGAGGTCGAGCGCGACTACACCCGCTACGGCGAAGAGGTAAAGTTTGGCGGCGGTAAAGTGATTCGCGATGGCATGGGCCAATCGCAAGCCAGCTGCTTTGACACCCCCGACACCGTCATTACCAACGCCTTAATTCTGGACTATTGGGGTGTGGTAAAAGCCGATGTCGCGATTAACGATGGCCGTATTAGCGCTATCGGTAAAGCCGGTAACCCGGATGTGCAGTCCGAGGTGGATATCGTGATTGGCCCCGGCACAGAAATTATTGCCGGCGAAGGCCAGATTTTAACCGCAGGCGGTATTGATGCCCATATCCATTTTATTTGCCCACAGCAAATCGAAGAAGCGTTAATGAGCGGTGTTACCACCATGATTGGCGGCGGCACCGGCCCGGCGACGGGTACTAAAGCGACTACTTGTACCCCTGGCCCCTGGCACATCGGTAAAATGCTGCAAGCGGCGGAAAGCTTTCCGATGAACATTGGTTTACTCGGTAAGGGTAACGCCAGTTTACCGATCGCCCTGGAAGAACAGTTACAGGCCGGCGCGCTGGGTTTAAAGCTCCACGAAGATTGGGGCACGACGCCTGCCAGTATTGATAACTGCTTAACCGTGGCCGAAAAGTACGACGTGCAAGTGGCGATTCACACCGACACGCTGAATGAATCGGGTTTTGTTGAAGACACAATAGCCGCGTTTGCCGGTCGCACGATTCACACGTATCACACCGAGGGCGCCGGCGGCGGGCACGCCCCCGACATTATTAAAGCGTGTGGCCTGGACAACGTTTTACCCTCGTCGACTAACCCGACCCGGCCCTACACGGTGAATACCATCGACGAGCACTTGGACATGTTGATGGTGTGCCACCACCTTGACCCTAACATTCCCGAGGACGTGGCCTTTGCCGACTCGCGTATTCGCAAAGAGACCATTGCCGCCGAAGATATTTTGCACGACTTAGGCGCGTTTTCGATGATCAGCTCCGACTCGCAAGCCATGGGCCGGGTGGGCGAGGTGGTAAGCCGCACGTGGCAGACGGCGCACAAAATGCGCGTGCAACGCGGCGCATTGCCGGGCGAAACCAGCAGTGCCGATAACTTGCGAGCTAAGCGCTACATTGCAAAATACACCATTAACCCCGCGGTGGCGCACGGTATCTCGCACGAGGTGGGCTCGGTCGAGGTGGGTAAACTGGCCGACTTAGTTCTGTGGAAGCCGGCGTTTTTTGGCATTAAGCCCGCGTTGATTATCAAAGGTGGCGCAATTGCTGCGGCTCCGATGGGCGACCCGAACGCGTCTATCCCGACACCGCAACCCGTGCATTACCGGCCCATGTTTGGTGCTTACGGCCGCGCCTGCACCGGCACCAGCGTTAGCTTTGTCAGCCAGGCGGCGTTAGAGGCCGGTATTGCCGGCTCGTTTGAATTAGAGCGGCGCCTGGTGGCCGTTAAAAATTGTCGCTCGGTAACCAAAGCCGATATGCGCCTAAACGACTACCAGCCCCATATGGAAGTCGACCCACAAACCTACGAAGTGCGTGCCGATGGCCAGTTACTGACCTGCGAGCCCGCCGCCGAGCTGCCGTTGGCGCAGCGCTATAGCCTGTTTTAAGTGAGTTGTTATGTTAGAAGCCTTTAACGTTAAACCCGAGGCAGCCCCCGGGGCTGTGTTGGAAGTAGAAGCCACTTTCGAGCAGCGGCAAAAAAGCCGCTATCGGACGACCACCCGTTGCGGCAAGCCGCTGGGGTGGTTTATCGAGCGCGGCCATGTGTTGCTCGATGGCGAGGTGCTGGAGTGTAGCGATGGCCAACAGGTTCGCGTGATTGCCGCACTGGAGCCGGTCAGCCAAGTAACCAGCGATGATGCCTTAGCGCTGACACGGGCGGCTTACCATTTGGGTAATCGGCACATGCCGCTGCAAATCGGCGCCGGTTTTTTACGTTATCAGCACGATCATGTCTTAGATTTAATGGTCGAGGGTTTGGGCCTGAGGGTTAACTTTGAGAAGCAGCCCTTTCAACCCGAAAACGGCGCCTATCACGGCAAAAGCCACGGCCATGCACATTCTCACGCTCATGGTCACAGTCATTCCCACGCCCATTCTAATAGCCACGACCATCACGCGGAGCACAGTCACTGATGTCCGGCTCGCTGCTGCACTTAATGCACTTGGTGAGCCCGGCGCTACCGGTAGGCGCTTATGCGTATTCGCAAGGGCTGGAGTACGCCATCGATAGCGGCTGGGCCGGCAGCGAGCCGGCGCTGCAAGACTGGATCGAGCAAGTGATGACCCACAGCCTGGGGCAGCTTGATGTACCGGTTTTGCGTCGGGTGTATAACGCGTGGGAAGCCGATGATTTAGCACAGGTCAATGATTGGAACGACTTTGTCCTGGCCTGTCGTGAGACCCAAGAGTTACTGCTTGAGGATGAACAATTGGGTTTGGCGCTCGGGCGTTTGCTCGAATCACTCGATATCTCGCAGGCGGCGCGCTCCAACTTTAGCCGCTCACCCAGCTACGTAACCTTGTTTGCCCTGGCCGGTGTTAAGTGGCAGGTGAGTGTGGATGAGCTAGCTCGGGGTTTTGTCTGGAGCTGGCTCGAGAACCAAGTGGCCGCCGCCACTAAAATTGTGCCGCTAGGCCAAACCCGCGCGCAGCAATTACTGGTGGCATTAATGCCGGCGGTGGATGAGGTGTGTGAGCGGGCTAAAACATTAACCGACGACGAGTTGGGCCTGAGTTTACCGGGCCTTGCCATGGCCTCGTGTTTACACGAGCGGCAATACACTCGTCTGTTTCGATCATAAGAGGAAGTTAAACCGTATGAACAAACCAGCACTACGTTTAGGTATTGGCGGCCCCGTTGGCTCGGGTAAAACCGCCTTAGTCAAAACCCTATGTGCCCACTTAAAGGATGTCTACAACATCGCGGTGATCACCAACGATATTTACACCCGCGAAGACGCCGAGTTTTTGCAGCGCCATGAGGCGCTGGCCGACGACCGTATTATCGGCGTTGAGACGGGCGGTTGCCCGCACACCGCGATTCGTGAGGACGCCTCGATGAACCTATCCGCTGTGGCCGAACTGCAAGATCGCCACGCGGGGTTGGATGTGATTTTAATTGAAAGCGGTGGCGATAACTTAGCCGCGACTTTTAGCCCCGAGTTGTCGGATTTAACCCTTTACGTGATTGATGTTTCGGCCGGGGATAAGATTCCCCGCAAAGGCGGGCCAGGTATTACGAAATCGGATTTATTAATTATCAACAAAACCGATTTGGCGCCACTGGTGGGCGCCGATCTTGGGGTGATGGATCGCGATGCGAAAAAAATGCGCGGCGATAAGCCTTTTTTGTTTACCAATTTAAAAGATGAATCGGGGGTGGCTGAGGTGATTGCCTTTATCGAAAGTGCCGGTATGTTAACTCGTCGCGCGTAGGCCGCTATGAACGCTAAACATCACAGCTAAAATGATTGCTTAATAAGTGTGGAGAATACGATGAAGCTATTAAAAAAAATTACCGTTTGTTTGAGTGCGCTACTTATCGCGCCGTTGACGTTGGCGCACCCGGGCCACGGCGCTGGCGGGGCATCTGAGCATGTGCACTTCTCGGTTATAAGCTTAGCGGTAGTAGGCGCGGTGTTGGCTGTGTACTTTGTGCTGGCACATAAAAGCCGAGCGCGCTCGCGAGTACGTCGCGAACAGCAAGATCGCGACTAACACGAGCAATAGCCCGGCTGTATGCCGGGCTATTGGTATTTTTATTTAGCTGACGCCTTGCCAGCGTCGTAATCTAGCATCTCCGATGCCGCTAATAAGTAGGCACCACTGCCGTACAGCTGGGTGTCGTCGGCGTGAACTTTATCGGGCGCATAGCCCACTTGCTGTACCCAGCCGAGCCAACCCTCTTGGGTTAAGCGTTTATCAATCGCCTGCCAGCCACTGACAATTACATCGTTGAAATCAGCCGCCGGTAATAAACCGCGATTAACACCCCACGCTAAGCCAAATACCACAAAGCTGCTGCCGCTGGTTTCGGGGAGCGGGTCGTAGTCGTTATCCAGTAACGATGGCGCCCACAGCCCCTCGGCGGTTTGCAGCGCACCAAAGGCGTAGGCCATTTTACGGTAGTGGGCGATAAGCTTGGGCCGCTCGGGGTGATTGTCGGGCAGCTGCTCAAGCAATAGCGGTAACCCGGCAAACACCCAACCATTGCCCCGACTCCAAAATACCTTGTTATCGTGCTCACTGGCGCGATCAAAAAAACGACTGTCGCGATAATACAGGTGGTAGGTTGGGTCAAATAAGTAGTTGGTCGTGGCCCAAAACTCGGTTAAAGCGTAATTGAGGTATTGTTCGTCGCCGCTGATACGGCTCATGGCAGCCCAAGCCGGTGGCGCCATAAACAGCGCATCTGACCAACACCAGCGCCGTTGGCAGGTGCCCTCTGATTGCCCGGTGTCGTCGCGGATAAACTCCAAAGAATTATCGGCGCCATAGGCTAGAATATCATCAAATTTGGTCTGGGTTGGGGCGAGCGCTTGGCTATCGGCGGAATCGATTAGGGCTAAATACAGTTGCGCGATGGCCTGATCATCGGCGTGCCAGTAAAGTGGCCCTAGCTGCCAGCGGTTGGCCTCGGCCTTTTGTTGTAGCGCGCTAAGGTAGCGGCCCTCTCCGCCGGTGTCATTCCAGCGGTTTAGGCCTATATAAAAGGCCGCTTGCACCCAGCCGTCGGGTTGTGCGGTATGGTCGCGAAAGGTGCGGACATACTCAAAGTCACCCATATGTTCAAGCTGCCAACGGGCGAGGCGATCGGCGTGACTTTGCACCTGTTGCGCCGTGATCGATGGTGTCTGGCTACAGCTGAGTAGCGACAATACGGCAGAGGCTAATACGAGCTTTAAAAATTTATTCATAGCGTTTTATGGTTGTTAAAGGCGAGTGCGAAACATACTACCGCTTTTGGGGGCGATATTTAAACCTGTTAAATTGTGTACAAATGCGCGAGGTTGCCTGCGAGATGCCGGCAATTTCGATATACTCGCGACGATTGTCACCAAAGGCTGGCAAACGATGGTATTAAAGTTAATTAGGGAGATTGTATGACGTATCGTGTATTAACAGCGCCTGTGCGCTGGACACTGCTGTGTTTGAGCGTTGCCGTAGTGGCGGGGTGTGGCAGTGACGATAATTCCGCGGAATTGGAAACCATCCATGTTACAGCCAGCAGCGGTGAGGGAGGCACAGTTACGCCACTTGAGTCTGATGTTCCTCGTGGCGCCACACTCCATATCACGGCGCACCCCGATTTAGGTTATCGATTGCTCAATATGACAGGTTGTAATGGTACCGTCATCGACGAGAATCATTACAAAACCGCTGATATTGAAGCGCCTTGTCATATTCAGGCGACCTTCGAGACCGGCCCCGTTGAAGAGCAGGCTGACCTGCAGTTTAGCAATACCGCGATTGCCCGAAGCATTGGCTTTAAGTGGGATGAGGTGACGTACGCGCTACGCTACACGCTTTATAAAAACATCGACGGTGAATCTGGCTTTACCCAAATAGGCCCTGAATTTGCCGGTGACGTGCTGAGTTACCAAAGTGTCGAGACGCTGTACGATAATCTTGAAGCTGAATATAAACTCGAGGCGTGCAACGACGAAAGCTGCATGGATTCAGAGCTGCTATTAACCGACAGCGGTATTAACCAAGCCATTGGTTACATTAAACGCCCTGAGGGGGATGGCAGTCTGCATCTGGGAAATGCGTTGGCTTTTAGTGGTGACGCTAAAACGTTGGTGGCTAGCGCACCGGAAAACTGCAGCGCTGCTAACCAAGGCCTGTGTAGCGGTGTCGTCTACGTTTATCGTTTAGGTGAAACGCGCTGGCAATTTGAGGCGGCGTTAGAGTTAGACGATATTCGTGCTGACTCGCGCTTTGGCGAGCGAGTCAGCTTGAGCCGAGACGGAAATAAATTGGCCATTAGTGCGCCTTTTGTGCCTGCCTCGTTTAGTGATACCAATGATACTCGTGTAGGCGCTGTTTACACTTATGAGTTTGACAACGGTAGCTGGACTCAGACGCAAGCGCTAACGGGGGATGAGCAAGGCGAAGATGGCTCACGTTTGCTGGGCTTTGGCGCCGACATCGCGTTAAGCGGTGATGGCGACACCTTGGCATTAGTGGCGCAAGAATTAATCACTGAAGATGGTCAGGCGTTGTTATATCGTTTAAATACGGATGACAACAACGAAAACGTGTGGGAACTAGAACAGCGCTTTGATACGGCCAGCGCAGTGAGTTTAGATAACACCGGCAACTACCTGGCATTGGGGTTGCGCAATGGGACCGAGCTGGATGGCGAAGAAACGGAGGTGGGTGTTACCCAAGTATACCACTACAACGCCGAGGCTGATGAGGAAGAGCAGTGGGAGCTTGCAACCGAGCTGAATGCGCCTGAGGTCTTTACGGGGCAGCATTTTGGTCATCGTGTATTGCTGAGCAATGATGGCACCAAACTACTGGTGGGGGTGAACTACGATAGCACGTTGGTCGATGCCGGGCAGCTTGAAAAGCCAGAAGTTTATATGTATCAACGTGACTCCGGTGAGTGGAGTTTGGCGCACACCTTTGCTCAGCTTGATCAGCAAGGCGCGATTGATAGCGACGATAATGGCCGGTCGCGCTACGGTAGCGTGTTCTCTATGAGTCGCGATGGCACTCGGGTGCTGATTGGAGACCCCACCGAAGATGGTAACGGCAATGGTTTTTTTGCTAACGACGGTAATAATGCCGCGGGGTTAGCCGGGGCTGCGTACTTGTATAACTACGCCGATGGCGCGTGGCAAGAAGAGGTTTATATTAAGGCTAAAAATACCGACGCGGGCGATCAGTTTGGCGAGGCTGTGAGCATTAGCGGCGACGGTAAAATTATTGCGATAGGGGCGCCGGAAGAAGACGGCCCTGCAGTTGGCGT
Source organism: uncultured Gilvimarinus sp. (assembly GCF_963972205.1). Classification (NCBI taxonomy): domain Bacteria; kingdom Pseudomonadati; phylum Pseudomonadota; class Gammaproteobacteria; order Cellvibrionales; family Cellvibrionaceae; genus Gilvimarinus; species uncultured Gilvimarinus sp. Next base: position 70,837 of record NZ_CAXAUC010000013.1, on the reverse strand, counting down.
TGACACCGCGGTGATGGCCGATAACGGCAACGCCGATGGCAGTGGTGCAGTGTATTTGTATTAGCCCAACTTATAAAACACACAAAAAAGGCGCTGAAACTTCAGCGCCTTTTTTGTGTGTGCAGCCTAAAATTATGCGAGAATTTGGTCGATGCTTTTTAACTCGGCCGCGCTAAAGTCTAAGTTTTTGAGCGCCGCGACTGAGTCTTCAATTTGTGCCACGCGGCTCGCGCCAATAATCGCACTGGTCACGGTTTTATTGTTTAACACCCATGCCAAGGCCATTTGTGCGAGTGATTGACCGCGTGTTTCAGCGATTTGATTCAGCGCATTAATTTTACTCAGGGTAGCCTCGTCGAGATCGTTTTCGCTGAGGTAGATTTGCTCGCCGCGGGCGGCGCGCGAATCTTTGGGGATTCCGCCTAAGTATTTATTGGTGAGCCGGCCCTGAGATAGTGGCGAGAAGACAATTGCACCCACGCCTTCGTCATCTAGTGCATCGGTTAAACCGTCTTCGATCCAGCGGTCCAGCATGTTGTAGCGTGGCTGATGAATCAGCAGCGGTGTGCCTAAGCTTTTTAAGATGGCGGCGGCTTCGCGGGTTTGCTCTGGATTGTAGCTTGAGATACCCACGTATAGGGCGCGGCCCGAGCGGACAATATAATCCAGTGCCTGCATGGTTTCTTCTAACGGTGTTTCCGGGTCAAAGCAGTGCGAGTAAAAAATATCAAAGTAATCGACACCGCAGCGCTTTAAACTCTGGTCACAACTGGCGACCAAGTATTTGCGCGATCCGCCAATGCCGTAGGGGCCGGGCCACATGTCATAACCGGCTTTGCTGGAGATGATCAACTCGTCGCGGTAGTGGGATAAACCCTCGGCCATTACCTGGCCAAAGGTCGATTCCGCCGAGCCGTAATTAGGGCCGTAATTGTTGGCCAGATCAAAATGATTGATGCCTAAATCAAACGCGCGATGGATCATGTTGCGGGCGTTAGCAAGTGAGTCGACTGCGCCAAAATTTTGCCAAAGGCCCAGTGACAATTGCGGTAAGCGCAGACCGCTTTTGCCGCAGCGTGGGTAGCTCATGGATTGATAACGATCGGGGGCCGCAACGTAGCGCGGGTTTGGCTCGTGGGTAATCATTGTGTGCTCTCTTAGTGGCAGTCTCAGTGTTAGGTTTTCTGGCTTATTATGGATGTGTGCCAGTGGTGGTATTCTACGCAAAAGCCGACCGCAAGCGGCCGGCCATGACGATTCTTAACGAAGTTTGTGGGGTTCTTTAGGCGCCGAACAAATCGTCGACAGATAAGTAGCGCTCACCGGTATCGTAGCTAAACGTTAGAATACGGCTGCCGGGAGCAAAGTCTGCCTCGCGCTGTTTGATTGCAGCAAGACTGGCACCGGACGAGATGCCGACAAAAATGGCCTCTTTGCGGGCGCACTCGCGGGCCATTGCAAAGCTGTCTTCCTCACTCACGGCAATGGTGCCATCAAGGCTGTCGGTGTTGAGAATATCCGGCACAAACCCCGCCCCTATGCCTTGCAAGCGGTGCGGGCCTTTATCCTTACCGGCAATGACTTGTGAGTTTTCGGGCTCAACCGCAAAGGTTTGCAGTTTAGGAAAGGCAGCTTTGAGCTCCTCCGAGCAAGCGGTAATGTGGCCGCCAGTGCCCACGCCCGTAATTAAATAATCGAGGCCTTCGGGAAAGTCTGCCAAAATCTCTTTGGCGGTGGTGTTGCGGTGCGCCTCGACGTTGGCCTTGTTGGTAAATTGCTGTGGAATCCAGCTATTGGGAAAATCGTCGTGCAGCTCGTTAGCCTTGGCGATGGCGCCGCCCATACCTAGCTCTTTGGGGGTTAGCTCCAACTCGGCACCGAGTGCCTTCATGACTTTGCGCCGCTCAATGGACATAGATTCGGGCATCGCTAAAATCAAACGATAACCACGCGCCGCCGCGACCATGGCGAGACCAATACCGGTGTTGCCGCTGGTGGGTTCAATAATCACGGTGTCGGGTTTCAACAGGCCTTTTTGCTCGGCCTCTTCGATCATCGCCAGTGCGATACGGTCTTTAATACTGCTGCCGGGGTTAAACCGTTCGACCTTCATCCACACTTCGATGTCGGAGCGAAATAGGTTGTTGATTTTAACGTGAGGGGTGTTGCCGATGGTTTCGAGGATATTGTTAACTTTCATAGTGGCGCTCCCTGTTTGAGTTGACCGGGACTACTAGTGAGCACCGCCGATGTACGCGGCACTCAGAGTAGCTTTGATGATAATCTAACAGAAACAGGGGGTTTTGGGCAGGGTGGTGGTTTGTGGCTGTTGCGTTCGAGAGACTTTATTGTGCGGCAGTGGTGGTATCACGCCCACCACTGCGCACGATGCCACGGCGCTCAATCCTCAAGCAACTTGTTTGCTAACACCTTAGATGGCTCACCGGTGAGCTCTTCTACAATTTCACGCAACTGCTCTAAGCTGACTTCGCCCAGTTGCATCATGGCGCGGGTGGCGTTATCGAGGCTTTTGTCGCCTTCGGTGCGCGCTTGTATCTCGGCGTCTAGCTCGCCAAACAGCAGGGCGGCGCGAGCGGTGCGCTCGCCGCTGGAGGCGCCACCACGTAGCTGGTCGATATCTTTACTCCAGTCAGCCAGCCAGTCTTTTACAATCTTTAAGCGATTGTCGGTCAGGCCGCCGGCGCGATGTAAAACGGTGTACGAGTAGTATTCGGCTAGGCCTTCGGCGATCCAATCGTCGCCTTGGGCGCCGCTAATGCGGGTTAGGGTGTGCATTAGCTCGTGCAAGAGGGTGCTGGTGCCGTTTTCGCTCACCATGGGGCGAGCAGAGTGCACAAACAGCGAGTTAGGGCCCGATAAGCCACCGCGCCACATGGGGTCGCCAGCCATAACCATGAGTATTTTGGGGGGCATGGTGCCGACAATCTCTTGCAGTGTTGGCCAGTTGAGCATGACAAAGCTCAGTACATCCATGCGGCGAAGGTCATCACCGGTGGGGCCGCTGACCACAATATGGGTATCGGGCAAGTGCTCGCGCCGGGTACCCAATGCACCAGCGATAAACCAACCGGTTGGCCGGTCAAAACGGCGCTCGGGGTTGTCGATCTTAAAGCTGCGCTCGTCCGCTTGTTTTTGCCAGCCGCTGTTGACGCTGGTCCAGCCCTCCGGCAGGGTAAAATGTAAGGTGGCGCGGCTCTCTATGCCCTTGCGCCCGCGCACGGTGGCGGGAGGGATTAAATCGTCGCCACGAAAAATGGCAAAATCATTTTTTCGCAAAGCATCGTAACCACCGCTGTCGCGCTTGTGAGTCATTTTAACCTGCAAACTTAGCCAAGCGTCTTTACTGGGGGGCAGCCAGCGGGCGCGGCCATCGTCTATTTCCAGCTCGCCGCTGGCTTTAAGGTCGCTGTGAAAAGCGTCGTTAAGGTTAAAGTCGAATTCGGTTACGCCGCTGTCGTCGCCTAACTCAATCCGCACCAAGGCATACTTATCCGAGTCGCTTAGGTCTACTTGATAGGTTAGATCGTAGGTGTCTTCGCTGTTTGCGTAGGCCGTTTGTGCCATACATATTGTAAAAACTACCGCGATAAAAGCGCGGATAAAATGCGCCGTGTGGCCTAGAGGGGTTACAGACATTGGGTTGAGCTTCCTAATTAAAGTATGTGTTGATGCGGCTTCGGGGCTTTGACTGACGCGGCGCCACTCGGTTCGCATGGGGCGCACGGTATCACGGGTTTTTGTGTGCTGTGGTGGATAACACTTGCTCCTGTTATCGGTGATCACTATGATTGCACCCTTTTTGTGCAGGGCCTTTAGGGCCGTGCGATCTTAGTGCCGCGGCTATTGGATTAGCAAAGATAACGCCAAGTGCAAATGTGGCGCCAAATAAACCGCCAGTAATAGATGGGAACGAGGATAGCGAGAGTGAAGAGTTGGTTGCAAGCGTGCTTGGGGTTATTGGGCGTAGAGGCCAACACTACCAGTCATCACGAAAAGTGGATCTCGGCGCTGGGGGGCGGTTTAGGTATCGCGGCAGTGTATGGCTTGTCCCACTGGGCGCTGGATGGCATGGCGGCGGGTTTAATGGTGGCCTCTATGGGTGCCTCAGCGGTATTGCTGTTTGCGGTGCCCCACGGCACCTTATCGCAACCTTGGGCGGTGATTGGTGGACACCTTGTGTCGGGGTTTATCGGCGTGAGTTGTTACCTCACACTGGGTAATTCTCTGTTGTCGGCATCGGTGGCGGTAGGTTTGGCCGTAGGCGCGATGGCCTACTTGCGCTGTATTCACCCGCCGGGCGGTGCTACGGCGCTGGCCGCCGTGATCGGTGGGCCTGCGCTGCACGCTTTAGGCTACGGTTATTTACTCACACCGGTGGCGCTTAATTTGGTCGCTATTCTTGCCGTGGCGTTGCTGTTTAACAATATGTTTCACTGGCGCCGCTATCCTGTGGCGCTTATGAAACCGCGCCAGAGCGAGCCCGACCGGCCCCATTTGGCGCTGTCGCACGAGGATTTTGCGGCGGCCATGCACGCATTGGACACCTACGTAGATGTTAACTCTGAAGAGTTGGCCCAGCTGTTTGATCGCGCCTGGGAGCACGCCCGCGCTGCGGATCAACATGTATTAAAGTTGACCCGTGGCCACTACTACAGCAATGGGGAGGTGGGCGATCAGTGGTGTGTGCGTCAAGTGTTTGATTTGGCCGAAGAGGACGCCGGTAATCCTCGGGCGCGGTTAATTTATCGCGCGGTAGCCGGGGCTCGCGAAGAGCAAACGGGGCTGTGCCGGGTAGAGGAGTTTCGCCGCTGGGCCAAGTTCCGGGTGACGAAGCAGGGCGAGCGCTGGATTAAAGCAACGTAATTCGCAACGCCCGGTGCGACCGCCCAGAACGAGAGTATGGTAAAATGCGCCCTTAGCGCGTTTTTACCCTCTCGGAATTTCCATGTTCAATACCTTTCATGTTCGATAACCCTCTCGCTCAGTTTTTTGGGCTACTCAGTTATTGTTTGGGCATTTATTGCTTTTATCAGCGCGACGATCGCCGCCTTAAAATCGTCATGTTTATTATGCAAACCAACAACTGCATTCATTTTGCGTTACTGGGGGCGACGACGGCGTTGCTTAGCTCGATATTCTCGGTGGTTCGGACGGGGTTATCATTGCGGACCAAATCACCCTTAGTAGCGTGGTTGTTTATTGCGGTAAGTTTTTCGCTGGGGCTGTATTTAACGGATGTATGGCAAGATATGTTGCCCGTTATCGGCTCGTGTATTGGCACCTACGCGCTGTTTTGTTTGCAGGGAATCCGTATGCGCTTAGCCTTTTTGCTGGGGGCGTGCTTTTGGTTGGCCAATAATATTTACGTGGGGTCATTGGGAGGCACGTTATTAGAGGCAACCTTAATTACCGTTAACTGCCGAACCATGATAAAGCTGTATCGCGCGTAAAGTGAGTGATTTTGCGTCGTGTAATAACAAAAAGGCCCGAAGAAAGCTTCGGGCCTTTTGGCGCAATTATTAGTTATTGTGGCGCACGCGTGCTGCTTAGAATGTCACCACACCACCGACCGAGTAGAACGTCATGTCGGCGTCGTCGATTTCAAAAATCTCGTACTCGGCGCGAATAGCGAACGAGCCTAACTGAACTTTGGCACCTACCCCGTAGGCGGCATCGGTGCCCGAGTCTGAGGTGTCAAATTCAAAGTTGGAAATGTCGCCATCCCAGGTGATAACCCCAGCTTTGCCGAATAAGCCAACGGGCCCTAAATCCACGCCTACTAAGCCCGCCGCAGTCCAGCCGGTGACTTCAACCTTTTGGCTACCCAGGGCATCGTTGAGAAATTGCTCCTGTGAGCCAAAGTCGATATAGCCACCTTCTACGGCCAAATCGAGCAGGGGAAGTACCCCAAAGTTGTAGCCACCAAAAATTTTGTAGGCGGTATCGTCGTCTTTGAATTTGTAATCGATCCCGTCAAACTCCGGAAAGCTTTCGTCGTAATCGATCTCGGCGTTACCCACCGAGCCACCCAAATAAAGGCCGCTTTCGGTGCCAGCGTAAGTAAAACCAGTAGCGCTTAATGCGCCGGTTGCGAGAAGAGTACAGAGTAGTTTTTTCATTGCGTTAGCCTCCTATGCTAATAATTTTACGCCGAATGACAATAGCCCGATTTATAAAAGCTGTCTATCGAAAGGCCTGCAAAACATTAATGTTGGCGGATGAAACTGAAACATTTTGAATGTTGTAGTAACAGCTGAGCCTTAAATAGCAGACAAAAAAAGGGGCCGCAATGCGGCCCAATGGGGGAGGGTTGATGTAAGCCACGGACGTGGCTCTCATCGAAGGGAATAAAAAGGGGCCTAAGGGCGGCCCAACGAGGGTTCGGTGAAACGGATGCGATTCGAGCGGTTGCCTATTGGTCGCTGTTGCTTGACGTTCATGCTGTGCTCTCTCTCGCTGCCTTCGTTTACTGTTACTAGGTATATAGCGCGAACTGTGCCAGTTTTAAAAAGTCGTTTAAAAACAGTAGGTTGAGAATTTTCGGTGTTGATTTTTAATGTATGTAGGGGCTGGGGGGCGCTGGTGAGTGTAGGTTTTGGGTGCGGTCTTTGTAACTCTTACAGAAAAATGTTTAAACGCAAAAAAACGGGCCCAGCGGGCCCGAAAGGCAACAGCTAAGACTTAGCTGTTGCCTTGAGGAGGCTCATGAATAGCGCGGTTAGGGCGTTGGCAAGCAGCTGGTAATTTTGCCGCTGCCGGCATTAGCGATAACGTGGGCTTTGGTGTCCGCGCCCGCCATGGCGGTGTACTCGTACTCTGGTGTATAGCTCACGGTAGAGGTTAAGTCGGTGCCGGGGCCTGCGATTAAGTCACCGCCGGCGGGATTGCTCCAGGTGATGTTGTCGTAGACGTTGTCGGCTAAATCCCAGTAGCCCACCTCTTCAGAGTAGAAGCTGACGATGGGGTTTTGCACATTTTCAAATACAGTGCCTTCAACACGAATGTTGGCGCCCATGCGGGAGTTAACGGCGGTAGAGGTAACATCTTTGTAGACGTTGTTTAGAATGTGTGCCTCGCCAAAGCGGAACAGCGGCATGCGCGAGCTGGCGTTTTCCCAGTAGTTGGCGTAGAAGGTAATGCGGCGATGGTTGTTGTCATCATCGCTGCTGCCCCACAGTGAGGTCTTCCAGCTGTCGTGCAAATAGTTGTACGAGATAGTGACATTATCGACATCGCGTTTACCACTGACGAGCTCGTCGTAATAGTCTTTGTCGCTGTTTAAGTCGTTATAAATCTCGTTGTGGTCGATCCAAATATTGCTGGCCGGGCCTTCCAAGCTAATGCCGTCTTTCTCGCCGATATCGACGTAGCGAATGGTCAGGTTGCGGATAATAATGTTGTCCGATTTGTACACTTTAATGCCAATACCATCGAGCATGGCGCTGTCGCCGACCCCGATAATCGAGACATCGGACATTTCTTTAACATCAAATTTATCGACGTTGGAGTTGTCCGGGGTAATGGTGCCATCGACAAAAATGGTTAATGGGTTGCTGCCTTTACTGGCCAGTGCGGCTGCTAACTCGGAACCGGTGGTTACCGTAGTGGTGTCGCCGCCAGCGCCACCGGTAGTGCCCGCACCTAAACTGGCAAAGCCGACCACGGTATTCATGGTGTCACATTGGTTGGCGACTGAGCTGCTGGATGAGCTTTCGGTGGACGAACTTTCGCTCGAGACACTCGAGCTGGCTTCGCTGCTCGATGAAGAACTTTCTGGGTAAGTAGGATCACTGCCAGTAGGGCCGCCCGAGCCGCCGCAGGCGCTGAGGGTGGCCGTTAATGCCAGAATACTAGAAAAAGTGACTGTTTTCATGGGATGTCTCTCTGCGTTACTTCAATACATCGTGTTCTATTTTACTTAAGGAGAGGCGCGGCGGTGCGTTACACCGCCGCGATTAGCCTTAAGGAGCCAGCGGATCGATGCTGATGTTGTCGAATTCAACGGTGATGTTGTTTTCTCCAGGCGCCGCATAAAGGCCTACGTACCAAGTATCGCTATCGGTGGTTGCGGCAAAGTCGCTGGTGCTGTTTGCCTGAACAAAATCGATACCGTCTTTTGAGTAGTAGCGTTTAACGCGCTTTTCTGCACCGTCGTCATAGATCTCTATGCGCACATAGTCGCCCACTTCCAGCTCGGGGATATCCGAGCGCGAGCGGCTGCCGCTAGGCTTCATTTGCGCCCGTGAGCCAATCAAGGCCGCCGGATCACCATCGACGTAGAAACCGGCATCGGCCCAGCCAGGAAGGTCGGCAAAGTCGGCCACTGGGTCCATGTTCTCCATTGCCATAATGCCAAAGCGGTAGGCGTTGCCGGTAGCAATGTCTGCGCCTGTGACCGAGCTGATTTGCGCGGTAAACATAAAGTCGCTCATCTCAATTTTTTGGCTGGCAAAAAACATGTTGTGATTAGACGACGACATATTGCCGCCGGTGGCCTCTAGCGTTACCGAGAAAGCTTCGTTTTCGCTTAAGCTGCCCGCTGGCGCAATGTCGGATTCACCCGCCAGATTTAAGTCATTGGGCATCCACTCGGCGTCAGCGCCCGGTGCACCATCGGTGTACTCAATTTTGATGTTCTCGATGGTGATATTGCCCACGCGGCTATCGGCGCGCAACTGCAAGAACGAGTTGGCGGTGCCAAACTCTGGCTCTAGGGTTAACTCGTAAGGCAGCGAGCTAACATCGTCGGGGGTTAGTTCGATCACTTTCGAGTCACCACCGTGAATGGAGTTGCCAGAGCTGGTGGTGTTGTTGTCAATATAAACCTGGAATTTACCTGGGTCCGCGGCATCGGCGCTGCTAAAGTCAGTAATGGTCATGCTGATGCGATACGGGGCCGATAGGTCAATATCGCCCGAGGGGTTGGTGGCCTCGGCACTCGGTACGCCTGTGTCACCGATCGTAAAGCGCGCGTTGTTCATGCTTAACGCGTTGTTCTCGACGGTAATACGGCTGCTGCCACTGGTCACTTTATAGAATGGGTCGGCGCGATCGTTTGAGATCGACAAGAAGTCGGCACCGTCAGCTTCGCCAAACAGAGTGTCGGCATCGCTTGTTAGATCGACGGTGAATGGCAAACCACCGAAAGGCGTACCTTCCACTTCAGGCTCTGGCGCATTCTCATCATCGCCGCCAGTGGCAGGGTTGACTAACTTGTAGTTGGAATCTTTGCTGGCGCAGTCGGGTTGTGGGTTATTGCCCACGTCGCTTTGGTATTCGATTAACAGATCGTCGAACACTGCCCAGCCACCACTGGAAACACGCATGGCGATAAAGGAGTTTTCCGTGCCGACTAAATCGGGCTTAGAAGCGACCAGTGTGCCGCCATCTTCCAAGGTAGTATCGCCTGGAATATTAATTTCTACGCGCTTGCCTGGCACTAAAGTGTTAACCGGTACGTTAAAAATGCGCGAACCGACATTACCGCCGCCGTGAATAGAGCTGGCTTCGCTGGTGGTGTTGTTGTCGACATAAATTTGAAAATCGCTAGAGCTGGCGGTGTCGGGTGCGGCGACCACACAGAAGGAAATTTTATAATCTTGGCTCAGATCCAGTTCGCCCCAGCTTAAACCATCATCAACGCCATCGCCTGGGGTAGAGTCTTTGCGTGGGTCAGCGACGTCACCTGCCAACGGTGATACCGTTTGGGCAATGGTAAAGCGCGCATCGCCCAAGCGCATTTTTTGGTCGGCATCGGCGGTGATCCAGTTGCTGCCTTCGGTGTCAAGGCTGCCGTCTGCCATATACACGCCGGCCATTGAGTAATAAAAGCCGCCTTCGCCTTCTTCGGCTTCGCTCGCAAGGGCTTTGTAATCAGCGGAAAAAAAGCCGGTGGTGTCATTTGCACCAAACGTTTCAATAAGGGGTAAATCGGTATTGGCGATTTCGGGGAGATCACTGCCGCCACCATCGCCGCCGCCGTCACCACCGCCGTCGGGGTTTTCGATATTAATGATAATGTCCGGTGCGCTGGAGTCGGGCTCGCTGCCGCAACCGGTCATAAAGCTGCTGGCGATGATCAGGGAGCTCAGAAGCGTTAGCTTAGTATTGATAAGCTTAGTGTTCATAGTTAGATACCTTCGTTATTGTAGATTCGTTGGTGGGCGCCAGCTTGTGGCGCCGTGACTATTGCTTAACTGGGTTACATAAAGCGGTAGTTCACACCCACTTGGAAAGAGGTTCCGTAATCCTCTGATTCAAATAGCATGTTGCCGCGCGAGTATTCATTGCCTTGGAAGTACTTAAAGCTTTTGTCTTCGGTCAGGTTGATTGCATCGAAGTAAAATTGCAGATCATCGTTAAACTGATAGGTGGCTTTAAAATCTAAGCTGTAAGTGTCATCGTCGTAAACATCGGCCCAAGAGGCGCAGTTTTGCGGCAGCCCAAGGGCAGCATCGGCGTCGATGTCCGCTTGTGAACAGGAGCCAATACGTTCCAGAACTTTACTGCGGTAGTTATTAATAACCCGCAGTGATATGTCATCGTTCTCCCAGCCGACGGTTAAGTTAACCGTGGTGTCAGCTTGGTTGGGGAGCTGGATTTCGTCGGCACGGATGGTGTCGCCAACATCGGCGGTACTGTCGATCAGGGTCATGTTGCTTTGCACAAACAGGCCCGACTCAAAGTACTGCGAGTAAGACAGTTCAACACCGTACACTTGGGCTTGTTCGCCATTGGTGGTTAGGTTGACGTCGTTGTAAACTTGGCCGGGCCGAAAGTAGAACTCGCTGATTTGGTCAACGGGAATTTGTACCGGCATGTCTTCAAACGAGCTGGATACACCGCTAACATCGACAATAAAATCGGAGATGTCTTTGTAAAAGAGAGCGGCTTGTAAATACAAATCTTCGCTGGCATACCAAGTGATCGAGGTGTCCAAGTTGACCGACTTCATGGCGGTGAGCGTTGGGTTACCTAGATTAATCACGTTGTCAGGGCTAACGTAAAAGTTTTTCGACTCGGACGATAAATCTTCCAGTGACTGGGCGCCGATGTCGGTTGGGCTGTCGCTACACTCGCCGTAGTTGGCGCTACCTTCGATGTCATTACAGACTTCAATACGGCCCGAGAAGTCCGCGAAAGCGCGAGCTTCGTTAAACGAAGGACGAGTAAAACTGGTCCATACCGAGGCGCGCACTAAAACGTCTTCCCGTGGTTCGTAGCGGTAATGCAAGCTGGGAAAGAAGTCATCGTAAGCGCTGTCAGCGCCTTGCATTGGTACCGCGATATCCAGTACGGCGGCCTCGTTGGCGACTTCAAAGCGGTCGTTACGGATTGATAAGTTACCGGTTGAGGTGAAGTCGGTTTTTGACCAGCGGACACCGGCAATTAACGATGATTTTTCACTGAGTTGGAACTCGGCCATCACGTACGCGGCAGCGGTGTCTTCGGTCAGGGTGTAATCGTCTTTCACGCTGTCTTGCCCCGAGCGCAGCGGATCGGTGTACTTGGCAATTGGCGTGGTGATATCCAGCAAACGCTCGGCTTCATCATAGGTAATAAAGTCTTGCTGAATGTCTGGGTGCGCCGGGGTAAAGGTAGCAAAATCACCTAAACGTGCGCCGGCCAGCTGCAAGCACTCGGCGTCGCCATCACAACCGTTGGTGTAATCGCCGGGAATAACACTCCAGCGGTCTTTGTTGCGGTAGCGATCCCGTTGCTTAACGGTAAAGCCGGTTTTGATGTAGTTTAGAACGTCGCTGTCGGCGAAATCTTTTTGCAGGTTTAAGCTGATCTGATCGATGGTGTCTTCACGGAAGCTGTCTTCAATAAAGATGTTGTCGTACAGCAAGTTGGTTTGTCGGCGTTCGCCTTCTTGAAAGCCGTTAAGGCCGCCGTAACCGCCCGATTGCGGCAAACTGCCCGAGCCGCTAAGCGCTTCTAAGACGTCGGGGGAAACCACTTGACCTTGAATGTAACCCGGGCCGGCAACGCCTAACATGGGCAAGTCGCGGGTACGAAACTGCACGCGACGACCATCGGGCTTTGTCCACTCGCCGATAGAGTGGGCGTAGTCGTAATCTAAGGTCCAGTCGTTAGCAAAACGGTTTTCACCGCCAATAGAAAGAGCTGTGGTTTCCGAGGTGCCGTCTTGAATAAAAAACTGTTGCTGTAAGTCGGTGTCGACTAAACCAAATAAGCCGCTGTCATTATCGATGTAGACAATATCGCCAGAGCCGGCTTGACCAAAACGGTAGTACTCGCGCATGGCCAAGTCGAGATCGTCGTACTTGGTGTAGCTGGCTTTGGCGTAGTACTCGGAGTTTTCGGTTGGACGCCAGCCAAGATCAAGCGAGCCCGAGGTGCGGGTGCGCTCGGCGTCTTCTTGGCGCGCCTCGTAACGGAAAGGGATCAGCATCGGATCGCCTTCGTATTCAGCGGGCAAGCTTTCAACGTCGGGTGTGATATAGCGCGGCAATGAATCCGAATGGTGTTGTACTTGGTAGACCACACTGGAGCGATCTTCGTACGAGACCGAGTAGCCTACGCCAATGGTGTCATCAGCAAATAAGTGGGTGCCGTTGATGGCGATTTTCGGGTTGAAGTCTTCTTTGTAAGATTGATAGTTACCTTGCGCTTTGACTTTAACGCTGTCGCCTTTGCGGTCAAAGGCCGAAACGGTATTCACGTTGACGGTACCGCCGATGGAGTTTAGATCCATGTCCGGGGTTAAGGCTTTAATTACCTCAATTGAGCCGAGCATATCGGCGGGCAGGGCATCCAGCGCAAAAGCGCGGCTGTCTGCGCCGGCGGAGGCCAGCTCGTTGCCGTTCATGCTAACGCTGACAAAGCCGGGGCCGAGGCCGCGCACGTTGACGAACTTACCTTCGCCTTCCGATTTTTGCAGGGTAATGCCGGGCAGGCGTTGCAGCGATTCGGCGACGTTTTGGTCGGCGAAGTTACCGACATCGTCGGTGGCGATGATCGAGCTAAAAGCGTCTTTGTCGCGCTCGCGCTCGCGGGCGTTAAGTTCGGCTTGGCGAACACCCTGAACGACGATCTCCTCCATGGCGCTACTGTCGCTGGTGTTTTCGGGCTGGTCGGCGTCCTGCGCGTGCAGCTGGCCGGCTGATGCCATGGCGATCAACACTGAGAGTAGTCGGTACTTCGGCATGAGTGTACTCCGTTTTTATAGATTATTAGAAATTTATGGTATTACCAATTTATAGCTAATGTTTGCATATAAATCATCAAAGTTCAATATTTGGTTTTACCATTTTAATTTTTGGTCTTACCTTTGGCGCGGCGGGTGCTTTTGGCCGCGTGGCCTGGGCATGTTGTGGGTGTTAAAAATGTTAATGGCGCGGGGCGCTGCCGCCATGGTATGACGGCCGCGCCCCGCGTGTGTGCGCCTTGTGGGCGTTTTGTGTGGATGTGGAGAGCCCTACATCCGGTTGTGCGGACGAGCTTGGTTTTACGCGAGATCGACCGTTTGATCTAAATAGACGTCCTGAATGGAATGTAGCAGCTGAACGCCCTCGGCGAAGGGTTTTTGGAATGCTTTGCGGCCACTGATTAAGCCCATGCCGCCGGCGCGCTTGTTGATGACGGCGGTGCGTACCGCTTGGGATAAATCGTTAGCCCCGGATGCGCCGCCGGAGTTGATCAGGCCAATCCGGCCCATATAGCAGTTGGCAACCTGGTAGCGGGTTAAGTCGATCGGGTGATCCGAGGTGAGGTTGTTGTACACCCGCTCGTGGGTTTTGCCCACGTTAACCGCGTTAAAGCCGCCGTTGGTTTCGGGCATTTTTTGTTTGATGATGTCTGCCTCGATGGTCACACCCAGATAGTTGGCCTGACCTGACAAATCGGCTGATACATGGTGGTCGTCACTGTCTGTTTTGAAGGCGCTGTTGCGCAAGTAGCACCACAAAATGGTCACCATACCTAGCTTGTGCGCTTCGGCGAATGCGGCCGAGATCTCTTCTAGCTGGCGGCGCGAGCTCTCGGAGCCAAAATATACGGTAGCGCCCACGGCGGCGGCGCCCATGTCGTAGGCTTGGCGCACACTGCCAAACATGCGTTGATCGTAAGAGGTGGGGTGAATTAAGGCATCGTTGTGGTTGAGTTTCACCACAAACGGAATTCGGTGGGCGTAGTGGCGCGATACCGCCCCGAGCACACCGAGGGTCGATGCCACCGCGTTACAGCCGCCCTCTAGGGCCAACTCGACGATGTTTTTGGGATCAAAGTAAGCCGGGTTTGGCGCGAAGCTGGCGGCGGCCGAGTGCTCAATACCTTGGTCTACCGGCAGAATAGACATATAGCCCGTACCGCCCAGTCGCCCGGCGTTTAAGATACTTTGAAAATTGCGCAGTACCTGCGGTGGCCGGTCGGTGGCGCTAAAAGTAGCACCGACGTAGTCGGGCTTGGGGGTAATCAGGGTGTCGGCAGGTATCGTTTGGCACTGGTGGCCCAGCAGGTAATCGGCTTGATCGCCGAGTAGGCGCGCGATATCAGTCATGGTGGTGTTCCTTAAAGGGGTCCTTGAAAAGTCGTAAGTTCACTATGCTATTGCTCTATTGTTAGGCTGGCTCTGTTTCTTTTGCGCCGTCTTTGCGGCCAAAATATTCGGGTAGCTTGCGCGGTATTAAACGATTGCGGCACTTGCGATATTCGGGCAAACCGTTGCGATAGGGCGGGTAGGCCTCGCCAAAAATGAGCGGGGCAAAATAATCGAGCCCCGCCTGGGTGACGCTAAAACCGTCTTTGCTCATAAAGTGGCGGGGCATGTTTTTTTCGCCACTGGCGACCTCAGAGATATGCACCGGTTTGATGTCCCACTGATAAGGCACTGATTGCGTGCGGACAATGGCGGGCATCACCGATTGCAGTCCGGCAACGGCGTACTCGACGGCCGCTTTGCCCACGGCGTAGGATTGCTCGACATCGGTTTGCGATGCCAGGTGACGCGCGGCGCGTTGCAGGTAGTCGCACACACTCCAGTGGCATTTGTAGTTAAAGCGCTCTTTAATAAAATCCACCAGAAGCGGCGCGACGCCGCCAAACTGGGTGTGACCAAACGGATCTTCGTTGTCGGCCGAGGCCAGCAGCTCGCCGGTGGCTTGGCGAATACCCTCGGCGGTGATTACAACGCAAAACCCTTTTTTGGCCACGGTCTGTTTCACGCGCTCTAAAAACGCCTCTTTGTCGAAGCTGATTTCGGGCACCAAGATAACGTCTGGCCCCAGCTCGCGCTCGTCGCAGGCAAGGCCCGCGGCGGCGGCAATCCAGCCCGAGCGGCGTCCCATTACCTCCATCACAAACACTTTAGTGGAGGTTTTATGCATCGAGGCGATATCGAAAGAGGCCTCTAATGCCGATACCGCCACATACTTGGCGACCGAGCCAAAGCCCGGGCTGTTGTCCGTGGCCGGCAGGTCGTTATCGATGGTTTTGGGCACCCCAATACACGTTAGGTCGTAGCCCATTAGCTCGGCAACGTGCGCCAGCTTGCGAGTGGTGTCTTGTGAGTCGCCGCCGCCGTTATAAAAGAAGTAGCGAATATCGTGGGCGCGAAACACCTCGATAATGCGCTGGTATTCATCGTGATTAACATTGGGGTTTTGCAGTTTGTGGCGACAGGAGCCGAAGGCGCCGCCCGGCGTATGCAGTAACTGCTCTAGGGTATCGACCGATTCTTCACTGATATCAACTAAGTTTTCGTGCAGTGCGCCGAGAATACCGTCGCGGCCGGCATACACCTTGTCAAATACGGTGGGGTGTTGGCGCGCGGTCTCGATGATTCCGGCGGCCGTTGCGTTGATAACCGCAGTAACGCCGCCAGATTGGCCATAGAATGCATTCGCCATTGTTTTTAGCTCCTTTAACCGTAAAGTTGTATTAAATCATTTGTTGGTCATACCGGGCAAGGTTAATTGGTAAGGCTTTTGTTTGGTTTTTGTGGTGTTTTTGGCCTTACAGAAATGACACCGCTGTCATTTTTTATTGGCCGAATATACTAGCTAGTGCTGATTAATCGCTTGGTTTTTAGCGTGAGCCACCTTTAAAAAGATCAGCCCGTTGCGAGTTAAGTGGTCATACCGCCGGTTTTAAAGGGCGCTCGCAATGGCAGGCTTTGTGGCGCAAATAAAGCTAATCCGCGGGTTGCTGTGCGCGGCGGAAACAAGCAATCGGGTGTTTTTTTATAAGTGAGAGTGGCGCGCTTGCCTGAGATGACAACGATACCCTCGTTTGAAAGAAACCTAGAGCAGGCGGCTTGGGTAAAGACTCAGACACGGCTGGCCTGCGTGGCCAATCGGCGTAAAGGCTGTAATAAAAAAGGCCGCTAGAGGAAGCTCTAGCGGCCTTTTACGCGGCAAGTATAAACGTTAGTCAGCCAGTTCCCAGCGGATGTTGTCCACCTGGAAGGTAACGTTCTGCTCGCCTGCTATGGGCCACAGTGAGAAAGGCACGTCGACCTTTGTTATGTCAAAGCCGCCTTGGTTGATGTCGGAGATGGGCACGGAAATAGGGTGCCACTCGTTGTCCGCCGGCAGTGGGACGGACACTTCTGTGCCAACGCAGGGGTAACCGCAGTCTGCTTTGACGACGAAGCCATTGGTGTTACCGGTGTTGCTCACCACCTTAAGATCAAACACCAAATTACCACTGGTGAAAGCGCTAAGGTCTTTGGCAGAGCTGTCCCGGATATAGAAGGTACCAAATCCGGTGTCGGTAAACTCCACTTCAATCACAGTGCCCTTGTCAGGGTCTGTCGCTGTGGCATCAATGGTGATTACCTGCCCGCCTTGTTGATAAACCTCGAAGCCTGGGTTGCTCCAGTCCGCTGCTAGGTTGTCAACAAAGATGTCCATATCCTCGGTGATCTCTTCGGCCGGTTCGATGGGCGTAATATCACAGTTGGCGACAGCGTCGTCTAAACAAGTAAGACGAATGTTGTTGAGCTGTACGTGGGCGGTGCCGCCAGAGGCTTCAATGACAAACGCATTGTTGATACTGGTGTAGTCAACCGGTGAGGCGTAGCCTTCGTTAGTGTTGGGCTGTAGCGACCACAAGCGCACGGCTACCTCGGACCATTGTGCCCCGGCGCCAACATCGGCCGGAATTTCGATCTCGTGATAACTGACTTTTGGGTATACGCTATCGATTTTAATCAACAGCGATGTACCCGGCTCGATATCCAGCACCCGCAAGTCAAAGCGCAGCTCGCCTAAGTTTTTGGCGCGGCTGTGTAGGTTGTCGCCAAAATTTAAGCCGCCGTCGGAGGTTAAAAAGGCCGAAGCGGGAGCGCCGGTAAACTCAATATCCCATACGGTTTCGCTGTTGGGGCCAGCCGCTTCAGGGTTAGAGATTACCGTTGCGGCGTCCGGGTAAAGTTGCGGCGTAAAGCTCGCTTGCACATCACCCTCGTTGCCCGCTAGGGTTAATGTTTTCAGGCCGTCCTGGAACAAGTAAAGCTCTTCACGGGTGTCTGGCGGCGGTACGTGGCCCGCAATATTAGTTGGGGTAACACCAGCGTTAGCGGTTGGCGTTTCACAGCCTTTGCCACTCACAGGGTCTAATGAGCACTCGTAAACCCGCACATAATCGACTTCCATGGTTCTGGTGTCGGTAAACTCCGGCAAGTCAATATACTGACCGTTGCCCAGTGCGACATTCAAAATCATATGGAATGGGTTATCAAACGGCTGAGCTTCGGTGCCCACTTGATAGCCGATCTCTTGGCCGCCCCAGTAATAGATAAACCAGTTGCCGCTGTTGCGGGCAAACAGTACGTCGTTTACGTACCAGCGAATTTCGCCTTCTTCCCATTCTACGGTGTAGGTGTAGAAGTCATCCCAGATATTGGTTGGTGGCTCGTAGGCTGCACCACTGTACTGGTTCCAGGGCCATGAATAGCCATAGTGCAAGGTGCCGTGCATTTCGTTCTCGGCGCCAGTGGGGGCCGGTCCCGCTACGCCGGGCTGGAAGGCTTCAAAAATATCCAGCTCGCCACTGTGCGGCCAACCGCCGTAAGTGCTGGTATCGCTCGGCAGCATCCAGATCGCGGGCCAGACGCCCACGCCTTGTGGTACCCGGGCACGAATCTCCATCCGACCGTAGGTCCAGTCGGCTTTGCCGCGGGTGCGCAGGCGGGCCGATGAGTAGTCTTTACAGGCGTTGGCGCCGGGGTAGCCGGGGTCCTCTTGGTTGAGCGAGGGGCCACAGACCATACCCGCACCTTCGTAGATGGCCGATATGTGTAGCAGGCTGTCAGCCACGTAGCTGTTGTCGGCGCTGTCGGTGTAGCACTGGGCTTCGTTGTTACCGCCGCCCCAACAGTTAACTTCATGCTCCCAGCGATCGCTGTCAATGCTGGCGCCGTTAAACTCGTCGTTCCATACCAGCTCCCAGCCAGCGGCCAAGCTCGTAGGTGCGCTGCCACTGGTGTCAATGCCAGCGCCCGTGCCGCCGCCAGTACCACCACCGACGCTCGATGAGCTGCTGGCGCTGGATTCAGAGCTTGAGCTAACTGAGCTAGAACTGACTGAGCTTGACGAACTCGAAGAGCTGCTAGCGCTGCTGGAAGAGCCGCCATTAAGTAGCCAGCGAATGTTGTCTAGCTGCACACTGACGCCCGCTTGATCGCCCCAGGCAGGTAAAAAGACAAAAGGGGTATTGATGGAGTCGAGCGTGAAGCCCGCTTGCGGTCCGGCCGCTACTAAGTCGGCGATATCAATGGTGTAGGTAGTCCAGACATTTACCAGGGGTGTGGAGATTTGATAGTCGCCTGAGCCCATGTTGGCGCCGCTCTCGGCTTTGACAATCAACCCGCTGGTGTTGCTGCCAAAATCGAGCACTTTGAGGTCAAAAACAAGCTGGCCTTCACTGGCAAAAGCGCTCAGGTTTTTTAGGTCAGTGAAGTGCAGAAAAGCCACACCATTATTGGCGCTGTCACTATAATCCAACTGCAGTACATCGCCTCGGTCGACATCGGCTACGGTGTTGACGGTGATGTGGCCTGTGTCGTTATCCCAAATGCCAATGTTTAGGCCTTGAGCCGAACTCGGTGCACCATCGGCATAGATGTCAAAGCTATCGGTGATGGCATCCACAGTGGTTTCGCTTGAGCCGTCGCCGTCGATCCATTCGACATTATCGATTTGGATGTGTACGCCGGCCTGATCATCCCATGCGGGCAAAATCACAAACGGTGTGTTAAACGCATCGATGTTGAAGCCGCTGTTGCCCGGTGCGGACAATAAGTCAGCGATATCAATTGTCAGCGTCGTCCAAGTACCCGTGGGGACCCGGTCGATAACATAATCACCGGTGCCTACGCCTGGGCCACTTTCGGCTTTTACCACAATGCCGTTAGTGTTGGTGCCATAGTCCAGTACGTTAATGTCAAAGCGCAGTTTGCCGTTGGTAGCAAAAGCACGACCATTTTTGGGCGTGGTGGATTGAATAAACGCTAAACCATTGTTGCCGCTGGTATCAAAGAGAATATCTAGTACATCACCGCGATCTGGGTCAGTCGCTGTTTGCGCGGTCACGTGGCCTGAGTTGTTGTCCCAACTGCCGACACCAAAGTCCCAATTGGCACCGGGTACGCCGTTTTTAAAGATGGTGAACTGATCGGTTAATGTGTCGCTAACCGCCGCCAGCACCGGATCAACACCGCACGGGCTTAAGCAACCGAGTTGAATGTCGGCCAATTGCACATGGGCGGTACCGCCCGAGGCCTCAATCACAAACGCGTTGATTAGCTGGCCTAAATTTGCCTCGCCGGTTTCGATATTGTTGGGTGACAGCTCGTTGATGGCAACCGCTACCTCGGTCCATTCGCCCACCGCAGGGGTGTCGATGGTGTGGAAGCTAACATTGGGCCAACCACTGTCGAGCTTAATGTGCAGTTCGGTGGCCGGGTCGATTGCCTCCACCAGCATTTTAAAGCGCAGCTCACCGTATTCGGCCACATTGGTAAATTTTAGGCCGTCATTGACCTCGGGATAGGCGCTCATGTCCCCAGTTGTTAAAAAAGCATTACCAGGGCCATTAAACTCAATATCCCATACGGTATTACCGTTGGCGTCCATTCCCTGCGGATCGCTGATGACATTGCCGGTGTTGTTGTCGTAAAAGCCCGGTACCAAAGTGTTGGTAACTTCACCGTCGACGGTGCTAAAGGTAAAGCTGGTGGCGCCACCGTTATAAAGGTCGTAGCTTTCTGCTGTCGGTGGCGCAACGCCCGCGACATCTTTGGCGCTTGGGTCGATAGTGGCGCAACCTTTGCCAGTGGTTGGGTTGGCCGAACACTCGTAAACGCGAACATAATCGACTTCCATAGTTTGCGGGAAGCTGGCACTGCCGTCCGGCGCGCCGGGCCAGTTACCGCCAACCGCTACGTTAAGCAACATATGAAAGTTCTGGTCAAACGGTGCATCGTCAGTGCCCAGCTGGAAGCCTTGCTCCTGGCCGCCCCAGTAATAGGTAAACCAATCGTCTTGGGTGTGAGTGGCAAAGTGCACATCGTCCACGTACCAGCGGATTTCCCCTTGCTCCCACTCAACCGCGTAAGTGTGAAACTCGTCCCAGACGTTGGCTGGAGGGCTGTAATCGCTGCCAGTGTTTAAGTTGTTGGGCCACACGCGGCCATAGTGCAGGGTGCCATACACTTCATTGGCGCCGCCGGCATTGGGGTTAACGGCTTCCATAATGTCGATCTCGCCGCTGAGCGGCCAGCCGCCATATTTCGAGTCTGTTGGCAGCATCCAAATGGCGGGCCATAAGCCGTCACCTTGCGGCAGCTTGGCGTTAATTTCCATGCGGCCATAGGTCCAGTCGGCTTTATCGCGGGTGCGTAAGCGCGCCGAGGTGTAGGGCATGGTGGCCGAGGTGTCGGCGGGATCGTAGCTGGGGTCTTCGTTGTTAACCGCCGGTCCGCTAAAGCTTTCTTGGCGCGCGACTATGAACAGCTTGCCGTCTTGGACGTAGCTGTTGTCGGCGCGGTCGGTGTAGCACTGCTGTTCGTTGTTGCCGCCGCCCCAGCAGTTAACCTCGTGGGCCCACTTGCTGCTATCGATACTGCTGCCTTCAAACTCATCGCTCCACACCATATTCCACTGTGCGGCTGCGGACGAGCTGGAGCTGGTAACAGAAGACGAGCTTGAGCTGGCAACAGAGGACGAGCTTGAGCTTGATGAGTTAGCGGTGGACGATGAACTGCTGACGCTGCTGACGCTGCTGACGCTGCTGACGCTGCTGACGCTGCTGACGCTGGAGCTGCTGGATGAAATGCTGCTATCCGACGATTCGCTTGAACTGCTTTCGCTAGAGCTTACCGATGAGCTCGACTCGCTTGAGCTGTCGGCCGAGCTAGAGGAGCTTGGCGGTGCTGGATTGACAGAGGAGCTGGACGATACCGATGAGCTGACCGAGCTGGCAACACTGGAGGAGCTGTTATCGCCGCCTCCATCGGAGCCGCCACAGGCGCTTAGGGTGAGCGCCATAACGCTCACGGTTGGCAATAGAATTAGGTTTTTTATCATGATGGCCTCGTTTTTACGTCACTTTTTATTAGTGTTAATTCAACGCGGCATGACCCGGTGATGGGGTGCGTGCGCTGAGACTGTGTTAGGCGATACTGGTGCTGCTAGGTTGTTTAGTTGTTATGGTTTTTAGCTGGGCAAGCTCTATCGGGAGGGCTGCCTTAGTCTTTAATTGTTATTCAGTTGCTGCATCGTAGATGTTGCCACATTGCCATGGTGCCGCGGACGTTAAGAGGGTGTCGTCCCACTTTGCCGGCGTTGCGAACATGACCTGTGTCACTTGAAGTTATACAAACAGTGACAGCCGTTAGGCGGTTGATAAGACGCTGGCACGTTGGTGTGAGACAAGCCCATCGGTGCATTGACCGACTGCGCTTATCAGCGTGTTACTGCGGCATTACCCGATGCGGGGGAGTCGTTTGGGGGATAACTAGCGTTGCCAGAGAGCTTGGCTTTTACGTGTGAGCGCTAACCTGTTGTGAGTGTCGAATCGCTATTTTGGGCTCGGGCAGGGAGCAGTATCTGATGATTTTCTGGTGCGTTATTTAGGTGCATGCAAGGGCGATAGAGATAAAAGTAAAGGCAGTAGCTTTAATAATTCTGATGCCAATATGGTGCAAAATTTTGCCTAAAAGGCGTCTTTTTTACAGAGTTTGGCGCATTAATTTAATTTTTGTTTAAGTGATCCGTTTATCGTTTTTAAAAGAAGCTACAAATTTTTCTGCGCTTTTTATTTTCTGGGTTCGCTCTTCAAGGCGGCGCCACTACTGGGCTGCGGTTAAGTGTGTCAGCTTACTGTGACGGAATGTGGGAAAGAGTGACTTCTCACATTAGCGCTCGGTGGTTAGTGGGAAGACACCTTGACGGTGCAGGCATAGAGTGCAAGCACTGGAACTAAGCATCACTCTGAGTATTGCGCTTGGATAGTCGCCGAGCTCCAGCACTGCGCCAGATCGATCAAGTGTCTGATAGGAGGTCAGCGGTATTATCGATAACGGAAGCCGTGCAGCGACACACTTACTCAACCTCACAAAACGCTAATAATGAGGAGTGCTACATGATAGCCAAAACGTTTTCTCGAGGTGCCCTTGCGGCACTGATTATGGCCGCCAGCACCGGCGCCTACGCTCAGATAAGCAACCTATCGGGCTCGGCAACGGCTAGCGCTAGTACCCAAGACCTGCCGGCTAGCGCCGCTATTGATGGCGACGGCAACACTCGCTGGGCCTCTACCGCTCAAGTCGATCCATCGTCGCTTACGCTCGATTTAGGCGACAGCTTTGCGCTGTCTGAAGTTATTATTTACTGGGAGGCGGCCAACGCCAACGAGTACGAAATTCAGGGTTCTAACGACGGCAATACCTGGTCAACGATCGCTACCCGCTCGGGCGGCGCTTTTGGCGACAGAACCGACACCGTGCCCGTCTCGGGCAATTACCGTTACGTACGTATGCATGGCGTAAGCCGCAGTGCGGGTAACAATTGGGGCTACTCCATTTGGGAGATGGAAGTGTACGGCGCGCCAGTTAGCCAGGGCAGTGAAGTCGAGCTGACCAATCTTGGCGGTATGATCAGCTCGCAGTACGCCGACTCGCCAGCGGGCGAAGGCCATGGCGATGCCGTGGATAATAACGTCAACACTAAGTATTTGACCTTTCATAATGCCAGTTGGCTGCAATATGAAATGGCGGAACCCTACGTGGTGAAGCGCTACTCAATCAGCTCGGCTAACGATAGCCCAGAGCGTGATCCCGCCAGCTGGACCCTGCAGGGCTCGAACGATGGCAATAACTGGACGGCGATTGATGCGCGCATTAACGAAGACTTTGCCAATCGCCACCAAACTCGTGAGTTTGCTTTTAGCAACACGACCGCCTACCGCTATTACCGCTTAGACATGAGCAATAACTCGGGCAACATATTACAGTTGTCTGAGTTTGAATTGTTTGGTGTCTCGGCAAGCGGCAGCACCAGTGCGGTACCTGTACGTATTGAAGCAGAAGATTATGACGCTTTTTACGATACCTCAGCGGGTAATAACGGCACGGCCTACCGTTCGGACGATGTCGACATCGAAGCTAATGGTGGAGGTTACAACGTTGGCTGGATGGAGGCCGGAGAGTGGCTGGAGTACAACGTTGCGCTCGGTGCCGGCACCTACGACATTGGCGCTCGGGTAGCCTCTGACACCGGCGGCGGGGCATACAGCATTTCCGTCGCTGGCGGCTCGGTAAGTGGCAATGTACCGGCGACGGGCGGATGGCAAGCGTGGCAAGAGCAAGATGCCGGGTCGATTTCGGTCGCCCAAGCGGGTAACTATACGGTGCGTTTGGATGTTACCTCGGCCGGTATGAACCTCGATTGGCTTCACCTCGAGCCCGCGGTAAGTTCCAGCTCAAGTTCGGTTGCATCCAGTTCATCAAGTGCCAGCGGTAATTGTGATGATGGCTGCTTAAGCATGATCAACGGCCAAACCTTGCGAGCTACCGTGAGCCAAGGTGATACGGTGGACATTCACTACAGCATTAACGGCAGCGCGCAGAATAACGTGCGCATGAACGAAGCCGCAGGGCAGTGGAGCTATGATATCCCGGGCTTAAACAGCGGTGATGTGGTGAGTGTAAGCTTTACCGTAATCACCAATGGCGCGGGTCAGAGTCTGCCATGGCGCGACTATACAGTGGGTGGCTCTAACAACTCATCAAGCAGCACCAGTAGTTCATCCAGCTCTAGCAGCTCCAGCAGCACTAACAATTCATCGAGCAGCTCTAGCACGCCAGCGGGTGGGCCGGTTACGCCCCTTTACAACAGTGGTACGCCGCTGGAACCTGTGATTCAGTTTGACCGTGGCGATGCTTTGGTAACGCGTTTTTCCGATCGCGGCCGTGATCGTCACGCGAAAGAAGATCACTTTCAGGCGTACGAGCATTATCTCACCCATTATTGGGAAGACCGCACCGCCGCCATTGAGATCGTTGATTACGTGGCCAAAGGCGGTGATACCATTCGAATGAATGTGGTGACGCAATTTAAACTGAATGATACGGAAGCTGAAAACCGCTGGTTCTATCGCGGGGTCGGCACAGTGGCAGAGTTTTGCGATAACGGCACCATGGAGGTGATCGACGATACGCACTACTACAAAGAGCGCAGCTTTAACTGCCGCGAGGGGCGTGCGATTCAGATCGGCGACAAAATGGAGTTTGAGCTGAGTCAGTTTTTGGATCACAGTGTGCCCAATGGTCGCTCGGCTTATTATGGCTCTACCTACCTGTACATTGTGGGTGAAGGTCTTGTGCCCTGGGAAGTGGGCGGTGCGACACCGGCCGGTGGGGTTAAAGACTCTGTGAAAATCCCCGAGAAAGCGTGGTTGGGCGGTCACACCACCGTGCACGCCATGAGTTCTAACGAGCCTGATAATCTGTTTTTACAGATGGCAACCAACATTGGTTACGATAACGCGCAACCGTTTATGTTGGGTCGTCGTGTGCTGCACAGCTCGTTTGTTGATGGCTTGCACGATGAAAACCCGATAGACAACCCCGCCTTTAACCCTGCTATTGGCCGTGCTGGTCCGCTGTTTGTTAACTCAAGCTGCACTGGCTGTCACGTACGCAATGGTCGCGCTGCCGCTAATCCAGTAGGCGAGCACTTAGACAAGTGGGTGTTCAAAGTGGGTGATGCCAATGGTAATCCGCATCCGCAGTTAGGCCGTGTATTGCAGCCAGAGGCAAACGGCGGTGCCGGTAGTGAAGGTCAGGTGGCTATTTCTTCGTGGACTGAGCAAAACGGTTTGCGTTCGCCTAACTTCCAGTTTACCGGAGTAACACCCGAGACTTTCTCGGCGCGCATTGCTCCGCAGTTAGTGGGGATGGGCTTGCTTGAGGCGATTTCTGAGTCCGATGTACTGGCGCAGGAAGATCCTAACGACGCCAATGGCGATGGTATCTCTGGTCGCGCTAACCGCGTTGCCGACCCGGCAACGGGCGCGACGCGTTTGGGCCGCTTTGGTTGGAAAGCCGCTAAAGTAAGCGTGAAAGACCAAGTCGCCGGTGCCTTTAATACCGATATGGGCGTGATGACTTCACTGTTCCCCAATCCGGATTGTGGCAGCGCGCAGGCTAACTGTGGTTCGTCGGGCTCGGAGCTTGCCGATTCGCACGTTGATAATGTGGTTAAGTACGTCTCGCTACTGGGGGTGCGTGCACAGCGCAACTACAACGATGCTGCGGTTATAAACGGTGAAAACTTGTTTGAATCGATTGGTTGTGCTGATTGTCACACGCCGTCTTATCAAACGAGCCAATTCCATCCGTTGGCCGAGTTACGCAGCCAGGCGATTCAGCCATACACCGACTTGTTGCTGCATGACATGGGCCCAGGCCTGGCCGATAACCTTGGTGAAGGCGATGCCACCGGCAGTGAGTGGCGCACCACACCCTTGTGGGGCTTAGGTTTAGCGGCTTGTGTTACCGGTGGCACGACTAACGCACCACAAGGTCAGCAAGTGTGTACGCCAGTGCACAGCTATTTGCACGATGGCCGCGCACGTAGCATCGATGAAGCGATCCGCTGGCACGGCGGTGAGGGTGAAGCCTCACGTCAAGGCTATGAAGGCCTATCGCAATCGCAAAAAGACGATGTGCTAGCCTTCTTGCGCTCACTGTAATATCGGCGGCTGATGGTAAGCTGCATTACTTGGGGCAAAGGATTGCCCCGCCTAACGAGCGTTCTTTAAACCCCGGATCATTTATGGTTCGGGGTTTTTTGTTGTTCACTGGCGGTTGTTGGCTCGACCGCTCGTCTAAAAACCCCAACGGTAACGCTTATAATTAATGCGCATATAAAAGTGTGTTAAGCACTCCGTAAACATATTTATAGATCCGCCTGGATGTCCGTAAGATGTATGTGGCAATGATCGCCCATACTTAGATATTAATAACGATCCACGGACGGCATTAGCAGGTTCGCCCTGCGGCCAGATAGTGATTGCTTACATGCATCCATTCATTTTTTGGAGCATGACTTATGCAATTATCACGACCTAAAACAATAGATAGCCACGCCATCAATAAACAGCCTAAAGCACAGGTTCGCCGCTGGGTAAATGTCAGTGGTGTCATTGGCGCTGCACTTTTTGTGGCCAATACCCACGCGGCCGATTGCAGCAACGTCGCAAACTGGAACAGTGGCGATGTTTATACCGCTGACGTCACCGCGGTGCGCGATGCCACTTTGTTTAAAGCCAAATGGTGGACGCAAGGCGACGACCCCTTAACGCACTCCGCGCAATGGGACGTGTGGGCGTCCCTAGGCGCTTGCGATGTTGGCTCGAGTAGTTCGAGCAGCTCGTCGAGCAGTGTTAGTAGCTCAAGCAGTTCCATTAGCTCTAGCAGTTCATCCAGTGTCAGCAGCTCGTCCAGCTCGGTCGGAGGTGTTTGCAGCTCGCCTGCCTACGTGTCGGGCACGGCTTACAGTGCCAATCAGCTGGTGCAAAATGTGGGTAACGAGTACCGCTGTAATATTGCCGGTTGGTGCTCTTCAAATGCCGCGTGGGCCTACGCTCCGGGCACCGGTGCCCATTGGCAGGATGCTTGGCAGTTGACGGGTAGCTGCGCTACCAGTTCATCGTCTAGTTCGAGTTCATCCAGTAGCTCGTCGTCAACCAGCTCTTCCAGTAGCTCCTCAAATAGCTCGGTGGGCAACAGTGATCGGATTATCTCTGGCTACTGGCACAACTTTGACAATGGCTCGGGGGTGATTCCCATTGCTAATGTGTCTGACGCGTTTGATGCCATTAATGTCTCGTTTGCCGAGCCTACCGGTAACGCGCCGGGCGACATTGGTTTTGTGCTCGACCCCGCGTTTGACGAACAGGCGTTTCGAGATGGCATTGCGGCGAAACAAGCCGCCGGTAAAAAAGTCATTATCAGTATTGGTGGTGCCAACGGCCAGGTGCAGTTAGAAACCGCAAGCGCGCGGACTAACTTTGTTAACTCGATGATCAGTATTATTGATGAATACGGGTTTGACGGTTTGGATGTGGATTTTGAAGGTCACTCTTTGTATTTAGAAAGTGGCGATGACGATTTCCGCAACCCAACCACGCCGGTAATTACTAACCTGATTGGTGCCTTGCAAGATTTGACATCGCATTATGGTAGTGACTTTATGCTGACCATGGCGCCAGAGACATTCTTTGTGCAGCTGGGTTACAGCTTTTACGGTGGTACATGCTCGGGTTGTGATACCCGCGCCGGGGCTTATTTGCCGGTGATTTACGCCATGCGTGATGAGCTAAACTGGCTACAAGTACAAAATTATAACTCGGGCCCCATTACCGGCTTGGATGATCAGTATCACAGTATGGGCGTGGCTGACTTCCATGTGGCGATGGTGGATATGTTATTAACGGGCTTTACCATTGCCGGGACTAATGACTTCTTTCCGCCGTTGCGTGAAGATCAAGTGCTGCTGGGTTTGCCGGCCAATAGCAATGCCGGTGGCGGTTTTACCACCGTCAGGGAGGTGCAATCGGCGCTCGATTGTCTAATCAAGCTACAAGGCTGCGGCACCTATCAACCGCACACCACCACTGGGTGGAGTGATTTACGCGGCGTGATGACGTGGTCGATCAACTGGGATAAATTCAATAACTTTGAGTTTTCCACTGAGCATCGCCAGTATCTCGATAATTTGTAAGTGAGTTAAGCAAGAAGAAGGGCCGGATCAATGATCCGGCCCTTTTGGTTTTTTAGTCCGGTTGCTATTGGTTATTAAAAATCGTAACGAAAGCCAACGCGCAGTTCCCACAATGAGGGGCTACCGACACGAGTGGGGCCAGCCGGGTCACGAAACTCTTCGTAGACGTAACGGCCTTGGTCATCCATGGTGGCATCCACAGCGGTTTGTGCCCGTGGGAAGCTTGCCTCGTACTGCACGCCCCAGTCATCGTTGAGGAGGTTGCCGAGATTTTCAACCACCATGTAGATAGACGAGCGGTGGCCATCCATAATGCCCGGTAGTTCTTGTTCGACTTTTAAATCAAATTTAACCCACCAATCGCTGTTCAGTTCATTCCGCTCCATAATCTCTCCGCGGTCTAGCCCCTCGTCAGCAATCCACTGGTTGAAACTTTCTACATCAAAGTTATCGCCATAGACGACGCTGGCGTCGTTTTCGGTGGGCACATACAAAAGGTGCCGCGAGATAAACCCGGTAGAGTCGCCAAACATAAAGCCCTGATCAAAAGTGTAGCTGTAAGGACGACCTTCGTTGGCCGAGCCAAACAGCGTGACGCGGGTATCGAAGTCACCAAAAAAGGCATGTTCATAGGCGATTTTGGTGGTAAAGCGGTGGGGGATATTGTAGTTAGAGGTGGCCGGGCCTGGATTTTCCGGGTCGGCGGTGGCTACACTGGTGTAGTTCGAAAACGCCACTGAACTGGTCATGGGGTTAACGTCTTCCGCGTCGCTGTAAGCGTAGCCGGCGGCTAACTCTAAACCAAAATCAAAGTACTTACTGGCGCCAACCGAGATAGTCAAAGCGTCGCCTGCATCGCCGTCGACATTGGTCAGCATAAAGTCTTGGCTGCGACCATCGATGCTGCCGTACGTGGGGCGACCATCAATGGCCGTGCCGGTTTGTACGCGTGAGATGTCAGAGATAATTGCTGAATCTTGGTGTTGACTGTAGAGAATGTCACCGGATAAAACTAGGTTGCCGGAAAACTCGTAGCTGGCACCCAGGGCGTATTTCCAGACTGACGGCACTTCGAAATCAGGGTCTAATAAATTTACACCGCCGTTAGCGCCTTGGTTGTTAGCGACTTGGTCGTACAACTCTTGCGGGATATCGTAGATCGGCCGACCTTCGCCGGTATACGGCATGTCCAGAATCGACTCGCCGGAGTCGTCTTGCACTTCAATTTGGGTAACGCCGTCGTTGGAGTAGCTGTTGGAGATCCATACGTTGGGATTGCCGCCAGAGTACAGACCTACGCCACCGTGAACTTCAAAGTAATCGGTTAGGTTCCAGTTAAAGCCCAAGCGCGGTTGCAGTAAGTCGGCTTCGTCTAGGTTTTGGCGATTGTCGATCAGGTAGCTTGCTAATATGTCTAAGTTTTGCGTTGGTTTATCGTCGCTCTCGTAGTAGTCATAACGCAGGCCGGCAACAATTTTAAGATCACCACCATCAAGGAAAATCTCGTCTTGTAAATACAAGGTATTCACCGCGTATTCAAATTGCGCTGCGGCATCGCCCTTAATATTGCTGCCTGCTGCGTTCTCGTAAGTGATCAGGCTGGGGGTTCCTGCTTCAAAATCGGCGATAGAGCTAAAGCGGTATTCGCCTTCCGACTCCTGAATAAACATGTTGAACACATCAAACGATTCGCGCTCATAGCCGAAGGTAAAGGTTTGCAGGTCCAGACGATAGCTACCGGCAAACTTTAGGTTGAGTGAATCGTATTTAAGTTTATTGGCGTGACGGGAATCGTCAGAGCCCATGTAAACAGTGGCTCGGGATAAATTGCCATCATTGTCGTGATCGTTCTCTGTGGTGATTTGTACTTCACCAAAATCGGTGCCGCCTAGGGATAACTGGCGGTTGTCCAACTCTTGGTAGCCAATTTTTACTTCGGTAGAGAAAGCATCACTCCAGTCGGAGAACAGTTGGCCAACATACGAGGTGAGCTCGGCGCCGCGCTCGTAATAGTGATTAGAAAACTCCAGCTCGTCAGAATCGCCGTCGGATTGCGCGATGGAATAGCCGTCGTTGTAGTTGTAAGTTAATGAAGCGCGCTGCGAGTTGGTGATGTTCCAGTCGACTTTAACCAATAGCTTTTCGTCATCGACCGGCAAACTTGACGGGAAACTGCCCGGGTTATAGCCGTACACATCGTTGGCGATACGTTCGATTTCGGCGATTTGCGCGGCGGATACACCGTTAACGGGGGTGGCCACGTTGGCATCGGCGGTGCCGCGATCAAAGGTGTCAACACCTTCTAGTTTTTCGTAAGCGGCAAAAAAGAATAATTTGTCTTGAATAATGGGGCCGCCTACGCTTAAACCATAGCGCTGTTCATCGAAAGGCGCGATATCGATGCTGTCGCCTTCAAGCGAGTCGCCCGCCATTGAGTCGTCGGTGTAATCGTAAAAGACCGAACCGTGAAATTCGTTGTCGCCAGATTTAGTCACAGCATTGATGTTACAGGCGCTAAAGCCGCCGTACTGTACATCAAACGGCGCAAGCTCTACCGCCACTTGCTCGATGGCATCGTAGGAGAAAGGCATCCGCTCGGTGGGGTAGCCGTTGCTGTTTAAACCGAAATTATCGTTCATGCGCACGCCGTCTACGGTTAAGCTGTTAAACCGCGGGTTGGCACCGGCACACTGAATGGAGTCTTTGAAGGCTTCGTCGATATAAATACGCGGATCGAGGCGTACGACATCTTTTAAGTCGCGGTTGATGGCCGGCGCCGTTTCTAGATCGTGCAAGCTAAACGTGGTGTTAGGGCCAACCGCAGCAAAGTTTTGCTCTTGCAGGTTGCCGACCACTAAGATTTCTTCTGTGGCGGCATCACCGACCACAATTTCTAGTTGATAGGCGTCCCCCAGCGATAAGTACACATCCTGTACCGTTTGAGTACCTTCGTCTGAGGCTACCTTTACGGTATAGGGGCCGCCGACGCGCAAGCCGCGCGCGTTAAAACGACCGGAGTCGGTAGTGGTTAGGTCGCTTTGGCTATTGGACGGCGTGTGGGTGATGGTGATGTTGGCATTATTCAGCGGTTGCCCGCTGGCATCGACAACTTGGCCTTGGATGGCGGAGCTGGTTTCTTGTGCAATAGCCGGTAGCGCGGTCCCCATAACCGCGGCAATCGCAAGTACTAAGGTATTTCGTGTTAACTGGTTGTTCATGGCTTTTATTCCCGTTAGGTTACTCCATGGTCGATTGAGCAATGCATTCACGCGCCGTATTTGTTGTGCACGTGCCTCCCGCGCGATGGCTGACTAGCGCCACACGAGTCTTTGTCGTGTTATTGCGCGGGGAGGTTATTAGAGTTGTTGTTACATTGGCCCGAGGACTCTAGCGAAAATATGCGAAACTTCTGTGACGGCGCTGTGACAAAATCAAGACATGGGCGTGACAGGTCACAGGTTGGTCATAAAGGTTATGATAGGCTCGGCGAAATTTATGCTTTTAAGTCGGTCATAAGGGGCGTCGAGTGAGAGTGCACGGAATAAAAATGGCAATATTAGGAGTCTTGATTGGTATGAGTGTCGCGATCACCGGGTGCGCTAAAAGTAAAGAAAAAGTGGTCACCAACCCCACCACACTCCGTGTGGCGACTTTTAATGTCAGCATGGAGGCGCGCAATTACGAATCTGAGTCGGAAAACTTCAAAGGCTCAATTTTAGTTCGTGAGCTGCAATCGGCTAGCAACACTCAAATTCATCATATAGCCGAGATTATTCAGCGCGTGCGGCCGGATATTGTGTTGTTAAATGAGTTTG
This sequence comes from uncultured Gilvimarinus sp., assembly GCF_963972205.1. NCBI lineage: Bacteria > Pseudomonadati > Pseudomonadota > Gammaproteobacteria > Cellvibrionales > Cellvibrionaceae > Gilvimarinus > uncultured Gilvimarinus sp. Next base: position 38,745 of record NZ_CAXAUC010000013.1, on the reverse strand, counting down.
ATAACACCGCGCAAGCCGGTGAAGCGGAAGATTCTCTGGCGTTGTTGCAAAAGCATTACTTGGCTGTGGCGCATCAAGATGCCGAGCCTATTACTTACCCGTATCATTATCGTGGTCAGGTCAATACGGGTGTATTATTGCCGCAAGATATAGATGGTGATGGAAAAATTACGGCCCCGGCTGATACCTACGGGTTTGGTTTTTATCCCGGCCATTATGGCATGGTGTTGTTGAGCCGTTATCCTATTGATGAAGATTCAGTGAGAAGCTTCCGGCAGTTTTTGTGGGCCGATATGCCAGATGCGGCTCGACCGAAAAACCCCGATGGCACGCCTTATTATACCGATGCAGTGTGGCCGCTATTGCGCTTGTCGTCCAAGTCACACTGGGATGTGCCAGTACAGATAGGCGGCCAAACGCTGCATATTTTGGCGAGCCACCCAACGCCCCCAGTGTTTGATGGGCCGGAGGATCGCAACGGTGCGCGCAATCATGATGAACTGAGGTTGTGGATCGATTACCTCAGCGGCGCCGGCGAGTATCTTTACGATGACCAAGGCGGGCGGGGCGCGCTCGATATGTCCCGTGATTTTGTTTTACTGGGCGATTTAAACGCCTCGGCGGTGGAGGGTGATGGCCGCCGTGACGCGATCGCTAGGCTGTTGGCCCTTGCGCGCGTACAAGACCCTATGCCCACCAGTACTGGCGCGCGAGAAGCCCGGCCGGATAACAAATTTAGTGCGAATCATACCGCTAGTTGGGGGATGCGGGCCGATTATGTATTGCCGTCAAGCTCGCTTAAGGTGGGCGGTAGCGGGGTGTTTTGGCCTGCAAAAGATGAGCCGCTGCAGTATTTGGTGGAGGATCGTAAAAGTAGTTCAGATCACCGGTTAGTGTGGGTGGATATTTCGTTTGACTAATATTGCGCGATAGCGGTTTCGATAAATAAAACCGGGGTGCTGGCATCCTATCCTGCAACCCGTAAGAAAACGTTGGGCATTGAATTTGTTGGCCCCGGCTATCGCTCGGGGCCGGCCTATTTAATAACCTACGCTCTCGGCATAAGAAATGATTTTCTCGCCATAACTGCCACCCCAGCTGTAGCCTTCGCGACGTTCCTCGGAGATGTCCATAATGTCGTAGTAGGTGCCGCCGTCGCGATCACTAAAAAAGCCCTGATTGTCGTACAGGTTGTAAAAGCGATACCACATTCGATCGCCCGGGGAGTAAATAATTTTTTCCTCGCTGGATTTATCGTATTGGTAATCTTGATGAATGGTATTGGGGCTGCGGTACCAGGCCAGTGCGGCGTCAATGGCAGATTTGATTTGAGGCGTCTGTGGTTGTGTCATCAAAAAAGCGATAATTTCTACCGACTCACTGCCGCTGAGCGATTTTAACTCGTAGGCGCGGGCGGCTTTTGGCTGATAATCCGTGGCACCGTGCTGCGCACACCACACAGTCAAAACGCCATTTTGCTCCCACTGCGCATTGAGGATGTATTCCACCCCTTTATCGAGCGCGGTTTTGAATTGTGCGCGATCACCGCTGTTAAAAATATCGCTATCAAAAGGCGCAGCGCCTTTTTCGGCGTGGTAGAGAACGGTTAGCACGCGGGTCATGGCATCATCGTTAAAAGTCACGTGATCTGAGTAGCCGCCCCTGAGGGGATAAAGCTGCGGCCAGCCACCGGAGGGATATTGCATTTGCAACAAGAAGTCCATCGCCGCTCTGGCCGAGTCGCGGTAGGCGGTGTTGCCGGTGCGCTTGTACATCTCTGCCATATAGCTCATTTCTAGTGTGGTGGCGCCATTGTCGATAGTCGCGGAACCATTGCCGCCGTTACCGTTGCTATCGTACTCTTGGTTTTTGGGCCAGCCGCCATTGTCGTACTGATGTGAGAGAATAATGTTGGCCTGATTGGAACTTAGGCTCCACTCACTTAGGTAGCGGTTAAAGCGCTCGTGCACAGGGTTACCTTGCTGAGACAACACTGGTGCGCTGGCGACGTGGCCGCTAAAGCTCGGGACCCAAGACTCAAACATATTGTCCACGGTGTAGTTTTCCGCCTCGGCGTACGACAGCTGGCGGGACTCGGACACACGCTGCGAGGTGTCGGCACCGGCGCCGGTGTTTTGATATTCGGCAAAGCGCGCGGTAGTAAGGTTGTTGCTACCCATGGCGCGCCAGCCTTGCGGCAAAATATGTGCACCCAGTGCGACGTTTAAGTAAGTGCTGGCGCCATAGGGCCGCCAGTTTCTGCCCAGCGCGACGCTGTCAGCGCTGACCGAAGACGCCGCCGTTACCTCACCGCCGAGAAAGACAATGCCGTAGGGGCGATCTGCATCGGTACTGGGGGCGGTGATGGCGGTGCCGCCGCCCACGCTGTGAATCTGGCAGTGATCAAACACCGCTGTGGCGCCGCCAAAAATGTAGTCCACGGTGCCTTCGACATAACAATTTTTAAAATATTGTGAGCCACTGTGGACATAGAGGGTGTCTTGGTTGCCCAGAAAACGAGTGTTGCGAAATTGCACCCGGTCTGCCGCAATACGTACCGCAACCGCCTGGATACCCGCACCGTGGCTGTTTTCCATGGTGAGGTTTTCGACCGAGACGTCGTCGGCGGTGATGGAAATACTGGTGCTGCCCGACGTGCCTAAGGTGCCGCCGTTACCATCGGAGGTGTCGGCAGTGTCGTCGTAGGTTAATACCGTAGACTCGGTCTTGCCGGCTTCGCCGCACAGACTTAGGTTGGGCCGGTCGATGAGCAGTTTCTCGTAGTAGGTGCCGGGTTTGATACGAATCTGGGTGGGCTGAGAGTTGGAGCGCGATACACTGTTTACGGCGGCCTGCACACTGCTGTACTGAGCGCTGCCATCCTGAGCGACGGTAATCACCGGTTGGTCGGTGACATCGTTGCAGTCCATCACCACCACAGCGCCACACGAGCCCGCGCTCAGGTTGTCGCCCACGGCCGTCATCGAATCGATATTGGGCAAGCCGTTCGCGGTTTGGGCGATTAGGCGGACGCGGTTTTCGCCGGCCTCTAGCGGCACTGTGAGGCTCTCACTGTTCCAGCTGTCCCAAGCTCCGGTCGCGGGCAGGTAGGCGGTGCCAACAACGGTGCCATTGACCTCGATATCCGCTGGACGATTGCTGGTGGCGGCGTAGCGAATATCCAGTAGGGCGTTGTGGGCATAATCGGCGTTGATGCTATAGGTGATGCCGGCACCAGATTTATTGTCGCTGTTGGCAAAACCACTGCCGCCAAAACCACTGTGGTTACTGTCGATGCTTCCCTCTACCGAGCAAAAGCCGTTGTCTTCTTGCACAATTAAGGCCGTGCTGGTGGTTGCGATCTCGGCGTCGTCGCCGTTGGAGTTATAAATATTGCCATCGCTACTGTTAATTTTTATCCAGTAATAGTAGGTGCCATCGTTAAGGTCATAATCGGTATAGCGACTGCCACTGACACCGGCGGCGATACGAGTGCGCCCCTGGGGATTGGAATCTGTATCCCGGTAGACCGATTGACTGGCGATATTGATATTGCTCACATCCCAGTTCAGGGTGACGTCGTCGCCGTTAACACTGGCCGCGAGGTTGACGCTGGCGGTGTCTTCTTCGGCGCCATTGGCATAGGTTTCAAACTCGGCGACGGCGGGTGCGCCACTACTGCTGAGAATTTCAAAGTTGATTTTCGTCAAACTGACCGGAGCAAAATTAATGCTGCCGGCGCCTGAGCCCTGTGCCAAAACATCGCCGTTTTGGTGATTTACCAGCTGCCAAGAAGCAATGTTGCCTTCATGTCCCGAAGCCTCAACGATGACTGCGCGGGCAATGCTGGTGGCCTCTGACCATTTGACGGAAATACGGCCGGTGGCGCTATCGGGCGCCCAGTAACTGGCGGTGTTGCCATCGGTGACGTTGCCGTAACTGCTACCGCTTTGTTTCGAGGAGCCATCAGCGCCGGCACCGAGCGAGAGATTGGTGTCTGTTTGAGCATGCAGACTGGTGGCCCCGGATAGAGCCAGAACCAGCCCCATCCCGAAAAGAGTGGGCTTTTTGTGTGTATTCATTGTTATTTCTCTTATTGCCGATTGATTTTTGGAAGAAAAAAAACCCACCCGCTGGCGGCGGGTGGGTTTAATGCTTCATCGATATTTCATTGAGCGAATGTTACTGGCAGGAAACTTTACCTAAGCCCAGTACATAGTCAGCGTCATACCCAAGTGGCGAGTTAAACGGAACCTGTCCGTGCTTACCGGCGGTAGCGCTGAGGTAGTCGACCAACTCTTGTCCTGCTGGCAGTTGATGCTCATTCATCATGCTCTGTGAGGCGCTGTTGTAGTTTTGGCTTAAGTCACCAGTGCTGCCGGCGTTGTGCGTTAGTGCCGTCTCAGTGCTGAAGTCTAAGTTACAGGCGCCATCCGAGAACCATAAGTAGCTACCTTCGTTCTGGAAGTCACCGTCGCGAGTATCACGCAGCAAGTTTTCGGCGATCTCGTCAAGCGCGTCTTGCACATCATCTTTCTCTTGGTGAATGCTGTTATTCACAAACATGTTGTCTTGCCAAAACAGCTGAGCACCGACGCGTACGCTAAAGACGTCTTTGCGGTAGTTGACAAAGGCGTTGTTGAACATGTGCGAGGTGCCGCGACGGATTAACGGAACACGACGACCTGTGTTGCCTAAACTGTCGTAGTGCGCATCATCGGTGACAAACAAGTTGTCGTGCATGGTAGTGGTAATCTGCGAGTTGATTTCGCGACTGTCACTGGAGCCGTGCAACGATGCCCGCTTCACATTTAGCAGCTTATTGAATGACATGGTGATGTCATAAGCGCCCACTTTGACATCAAAGGCGGCGTCGCCGGTGGTGTCGAACGTGTTTTTGTGAATCCAGATATCGTGTGATGCACCGGTGTTGCGAATCATGTCCGGGTCAAGGTCGTGATCTTCCGTGTGACCGGCACCGATAAACGACAGGTGCGTCAGAATAACGCTGTTGGCCGTTTGCGTTGGCTGACCTGAGCTGTCTTTACCGATTGCAAAGCCGTTAAAGCGGAAGAAGCCTTCGCTCATGCGACCATCAAGGGTGGTGTTAGAGCCAACCACGATGTTGCGAATCGGCAGAGAGCTTTCGTTCAGAGCCTCGTTGTAAAACTCAGCCAAACAAGCCTCTTCACCCGATACGCCGTTATCATCGCACCACTCGGTGTAGTTAATACACTTTTGTTCCGTCGTGTTTAGCTGCGACAGAACATCAGGGTTACTACACTGCACGCGGTGCATGCTGATCTCGGTGGTGTTGGCAAAGTCAAACTTGTCAAACACAATCCAGTTGTAATCATCGCCGGTTACCGCATCGACAATCTGTTGTTCAACAGAGGTGTTGCTGTTTTTGGTGATGATGGTTAGCTGGCTGTTGCCGTTAGGGTCGTAACCGCCCAGCGCGTTTTCCCCGTAACCCACCGCGCGGCCGAGAGAGTTTGACAGACACTCGACAATCTCTTGATCGGTTTGCAGTGATGTGGCGCGCCAGTTGACGTTTGGATCAGTGGCGATGGCAACACAGTCCTGTGAGAGGTTAGTGTTGGGGGGCGGTGTCACAGAAGAGCTCGAACTCTCTGATGAATTGCTAGAGTTTGCCTCGCTAGACGAGCTTGAACTAACCACCGAACTGCTTGAGCTGCTGACTGTGCCCGAGGCGTTATAAACTTCAATCTCAGCGATTTGTGGCGCCGTGGTTGCCGAGTGTAACTCTAGGCTGACTTTGCTGGCCGATATATCGCCGAAGCCGTTGATGACCGCATAGCTGCCGAGGCCGCCGCCGGTAGCGAGGATGTCGCCGGTATCGTGGTTCAGCAACGACCAGCTGGTGGTTGCATTGTTTAGCTCGCGAACAATAACGGTATTAAACGAGCCGGATAAACCTTTAACCGAGATTGTCTCATTGCTGGCTGAGCCAGGCTGCCAGTAAGAGCTGGTGTTGCCATCAACGACATTGCCATAGCTGGTGCCACTGCCTTTGCTACTGCCGTCGGCGTCAGAGCCTAAGTTATTGCCCAGTTCAACCGGCTCGCTCGATGAGCTGCTTGAGACGGAAGAGCTTTGCTCGCTGCTGGAGCTGGAGGTTGAGCCGCCGTTACAGTCGCCGGCGGAAGGTGCAGCGCCGGTGATGCTTAAGCTATCAATGTTTGCCAAGCCAGAGCTGGTAGTGGCTTCTAAGCGCAACTCATTGTATCCCGCATCGAGGGAGACAGAGACCGTGCCTGAACCGGTGAAGTCATCCCAAGCGCTGGTGGGGTTTAAATCCACATAAGCTTGGTTGGAGCCATTCACCAACACATTGCCCGGGCGATTGTTGCTGCCGTTAGCGTAGCGCCAATTTAGTTGGTAGGTGCCTGATGTTGGCACGTTAACCGACCAGTTAATGCCGCTGCCTTGGGTGTTTTCGGTGTTGGCAAAACCGCTACCTTCATAGCCCGAGTGGTTGTTATCAATAGTACCTTCGACGTTACAAAAGCCGTCGGACTCTTCCAGCGTTAAGGTAGAAGATGCGGTGCTAATAACCGCATTGTCGCCATTGGAGTTAGTAACGACATTGTTGTTGTCGGTCACTTTAATCCAATAATAGTAAGTCCCATCGGCTAGATTGCTGTCGGTGTAGCTGTTGCCGGCAACACCACTGGCAATGCGCAAACGGCCTGCGGGGTCTGGGTCAGTATCGCGGTACACCTCTTGGTTGTAGTTGTTGATATTACTGACATTCCAATTTAAATAAGCGTCCGAGCCTGAAGTTGTTACGCCTAAGTCAACGCTGCCGGCGGCAGAAGAGGATGACGATGAACTACTGATCGGTCCCGAGCCGTTATACACTTCAAACTCAGCAATCTGCGGAGCACTGCTGGCGCTGTCTATCAGTAGGTTTACTTTGGTGGCGGTTGTGTCATTAAAATTAATGACCGCCTCATTGCCCAAGCTATTGCCAGAGGCGAGTACTGCACCGGTATCATCGTTCACCAGCTGCCAAGCGCTGGTGGCGTTGTTTAGCTCGCGAATAATCACGCTGTTAAAGGTCGTGGCGCTGTCCCATTTAATAGAAATGCGCTCGCCCGAGGTACCGTTAGGTTGCCAGTAGCTGGAGGTGTCGCCGTCGCGGACATTGCCGTAGCTGCTTGAGTCTTTGCTGGAGCCGTCAGAGCCGGCGCCAATCGATAGGTTGGTGCCTGGCTCGCCCGGATTTGAAGAAGTGCTGGAGCTTGACGAGTTATCCTCAGAGGAGCTTGAGCTACTGGACGATGGCACGCTGGATGAGCTGGAGCTGCTGGTCACTTCACAGCTGCCATTGGATACCGCAAGACCAGTATTGGCACCCGCGGTTGCCAGTACGATTTGTGGTACACAGGTCGCGTCATCCAAGCTGTAGCTGTAAGGGATGCTGATACTGGTGGTCGATACCGGATCGCTGCCAGCAGAGCCGGCAGGGTGGTTGTCGTCACCGTCAGAGGACCAAGTGATATTGTCCCAGATATTGCCGCTCACATCCCATGAGCCCATATCGTTGGTGTAGAAGGTACCCAGCGGATCTTTCGAGTCTAAGAAGTAGTTGTGGTCGGCTTTGATTTGACCGCCAACCCGTGGGTTCATCCCCGATTTTTGCAAGCCGATGTAGTAGTTGTTGTAAGCGTGAGCTGTTGCCCCGCGCAGCAAAGGGGTACGCGAGTCGATATTCTCGTACAGGTTGTGGTGAAACGTCACCGGACCGTTGTTGGTGTCGCCATCGCTGGAGCCCACCAATCCGCCGCGTCCTGAGTTGCGCAATGTACTGTAAGACAGGGTGACGTATTTAGTGTCGGCTTTCATATCAAACAGCGCGTCGTAGCCGCCGTCTTCGCCGCCTGATGCTTCGAGCGTCAGGTGATCGGCCCAGACGTTGTAAACATCGCTTTCCATACCAATGGCGTCACCGCCGTTAGAGGTAGGCGAGCCGGATTTCTTTACGTTGCGCACATGCAAGTTTTGCAGAATGATATTTTCTGAGCTGCGCAAGTGAATGCCGAGCTCGTCGAACAATGCCCCGTTACCCACACCGATAATAGAGACGTTGCTGACTTCTTTGATTTCAATTTTATCGTCGGCGGTGTTACAGCTATCGCCAGATACTTTACTGGTGTTGCCGTGATTGATGGTGCCTTCGACGTGAATAATGATGGGGGTATCGCTTGCGGCGCGATTACACAAAGCGGCGTGAATTTCGGTGCCGGTAGTTGCGTAAACTACGCTACCGCCGGCGCCACCGGTGGTACCACCGTTTAACGTGGCGTACCCGTCGGCTGCTTGGGCATTGGCGCAGACACCCGCGACGGCGAGTGCCAACGTACAGGGGACAAGTGTTTTTTGCAGTACATTTTTCATTGGACAATCCTATTATTAAATTTATGGATGCGTCGCAATTAGGGCATTACCTCTACCGACCAATCGCTACATTGCCATTGTTATGGGCGGACTGGTAAAAGCACTCTCGACAGGGCTGGCACATCCTCTGTTTTGCAACAGTCCGCTGTGGCGCAACCTGACTGACTTCTGGTGCTTTTTATATTGTTGACGTACCTGTATATCTGAGGAGTGAGTCATCTGTCGCCAATGATCCATCAATGGTCGGACAATCAATCCGGCATTGGTAATGCCTGATTGGTAAGGCAATGTAGTAGCTGTATCAGCTTGTGTAAAGCCAATTCGGTCACGAATTGGCAATAAACGACTGTTTTTGAGCTTTTTGGCGCAAGAAGTCTCTTTTGTTGTGACCGGAACAGTGCTGTAAAAAACTTTATTGGCCAAATGGTAAATGTGACAATAATTGGTCTGGCAGTTGGTCTGTCAGGTTGGAAAGCGGGTGCTACGGCAATGTGTGAGGGCATAACGTAATCAAACGCTACTTGAACTTATTAAGGGGGGCTGAATTATTTTGTTGTAGGCATTTTATGCACTGGAGGGCTGCGCGCGTTCAGGTGTCACTGGTTGCGAGCGAATATAGCTATATCATCTGCCTCGGATGTTCGCTATCTCCAATTGGTTTAAGTAATGCGTCCTGGAAACTGGAATTTTTTCAATGCTGGTCAATACTTACAGTACCAAAGGCTGAATCATACCCGCATTCGGCCAGCGGCTCGGCTCAGGCCGACAGGATCTTTCCTTTATGTTACTCCTAGAATGGTCTTTTTACCGACGCTTCCCCCAAGGCGTCGGTTTTTTTGTTGCCGTGAATCGTTTTTTAGGTGCGCAGTGTTCTCTGCGATGTTACCAGCGCCTCTGTCTCGAGGCATTTACATTGATTTTTTCGGTGCGCTATAATTTAAACCGCCTTGGTTGAAGCTTCCGGTGTCGCGAAGCTCTCGGCGGCGGAGCGTAGCGCAGTCTGGTAGCGCACCTCGTTCGGGACGAGGGGGTCGGAGGTTCGAATCCTCTCGCTCCGACCATCAATCTGACAATTTTCTACCTTCCCCGGTTTCAGTGGATGAACGTAATGGATATTCGAGCACGGTGTGATTTTGATAAAGGTGCTCGTGCAGCATGGTGCTGCCACCACTGCGAGGCGCATTTTAGTGAACGCTGTATCCCCGATGGTCACAACCCTTTGTGGGGGCGCAGTGGCCCACGGTGTTTGTTGTGCTTTAGTGAATTAACGGCGACCGACGACCCTGCGTTTGCCAAACCCTTTTGGCACGTTTTACCTTACTTGCTATTGTACCCATTGCATATCAATGGGTTGCTAGTGATGCTAGTTGGTGTGGCGGGTGCTGCTATGCTCGGTGGCGGCCTTGCCGCGTTACTTTTTGCATTTATCTTTCAATTGATGTGCGTTAAATATTTTTTTGCGGTGCTTGCGGAAAGGGCCGAAGGTAAGCGTTGGCCGCCGGGACTGCTGTGTCTGATAAAAAGTGATTCGCATTATTTATTATTAAAAGCCATTGCAGTTTACGTGGTGCAAGTGGCATTGGTGGTGGCCGTGTATTATGGCTTTACGGCCGGTTACTTGCCGGTTAGGTACCTTCCTTTTGTGGTCTACCCGCTAATTGCCTTTCTGCTGTTTGCGTTTCCCGCCGTTACCATGATTCTCGCTCAGGAGAAATCTCTGCTGCGCGCTATAAGCCCATTCGCTATTGTGGGCGTGATGTCTGGTATCGGTGTTTATTATTGGTTGTTGTGGGTGTTACTCCTGATACTTGCCGCAGCGGTAAATACGGCGGTGCAGTTTGTGCAACCGATGGTGCCGCCAGCCTGGCAACTATCGTGGGTTTTAGGAGCCACGACTTACAGCTCGTTGGTATGTTATGCGTTGCTCGGTTATGCCTTGTATCAGTTTCGCGATGAGGTCGGCGTTGAGGTTGAGTTTCATCAGCCCAAGCTGGATGAAACCGATTTTATACGCGCACAAGGCCTAGGGGCGGTGTTTGTATTGCAGCGCCACGGTGATTTAGAGCGCGCTCGCGATCAGTTGCGCGAGTTGCTTAACTTGTATCGGGACGATTTGGCGTTGCACCGTCAATATCATGAGCTGTTGCTAAAGGTTGATACAGCCGATGGCGCTAAAGCCTTGTGCGCCCATACGGATTATTTACTTGGCTTATTATTGGCAGACAATGCTAAGCGCGAGGCAGCGAAGCTAGTGTCTGAAACGCTGAGCAAGGTGCCTACTTACCGCCCGGCAAAGCTGGCCACCACATTGACGCTAGAGTCGCACTTGCGCAAATGCTTAACGCCGCACCAGTTGGCGGGATTATTGGTCAATGCTCACAAGCATTATCGTGGCGATAAAGGTATCCCGGCCGCTTATAAACGTTTGGCCGAGCTGTTGAACGGGCCGCTGGAGCAGCCCGATAAAGCGCAACAAATAAAGGCGTTTATCCAGCGCGAGTACCCAAGCGGTTAACCAAACATATGCTCAGGTGCCGGAAAGGTTCCGGCTTTTACGTCATCGCGGTATTTTTTTAAGGCGCCGGCAATGTCGCCGGTCTCAAGTAAAAAGTTTTTTGAAAACTTAGGTGGCTGCGGTGTTAAGCCCAAAATGTCGTTAATGACCAACACTTGAGCATCGGTATCGGTGCCTGCGCCTATCCCAATTGTGGGAATATCCACCGCCTCGGTAATGATTTTTCCCAGTGCTGCGGGAACACACTCAAGTACCAGCAGTGCGGCACCAGCGGCGGCCAGCGCTTTAGCATCTGCCACCATTTGCTCGGCCTTTTCACTGTCGCGCCCCTGTACTCTAAACCCGCCAAATTTATGCACTGACTGTGGTGTTAAGCCCAAGTGTGCGCATACCGGAATGCCGCGGTCGGTAAGCATTTTTACCGTATCCACCAGCCAGTGGCCGCCTTCGATTTTTATCATGTGTGCCCCGGCCTGCATAACGCGGGTGGCGTTGGTAAGCGCTTGCTCGGGGGTGGCATAAGTCATAAAAGGCAAGTCGCCAATAATGAGCGATTTTTGGTTGCCACGGGCAACCGCCTCGATATGGTAGATCATCTGCTCCATGGTGACGGGGATGACGCTGTCGTAGCCAAGTACAGTCATGCCCAATGAATCGCCAATTAAAACCGCCTCAATGCCACACTGTTGTGCCATTGCTGCCATCGGTGCATCGTACAGCGAGACCATGACAAATTTTTCTTGGCCACGTAATTTGTGCAGTGTGTTAATGGTGACTTTTTTGTCCAGTGCGGAATCGTGCGCTTGTGAGTAGGGCATGGGAATGACTCTATAAAACGGGCGTAGGGTTGTAGTAGTGGCGGCCACTTTTTATGGTGGTAATGTATTCCACCAAGTGCTGAAAGTGGTCGCGATTTTGCGCAAGATTTAAATCTTGGGCGTTTACGATCAATAGCGGCGCGCTGTCGTAATAGTGAAAAAAGCTTGTATAGGCTTCGTTAAGCACTTTTAAATAATCGTCGCTGATGTGTTGCTCAAAGTCGTTACCGCGTTGTTTAACCCGCGTTTGTAAAACGTCTAGGGGCGCCTGCAGGTAAATCACTAAGTCGGGGCGAGGGGCGTCCAGTGTTAGTTTTTCATAGACCTGCTGATAAATGGCCAGCTCGTCATCATCCAGAGTGACTTGGGCAAACAGCTGATCTTTTTCGAGCATAAAATCGGCGATGCGATGGGGACTGAACATGTCGTCTTGGCGCAGCTGTTGAATCTGGCCGGCCCGCTGAAATAAAAAAAACAGCTGGGTTTGCAGTGCCACTGACTTTGGCTCTTGATAAAAGCGTGCAAGAAAAGGGTTTTGCTCGGGCTGCTCAAGCAATAGATCGTAATGAAATAGCTGCGCTAGATTGCGAGCTAAGGTAGTTTTGCCCACTCCGATGGGGCCTTCGATGGCAATGTAGTTGGGTAGCTCGACAGCGGATAAATCCAATGTCAGCTTTTCAAACATAGCGTCTACCACGTTGGAGTCCTCAGTGAATACTTAGCGCAGTTTAGCGCTGCGCCGGGAGTTTTATCAAACCCTCGTCGCCGCACTGCTGCGCCAGGGTGGCGATGCTGGTGCCGTCGGCGAGCTGTAGATTGGGTGCTATTTCCAGCAGCGGTAACAAGACAAAGTTACGCTCGGTTAAATAAGGGTGGGGCACGCTCAGTCGCTCGGTATTAATGCTGGTGTCATCGTACAGCAAAATATCCAGATCCAGTGTGCGCGGTCCCCAGCGCACCAGCCGTTTGCGTTCGTGAACCTGTTCCAGCGCTTGTAAAGCGTCAAGCAGCGGCTCTGGGGCCAGCTGGGTGGTTAGTTGGGCGACAGCATTAATGTAGTCGGGCTGCTCGCCTGGGCCAACAGCGCGCGAGCGATACAGAGATGAAACACGAGTAACTTGCGTCTGCGCCAGCCCCGCCAGCTCATCTAAGGCTTGCTGGATTTGCTCGATAGGCTCACACAGGTTACTGCCCAAGCCGATGTAGCAGCAGTGATTTGCCATATCAGCCACAGCATTAATCCTGCTGTTTCGAGGGAGAGCTTTTACGATTGTTATTGCGCCGCCGCCGAGATTTGCGGGGGCCGCCGGATTTTACACTGCTGACCAGCTTGGCACGGCCTTCATCGTCCGCAGCTTGAAATTGTGTCCACCAGTTGCCGAGGCCGTCGAGCTTCTCACCCGCCTGCTCGCGCAGCAGGACAAAATCGTAAGCGGCACGAAACCGTGGGTGCTCAAGCATCGTGTAAGCGCGCTGGCCGCCGCGCAGAGTTAGGCGGTGTTGCATGTCCCAGATCTCGCGCATGGGGATCAGAAACCGCTTGGGGACGGCGATACGAGACAGTTGCGCGCTGATAACTTGTTGCGAGGCATCGTTAAAGGCCTGCCCTTTGGGCATAGTGCCCATAAGCTGCCCCAATAGCGCCTGCTGTGGGGGCCAAAGCAAGGCGGCGTAGATAAAGGCCGGGGTAATGGATTTACCCGCGCGAATACGTTTGTCGGTGTTGCACATGCACTGCTCGATCATCTCCAGCGCAATTGGGTCGCCGGTTTGCAGGTGCGCCTCAACCATGGGAAACAGCTGACCAAACAGCTTGTACTCGCGCAATAGGTGGAATGTGGCGGTGGCAGAGCCGGCCAAAAAGAGCTTTAGCACTTCTTCAAACAAGCGGGCGGGTGGGATGTTACTGAGCAGCCCGGCCAGTTTGCTGATCGGAGCGGCGGTCTCGGGGGCAATATTAAAGCCCAGTTTGGCGGCAAAGCGCACGGCCCTTAACATGCGAACAGGGTCTTCTTGGTAGCGGGTGGTGGGGTCGCCAATGATACGCAAGGTGCGTTTTTCAAGGTCGTGGATCCCGCCGGTAAAGTCGTGCACCACAAAGCCGTCGAGGGAGTAGTAGAGCGCGTTTACCGTAAAGTCGCGCCGTACCGCATCGGATTGTACCGAGCCGTATACGTTATCGCGCAATACCATGCCGTGTTCACTGCGTGCGGCTTCGTGGTGGCCGCGAAAGGTGGTGACTTCAATGATCTCGCGGCCAAACCGAACGTGAACGATTTTAAAGCGGCGGCCGATAATGCGTGCACTGCGAAACAGCCCTTTAATTTGTTCGGGCTTGGCGTTGGTGGCAACGTCAAAGTCTTTGGGTTGTTCCCCGAGTAAGAGATCGCGCACCCCGCCACCGACTAAGTAAGCCTCGTAGCCGTGGTCGCCGAGTTGTTTCATAACCTTGATAGCCGCGTGGCTGATCAGCTTGCGGGAAACATTGTGTTGATCCCGAGGGATGACAAGTGGCTGCTTGGCGGTACTGGTGTTAGAGCGGGGGGAGATGAGTTTAAACAGCCTTTTCAGCATGGAGTAATCTGCAACTTTGGGGTTCGGGCCGGCAGGCGGCTAAAATTAGTATGATTCAAGTCTATCACGGGCCTGCGGGGTAGGCCAGAAAGCAAAACGGGAAAGCATCAGCTTTCCCGTAGAATGGGCGGCACAAGTTGTATTTAGTCTGCGTCCCTGCCCATTCCAAATCAGTTGCTATCCATTGGTGCCTAGTCAGTCGTTCCGCTTTATATCTTATTATCGTTATTTTGTTATTGTTTAAAGCTTTATCATTATTATTTGTTGTTATTTTTAATCTTCGTTTCTTTTCTTATTGTCTATTGTTCTTATTATGTTCTTACCCTTTATTATTATTTCTTGTTGTTATTATTGAACTTTTCCATTTTCTAATTGTTTATTGTTTTTATAAGCCGTTCTACGTTTCTTATTGTTTGTTGTTGTTATTAGAGTGTGTCGCTTTTTATTGTTTCTTGTTGTTATGTACGCGGTATAAAGCACTCGGCGTGCCAGTTGTAAAATTTACAACAAAAACAATAGGTTAACTTTTTCGCCCAAGCCTATATTCCATTTTGTTATTTCTAACGGTTACAGCTTTGCGCTCTTATTGTTACGGCTCGCAAGGCGGGGTAACAGTTGTGGTGGGTAACAGCTCTGGGATCGCCGGTAACAATACGGCTGTGATTGACTCACTTTGGCGCGCTAATGATTATTTTGCGGCGATTCTGTGGGTGAGTTGGTAGAGCCGATGTGAAACACGCCGCAGTTTGCGGCGTGTTTTAGCGGGGATTAAGGTTAATGCTGGGAAGATGCGTTACTTACTTTGCGCCGGCCTTGCGGCGAGGTATCCCAAAACGCTGGCGGCGCTCCCACAGGCATTTGCGGCTTACTCCGAGCTTTTTGGCCAGTTCGGTCTCGCTCATGGTGTCTTGATGCTCTAGCACAAAGCGCTGGAAGTAGTCTTCCAGCGACAAATCTTCTGGGGGATCCTGGTGTGTAGGCCTGCTGCGGGCAAGGCTGGAGCCGGCGTTGAAGTAAGGGTTGTCGTCTTCTTCATCCAAGCGCACAAGGTCCAGGTCGATAGCCAGCAGCTCATGGCTGATCTCGCGCTCATCCTCACACAAGATCACCGCCCGCTGCATCGCGTTTTCTAGCTCGCGCACATTACCGGGCCATGTATAGGTGGTGATCGCCTGGATGGCCTCGGGGGAGAGCTTGAGAATAGGCTTGTTAAATTGGTGGCTATAGCGGGTCAGTAAGGCTTCGGCGAGTAGCAGAATATCCCGGCCGCGCTCGCGCAGTGGAGGAATTTCAAGTTGTATCACATGGATGCGAAAGTACAAATCTTCGCGAAACTTACCCTCTTGCGCCAGTTGACGTAAATCGCGGTGGGTGGCGGCGACGAGCCGCACATCGACTTTGCGCGATTCAACTGAACCCAGCGGACGCACCTCGCCCTCTTGCAGCACCCGTAGCAGGCGCGCTTGAGCTTCCAAGGGCAGCTCGCCAATTTCATCCAAAAACAAGGTGCCACCATCGGCGGCGGCGACTAGGCCCTCGCGAGTGCTGGCGGCACCGGTAAAGGCGCCTTTTTCGTGGCCAAATAGCTCGGACTCAATCAGGGTCTCGGGGATGGCCGCGCAATTGACCGAAATCATTAATTCTTTGTGGCGCCGGCTTTGCTCGTGTAGGGAGCGGGCGACCAGCTCTTTACCGGTACCGGTTTCGCCGTGAATAAGCACGGTGGCATCGGTGGGGGCAACCTTGGCGATACGGCTGTACAGCTTCTTCATAACGTCGCTGGAGCCGATCATACCGGTCACTTTGCTGCCGTCGGTATTTGGGGTTTGCTCCCGCTTGGCGGCGGAGGATTTACCGATAACGCGCTTAACGGCGGTAACCATTTCATCGTGATCAAACGGTTTGGCAATGTAATCAACCGCCCCCATGCGCATAGAATCCACGGCAGAGCGTAAGCTGGCGTAGCTGGTCATGATAAGCACCGGGATCTCGCCGGCGAGCTTGATTAAATCGGTGCCGGGGGCGCCGGGTAGGCGCAAGTCGGAGATGATCAGCTCAAAATCGCTAAGCTGAAATTTGCCGGTGGCTTCACGTACCGAGGGGGCTTCACTCACCTCGTACTTATTGCGCTCAAGCAGTTTGCGTAGCGCTGTGCGGATAATTGCTTCGTCTTCAACAACCAGAATCTTAGTCATAGTTACTTCAATCGGCCTTGTCGGTCGCGTCACCGCGAATCATGTCGTCAATAGGCAACATAGACTCTAAGTGACGCGGCAATTTAATAACCAGTTGAGCTCCGCGGTGGTTCGCGGTATCGACCGGGCTGATCACGTCCAAAGTACCGCCATGGTCATCGATAATACTGTAAACCATCGCCAGCCCAAGGCCCGTGCCTTCGCCGGGGTCTTTGGTGGTGAAAAACGGTTCAAGTATCTGATCGATGTGTTCAGGGGAGATACCTTCACCCTGATCCGTGACGGTGACTGTGATGTTGTCGTCATCTTCATCGCTGTCTAGGATAACACGTCCTTCGGGCTCGCTGGCATCCCGCGCATTGGACAGCAAATTAATGAATACCTGAATCATCTGCTGAGTGTCGCCGGCGACGATGGCATTGGCTGCCACCAAGTTGTCGAAATGCACCTGAGTTTTTTCTTTTTGTAACGACAGCAGTGAGATGGCCTCTGCAGCGCATTCGCGCAGGGCCACGGCCTCGAAGGCGCTTTTTTTGTTTTGCCCGCTGTGGGAGTAGCTCACCAGCGACTGCACAATCTTACTGACGCGGTCAGTTTGGCTCAAAATCTGCTCGGCGGTTTCTAGGATCTCGGGGTTGTCCGATTCATAGCGTAAATTTTGGCTTAAACAGGCGATGCCGGTGATGGGGTTGCCGATCTCGTGGGCGACACCTGCCGCCAGCCGGCCGACGGAGGCGAGGCGCTCGGAGTGAATCAGCTCCTGCTCTAGCAGCTGGGTTTCAGTGACATCCTCAAGCAAAATCACTTGGTCGTATTCGCTTTTGCGAAACGCCGCCGCTTGAGCGCGCCGCCCGGTTACCGGCCCCTCAATGGCGGCCTTGTGCAGGCTGATCCAGTGGGGGCGACTGTTGAGGGCGATCTCGTGGCGATACAGGTGGGCGTCTTCGCCCTCGCTAAAGTTTAGCAGCAGCTCGCACCAAGGCTGAGCTAGATCGTCCAGGTGCGAGCCTATCACCACCTCAGAGGGAATCTGGGTCAGATTTGCCATGGCCCGGTTCCACATTAATATCTCTTTGTCGCGTCCCAGTGAGCACACGGCCATGGGCAGCTCCTGTAAGGTTTTACGGTGATACAGACGCAAATTGTTAAGCTCGGCCGCCATCCCGGTAAGGTGGCTGCGGTATTGCGATAGGCGGTTTTCAATTAGGTTAATGTCGACGGTATCGCGCGCCTCGGCCAGCTTGTAGGGCAGGTGGTTGTCCATAATCTCGCCGGCGACGTGAATCCCCATCAAGCCCGATAAGTTTGCCTCTAGTTGATCGCGCAAGCGCCGCAAGGCGTAGGGGCGACGCTCGGCGACATTAAGGTTGAGCTGTTTTAGGGCAATGTCCACTTCGCGGCTGGCGGTCACTTTGCCCAGCGGTTTTGCTAAGCGGGTTTTAAACTCGTCGGCCGAGTGCACATCCAGCGCTTGGCGCACCGGGTGCGACAACTCGTCGGCGGCGCATAGCTCGGCGCTGTAGGCTTCTTCTTCGGTTTGTCGGGTGAGCAGTGAAACGCCGACAAACAGTAAGGTGTTAAGGCCCAGCGAGTAGAGGGTAATCTGGCTCCAGTGATCCATGCCCACGCCCAGCTCACCATCGCCAAAAGGCACTGCGATGGTGCTGATGCCGGTAATAAGCGGGACGAGCAAGCCGGTAGCCCAGACGACGGTGCCAGCGGTAAGGCCGATGATTAAGCCCCGGCGGTTGCCTCGGGTCCAAAATACAATGGCAAAAATGCCCGGCAAAAATTGCAGTGTCTCGATAAATGCTACCAACGCCAGATGAAACAAGCTCTGGCGGTTATCCAGCATCCAGTAAAACAGATAGGCCCCTAAAAAGAGCGTGGCGACCACAATTCGCCGCAGCCACACCAGTTGGCTGTAAATGTCTTGTTTTCGGCGCAGGCGCAAAAAGGGCAGAATCCAGTGGTTCATGACCATGGTCGATAGCGCCAGAGTGATGACCACCATGGCGCCAGTCGAGGCCGATAGCCCGCCGACAAACGCCAGAATCGTCAGCGAGTGCGAGCCGGATAAAATGGGCACGCCGAGCGTGAAGTACTGCGCCGGCAAAGGCACGGACAGTTCAAAGCCGGCCCACAAAATAGGAAAGATCGGCAGCGCCAAAAACAGTAAAAACAGCGGAAACGCCCAGGTAACGGTACGGGTGTTACGTAAAATAGGGTTCTCGGCCACGCCCATATGAAAGATATGCGGCATGGTAACGGCGGTGGCGACAAACACTAGCAGTAGCGTGTGAGCAGCACCGTCGCGAATAGGCGAATGCAGCAGTGCAAGGTTTTCGGGGTTGCGCTCGAGCCATTCATCGAGTCCGTCAAATCCGTCAAATACACCGTAGACGGCGAGTAAACCAATGGCGCAAAGGGCAAATACTTTGAGCAGTGATTCGAACGCCATAGCGGTAATCAGGCCGCGATGGCGCTCGCGGTTGGAGCCAAATAAGATGGTGAACAGCGCCAACATACCGCAGTAAGCGAGTGCCATAAGGTCTTTAAACGTTAGGCCTGTGCCAACAATGGGCAGCGCCGGGTCGCGGCTCACTGTCATGATGTGCATGGTGTCGGCAATGGCCTGAATCTGCAGCGCCATTAACGGCAAAATACCCAGCAGCATACACAGCGTGGTTAGCGCTCCAATACCGTGGCTGTGGTAGCGAAACACCAGCAAGTCGGCCAGCGAGTGTACCTGATGGCGGCGGGCCAGCTCGGTAATGGGCCCCAGCGCGACGGGGGCAAACAAAAATAGTGCCCCGGTGCCAAGGTAATAGGCCAGCGCGCCATAGCCGAACTGAAAGGCGAGGTCGATGACGCCATAAAATGCCCAGGCGCTGGCAAAGATGCCCAGCGACAAAATGTAGGTAATCGGGTGCTCGGTAATAGCCCGAGGCAGCCAGCCGCGCTCGGTAATGGTGGCAATACCAAAAATTAATAACAGGTAGGCGAGCCCGATCAGGGCGACGTGAGTGAGTTCAAATGT
Organism: uncultured Gilvimarinus sp.; assembly: GCF_963972205.1. Taxonomy (NCBI): domain Bacteria; kingdom Pseudomonadati; phylum Pseudomonadota; class Gammaproteobacteria; order Cellvibrionales; family Cellvibrionaceae; genus Gilvimarinus; species uncultured Gilvimarinus sp. The sequence goes on along the minus strand of NZ_CAXAUC010000013.1, from coordinate 19,179 downwards.
CATGAGGGTTTCTTGCGGGCCTGAATAGCGTAAGCGACGGCGATCACCAAAACCCACATAATGTACGGGCGATACCAAGCGCCTTCCGGGTTCACGATCCAGGTGAACAAGGTGGGCGAAAATATATAGGCAATCAGCAACAGCAAGATCACCAGGCGCTGGTTATTCATAAAGTTTCCGTAAATTCAGGGCGTGTGTTGGGCGGCGATGCCTGCCAGTGCCGATCGTTGCCAGTGGCTACAAGCCCAAGCAAGTATCGTTGCGGGTGATTCGCGGCCGAGTGCCTCGGGTGGATTTTGCCTTAGAAAGGCCAGTGCCTGCCAGAGGTTTTCACGAATTTGATGGTTATCCAGTGCGGTCGCGTGGTTTTGTTTGCTCAATTTGCGGCCATTTGCCCCCAGCGCCACTGGCACATGGCCGTAGACCGGTGCGGTCGCATTGCGCAGCGTAAAAAAGCGGTGCTGACGAGCGGTGACCGGCAGTAGGTCTGCGCCGCGTATCACATGGGTAATGCCCTGAGCGATATCGTCTATCACTACCGCTAGCTGATAGGCAAACAAGCCGTCTTTACGCATGACCACCGCATCGCCCACATCTTGGGCGAGATTTTGGCTCTGTGGGCCCTGCAGTAAGTCGTCAAATTGAACCATATCCGCAAGTTGAGTAAAGGGGGCGGGCAACAGATATAGCTTGAGGCGCAGCGCCTGCAGGCCGGTTGTGTCTGGCGGGTGAGTGCGACAGTGGCCGTTGTATATGCCGCCACTGGCGCTAATGTCGCGGCGGGTGCAATTGCAGGGGTAAACCAGGCCGGCTTGCTGTAGCTCGGCTAATGCGCCGCGGTAGGCATCTGCCCGAGTGCTTTGCCATAATACGTCGCCGTCCCACTCTAAGCCGTGCTGCTCAAGCGTGCGTAAAATGTCGTCGGCGGCACCCGGAAGCTCGCGGGGCGGGTCGATGTCGTCCATACGCAGTAGCCAGCGGCCGTGGTGGTGGCGAGCGTCTAAGTAGCTGGCCAGGGCGCTCACGAGCGAGCCAAAATGGAGTGGCCCTGAGGGCGAGGGGGCAAAACGGCCAATATAAGTCATGAGGTGACGGCATGTCGGCTTAGTGTACCGACTTTTAGTGCTAGCGCATTAAGTGAAGTGCAAGCTGGCCCCACCGGGGCGGGGCCAGCTCAGGCGGTTAACCGCCGATTTGTTTCTCTTTGATTTCGTCGAGTGTTTTGCAGTCAACACACAAGGTCGCGGTGGGGCGAGCCTCAAGACGACGAATACCAATCTCGACGCCGCACGCATCACAAAAACCGTAGTCTTCGTTTTCGATCAGCTCAAGTGTACTGTCAATTTTTTTAATGAGTTTGCGCTCGCGATCGCGGGTGCGCAGCTCAAGGCTAAACTCTTCTTCCTGACTGGCGCGGTCGGCTGGATCGGGGAAGTTGGCGGCCTCATCTTTCATGTGGCTCATGGTGCGGTCAACTTCTTCCATAAGCTCCCGGCGCCACGACAGTAGCAGATTCTGAAAATGCTCCAGCTGCTGGGGGTTCATATACTCTTCGCCTTTCTTTTCTTTGTAAGGCGAAAAAGTGCGCAGCGTGTAGCTTTCGACTTTGGCTGAATTATTGGGCATAGTGCAACGCCTCTGTATCTCCTGGGGCTGATTCCGCAGCGCTGTGCGCGGTGGATCAGTGTCAAGGTTACGGGGGCCGGCTCAGCCGACTCCGCGGGTCTCCTCTTCGTTCACAATGGCAATTTGCCTCACTGTGGCGGAAGGAAAGCGAAGCTACCAGATTCCAAAAAGCTGTGCCAGTTTTTTTTGTAAAATTGCTCAGTTATTGAGCTTTTGGCCGCAACTTAGGCCCTTGCTCGTTATAATGTCGCCTTTTTTGGGGGGTGCGAGGCTGACTATGCAGGATAACAAAAATTGGCAGCAAGGGCGGTTGCTGCGCCGCTACAAACGTTTTCTGGCCGACGTGTTACTGGAAGACGGTTCTGAATTGACTATTCACTGTCCCAATACCGGCTCGATGCGCGAATGCTTGGCATTAGATTCACCCTGCTGGTTTTCTCACTCAGACAGCAAAACGCGCAAGTATCCCAATACTTGGGAGGTAGCCACGACGCCCGCTGGTGACCTTGCCGGTATTAACACCGGGCGCGCTAATGCCTTGGTGCGCGAGGCCATAGAGACAGGCATTATTGGCGAGCTGAGCGGTTACGACACGATTAAAGCCGAGGTTAAATACGGCGATGAAAACTCACGTATCGACTTTTTACTAACAGGCCGTGATGCCGACTGCTACGTGGAGGTAAAAAACGTTACCTTAAAAGAGGGCGAGGGGCAGGGCTATTTTCCCGATGCGGTCAGCGCCCGCGGCAGCAAACACTTGCGCGAGCTGGCCGCTATGGCTGAGTCCGGTGCGCGAGCGGTGTTGATTTTTTGTGTCCAGCACAGCGGTATTGAGCAGGTGGCACCCGCGGCACATATTGATCCGGCTTACACCGCCGCGTTTTACGACGCCGTTAAGCGCGGAGTCGAGGTGCTCGCCTACCGCGCCGAGATTGCGCCCGAGAATAGCGATATCACCCTAACCCGTGGGATCGCCGTGTCGCTTAGTCCGCCGCTCACTCAGTCGTAATAGCGTAAAGGGCACCATCGGTTACCTGGTGCTCGATGGCCTGTAGCGATTGGCCGTTGCAAGGGCCTGCAATGCACTGGCCTGTTTCGATGGCAAACAGTGCGCCGTGGTTGGCGCACTGAATCAGGCTCATATCAGCAGTTAAAAATTCGTGTTCGACCCACTCTAGCGGAATATGCACATGGGGGCACAGGTTGCGGTAGACAAACACGCGATCGCCCCGGCGCACGGCAAACACGCCTATGCCTGCATCGGGTAAGTCAAAGCCGAGGCTGCTGTTGTCGGGTAGCTCAGCCAATTGGCACAGGTAGTGGTTGTTCGTACTCACAGCGATTAAAGCTCCGGTGGCGCGAGGGTGACTTGGGTTTGGCGCAGTGTACCATCCCGCACATAGTGCACTTCCAGTGTGTCCCCGGGTTTGTGAGACTCTATCAGGGCGAGAAATTCATCCTGGTTACGGGTGGGGGTGTCGTTTAAGGCAATCACAATATCACCTAGTTCGACAGTGCCCCACGCGCCGCGTTTGGCGCCACGCAGGCCGGCTTTAGCGGCGGGCTTGCCGGGTGCGGCGTGTAAAATAGCCACCCCTTCGACGCCAGCGCGGCGTGCCCAACGACTGGGCGCAAACTCGATACCAAACTCGGGGCGCACCAAACGGCCGTATTCAATCAGTTGCGGCACAATTTGCTTGACGATATTGACCGGAATGGCAAAGCCGATGCCGGCGCTGGCGCCGCTGGGACTATAAATCATGGTGTTTACGCCAATTAGCTCGCCAGCTGAGTTAAGCAACGGGCCGCCCGAGTTGCCGGGGTTAATGGCAGCGTCGGTCTGAATCACGTTGTGAATCTTGCGCTGGTTAGGCGCCTCAATCTCGCGCCCCAATGCGCTTACCACACCGGTGGTGAGGGTGGCATCCAGGCCAAAGGGGTTGCCGATGGCCAGCACCTTACGCCCCACCGATAAATCTCCCGAATCGCCCATGGGCAAGGCTTGCAACTTCTCTTTTGGGGCTTCGACCTTGAGCAACGCCAAGTCTTTGTCTGGCGCTAAGCCTGCAACGCTTGCAGGCCAGCGGCTTTGGTCGGGCAGGGTAATGGATAACTGCTGGGCGCCTTCAACCACATGATAGTTGGTGACGATGTAACCCGCTTCGCTCCAGACGAAGCCCGTCCCGGCCCCTTGCGGAATCGAGAGTAGATCGAGTGAACGCCGGTCGCGCACCACTTGGTAGCGGTTAACATACACCACACTGGGGCTGGCAAACTCAAACACCTCAATGGTATTGCGCTCGTCGTCGGTGGCAAAGGTTGGTGCCGATGGCGGCGTTGGTGTGGCGGGCGGCTCGTCGGCGCTGCACGAGGCGGCGCCGATTAAACCCATTAGCAGGGCGGTGATGTGTACTAGCGTTTTAGACATGGTTTTTTAAGGCGGCGATACGCTCATCTAACGGTGGGTGGCTGGCAAATAGTTTGCCGGCGGTTTTGTGCCAGCCTGAGGAAATACCAAAGGCTTGCATGCTTTTGGGCATAGGGGTGGGCGCCCCGGCCTGAGTTTCGGCTTTTAGACGCTCTAATGCGCGGATCATTCCATCGCGGCTTGCCAGTGTTGCACCAGCGTGGTCGGCGCGGTATTCACGGTAGCGCGAAAATGCCATAACAATCATTGAGGCAATAAATGCCAACAGTATCTCGGCAACAAAAGTCACGATGTAATAGCCAATGCCCACACCTCGCTCCGTTTTAAACACGACTTTATCCACGGTGTAGCCAATAATTCGCGCAAAGAACATCACAAAGGTGTTTACCACCCCTTGGATCAGGGTAAGAGTGATCATATCGCCGTTGGCGACGTGGCCGATTTCGTGGGCAAGTACGGCGCGGGCTTCTTCGCGATCAAAGCGTTGCAGTAACCCCGCGCTTACCGCGACTAATGATTTATTGCGGTTCCAGCCGGTGGCAAAGGCGTTGGCCTGATTGGCCGGGAAGATTCCAACCTCGGGCATGCCTATGCCGGCACGCTCAGCCAGATCGGCAACGGTTGCTACCAGCCATTTTTCATCGGGAGTTCGGGGGGTGGTGATGATTTTAGTGCCGGTACCACGCTTGGCCATAAACTTGGATAAAAACAGCGAGATAAACGATCCGGCAAAACCAAATACGGCGCAGAATATAAGTAGGTTGGTTAAGTCGAGCCCGGTGCCAGATTCGTTAAGAATTTGGCCGACGCCCAGTAAGTTGAGGGTAACGCTGGCAAGAACCAAGACGCCTAAATTAGTAAGAATAAATAAGCCAATGCGCATCACGGCGGGTATCTCCTAGTAAACCGTAACAGATAGATCACTATATGCGTGTTGGCGGGTAAGAATTCAATAGGGGGAGAGAAAAATGGCCGCCCAAAGGGCGGCCTAAGCAACCGTGATTAGCCATGGGTACCTAAGTACCCAAAGACCCCGAAGGGTCTGAGGAGAAGATCAGACAATTGACTTGCAGGAGAATTGACCGATCAGCGGGGGCGACAACTCGCCACCCGATAAGCGTAACGATAATTGTTATCATTATCTTTGTCAATAATAACCTGCTAAAAAAGTTAACGGGTCAATGCTAGCGGTGTAATTAATGCGAGAGAGCAGGTGGCTGTGCCGCTAAGAGGGGAAAAGGTCGGGCCGTGGTGCGCGCCCAGCGCCATCCGCTGGGCGGTTGTTTTAGCGGTTGTTGCGTAACTGACTGTTCAGACCTTTGATTTTATCGGCCATTTCCTCAATTAAACCGATACAGATATGCGGTTGGTGCTCGACCAGTTCTATAAATTCTTCTTTGCGTACCGTTAATACGGTGCAATCGCTCGTGGCAACGACATCGGCCATGCGTTTTTGACCGGTAAAAACCGCGAGTGCGCCAAAAATCTCATCGCGATTGATTTGCCCGACGGTTACGCCTTCGCACACCGCCTCGGCATGGCCTTCCAATAAGGTGTACACCAAATCGGCTTCATCGCCTTGGTGAATTATGGTGTCCCCTTGTTTAAAGTATAAAAAGCCGGCATTGGGGTGAAACTCTTTGCGTATCTCCAGTGCCAGTGCCTGCTGATACCAGCTAAGGCGAGCAACTAGGTAGTAGCTCCAGAGCTTTTGTAAGCTTTCGTCAGAGCACACATGGTTAATTAACTCATCGCGATCGATGGGCTGTACGGTAATCGCTTCGGTGGCGCTAAACACCGCGCTGGGTAAACTGAGCGTACGCGGTAGGCCGAGCAAGTCGCCGGGCTCACAGCAAACGATGGTTTTTGCGGCCATTTGGCACTGTACCTGGCCTGCGCGTAACAGAAATACTTGCGAGCTTTTAAGCTCGGCAAATAGGTCGTCGCTAGGCGCTAACGTAATTTCGGCGGAGCTTGGGGTTAATGTTTCGAACACATTGCTGGCAATATCACGAATGCGCTGGCTGAGTTCGGCGAGGGTTTCGGTGTGATTCGTGGGTAAATGCATGGTTGTTTTTACGACTCGGCAACAGTAATAGCCAGCGTCGAGCCGGCCGATAATTTATGCCTTGAGAATACTATGGAAACTCGAATCAAGTCTATGTTGCGGGGTGATGTCGGAACGCCGCTGAACGACGCAAAGCCTCTCTAGGCATATAAAACGGTTTAATACGCCAGCTTTACGTTAAGCTGGCATTATCGTGTGAATAAAGGTTGTTACGGTGTGGCCGGATTAAGCGCTGGCGACTTGATTGCCCTCGGCTTCGTCGACTAGGCGGGCTTTTAGCTCGGCCGGTAGGTCGTTCCAGTGAATATCGAGCAGGGCCCCATGCAGCGCGTACAACATCACTTTAGAGACGTTGATGTTACGATCCTTAATTCGGCAATAAGCGTTGACGGCGCCCATACCCTTGAGGTCTTCGTAACTGTTAACACCAATAGCCCGTAGAATGTTGACGGTGGCCATCCCCAAATTTTTTAGTTCGAGCAACTCACTGTGCTGGGTCGCCATGTTTACTTCGCTCCGTTGTCACATTATCGTTATATTTTGTGGCTGGTAACAAATGTATATTTATAGCCTACGGTTATATTACATAGTTGGCTAATAAGTGCAAACTTTAGCCAATAAACTTGAGAGCTTTCGCACGTTAGGCGCTTAAAGCATCCGCTGACCTCTGCGCCAACCCGTGTGCGGCTGGTATTTTTAGTTTCAACTTTCAGTGTTACGAAGCCGTGTCGGTTTCGGATCAGTGTTGATAACCACAAGAGCAAACACTATGACAGAAACGGCATCCACCCTTGAACGCGCCGCTATGGGGCAAGATGAATCGGCGTTAGCCCCGCTGAGCGAGGGCGTTTATTTGCATGGCGATGTGATTGAGCCCTATCGCGCGTTGGTTAGGGCCGCGCAAGCCCAAGGGTTTGAGTTGAGTATCGCGAGTGGTTATCGCAGTTTTGCGCGGCAGCTGGCAATTTTTAACGCCAAGGCCCGGGGCGAGCGGGCGGTACTTAATGATGCTGGCGACACGGTGGCAATGGATACGTTAAGTGACCTTGATAAGCTTTGGGCTATTTTGCGCTTTTCGGCGCTGCCCGGAACATCGCGGCATCACTGGGGCACGGACATGGATGTGTTTGATCGTGCCGCCATGCCGGCTGAGTATCAACTGCAACTAACGCCAGCAGAGTGTTGCCGTGGTGGCGTTTTTGCCAAATTGCATGAGTGGCTCGATGACTATTTGCCCGGCAGCTTGTTTTTTAGACCCTACCGCGTTGATGCCGGCGCGGTGGCGCCGGAGCCTTGGCACTTGAGCTACGCGCCCACGGCGCTAGAGTTTTCTAAGCAGCTGAGCCCAGAGCGGTTGGCGCGAGTGTTGGCTGCCGCCGATATTGAGCTTAAAGATGTGGTGCTTGAGAATATACCAACCATCTATCAACGCTACGTGTGCGTTTAGGAACCTTAATGGAATCATTGAGCCCCAAGGAAACTCAGCTTAAACCAACTGGCTCTGCCACCGACAGTCAATTTCAGCTGCTGCGTCAACGGCGTTTTTACCCGCTGTTTTGGACACAGTTTGGCGGTGCTTTTAACGATAATTTTTACAAAAGCGCGCTGATGATGCTGTTTACCTACGGCGGTGTTGAGCGTTGGGGTTTAAGTATTGATACGCTTAATAACCTGGTGGCGGCGGCGTTAATTATCCCGTTTTTTTTGTTCGCGCCCAGTGCTGGGCAGTACGCCGACAGACTCGATAAGGCGCAGGTAACGCGGCGTATCAAGTTGCTTGAAATTGCCGTCATGGTGTGTGGTGCGATCGCGATTGTCAGGGGCAGTTCGGCCATGTTGCTGGCGGTGATTTTTGCTACAGGTATTCAGTCGGCCTGCTTTAGTCCACTTAAATATGCAATATTACCGCAGCATGTGAATGGCGATGAGCTAACCGGGGCCAATGCGCTGTTTCATACCGGGACCTCGCTGGCGGTATTTTTGGGTTTGATTGCCGGTACGTTGGCAATGCAGTGGAGCTCTGGCCAGTGGGTCGTGGCCGCCGGCGGTATTTTAATTGCGTGGGCAGGTTGGCGCTTTAGCCGCAAAATTCCGCCGGCGCCAGCGCTGCCCAATGCGCCGCCTATTCAGCCTAACCCGCTGCGCCAAATGGCTCGAACCATGGGCTATGCACGACAAAATAAAACCGTGTTTTGGTGTTTGGTCGGCGTTTCTTGGTATTGGTTTTTAGGCTCGGTTTATCTCACGCAGTTACCTAATTTTACCCGCGAAGTACTGGGCGGAAGCGCCTCGGCGGTTACTTTTTTGTTAGTGCTGTTTTTAGTGGGGGTGGTGGCGGGTTCGCTGCTGTGTGAGAAGCTAAGTAAACATAAAATTGAACCAGCCCTGGTACCTTTGGGGGCCTTGCTGGTTGGTTTGGGGGGGGGCGGGTTGGCGTTGGCCGGGGCCAGCTTTCAATCTTCGCAAACAACGGAGGCATTGTTGAGCATCTTTGAGCTGACCGCCGAGCTGGGTTTTTGGGCGGTGGTTTTAGCGGTGTTTTTATTGGGTGGCTCGGCGGGGTTGTACACAGTACCACTGCAAGCGTTAATGCAAGCCGAGGCCAAGCCCGAGTATCGCGCGCAAATTATCGCGGCTAACAATGTGTTGAATGCGCTTTTTATGGTGGCTGCCGCTATTTTTGCCGTGGTTTTTTTAGGTGTGCTGGACTTTACAATTCCACACTTTTTTATGCTCACGATGTTACTGCACTGCTGCATAATAATACTGATACTAGCGCGTGAGCCGCTGTTTTTGACGCGAGTAAAAAGGCGTTTTTTACACTCCGCAGAGCGGCGCCAAGAGGCTGATAGGTAAGCGTGCTAGAGAAATTTTACGCGACCGTAAAGGCCTATAAATGCTGGTGATTTTTGATTGTGACGGGGTGTTAGTCGACACCGAAACCGTTAGTGCCAAGGTGTTGCGCGATTGCCTGCAGCCGCTTGGTATTGCTGTAAGCGTGGCCGAGGTCTTGACGCTTTTTCGCGGTAAATCCATCGCGGTATGCGCCGAGCAAGTGGCGGCACTACTGGCCGATAGTGAGCCCTACCAGAGCTGGCCGGTGCTTGAGCGCGAGGCTTTTGCCAAGGAGTTTTGGGCCAAAGTACAACAGGAGACGCTGGTGGCGTTTGAATCCGGCGTTGCACCTATTGCCGGGGTGCGCGATGTGTTGCAATCGCTGCGTGAGCAAGGCGTAGCTTTTTGTGTCGCCTCTAACGGCCGGCATGAAAAAATGCAAATGACCTTAACGCACACCGCGTTAGCCGATTATTTTCCGTCCGCCAACCGTTTTAGCGCGACCGATGTGGCGCAAGGCAAGCCCGCGCCAGATTTATTTTTGTACGCGGCTAGCAAAATGGGGGCAAGACCGAGCGAGTGTATTGTCGTCGAGGATTCGCCCAGTGGTGCTCGCGCCGCCCGCTTAGCCGGTATGTCGCTGTTGGGGTATTGCCCGGCAGAGCCGTTGTTGCCTCGCGCCGGTACCGATGATTTGATGCGGGCCGAAGGCGCTAAACTGTTTCGGCACATGGATGAATTACTGACGCTATTGTGAGAGCATGTGCGCTCCCTAACCTTTGTTATGCACGGAGGCTCGGTTGAGCACACCGCTTTCCCCCTCAGAAATCTGGCAGCATATTCGCCGCGAGGCCGCCGAGCTGGCCGCTTGTGAACCCGCTTTGGCGAGCTTTTATCACGCCAGTATTTTAAATCACGATACCTTGGCCGACGCCGTGAGTTATCACTTGGCGACACTGCTTGATAGCCAAGCGGTACCGGCGATGTCGATCCGCGAGGTTTTTTTGCAGGCGCTGATTCAAGAGCCTGGTATCGAACAGGCCCTGTGTCGCGATATCGAGGCCTATTGTGAGCGCGATCCAGCGTGCAACCAGTTTTTGATGCCACTGCTGTATTTTAAGGGGTTTCATGGGCTGCAGGCGCATCGTTTAGCCCATTGGCTATGGGGGCAGGATCGTCGGGCGTTGGCGCTGTATTTGCAAAATCAAATTTCGCAAACGTTTCATATGGATATTCATCCCGGCGCGCGCATCGGTAGCGGTATTATGATTGACCATGCCACCGGTGTGGTCATTGGCGAAACGGCGGTGGTTGGCGATAACGTCTCGATGCTGCACTCGGTAACCTTGGGCGGCAGCGGCAATAGCAAGGGGGATCGGCACCCCAAAATTGGCCACTGTGTCTTGATTAGCGCCGGCGCTAAAATACTCGGCAATATCCACGTGGGCGATTGCGCTCGTATTGGTGCCGGAAGTGTCGTGCTGGAGGATGTGCCTGCGCATCAAACAGCGGTAGGGGTACCGGCGCGAGTCATTAAGCAAAGCGTGCGCGATGAGCCGGGCCGGGAGATGACGCACGGAATGGATGATTCACCGCTGGGGGATGCGGCTGTTAGCCCGCCCAAGGCGTCTGAGCACTAACTAATGCGTGTCGCGCTCTAAGGTTTCAAGTAAACAGGCCAGCACTTCAGTGCGCGTTTGTAACATTAAACGATAGGCCGCAAGTAACTGAGCGTTACCCCGTGGCTCGTGTTCAAGCCGCTGAATCTTGCGGCTTATGCTGACAATATCATTCTCTACCCGGTGCATGACCGAGAATTTGGCCGATTCTGGCGGCAAGCTGGCTAAGGCAGTTCTTTGCATTATCGTCACCCGTATCCATTGTCGGGACCGGTGCGCATGGGGCTAGCCGTCTCTTTTACCCTAATGCTGGTCAGCTAACACCTGAGTGCAGAGCTAGCGTGGCGTCATGCGCGCTTCGGCAGAGAAACTTCAGTATGGGGGCTAAGATCGTCGGGCTCCAGCTGTGTTCCATAACGTTTTTTCACTAAAAGCGTAGCCTTACGGGCGGTTTAATTCTGAGCCAGCGTTGGTGCGGGTTAACACGGCGAGCACGGCCACGGGCTTGTGTTAAGATACGTTTAAACACCCATTAGCAGAGTCGGAGGTGGCCCATGGCCGATACCGAACAGCAGTTTGATATCGTGTTTCGTGGCGATATTGTGCTAGGTCATCAACTCGATGAGGTAAAAGCGCGCCTTGCCCAGTTGTTCAAGGTCGATAGCGATCGGGTCGATGCCCTGTTCTGCGGCCGGCCGGTGCCGCTTAAGCGTAACTTGGAGGCGGCAACCGCAAAAAAATATCAAGCCGTGTTAACCAAAGCGGGCGCCGACGTGAGTGTGGTACCCGCAGGCTCTCAAAGTACACCGCGAGCCGCACCCGCGCGAGGCTTTAGCTTGGCCCCGGTCGGCGCAAACCTACTGCGGGTAACCGAGCGCGTACAACGGGCGCCGGTGGTTGTAGACACCTCAAACCTGAGTTTAAGCCCGTCCGAAGGGCCGTTGGTGACACATGCGGAGATCGCCGCCGCCGAGGTTGCCCCGGTCGCGGTGCCTGAGCTTGATGTGGCACCGGTTGGCGCCGATGTATTAAATGCCAGTGAGCGAGTGGCTCCGGCCGCCGTGCCCGTTGAAATTGCCGACTGGGAGTTATCGGCCGTGGGCGAGGACTTGCTAAAACCTGAAGAGCACAGTGCGCCACTGCCGTTGATGGTAGCCGATTTAGAGGCGGATTTAGCGCCAGTTGGCAGCGAACTTGGGCAAATTCGCGATACTCGTAAACCACTTAACCCGGATACCAGTGCACTGAGTTTGGCAGATTAAGCTGCGGGCTTTGCGGCCCGTTAGTCCTCTATCTGGTTAAACCCTCTGGTACAAAAAAGCCGGCCCTTTGCGGGGCCGGCTTTTTTGTACCATTAAGCCCAGCGGGCTTAATGGTGTGGGGTTGTATTAACCCTTGTTGTAACGCTCGACTGAGTCGTTGATCTCGGTGCGGGCGGCCTCAACACCTTCCCAGCCGTCGACTTTAACCCATTTTCCGGGCTCAAGGTCTTTGTAGCGCTCAAAGAAATGCTCGATAGATTTCAGGGTGATTTCCGGTACGTCGGTCACGTCTTTAACGCCGCTGTACAGTGGCGTGATTTTATCCACCGGTACGGCGAGTACTTTAGCGTCTTCGCCAGACTCGTCGGTCATCTTTAAAACACCAACGGGGCGACAGCGAATCACTGAACCGGGCATCAGGGCGTGGGTCATCAGTACCAGCACATCAACCGGGTCGCCATCACCACAAAGGGTGTGAGGTACATAACCGTAGTTGCAGGGGTAGTGCATTGAGGTGCTGAGCACGCGGTCGACAAAGATGGCGTCGCTGTCTTTGTCCACTTCGTATTTGATCGGCTCGCCGTTCATGGGGATTTCAATGATGACATTCATGTCGTCCGGCAGGTTTTTGCCGGCGGGGACTTTTTCAAAGCTCATAGCCAGATTTCCACAGTAGATTGCTAAAATAGTTTGTTAAAAATAAGGTTTCTGCTCAAAGAGTCGAATAATTCGGTGGGCGATTCTACCACACTCACTTAGCTCAGGTAGATAAAGCCCGCCACGGCGGCCACGGCGGCTAGCGCGCTGATGCCTAACCATAAACCCCAGGCAGTGGCAGAGGCTGGCTTAGGCTCGTCGCGGTTGCCCGGTGAGGTGGGTTTGGTCTTCCAGCGTTTAGGCGCACTGGGGGCGCTTTTACGTTCGATAGGTTTGGTGATTTCGGGGATAGGCGTGCGGATTCGGGTGCGTTTTAAGTCGTTGTCGGGGCTCACCACCCGAAAACTGTAGACATCGATGCGCAGATGATCGCCGTTGTGGGCCAGATCGTCCTCAATCAGTTCATCATTTAAGTAAGTGCCATTGGCCGAGTTTAGATCGTGGACTCGCAACGAGCTACCCATTACTGTGAGCTCGACGTGGCGCCGCGATAGGTGAGAGCCCGCAATCGTAATGTCACACTCGCTGCTGCGGCCTAATACGCAGCGTGTGTCGGGGGGGATAATAAAGGTTTGTCCGGTGAGCCAGCTGCCATCGGCAACCAGCTGCCAACATTGGGCGCTCTGCTCGGGCGCTTGGGGGTCGGCGACAAAATCGTGCACATCAAACTCAACATCCGCAAGGCGCAAAATATCGCCCGCTTGCAGCAGTTTCTGAGTGACTCGCTGGCCGTTGACAAAACAGCCCCGCGCACTGGTGTTGTCTTTAAGCGTAACATAGCCATCGCTGGCCACTAAGCGCGCGTGAATCGAGTCGATACCGGGTTCGTCGAGCACCAAGTTGTTATCGTTGGCGCTGCCGATGCTATAAAGTTTTTCCACCACCAGAATTGGATCTTGGGGCTTGTCCTTACGCTGTAATTTCAGCATGATTCCCTACCACAGTGTTTCGGTTCGTTGTCGGGCCCATTACAGTGCCAGTACAACGCCGTGTAGAAGTCGGCCATAGTAACATTTTTACCCGGTTGTGCGCAGATTCGGTACGGCTTGGGCGACTCTGCTGTGTTGCGAGTCGTGCCTATTAATTGATGCGAGTGACTATCATGCCTTTTGATGATTTCAGGGCGCCGCCTGTGGCGAAAACACGGATTGTGATCCATTACTGTAACCTATGTCGCTGGATGTTGCGCGCCGCCTGGCTAGCTCAGGAGTTGCTTAGCAGCTTCCCCGATGACATTGATGAAGTAAGTCTGCACCCGGGCGATGGTGGCGTGTTTGCGATTTGGCTGGGCGATACACTGGTGTGGGAGCGCCAGCGCGATGGCGGCTTCCCCGAGGCGAAGGAGCTTAAACAACGGTTGCGAGATTTAGTGTGCCCCGAGCGAGATTTAGGGCATTCTGATCGTTAAATCGTCATACACAGTGCCGTCTAGCCAGAAGGCGCAATACAAACAAGCGGTTATGGTCTGCCATGGCTTTGCTCAAATTATCCACAGCGGCAAAAGTCGCTGTTCGTTACAGGAGTTTGTACTCAATCATGTCAGCTAAGCTTTTTGCGGCTTACCGCTATCTTATTACTCAACGTCCTTTATTGGTTATTGTGGTACTGGCCGCTTTAACGGTTTTTGCCGCGTTGGGATTACCCAATTTTAAGCTTGATGCCTCGGCTGACTCGTTAACATTGGAAAGCGATAACTCGCTGGACTATTTTCGCGAGATCAACAAGCGTTACCAAAGCGGCGATTTTTTGGTGGTGACCTACACCCCAAAAGCGCCGATGTTATCGGATGAATCGCTGCGCACCTTAAAATCTCTGCGGGATGAGTTGGCGGCGGTTGAGGGCGTTGCCAGCATTAACTCGATTTTAGACGTGCCTTTGCTGTATAGCCCCGTACGCAGCTTGGCCGAGCAAAAAGAGTCGACCCGAACACTTATGAGCGAAGGGGTCGATCGCGAGCAAGCCCGTGAAGAGTTTTTAACCAGCCCGATTTACCGCGATACGCTACTTTCGCCCGACAGCTCGACCACGGCGATACAGCTGAGCTTAACCGTCAATAATCGCTACATTGAGCTGGTCCGTGAGCGCGATGCACTGCGAGAGAAAATGCGTGAACAGTCTCTGAGTGATGCCGAGGCCGAGCGTTTAGAGCAGGTGAGCGCTGAGTTTTTGGCCTACCGCACCGATTTGGCCGCGCGCGATCATCAACGTGTCGAAGAGATTCGCGGTATTCTCGCCGGCTACGACGATAAGGCTGAGTTGTTTCTCGGCGGCGTGAGCATGATTACCACGGATATGATTGAGTTTATCCGCAGTGACTTGGTGGTGTTTGGTACCGCCATCGTCGTGTTTGTGATTTTAATGTTAGCGCTGATCTTTCGTCAGGTTCGGTTTGTTATTTTGCCCTTGTCTGTGTGTTTGATGGCCGTGGTAATCATGCTGGGGTTGCTCAGCTGGGTCGACTGGCGGCTAACGGTTATCTCATCCAATTTTGTGGCATTACTGCTGATAATGACGCTGGCCATTACCATCCACTTGGTGGTGCGCTACCGCGAGCTGCACGCAGCCAACCCCGCTTGGTCGCAAGCGCAACTGGTGTTGACGACCGCCAGCCAAATGGCCAAACCCTGTCTCTATACCGCGCTGACCACTATTGTGGCATTTGTATCGCTGGTGGTGAGCGATATTCGCCCGGTGATCGACTTTGGCTGGATGATGACCATGGGGCTCAGCCTAGCCTTAGTGCTAGCGTTTTTACTCTTGCCCGCTGGCCTAATGCTGTTACCCAAAGGTGAGCCGCGCGATAGCGGCGATAAAACCGCGGCCACCACCATGATCTTTTCCCGTATGGCAGAGCATCATGGCCGTATCGTGGTAGCGATTGCGTTATGTGCCGCCTTGGTGAGTGCTTACGGCATTTCGCTGTTAAAAGTGGAAAATCGCTTTATCGATTATTTCCACTCGGATACCGAGATTTATCAGGGTATGTCGGTGATTGATCGCGAGCTGGGCGGCACCGTTAGTTTAGATATTATTATCGACGCGCCGCAGCCGCCTGAACCGGTAGCCACTGACAGCAGTGAAAATGCCAACGCCGAGCCAAGCGAAAGCGATGATCCATTTGGTGAGGGCGATCCGTTTGCCGAAGCTCCGGCCGAGGACTCGTTTGGCGACGACCCGTTTGGCGAGGCCGACCCTTTTGGCGAAGGCGCAGCGGATGAGGCGGGGCAGTCGAGCGGGCAGAGTGAGTGGTTTACGACTGTGTCGCTCGACTCGATTGATCAGTTGCATCGCTATCTGGAATCACTGCCCGAAGTGGGCAAAGTGCAATCGCTGGCGACCATGTACGAAGTTGCACAAGATATTAACGGTGGGCGCCTCAATAACTTTGAGCTTGGGGTGATGCGCAATATGTTATCCGATGATATTCGCGGCTTCTTGGTCACGCCTTATATTTCGGACGCCAATCAGCAAACGCGTATCACGCTGCGGGTAAAAGAAACCAGCAAAGATTTAAAGCGGGTCGAGCTGGTCGAAAAAATCCGCCGCTACGCCATCGATGAGGTGGGCTTTGCCCCCGAGCAAGTGCACTTTACCGGCATGTTGGTGCTGTACAACAATATGTTGCAAAGCTTGTTTCGCTCGCAAATTGTTACCTTAGGTGCGGTGTTTTTGGGCATTATGTTTATGTTCTTGGTGCTGTTCCGCTCGCTTACCGTGGCCATTATTTCCCTGCTGCCCAACTTATTGGCCGCCGGTGTTGTGCTAGGTGGCATGGGGCTCGCCGGCGTACCGCTGGATATGATGACCATTACCATCGCCGCGATTACCGTCGGTGTTGGCGTCGATCACGCGATTCACTACTTATACCGTTTCCGCGATGAGCTCGCCCGTTGTGGCGATTACATCGAGGCAATGCACCGCTCTCACGCCTCTATCGGCCGGGCGATGTATTACACCGCTGTTATTATTATTGTCGGTTTCTCGATTCTCGCGTTCTCGAATTTTATTCCGTCCATTTACTTCGGTTTGTTAACTGCGCTCGCTATGTTTGCTGCGATACTCGGCTCGTTGACCCTGTTGCCTAAGTTGATTTTGTTGACTAAGCCGTTTGGGCCGGGTGTTGGGGATGGGGGAAGGTAGTGGGTTGTTGCCGCTAACGCGGACTTCTCCGTCATACCGGCTTTGAGCCGGTATCTAGTGGCTTTGTTAGCTACGGAGTGCTTTGGGTGCCTGCCATACGATTACATTGGTTGGTAACTGTTCTGTGTGCCCTCAGTCGCCGGGCGGGCGAGTGACTTTTCTGTTTGGCCAGAAAAGTAACCAAAAGAGGCCACCCCGGCATCTCAGCCCTAACGGGTCCCCTCGCTCCGACCGATTTTAGCGGGCCGCATCGACACGCAGCGGCCCAGGCCGGCCTCTCTGCCTCCGGCATTCACCTTCTCCATGGCCTGGCGATGCTTGCGCAAACGTCCTGTTTGCTTGCCCACTAAAATAGGTCTGCGCTCGGCTGGCTGCAGGGGATCTAACAGCCTCACTCCGTAGCTTGCTGACCGTGGAGTATTATATTTATTAGGCTACAGCGTCATACCAGCGTTCCCTGCTTGGCATGAAAATCATTATCGGTTACCATCGGTGGATAACAAGCGATTACTAATATCGCCACGTATTAAAACGGAGAGCAATGTTTAAATGGAATTTTGCTTTAAGTCCCTTTATCCCTTCTCCTTTATCACCAAAGCGCGCAACCGCGAGTTTATTGTGAGCCGGCTCACTTTTAAATTGCAAAAATAACTCGCACTGGTTTTAAAATTTAATTAAAAACAAAGGCTTACGTTGCGGATGCTGTGTTTATTGTTAATGAGTTAGGTTGCCGGGCGCGTCTTTCAACTCGCACACTAATAAGCTGTTATACGTTGGTTGTATTAAGGTTAATCAAGGATAGGGGTTTGGTTATATTAAATGAAGTAGTAATAGCAGGATTGAAAGGAACAATAGTAAATTCAATTACAACATTGACGTGTTAAGCAGAGTGTAGAAGATGGATCCGATTTGGAAATTAGCATTGAAAACTGCTGGTGCTGTGGGTGTGGTAGGGCTGCTTTTCAGCTTGCTACTAAAAGCTCTTTTTCAACAGCAAATTATCGATCTTTTTGGTAGCGATAAGATGTTCTATATCGCTATTCTAGTGATCGGCGTATTCGGACTGGCCTTATTACTTGCAATAGTGATAGGAAAACAGCGTGGCGCTACAGGCCCATCAGTTGTCTATCGTGACGACTCAAAGCACCAAGGAGATAACAGGTTTTAAGTATGTCCAAGGGAGTTTCTTATCAGGATAGTGCAAGTCATAACGGCCATAACTACTTCGGAGATGTGGTTATGGCCAAAGCCAATGCACTCGAAAAGACTATAAAAAAAATCCTTACAGCTGCAGAAGAAAATCAAGAGCTGGTTGATATTATTGAGGAGCTCACAGAATATGTGACGGCTCATCCATGCAGGGAAATTATTGGCCTTGAGAACAAGCTAAAAAATGGTGGCAGAGAAGATCTTCTTGGAAACGCGATACGGTATAAGAGTAGATTTGCTAGGCGGGTATGTAAGTCGCAGATGTCACTAACCGAACAGAAGGTGTTTGTGCAAATCCTCTCTCATATACTTGTTAGCTTTGACATGTTTGTTCGCCCAAGAATCAGGGAGAAGGCGCCTGCGTCAGAAGTTGACGCTATAGTTTTTGATAGAATTATAGAGCCTGCACATAGTGCAATTATCGAGTTTGACGATGAGGTAACGAAAGAATTAATCCTTGGTATGCTTTTTTTTCTTACAGGGAAGTGTCACTTGGTGTGGGATGAGACATGCTAATATACCACCCAATTCATGACGTTAATCATTGTGTATATCGTTTGCTGCTAATACTTGAAAGTACGCAGCATCCTTCAATCGATACCGATTTGTATAGAATTATTGATTTTTATACAACTTTTCCTAGCTTGTTGAAAAATATTAAACCTTTCCCTGCTGAGCTTTCCGCGTTCAAGCGAGTGTTAAAAAAATTCCCGAGCCATATGAAAGGCTTTCGAATATTAAAAGAATCATGTATGAACTAGAGCCCATACAAACTACAGCAATACAAAATTTATTGGCGAAGAATTTTATTGACCTTGAAGCTTTTAGCGAGGGAAGATTGGAGCGAGCTAATATAGTTCTTCCTGACGAAATTTTAATTGGATTGAAAGAGAATGATCTTGTTGAAGAGGAGTGGTTCAGGATGCTTGTAAACGAGTTCCCAACAATTGGATTTAAAGGAAAAAAAGGATTAAAGGCAAGAACGGGGTTAATGGAGTTTCGTTATGATGTGGAGCTGGTATGAGTAAATCAACATTAAGACTTGGTCGATTAATAGTATTGCGTGGTTCAAATCATGTATATGACCAAGATTTCCACCCTGGAGTGAATATAATTCGCGGGTGGAACTCAACCGGAAAGTCCACAATTATGGATTTTCTCGTTTATGTGTTGGGATATGAGATAGTTTCTTGGACAGATGAGCAGCTTTTGTGCAGCTCAGTTGTTGCGGAAATATTTATTAATGGCGTTCAGGTTTGTCTTAAAAGAGATATTTCAGAGAGGGTGTTCAAAACTCTGTGTCAGCCAACTAGCTTCATAGGCTAATGTGTTTTT